>JAUILQ010000009.1 GCA_030433005.1 Alphaproteobacteria bacterium
GTCAAGTCGAGCGGCGGCGGCGGTCTCTATGCGCATGTCGTGCTGGCCGTCGACG
This sequence comes from Alphaproteobacteria bacterium, assembly GCA_030433005.1. Lineage (GTDB taxonomy): Bacteria > Pseudomonadota > Alphaproteobacteria > Kiloniellales > DSM-21159 > Tistlia. Next base: position 56 of record JAUILQ010000009.1, read on the forward strand.
CCGAGGACGGGGCGGTCCTTGGGCTGGTCCACGCCGAGTTCCTGGCCCGTGAGCAGGGACGCAAGGCGACGCGGCGCGATCGTCCGGTTGCCGAGAAGGAAAGCCAGCGCTGGCTGACCGGGGCCAATCGAGCCGCCGAGGTCTGCGCCACGGCCTCGCGGGTCACGGTGATCGCCGATCGTGAGAGCGACATCTTCGAGGCCTTCGCCTGCCGGCCCGAGGCGACGGATCTGGTGGTGCGCGCCGCCCAGGACCGCAGCCTGGGCGATAGCGGCCGCCTGTTCTCTCATGCCGACGGCCTGCCCGAGGCCGGCTGCACCGACCTGCAGGTGCCGGCGAGGCCGGGCCGCAAGGCGCGCAAGACCATGCTGGCCCTGCGCTTCGGCGCGGTCAGCTTGGCGCGGCCAAGCTATGGCCGGCGCCAGGACCAGCCTGAGGAGGTCGCCCTGTGGCTGGTCGACGTGCGCGAGACGAACCCGCCCCCGGACGAACCGATCATCCACTGGCGCCTGCTCACCACTTACCCGGTCGCCGATGCCGAGCAAGCCCTCGCCGTCGTCGATCTCTACCGCCGCCGCTGGGCTATCGAGCAGCTGTTCCGTACGCTCAAGACCCAGGGCTTCGACATCGAGGGATTGCGCATCGGCGAGCAGGCGCCGCGCTGCCGCCTGGTCATGGCCGCGCTGGTCGCAGCCGTGACCATCCAGCAACTGGTCCACGCCCGCGACGGCGCTCAAGGCATGGGCGCCGCCCTCCTCAGGCCACTCGAAGACGCGTTCGAGCCTGACGACAGGCCGCTCCTGGAAGCCTTCTGTGCCAAGCTCGAAGGCAAGACGGCGCGGCAGAAGAACCCTCATCCAAAGGGCTCCCTCGCCTATGCCGCCTGGGTCTGCGCGCGCCTCGGAGGATGGACCGGCTACTACGGAAAGCCAGGACCGGTCGTCATGCTCAACGGCTGGATCCACTTCCAGGCTGCCAAGCAAGGCGCTGAACTCCTCGCCCGATGCTCTGATGTGTGAATCTGCTAGCCCGGAGGGAGAGGTATGGGCCTACCCCAGCGCCTGCGCGTGGTGGCGCAGGTGGTCCTCGATGAAGCTGGCGATGAAGAAGTAGGAATGGTCGTAGCCCGGCTGCAGGCGCAGCTCGAAGGGCTGGCCCGCCTTGCGCGCGGCCTCGGCGAAGAGCTCGGGGCGGAGCTGCTCGGCCAGGAAGTTGTCGGCCTCGCCCTGGTCGATCAGGATCGTCGCCGCCGAGGGATGGGCCTGGACCAGCTCGGTGGCGTCGTAGGGCCGCCAGGCGGCGCGGTCCTCGCCGAGGTAGCCGGTGAAGGCCTTCTCGCCCCAGGGCACCTGCATCGGCGCCACGATCGGCGCGAAGGCCGAGCAGGAGCGGTAGGTCTCCGGCTTCTTCAGGTGGATGGTCAGGGCGCCGTGGCCGCCCATCGAGTGGCCCATGATGCCCTGGCGCCGGGGATCGACCGGAAAGTTCTCGGCGACCAGGGCCTGCAGCTCCTGGGTCACGTAGGAGAACATGTTGTAGGCTTTCGACCAGGGCGCCCGGGTGGCGTCGAGGTAGAAGCCGGCGCCGGTGCCGAAGTCGTAGCTCTCGTCCTCGCCCGGGATCTCCTGGCCGCGCGGGCTGGTGTCGGGGGCGACCAGGATCAGCCCGAGCTCGGCGGCGACGCGCTGCGCGCCGGCCTTCACGGTGAAGTTCTCCTCGGTGCAGGTCAGGCCGGACAGGAAGGTCACGACCGGCAGCAGGCGGCCCTCGTCCCTGGCCCGCTCGGCCTGCGGCGGCAGGTAGACCGCCAGCTTCATCGGGCCGTTGCAGGCCCGGCTGTCGTGCCGGTAGACGCCCTGGACGCCGCCGAAGCAGCGGTTCTGCGAGACCGTCTCGAGCGACATCAATAGACCACCACGCTGCGGATCGACTTGCCCTCGTGCATCAGGTCGAAGGCGTCGTTGATCTTCTCCAGCGGCATCGTGTGGGTGATCAGGTCGTCGATGTTCAGCTTGCCGTCCATGTACCAGTCGACGATCTTCGGCACGTCGCTGCGGCCGCGCGCGCCGCCGAAGGCGGTGCCGCGCCAGTTGCGCCCGGTGACCAGCTGGAAGGGCCGGGTCGAGATCTCCTGGCCGGCGCCGGCGACGCCGATGATGATCGAGGTGCCCCAGCCCTTGTGGCAGCACTCCAGGGCCTGCCGCATGGTCTTGACGTTGCCGATGCACTCGAAGGAGTAGTCGGCGCCGCCGCCGGTCAGCTCGACCAGGTGCGCGACCAGGTCGCCCTCGACCTCCTTGGGATTGACGAAGTCGGTCATGCCGAACTGCTCGGCCAGCGCCTTGCGCGCCGGGTTGATGTCGACGCCGACGATGCGGTTGGCGCCGACCATGCGCGCGCCCTGGATGACGTTCAGGCCGATGCCGCCGAGGCCGAAGACGACGACGTTGCTGCCCGGCTCGACCTTGGCCGTGTTGACCACGGCGCCGACGCCGGTGGTCACGCCGCAGCCGATGTAGCAGACCTTGTCGAAGGGCGCGTCCTCGCGGATCTTGGCCAGCGCGATCTCCGGCAGCACGGTGTAGTTCGAGAAGGTCGAGCAGCCCATGTAGTGCAGGATCGGCTTGCCGCCGATCGAGAAGCGGCTGGTGCCGTCGGGCATGACGCCCTGGCCCTGGGTCGTGCGGATCGCCTGGCAGAGGTTGGTCTTGGGATTGAGGCAGTACTCGCACTCGCGGCACTCGGGGGTGTAGAGCGGGATCACGTGGTCGCCCTTCTTCAGCGACTTGACCTCCGGTCCGACGTCGACCACGACGCCGGCGCCCTCGTGCCCGAGGATCGCCGGGAACTGGCCCTCGGGATCCTCGCCCGACAGCGTGAAGGCGTCGGTGTGGCAGATGCCCGTCGCCTTGACCTCGACCAGCACCTCGCCGGCCTTCGGGCCCTCCAGCTGCACGGTCTCGATCGACAGCGGCTTGCCCGCTTCCCAGGCCACGGCGGCGCGCACGTCCATTCGCGAGTCTCCCAAAGCTCATTGCATGTGATGGCTGCCGGCGCTTGGCTCGCCGGGCGACGGGCGCCATCCTGTCACCGGCGGTGAGGCCGGGCAACCGCATGGCTGTCACATGGCGCCCGCAGGATGAGGAGCGATGCTGACCCGACGCCAGAGCCTGAGCCTGCCGCTCGCCCTGCTGCCGGCCGCCCGCGCCCGGGCGGCCCGCGCCCGGCAGGCTGCGCGCCCGACGCGGATCGCACTCGGCTCCTGCGCCAACCAGCGTCGCCCGCAGCCGGTCTGGCGCGCGGTCGCGGCGGCGCGGCCCGACGCCTTCGTGTTCCTCGGCGACAACGTCTATGCCGACACCGAGGAGGAGGCCGAGCTGCGCGCCGCCTATGCCGCGCTCTTCGCCGAGCCGGGCTTCGCCGAGCTGCGCGAAGGCAGCGAGATCCTGGCGACCTGGGACGACCACGACTACGGCGCCAACGACGCCGGCGCCGGCTTTGCCGCCAAGGCGATGTCGAAGCGCGTCTTCCTGGAGGTCTTCGGCAGCGGCCCCGGCGACCCGCGCCGCGGCCGCGACGGCATCTACTCGGCCCGACGGCTCGGTCCGCAGGGGCAGGTCCAGGTGATCCTGCTCGACCTGCGCTGGAACATGCGGCCGCCGCCGACGGTCGGGGTCGCCCGCCAGGCGCTGCGCCGGGCCGAGGGCCGCGGCCCCTACGAAGCCGGCGGCGAGGTGCTGCTCGGCGAAGCGCAGTGGGCCTGGCTCGAGCGGCGCCTCCGCGAGGCCGCCGATCTGCGCATCCTCGCCAGCTCGCTGCCGGTCACCTTCGGGCCCGACGGCTGGGAACGCTGGGCCAACTGGCCGGGCGAGCGGGCCCGGCTGTTCCGGCTGCTGCGCGACACCGGCAACGAGCGGATCGTCGCGATCTCCGGCGACTGTCACTGGGGCGAGATCAGCCGCCTGACCCGCGACGGCGTGACGATCACCGAGCTGACCGCCTCGGGCCTCAATCAGGGCTGGGACGGTGGGCCGGCCAACCCGAACCGCCTGGCCGGGCCCTACGGCGAGCCGAACTTCGGGCTCATCGAGATCGACTGGCAGGCCGAGGGCCCGCGGGCAACGCTGCAGATCCGGTCGGTCTCGGGCGAGCCGGTGCTGTCTCTCGCGACGCGATAATCGGCGCCCGGCGCGGGGCGGCACAATTAGGCTTCGCCTGTCGCGCCTGCTCCGGGCTATGCTTCCCGGACAATCAGCGCGTGTGCTCGGCAGCCGAGCGACCGGGCCGCGACGCGGCGCAAGGGGGAGGGGGCGATGGCGGATGGCCGACAGACGGCGGGCAAGCGACGGGGCGTGACGAGGCGTCAGCTGCTGCGGGGACTGAGCGCCCTCGGCGGTGCCGGCGCCGCCTACATGGGGCTGCGGGCGTTGGGCCTGCTCGGCGTCGGCCGGGCGCTCGCCCAGGGCGCCGAGACGACGGCACCGCTGCCGGCCGGCAGCCTGGCCGGCAAGCGGGTCGTGGTGATCGGCGCCGGTCTCGCAGGTCTGTGCGCCGCGCTGCGCCTGGTGCGCGCCGGCGCCGAGGTCGAGATCCTGGAGGCGACCGACCGCGTGGGCGGCCGCAGCCTGACCCTGCGCCAGGGCGACAGCTACCGCGAGTGGGACTGGAACAGCCCGACGACGATGCGCTTCGAGGCGGTCGGCGACGTGCCGGCGGACGATCCCGGCAACTATCTGAACGCGGGGCCCGGGCGGATTCCGCAGCACCACGCGCGGGTCATCGACTACTGCCGCGAGCTCGGCGTGCCGCTGCAGCCCTTCATCTTCTACGACGCCGCCAACCTGGTGCAGAACGACGCTTGGAACGGTGGCAGGCCGGTGCAGCTGCGCCGCCTAAAGCACGACCTGCGCGGCCACCTCGCCGAGCTGCTCGCCAAGGTTCGCGACCAGGGCGCGCTCGACCGGGTGCTCGACCCGGCCGAGGCCGAGGCCTTCCTGGGCATGCTGCAGCAGTTCGGCCAGCTCAGCGCCGAAGGCTCCGAGCTGGTCTACAAGGGGGCCGCGACGCTCGGCTATCCGCGCGCCGGCTACCGCATCGAGCCGGGCTCCGTCGCCCAGCCCGGCCAGCCCTGGCCTACCCTGAGCCTGGAGGAGATCCTGCAGTCGGACCTCTGGGCGGGCGAGATGTTCAACAACCTGGAGTACGACTGGCAGGCGACGCTGCTGGAGCCGGTCGGCGGCATGGACAGGATCGTCGAGGGCTTCCGCCGCGCGCCGCTCGGCGACCAGCGGGTGCTCGGCGACCTGGTGCTGACCGGCCAGCCGGTCACGGCCATCGAGCTCGAGGGCGGCAAGGCAACGGTGGTCACGCCGGACGGGCCGCGGCCGCCCGCCGACTACGTCGTCGCGACGCTCGCCTCGACGCTGATCGCCCGGCTCGAGGGCAATTTCCTGAGCCCGCCGCTGCGCCAGGTGCTGGCCGGCGTCGACTTCACCCCGGCCTGCAAGGTCGGCTGGCAGGCGCGCCGGCGCTTCTGGGAGGAGGACGACCGGATCTACGGCGGCATCAGCTGGACCAAGGACATCATCAGCCAGGTCTGGTACCCCTCCTACGGCTTCAACGGCCCGACCGGCGTGCTGACCGGCGCCTACAACCGCCACGCCGATGCCGAGGAGTTCGGCCGGCTGAGCCGGGCCGAGCGGCTGGAGCGGGCGCTGGAAGGCGGCGAGAAGCTGCATCCCGGCTTCCGCGACGAGGTCTTCGCCGGCAACGGCGTCTCCATCGCCTGGGCGCGCATGCCCTACCAGGTCGGCGGCTGGGCCGACGACACCTTCCTGACCCAGCCCGAGGTCTTCGCGGCGATGGCCGACGCCGACCCGCTCGGCGGCCGCGTGTTCCTGGCCGGCGACTGGTTCAGCCACTGGCCCGGCTGGCAGGTCGGCTCGCTCGACAGCGCCCATCTCGCCACCGACGGCATCCACCGCCGGGCCGCCGGCCGCGGCTGAGGACCGCCGCCTCAGGGTCCCATCCGGCCGGGAAGGAACAGCACGAGAGAGGGAATCGCCAGCAGCAGGGCCAGGCGCACCAGGTCGGCGAGCAGGAACGGCAGGATGCCGCGCACGATGGTCTCCTGCCGCAGGCCGGCCACGACGCCCTGGATGACGAAGAGGTTCATGCCGACCGGCGGCGTGATCAGTCCGATCTCGGCGACCGTCACGACCAGGATGCCGAACCACACGGGGTCGACCCCGAGCGCCTGGACCAGCGGGAAGATGAAGGGGATGGTCAGCAGGATCATGGAGAGCGCGTCCATGAAGCAGCCGAGCACCAGGTAGAACAGCAGCACCAGCAGCAGCACGGCGAAGACCGGCAGGCCGCTGCCCTCGACCCAGCCGACCAGCAGTTGCGGCAGGTTCGAGGTCTCGATGAAGTAGTTGAACAGTCCGGCGCCGATCAGGATCAGGAAGATCATGCCGGTCGTCCGCGCCGTCTCCAGCGCCGCGCCGAGCAGCTCCCGGCGGCCGCCGCGCCCCTCGCCGCCGCGTCCGAGCAGGGCGAAGAGCACCGCGCCGCCGGCGCCGACGGCGGCCGCCTCGGTCGGCGAGAACAGGCCGAAGTAGATGCCGCCGATGACCAGGGCGAACAGCAGCGCGACTTCCCAGACCCGCAGCAGCGCGCGGCCGCGCTGGGCCCAGGTGAAGCGCGGCCCGGCCGGGCCGAGCTCGGGATGGCGCCGGGTCTGGACCCAGACCGCGGCCATGTAGAGCGCGGTCGAGACCAGCCCGGGAATCAGCGCGCCGACGAACAGCGCGCCGATCGAGGTCTCGGTCAGCAGGCCGTAGAGCACCAGCAGGATCGAGGGCGGGATCAGCACGCCCAGCGTGCCGCCGGCGGCGATCGCGGCGCTGGCCAGGCGGTCGTCGTAGCCGTGGCGGCGCATCTCCGGCAGGGCGACCTGGCCCATGGTCGCCGCTGTCGCCAGGCTGGAGCCGCAGATCGCGCCGAAGAAGGCGCAGGCGCCGACCGTCGCCATGGCGAGGCCGCCGCGCCAGTGGCCGACGAAGGCGTTGACCGCGCCGTAGAGCGCCTGGCTGAGGCCGGCCCGCGCCGCGAAGACGCCCATCGCGACGAACAGCGGCACCACCGACAGGCCGTAGGGAAAGACGCTCTCGAAGGGCGCCGAGCCGAGGATGAAGGCGGCGCCGAACCAGCCGTTGAGCAGGGCGAAGCCGGCGACGCCTGTCAGCCCCATGGCGACCGCGACCGGCACGCGCAGCAGGATCAGCAGCAGGGTCAGGGCGAAGCCGGCGAGGCCGAGGAGCGGCGGCGTCATCGCCGGCCCGTCCCGGGCTCGGTGCCACGGGCCGCCGCAGCGAGGTCGGCCAGCGCCTTGAGCAGCGCCGCCAGGACCGACAGCCCGGCGCCGGCGAGCAGCGGCGCCCAGTACCAGACGACCGGGATGCCGAGCTCCTGGCTGACGTCGCCGAACTGCAGCTGCTGCGCCGCGGTGTCCCAGCCGTAGCGCAGGATCAGCGCCATCAGCGCGACCGAGAGCAGCCCGCCGAGCCCCTGGAGCAGCCGTCCGATGCGCGCCGGCAGGCGGGCGCTCAGCAGATCGACCGAGACGTGGGCGTCGTCGAGGAAGGCCAGCGGCATGGCCAGCCAGGCCGCGGCCATGACGCCGAGCTGCACCAGGTCGACCTCGCCGGTGACCGCGCCGCCGCCGAGCGAGAGCCCGATGTCGAGCAGCGTGACGCCGGTCGCCACCGCCAGCGCGGCGATGCCGGCGAGCGCGACCCAGCGGGCCAGCGTGCGGGCCAGGGGCAGGGGCGATGTCATGGTCCCGGCGTGCCGGATCGGGCTCCTACGCCCCTCGGCGCGCTCGGGCCGAAGCAGACGACCGCGCCGACGCCTGCTTCATCCCGAGCCGGTCGAGGGAGGTGGCGGCGCCGACCTGGGCGCTGGCGAACCAAGGCGTGCGCCCTCGGCCCCGCTACTTCTCGAACTCCGCGGCGTGTTCCTGCGCCTTGGTGTAGATCTCGCGCGCGTTCTCGACGCCCTCGTCCTCGAGCTGGGTCAGGTAGGCGTCGATCATCGGCTGCAGCGCCTCGCGCCAGCGCCGACGCTCCTCGTCCGACAGCGTGGTGACGACGTTGCCCTGGTCCTGGGCGGCGGCCAGGCCGGGGGCGTCCCAGGCGTCCCACCAGTCGCCGAACTTCGCGACCAGCGCGTCGCCGGACAGCTCGTCGACGCAGGCCTTCACCTCGTCGGGCAGCGAGTCGTAGCGGCGCTGGTTCATCACGAAGAAGAAGGAGACGGTGTAGACGCGGGCGTCGAGGTGGTACTTCAGCACCTCGGCGAGGCGGAACGACTTGACCGGGTCCCAGGGAAAGACCGTGCCGTCGATCACGCCCTTCTGCAGGTTCTCGTAGACCTGGCCCGGCGGCATGCCCTGGGGCACCGCGCCCAGCGCCTCGAGCATCATCGAGATCGCCGGCGAGGGCGTGCGGATGCGCAGGCCCGCGAGGTCGTCCATGGTCTCGACCTTCTTGTCGCGGGTGTGGATCAGGCCGCCGTTGTGGGCGTGCAGGGCCAGTGTCTTCAGGCCCTCGTACTCCTCGGCCAGGTACTCGGGATAGAGCGCCCAGAGCGTGCGGGTCGCGGCGTCGGCGCTCTCGGTCAGGAACGGCAGGTCGATCACCGAGGTGCGCGGGAAGCGGCCGCGCGGCAGGCCGGTCAGGCCGTGGGCGATGTCGACGACCCCGGCCAGCACCTGCTCCTGCTGCTTGGCGACGTTGCCGAGCTGCGTGCCGCCCGGATAGATCTCGACCGCGACCCGGCCGTCGCTGCAGGCCTCGAGCTCGCGCGCCCAGGGCTCGATGAAGTCGGTATGGATGCCGTGCACCGGCGGCAGGAAGTGGCTGAGCTTGAGCTCGATCTCGGCGGCCTTGGCCGGCGCCGCGACGCCGAGGGCCAGGCCGACGGCCGCCGCGAACGCGAGGGCCGGGGCCAGGGTGTGTCGCATCATGGGTGGGTTCCTCCCTGTCTGCTTGCTTGTCGGTTCTTTCGACCGTCATTCCCGCGAAGGCGGGTATCCATGGTGACTCCCGGCGCGTATCGGCGACTCCCTATGGATTTCCGCCTTTGCGGGAATGACGAAAAAACAACGATATGGGTCGCACTTCTCATTCTTCCCCGAAGGTCACGGGATAGGACAGGAAGCCGCGGAAGCGGGCGCGGCCACCGCGTTTGAAGGGGCCGCGGCGGTGGAAGGACGGGACGCGCGCCAACAGTCGGCCGATGGCGATCCGGCCCTCCAGGCGCGCCAGGGTCATGCCGGCACAGGCATGGATGCCGCCGCCGAAGGCGAGGTGGCGGTTCGGCTTGCGCGCGAGGTCCAGGCGGTCCGGGTCGGCGAACTGCGCGGGGTCGCGGTTGGCGGCGCCGATGCACAGGGTGACCAGGGTCCCGGCGGGCACGGCCGCGCCGCCGATCTCCGTGTCCGCGACGGCGCGGCGGTTGCCGAGCTGGTTGGAGCTCTCGAAGCGCAGGAACTCCTCGACCGCGCTCTCGATCAGGCCCGGCTCGGCGCGCAGCCGCGCCAGCGCGTCGGGATGCTCGAGCAGGGCGGCGATGCCGTTGCCGATCAGGTTTGTCGTGGTCTCGTGGCCGGCGTTGAGCAGGAAGATGCAGTTCTGCACCAGCTCCTCGTCGCTCAGCCGCTCGCCCCCCTGGTCCCCGGCTACCTCGCCCTCGACCAAGAGGCCGAGCACCTCGCCGCCCGCGCCGAGGCCGCCGCGGCGGTGGCGCGCGATATGGCCGGCCAGGTAGTCCGAGAACTCGGCGACCGAGCGGTTGCCCCAGTCGAGCGCCTGGGCCGTGGGCTGCGGCTCCAGCGCGCCGAGGATCGCCAGCGACCAGTCGCGCAGGGGGCCCCGCTCGGCTTCCGGAATGCCCAGCATGTCGCCGATGATCTGGACCGGCAGGCTGGCCGCGTAGTCGGTCACCACGTCCATGCCGCCGCGCGCCTCGGCCTCGTCGAGCAGGCCGTCGACCAGCTCGACGAAGCGCGCCTCCAGCAGCTTCAGGGCGCGCGGCGTGAAGGCCGGCGCCAGCAGGCGGCGCACCCGCGTGTGCCGCGGCGGATCGTTGAACACCAGGCTGGTGGTGTGGTGGCGGTAGAGCGGGCTGTCGCCGTACTTCGGCCGGAACTCGACGCCCTTGTCCGACGAGAAGGTCTCGTGGTCGCGGTAGACCCGGTTGAGGTCGGCCCAGCGGGTCAGGAACAGGCTGCCGTCCGGGCAGCGGTGCACCGGCGAGAGGCGGCGCAGCGCGTGGTAGGTCGGGTAGGGGTTCTCCAGGAAGGCCGGCCCGACGCGGCGCAGGTCGAAGCCCGCGACGAGGGCCTCATCCGAAGTGGCCTCGTCTCCGGCGACTCCGGATCCTGCCGCGGCAACGGCCGTCATCGCATCCTCCCCATGCCGGCGGCCTGCCGCGTGCGGCGGCCGTCTTGCCCGTTTCGGCCATCATCCGGGGCGCCGGCCTTGCGGTCAATCGCCGCCCGGCCTTAGTCTGTCGGCCATGGAAAACGTCATTCATCAGGCCAAGGTCGACCTCGCCGCGGCCCTGCGCCTCGCCGCGCGCTTCGGGCTCAACGAAGGGGTCTGCAACCACTTCTCCTTCGCGGTGCCGGGCATGACCGACCGCTACCTGCTGAATCCCCACGGGGTTCACTGGTCGCGCATGACGCCGGCCGACATGCTGCTGGTCGACGGCGAGGGGCGCACGCTGGAGGGCAAGAGCGAGGCCGAGCTCACGGCCTTCGTGATCCACGGCGCGGTGCACAAGGCGCATCCGCGGGCCCATGCCGTGCTGCACACTCACATGCCGAACGCCACGGCGCTCTGCTGCCTGCACGACGCCGAGCTGCAGCCGATCAGCCAGAACTCCCTGAGGTTCTGGAACGACGTCGCCTACGACTGGGACTACAACGGTCTGGCCGAGGACGCCGCGGAGGGCGACCGCATCGCCTCCTGCCTGGGCGACAAGAAGGTCCTGTTCATGGGCAACCACGGCGTCATGGTGGTCGGCGAGACCATCGCCGAGGCCTTCGACGACCTCTACTACCTGGAGCGCGCCTGCCAGCTGCAGGTCTTGGCGCTGTCGACCGGCAGGCCGCTGCGGATGATCGGCGACAACGTCGCCGGCAGGGCCAAGGCCGACATCGACCGCGGCCACGGCGGCGGCTACGCCGACGCCCACTTCGACGCGCTCAAGGAGCTGCTCGACCACGAGGAGCCGGGCTGGCGCACCTGAGCGAGACCCGATGGAGCAGCTGACGGTCCGGGCCAACGGCGCGACTTTCCACGTCGCCCGCACGGGGCAGGGGCCGGCGCTGCTGCTGCTGCACGGCTGGCCGGAGTTCTGGCTGACCTGGGAGCCGGTGATGACCCGGCTCGCCGAGCGCTTCACGCTGCTCGCGCCCGACCTGCGCGGCTTCGGCGACAGCGACAAGCCCGACGGGCCCTTCGGCCCGGCCGACCATGCCGAGGACCTGCTGGCCCTGCTCGAGGCCCTGGGCGTCGAGAAGGCCGGCGTCGTCGGCCACGACGTCGGCGGCGGCGTCATGCAGCCGCTGGTGCGCCAGGCGCCGGAGCGGATCGCCGGCCTGTTCTTCTTCGGCTTCGTCTACCCGGGCATCGGCGCGCGCATGGGCACGCCCGAGCGGCTCAACGAGATCTGGTACCAGTCGTTCAACCAGATGCCCTTCGCCCCGGCCCTGGTCGGCGCCAGCCGCGAGACCTGCCGGGCCTACATCGGCCACTTCCTGAGCCACTGGGCGCACCGCAAGGAGGCCTTCGACGCGGTGCTCGAGGCCTGGATCGACACCTTCCTCAAGCCCGGCAACCTGGAAGGCGGCTTCGCCCACTACCGGGCGAGCCACGCGCCGCGCGTCGCCATGATGCAGGGCGATGCGCCGGCCCTGCCGCCGATCGAGACGCCGACCTGCGTGCGCTGGCCGGCGCGCGACCCGATCTTCCCCTACGCCTGGACCGACCGACTGCACGAGACGTTCGCCGATCTCGACCTCGCGCCCTTCGAGGAGGTGGGCCACTTCCCGCACCGCGAGGACCCCGAGCGCGCCGCCGCCGAGATCGCCGGCTTCTTCGGCCGGATCGGCTGGGCCTGAGCCGGTGCAGACGCTGTTCTTCGATCTCGACGGCACGCTGACGGACTCGAAGCCCGGCATCGTCGCCTGCATCCGCCACGCCCTCGGGCGGATCGGCCGGCCGGTGCCGCCGGAAGAAGAGCTGCTCTGGTGCATCGGCCCGCCGCTGGCCGAGAGCTTCCTCCAGATGACCGGCAGCCGCGAGGTCGCGGCCGAGGCCCTGGCCCACTACCGCGAGCGCTACGTCGCGACCGGCATCTTCGAGAACGCCGTCTATCCAGGCATCCCGGAGCTGCTGTCCGAGCTGTCTGGTGCGGGGCACCGGCTGTTCCTCGCCACCAGCAAGCGGCGCGACGACGCCGAGCGGATCCTCCAGCATTTCGGTCTCGACGGCTTCTTCGAGCGGGCCTTCGGCGCCGCGCCGGACGGACGGCTCGCGCGCAAGAGCGAGCTGCTGGCCCACGCCCTGGCCGAGACCGGCGTCGACCCGGCCGCGGCCGTGATGATCGGTGACCGGCGGCACGACATCGAGGGCGCGCGCGCCAACGGTCTGGTCTCGATCGGCGTGCTCTACGGCTACGGCGGCGAGACCGAGCTGCGCGAGGCCGGGGCCGGGCGGCTGGCCGCCGACGCGGCGGAGCTCGCCGCCCTGCTGCGGTCCGCGGGCGCCGCCGCCTGAGCCCTCCGGGACGGCCCGTGCAAATCTGTCGCGGCCCGACCGCGGCAAGGAACTCCGCTCGGAAGGCAGCGGTTAGCGGAAGAACGTTCCGCACCCGACGGTTGCCTCGATGGAGACATGCGCCGAAACCGCAAAGCCCTCTGGATCGGCGGCGCCGCGGCCCTGGCCGCGGCGGCCGTCGCTGCCTGGTTCCTGCTGCCCTTCGCCCCCTTCGGCGGCGGCGGGTCTTCGGATGACGGCGGGTCGGGCGGCGGCCAGGGCGGCGGCGCGGGCGGCGCGCGCGCGGTCGTCGTCGAGCTGGCCGAGGCGACCCGCGGCCGGGCCGCCGAGAGCTTCCGCACGGTCGGGGAGATCGAGGCCGAGGAGCGCGTCGAGCTGGGCGCCGAGCAGCCCGGCCGGATCCGCGAGATCCTGGTCGAAGGCGGCGCCCGGGTCGCGGCCGACGAGGCGATCCTGCGCTTCGACGACGCGGCCGAGCAGGCCGACCTGCAGTCCGCCGAGGCCGCGCTCAGCGAGGCTCGCCGGGCCCTCCAGCGCGCCCGAGAGCTGAGCGAGGGGGGCTTCATCGCCGAGGCCCGGCTCGACGAGCGCTCGGCGGCCGCCGAGCAGGCGCGCGCCCGCCTGGCCGCCGCCCGCCAGGCGCTGGAGGACACGGTGGTGCGTGCGCCGCTCGCCGGCGAGCTCGGCCTGCTGCAGGTCAGCCCCGGCGACTATGTCTCGGCCGGCCAGACGCTGGTCGAGCTGGTCACCGTCGAGCGCTTGCGCGCCCGCTTCTCGCTGCCGGTCGAGGTCGTCGCCGATCTCGACCCCGGCGACACGGTCAAGCTCTACGCGGCGGACGGCGAGCGGCCGGTGCTGGCCGCGGTCGACGTCATCGCGCCCTATGCCGGCTCCGACAGCCGCCTGGTCGACGTCGAGACGGTGATCGCCGAGGCGGTCTCGGGCATGCGCCCGGGGGCGGTGGTCGATGTGGAGGTCGTCACCGCGGTGCGCGAGGATGCGGTCTTCGTGCCGGAGACCGCCCTGCAGTGGGAAGGGCCGCGCGCCCACCTCTACCGGGTCGACGAGGAGCGGGTAGCGCGCCGCGTGGGCGTCGAGGTCGGCGTGCGCCGCGCCGGTCGCGTCGAGCTTCGCGGGTCCTCGGTCGAACCGGGCACTTCCGTGGTCGTCGAGGGCGTCCAGAAGCTGCGCGACGGCGCGCGGGTGACGACGCCATCGGGGGGCGGCGAGTCGGGCGACGAGTCGGGCGGTGCCTCGGACGACGGCGGAGGCGCCGCGGCGGCGGCCGAACGATGAGGCTGTCGAGCGCCGCCGTCCGCTATCCCGTGGCCGGCGCCGTGGTGGCGCTGCTGCTGGTCATCCTCGGCGTGTTCGCCGGCCTGCGCCTGCCGGTGCGCGAGAACCCCGACGTCGACCCGCCCGTGGTCTCGGTCAGCGTGACCTACCCGGGTGCCTCGGCCGCCGTGGTCGAGCGCGACGTCACCCAGGTCATCGAGGACAACCTCAGCGGCATCGAGGATATCGAGCGGATCACCTCGACGAGCCGCGAAGGCTTCGCGCAGATCGACGTCGAGTTCTCCCTGGGCCGCGACCTCGACGCAGCGGCCGCCGACGTGCGCGACCGCGTCTCGGCGGTCGGCCGCGAGCTGCCCGACGAGGCCGAGGCGCCGGTCATCTCCAAGGCCTCGGCCAACGCCCAGGCGATGATGTGGATCACGCTGACCAGCGATACCCGCGACCGCCGCGCGCTCTCCGACTTCGCCGCGCGCACCCTGGTCGATCCGCTGTCGATCGTGCCGGGCGTGGCGCAGGTCGTGCTCGGCGGCGAGCGGCGCTACGCCATGCGCGTGCGCCTGGACCGCGCCGCCCTGGCCGCGCACGGCGTCACGGTCCCGGACGTCACGCGCGTGCTGCGCCAGGAGAACGTCGAGCTTCCGGGCGGACGGCTCAACACCGATTCGCGCGAGCTCGGCGTGCGTACGCAGACCAAGCTGCGCGACGTGCAGGATTTCCGCGCCCTGGTGGTCCGCGACGGGCCGGGCGGCCAGGTCCGGCTCGACGACGTCGCCGAGGTCGAGCGCGGCGCCGAGAGCACGCGCAGCGCGGTCTTCCGCGACGGCGAGCCGGCCGCCGGCCTCGGCATCGTCCGCCAGTCGGGCGCCAACACCCTGGCGGTGGCGCGCGGCGTGCGTGCCGAGCTGGAGCGCCTGCAGCCGCAGGTCCCGGAGGACCTGGAGGTCTCGATCTCCTACGATCAGTCGGTGTTCATCGAGGGCTCGATCCGCGAGGTCGTGAAGACCCTGGCGATCACCGCCGCTCTGGTCGTTGCCGTGATCTTCCTGTTCCTCGGCTCGCTCAAGGCGACCCTGGTGCCGGCCGCGACGATCCCGGCGGCGCTGGTCGCCACGCTGGCCGTGGTGCTGGTGCTCGGCTTCTCGCTCAACACCCTGACGCTGCTCGCCCTGGTGCTGGCCATCGGCCTGGTCGTCGACGACGCCATCGTCGTGCTGGAGAGCGCGGTGCGCCACCGCGAAGAGGGCGAGGGGCGGCTGGCCGCGGCGATCCGCGGCAGCGGCGAGGTCGGCATGGCGGTGGTCGCGACGACCGCGGTGCTGGTGGCCGTGCTGCTGCCGGTGGCGACCGCGACCGGCACGGTCGGCCGGCTGTTCACCGAGTTCGCGGTGACCCTGGCGGCGACGCTGGTGTTCTCGGCGCTGCTGGCGCTGACCCTGGGCGCGACCCTGGCCTCGCGGCTGGCCGAGCCGGCGCCGAAGGTCGAGGGCAGCGGCTTCGGACGCAATCCGCTGCACTGGCCGCGACGCGCCCTTGAGATCGGCGGCGAGCGCTACGGCCGGCTGGTCGGCCGCCTGGTCCGCGCCTCCTGGCTGGTGCTGGTCGTCGCGCTGCTGCTCGGCGCCAGCCTGTTCCTCCTGGTCCGCCAGCTGCCCAGCGCGCTGGCGCCGACCGAGGACCGCGGCACCTTCGTGATCCCGGTCAGCACCGGCAAGGGCGCCGACCTGGACCAGACCCTGGCGGCGGTCGAGAGCGTCGAGGCGGTGCTGTCCGACTACGGCGGCCCGGATGGCCCGATCGAGGAGACCATCTCGATCGCCGGTACCGGCCGCCAGGGGCCGCCGCAGGTCACCGAGGCCCTGGTCATCGTCAAGCTGAAGCCCTGGGGCGAGCGCGCGGTCTCGCAGCAGGCGCTGGTGCGCGAGCTGCAGCCGAAGATCCTGGCGCTGCCCGGTGCGCGGGCGGTGCCGATCAACCCGGCGAGCCTGGTGCCGGAGGGCTTCGGCAAGCCGGTCCAGTTCGTGATTTCCGGGCCGGACTACGACACGGCCTACGGCTGGGCGCAGACGGTCGCCGCCGAGGCCCGCAAGCTCGGCACGCTGCGCAACGTCGAGATCGACTTCGACCGCCGCAGCCCGCAGGCCCGGGTCACGGTCGATCGGCGGGCGGCCGCCGACCTCGGCGTCAGCGTCGCCGAGATAGGCGAGACGCTGCGCGTGTTCCTGGGCGGCGACGACGTCACCGAGTACTACGACGACGGCGAGACCTACCAGGTGATGGTACGCGGCCGCGCGGAAGACCGCGACCGCAGCGGCGACATCGAATCGCTCTTCGTGCGCAGCGAGGAGGGCGGCCTGGTGCCGCTGGCCAGCGTCGTCGAGGTCGCGCTCGAGGGCGCGGCCGACAGCTACCGCCGGATCGGCCGGCGGCCCTCCATGGTGATCACCGCGGTGCCGGCGCCGGGCGAGCAGCTCGGCGGGCTGCTCGACAGCTTGGCCGGGATCGCCGAGCGCGAGCTGCCGCCGAGCGCGCAGGTCGCCTACCTCGGGCTGTCGGAGGAGCTGCGCCAGTCATCGGCCCAGCTGCTGCTCGTCTTCGGCCTGGCGCTGCTCGTCGTCTACCTGGTGCTGGCGGTGCTGTTCGGTAGCTTCGTCTATCCGGCGACGATCCTGCTCGCCGTGCCGCTGTCGGTCGCCGGCGGCGTCGCCGCTTTCTGGGCGGCCGGGCTCAGCCTCAACATCTTCAGCCAGATCGCGCTGCTGCTGCTGGTCGGCCTGCTGGCCAAGAACGCCATCCTGATCGTCGACTTCGCCAACCGGCGCCGGCGCGAGGGCGTCGAGGTCGAGCAGGCCACCGTCGAGGCCGCCAAGCTGCGCTTCCGGCCGATCGTCATGACCTCGATCTCGACCCTGTTCGGCGCGCTGCCGCTGGCCCTGGCCAGCGGTCCCGGGGCCGAGGCACGCAGCACCATGGGCCTGGTGATCGCGGTCGGCGTCGTCGGCGCGACCCTGATCACCCTGCTGGTCGTACCGGGTGTCTATCGCCTGCTCGCGCGCGTCGGCAGCGTGCCGGGGCGCAGGCAGCGCCAGGTCGAAGAGCAGCTCTCCGCCGCCTCCGAGGCCGGTCGCCCGCGCTGAGTCCTTGCGTCCGGGCGCCCGCAAGGAATCGCTGCCGGCGACCGGGCCGCTTCGGCTAGGCTTGCGCGCTCCGCGGGCCGGAAGGCAGCCTGCGGAAAAGGGAGCGAGGCATGACGGAAGCGACGGCGGTCGACTGGGTCGGCGCCGACTGGGGGACCAGCCGCCTGCGCGCCTGGGCGTTCGACGCGCAGGGCCGGACGTCGGGTAGCCGGCGCGACGGCCCCGGGATGGGCAGGCTGGCCGGGCAGGGCGCGGCGGCCTTCGAGGCGGCCCTGGTCGAGACGCTCGGCGACTGGCTGGACGCCGTGCCCGGCGGCGGCCGGCTGCCGGTGCTGATCTGCGGCATGGCGGGGGCGCGCCAGGGCTGGTGCGAGGCGCCCTACCTCGATCTGCCGCTGACCCTCGACAGCCTGGGCGCCCAGGCGCTGACGGTCGAGTGCGTCGACCCGAGGCTGGCGACGACGATCGTGCCGGGTCTGGCCCAGCGCGCGCCCGATGCGCCGGACGTGATCCGCGGCGAGGAGACGCAGATCCTGGGGTTCCTGGCGGGGCGCGCGCCGGGCGACCGCCGCCGCCGCTGGACGCTCTGCCTGCCCGGCACCCACTCGAAGTGGGTGCAGGTCGCCGGCGGCCAGGTGACCGCCTTCCGCACCTACATGACCGGCGAGCTCTTCGCCCTGCTCGCCGAGCAGTCGATCCTGCGCCACGGCCTCGCGGGCGCCGAGGGCGACGATCCCGCGGCCTTCGCCGACGGCGTGCGCGACGCGCTCGACCAGCCGGGATCCGTGCCGGCTAAGCTCTTCGCGCTGCGCGCGGGATCGCTGCTGCTGGGCACCGGGGCGCCGGCGGCGCGCGCGCGGCTCTCGGGTCTGCTGATCGGCCAGGAGCTGGCGACCGCGTGCCCCTGTCTGGGCCCCGGCGACAAGTCAGGCCACGGCCTCGCCCTCGTCGGCGATCCGGCCCTGGTGGCGCTCTATGCCGAGGCGCTGCGCATCGCCGGTTGCGCTGCCGAGAGCGCGTCGGGGGAGGCGGCGGTGATCGCCGGGCTCGGCGCTCTCCATCGGGCCCGTGAGGAGGTGACGCCATGAGGCACCTGATGGCGATCCTGCGCGGCCTGACGCCGGAGGAGGCCCCGGCGATCGGCGGCGCCCTGGTCGAGGCCGGCATCCGGCGCATCGAGGTGCCGCTCAACTCGCCGCGGCCGCTCGACTCGATCGCCCTGCTGGCCGAGGCGCTGGCCGGCGCGGCCGAGGTCGGCGCCGGCACCGTGCTGACCCCGGAGGCGGTGCAGGAGGTCGCCGAGGCCGGCGGCGCCTTCGTCGTATCGCCGAACAGCGAGCCGGCGGTGATCCGGGCGACCCGGGCGGCCGGGCTGGACTCCTATCCCGGCGCCTTCACCGCCACCGAGTGCCTGGCGGCGGCGGCGGCCGGCGCCACGGCGCTGAAGCTATTCCCCGCCTTCCTGCTCGGCCCGGCCGGGATCTCGGCGCTCAAGGCGGTCCTGCCGTCCGCGCTACCCCTCTATGCGGTCGGCGGCGTCGACGCGCCGGAACTGGCGGCCTATCGTCGTGCCGGTTGCATCGGTTTCGGCCTCGGCTCCAACCTCTACAAGCCGGGCCGGCCGGCCGCCGAAGTCGCCGCCGCGGCGCGTCGCCTGGTCGAGGCCTACGACGCGCTCGAGGACGGGCAGCCGTAACGCATAGAAGAAGCGCAGCAGGGACGAGGGACGCATGAGCAAGGGCAACGGGACCGGGGGCAAGGGCACGAGTAGCGGCCAGGGAACGGGCGGGGACGGGCAGCGGCGGCTGCGCTCGCAGGAGTGGTTCGACAACCCGGACAACCCGGGCATGACCGCGCTCTATCTCGAGCGCTACCTGAACTACGGCCTGACCCGCGAGGAGCTGCAGTCGGGCAAGCCGATCATCGGCATCGCCCAGACCGGCTCGGATCTTGCGCCCTGCAACCGCCACCACATCGAGCTGGCCAAGCGCGTGCGCGAGGGCATCGCGGCGGCCGGCGGCATCACCATGGAGTTCCCGGTCCATCCGATCCAGGAGACCGGCAAGCGGCCGACGGCGGCGCTCGACCGCAACCTCGCCTACCTCGGCCTCGTCGAGCTGCTCTACGGCTATCCGCTCGACGGCGTCGTGCTGACCGCCGGCTGCGACAAGACCACGCCGGCCTTGCTGATGGCCGCGGCGACCGTCGACATCCCGGCGATCGTCCTGTCGGGCGGTCCCATGCTCGACGGCCACTTCAAGGGCGAGCTCGCCGGCTCCGGCATGGTCGTCTGGGATTCGCGCAAGCTGCTCGCCGCCGGCGAGATCGGCTACGAGGAGTTCATGGACCGGGTCGCCGCCTCGGCGCCCTCGGCCGGCCACTGCAACACCATGGGCACGGCGCTCTCGATGAATTCGCTGGCCGAGGGCCTGGGCATGTCGCTGCCCGGCTGCGCCGCGATCCCGGCGCCCTACCGCGAGCGCGGCCAGATCTCCTGGCACACCGGCCGGCGCATCGTCGAGATGGTCCACGAGGATCTCAGGCCCTCGAAGGTCATGACCAAGCAGGCCTTCGAGAACGCCATCGTGCTCTGCTCGGCGCTCGGCGCCTCGACCAACGCGCCGCCGCACCTCAACGCCATCGCCCGGCACATGGGCGTCGAGCTGACCATGGACGACTGGCAGCGCTGCGGCTTCGACGTGCCGCTGATCGTCGACTGCCAGCCGACCGGCCGCTTCCTCGGCGAGCGCTTCCACCGCGCCGGCGGCGTGCCGGCGGTGATGGCCGAGCTGATCGAGGGCGGGCTGATCCACGAAGCGGCGATGACCGTCACCGGCCGGCCGATCGGCGAGGAGATGCGCGGCCGCTTCACCCACGACCGCGAGGTGATCCGGACCCTGAAGGAGCCGCTCAAGCAGAGCGCCGGCCTGCTGGTGCTCGGCGGCAACCTGTTCGACGCGGCGGTCATGAAGACCTCGGCGATCGGCGCCGGCTTCCGCAAGCGCTACCTGGAGAACCCCGAGCATCCCGGGATGTTCGAGGGCACGGCGATCGTCTTCGAGGGGCCGGAGGACTACCACGACCGCATCGACGACCCGGACCTGCCGATCGACGCCGAGGCGATCCTGTTCATCCGCAACTGCGGGCCGGTCGGCTATCCCGGCTCGGCCGAGGTCGTCAACATGCAGCCGCCGGCACGCCTGCTGAAGCAGGGCATCATGGAGCTGCCGACGATCGGCGACGGCCGCCAGTCCGGCACCTCGGCCAGCCCCTCGATCCTCAACGCCTCGCCGGAAGCGGCGCTGGGCAGCGGCCTGGCGCTGCTCCAGACCGGCGACCGCGTGCGCATCGACCTCAACGAGCGCAAGGTCGACATGCTGGTCGACGACGCGGAGATCCGCCGCCGCCGCGAGGCCTGGCAGCCGCAGATCCCCGAGCACCAGACCCCGTGGCAGGAGATCTACCGCTCGATGGTCGGCCAGCTCGACCGCGGCGGCTGCCTGGAGCCGGCGACGCTCTACCTGCGCATCGCCGAGACCAAGGGCCTGCCGCGCGACAATCACTGAGCCGTCGCGGGTCCGGGGCGCTGCGCCCCGGACCCGACGTCAGGCCTCGACGAGCTCGGGCCGGATCTTGCCGAACTGGTCGAAGTAGATCTGCGCGAGCGCGGCCCGCCGCACGCCGGCGAGATGCGGCACCGAGTCCAGCACCGCGGAGCCGGCGAGGTACTCGATGCCGGCGCAGGTTGCGCCGATGACCAGGCTGCGGCTTTCCAGGCCGACCACCGAGCATTTCAGCTTGGCCCGTTCGGCGAGCTTGGCCAGGTAGTCGAACAGCTTGAGCTGGTCGGCCTCGCCGGCGCCGGTGCGCCGCGCGTCCAGGCCGACGGCCGCGACGCCGGCCAGGGCGATCGTCGGCAGGTCGCGGGCGAGGTGCGGATAGGTCTGCTCGGTGATCGCGATCATGACGAAGCAGGCCCGGCCGAAGGGGCGCAGCAGCTCGACGAAGCCGCGCAGCTGGCCCTGGAAGGCCTGGCGCGGGACGTCGACGATCTGCCAGATGATGTGGCGGCGATGCTCCGCGCGGATGTTGCGGCAGAGATCGAGATAGCGGCGCTGGCTGCCGATCCGGGCGAGCGTCTGGTAGTGCACGGGAACCGCCAGCACCGCGGGGGTCTGCGCGGCCCGGCTCTGCTCGAGCTCCCGGCGGCCCTGGAGCAGCACCAGGCGGTCGATCGCCTCTTCCAGCTCCTCGTCGAACAGGGCCTCCTCGCCCTCGACCGTCTCGCCCTCCGCCCCGAGCAGGCGGGCTTCGGCGAGGTAGATGCCGGCCCGCTGGCTGGGCGCGTGCCAGATCGGCCGATAGCCGATCGCGAAGTTCGACTGTCGTCCGCCATCGGCCTCGCCGGCGGCGGCCCGGCCCGGCGCGTCGTCCTGCGGCGCGGGCTCGCCGTCCTCCCGGACGAAGCCGGGCGCGGCCCGCCGCGACTCAGCCAGCCGCGCCTCGGCCAGTTGCGTCTCGGCCTGGCGGCGCAGGTCCCGCAGCGAGACCAGGGAGCGGTGCGCGACCCGCATGAGGCCGGGGCTGAGCGCGATCTCCGGCCGCTCCGGCGCGTCGTCGGAGATCAGCTCGTCGAGCCGCCGTGCCAGCTGGCTCTCGAGGGCATGCAACTGCTTCAGGATCTCGTGAAGCCGGTCGGTGTGCAGCTGCCCGCCCGGCGTCCGAGTCCCGGGGCCGCTGTCGCCCAGCTGCGCGCCGAGGTATTCGATGAGGCCGTCGATCTCGGTCTCGCTCAGGCCCAGGGCGGCGCGCGCCTCGTCGCTCTCCGCGTCGCCCGCGGCGCTCTGGCGCCGCTGCTCCTGCTCCAGGAAGCCGAGCAGGGCGTCCGGGCTGCCGAGGGCTTCGGCGGCGAGCTCGCCGTCGGCCTTCGCGACGACGGAGTGGACCGAGAGCGCGCGCAGGTCTTCCGCGTCGCTGGCCCCGAACAGCTTGGACAGGATCGCTTCGCCGAGCAGGGCGATCTTCAGACGCGCCTCGGCTTCGTCGGCTTCGCCGAAGACGATCAGGTAGCTGTCCTCGCCCCGCCGCGAATAGAAGTCGCGCCGGCTCAGGCGGGCGTCCAGCTCGCTCTCGATCAGGTTGTGCACCCGCTCCCGGGCGCGCTGCCAGCGGGGACCCATGCGGGCCTTGACGGCATCGAGGTTGAACAGGTGGACGCGGCCGGCGACGACGGTGTCGAGCGGCGGCCCGTGATCCTTCAGGGCGGCGAGGCGATCGCCGAAGTCGGAGCTCGCGCCGTCCGGCACGGCGCGCGCCTCGTCTCCGGCGGGGACGGAGGGCGACACAGGCGGAGCGGATGTGCCGCGGCGGCGCGCCGCGCCGAAGAGCGAGCGCACCTCATGCCACGCCTTGGAAAGGGCGCCGACTTCCGTTTCGTTGCTCGTCACGGGATTTCCTTGCTGCTTGCAGAGCGGCCCGGCAAAGGCGGGGCGGGGGATTCGGTCTGCGAAGTAGGCCGGCGTCGACGCAGGATGTCCGGCCAAAGGCCAATGTCGGGCGAGTCGATTAATAGCGCGTTAAGTGCTCGATGACTCGACATCGCCGCGCGCTGCTCCGGAAGATAATATCGATCCTAAGGAACGGCGATCGTTGAGGCATAAAGACGATTATCGTCAACAGCTTGGGCGTAATAGAGAATTTTAGACAATAACTAATCCTCATAGAGCCATATATACTAGGGTTATTCAAACTATCGTGTTGAGTTGACCGGGTATCGGCGGTAAACGAACGGTCCGCGGCCAGCTGGCCGGCCCGACGTTCATTATGGGACGCCGTCATGCGAACAGCCGAATCACACGCCGCGGCCCGGGCCTCCGACGAGGTGCTGGACGGCCTGCTCGACGCCCTGGACGTGCCCGCCGTCGTGGTCGGCCGCGACGGCACCCTGGAGCGGACGAACCGGGCCTGGGAGCAGCTGGCCCACGACAACGGGCTGCCGCCGGCCGAGGTCGGCGTCGGCCGGAACTACCTCACGGTCTGCGAACAGGCGGCCCGGTCGGGCGACGCGCTGGCGTCGGACCTCGAGCGGGGCCTGCGGGCCGTCCTGGCCGGCGAGAAAAGCGACTTCGTCCTGGAATACAGCTGCCACGCCGGTCGCGAGCGGCGCTGGTACCGCTGCCGGGCCAGCCGTCTTCCGGCAGGGGGCGGTGCGCTGCTGCAGCACCTGCCGATCACGGACGTCAAGCGGATGGAGTCGCGGCTGCTCGAAGAGCAGGAGGCGCGTCGCGATGCGGCGGACCTGCTCAACGAGGCGGTCGAGACGATGTCCGAGGGCTTCGCGCTCTATGACGCCGACGGCGTGCTTCTGCACTGCAACAGCCGCTATCTCGAGATCTATCGCCCGATCGCGCGGCACATCCGGCCCGGCGTCTCGTTCCGCGACGTGATCCGGCTGGCCCTGGAGGCGGGCCTGTTCCCGGACGCGCGGGGCCGCGAGGCAGAGTGGACCGAGCAGACGGCCGAGCGCCTGCGTGCGCTCAACGGCGAGGTCGAGCACCGGCTGTCGGAGAACTGCTGGATCCGGGTGCGGGTGCGCTCGACGGCGCAGGGCCAGCGGGTCGCGATCCTAACGGACATCTCTGAGATCAAGCGCCGTGAAGCCGCCCTGCGAAGCAGCGAGGCGCGCTTTCGCGATTTCGCCGCCGCCGGCGCCGAGCGATTCTGGGAGACCGACGCGGCGCTTCGCGTCATCTCCTTCGAGGGGCCGCAGGAAGAGGAGCCCTTGCCGTCGCGCGACGCGATCGTCGGCCGGACGCTGCGCGAGCTGGCCGCCGCCAACGGGCTGACCGGCCCCCGTTTCGAACGGCATCTCGCCGACCTGGAGGCGCACCGCAGCTATCGCGAGTTCCGCTTCTCGGTGGCCGACGCCGGGGGGCGGCGCCGCCATCTCCGCGCCAGCGGCGTCGCGGCGCACGACGACTCCGGGCGCTTCCTCGGCTACCGGGGTGTGCTCGGCGACGAGACGGAGGTGGTCGAGGCGCGCCTGCGCGCGGAGCGGGCGGAATCGCACCTGCGCGCGGCGGTCGAGACGGCACCCTACGGCTTCGCGATCTTCGATGCGCGTGAGCGGCTGCTCCTTTCCAACGCGCGGTTCCGGGAGCTCTACAGACTGGAGGAAGCCGAGTCGCGACCGGGGGTGACTTTCGAGTCGCTGGTGCGCACCGGCCTGGCGGCCGGCCGCTATCCCGATGCCGTCGGGCGCGAGGAGGCCTGGCTCGAGGCGCGCCTGGCCAAGTTCCGCCGTCCGCCGGGGCCGTGGGAGCAGCAGGTCGGCGATCGCTGGGTCCTGGTCGACGAGCGCGACCTGCCCGACGGCGGCAAGGTGGCGATCCGCACCGACATCAGCGGCGTCAAGCGCGACGCCGAACGGGCCACCCGTTCCGAGCGGCTGCAGTCGCTGGGCACCCTGGCGGGCGGCATCGCCCACGACTTCAACAATCTGCTCTCGGCGATTCTCGGCTACGGGGAGCTCGCCCTCGACGACCTCGGTGCCGGGGCCGACCCGCGCGAGCACCTGGTCAACATCCTGTCGGCCGGCCACCACGCCCGGGATCTGGTCAAGCAGATCCTGAGGTTCAGCCGCATCTCGGAAGAGGGCGAGCCGGAGCCCTGCCGGCTCGGCGCGCTGGTCGAGGAGGTGGTCGCGCTGCTGCGGCCGACGGTCCACCCGGATGTCCGGATCGACGTCCGGCTGCCACGTGAAGCCGGCGCCGAGGAAGCGACGGTCCGGGCGGCGCCGGGGCATCTGAGCCAGGTCGTGATGAACCTGGTGGTCAACGCCACGCAGGCGATCGGCCAGGGCCGGGGTCGCGTCGAGCTGGTCGTCGACGAGCTCGAGGTCGATCCGCTGTTTGCCGAGCGTCATCCGCCTCTGGCGGCGGGTCCCTGCATGCGGCTGATCGTGCGCGACGACGGGCCCGGCATCGAGCAGACGGCGCTCAACCGCGTCTTCGAGCCCTTCTTCACGACCAAGGAGGTCGGGCAGGGCACCGGCATGGGGCTGGCGGTGGTCCACGGCATCGTCAGCCGCTACGCCGGGGCCGTCACCGCCTACAGCGAATTCGGCCGCGGCGCGGAGTTTCGCGTCTACCTGCCGTGCGATCCGTCGCGGCCCGCACCGGCCGCGGGAGATGCGGAGGTCGAGTCGCGGCCGGCGGTCCCGCGGGGACG
This sequence comes from Alphaproteobacteria bacterium, assembly GCA_030433005.1. Lineage (GTDB taxonomy): Bacteria > Pseudomonadota > Alphaproteobacteria > Kiloniellales > DSM-21159 > Tistlia. The sequence goes on from JAUILQ010000009.1 coordinate 25,563, forward strand.
CGCGCTGGTCGTCGACGACGTGGACTCGGTGCGCGGCGCGGTGGCCGGCCTGCTCGGGCGGCTCGGCTACGAGGCAGTCGACGTCGCGAACGCCGAGGCGGCGCTCGAGCGCCTCGCGGCGAGCCCCGCGTCGTTCAGCCTGCTGGTGACGGACCAGGTGATGCCAGGTATGAGCGGCCAGGACCTGGCGGAGGCGGCGCGCCGCCTGCGGCCGGACCTGCCGGTGCTGCTGTGTACCGGCTTCGGGCACGGCCTCGACCAGCAGCGGCTGGAAGCGCTCGGTCGCTGCAGCCTAGTGGTCAAGCCCTTCACGCTGAAGGAGCTGGGGCAAGCCCTGGACCGGCTGGATGGCGGCGACAGTGGCGGCGAGCCCGTGGATCAGGGCGGCCGCGGGAGATAGCAATGGCACGTGTGGTGGTCATCGACGACAACCCGGCGATCCTCGACATCCTGTCCAAGGTGCTGGCCCGCGAGGGCCACGAGGTCGTGGTCGCGGCAGACGGTGCGCTTGGCGAGGCACGCGTCGCGGAAGCGCCGACCGACCTCGTGGTCACCGACATCATCATGCCCAACCGCGAGGGCCTGGAGACGATCATCGAGCTGAAGCGGCGGCAGCCCGGCCTGCGCATCATCGCGATCTCCGGAGGCGGGCGCATGCGCAAGCTCGACGTGCTGGAGATGGCCGGCAGGATCGGCGCCGACCGGGTGATCGAGAAGCCGCTCGACCGCGCCGCCTTTCTGGCGACGGTGCGCGAGCTCCTGGACTGAGGCGGCGGCGACCGAAAGCGCGGCCGGTTTGAGCAGGCGCAAGTCGCGGCGGCGGCCGGGGCGGCATGGTCCGGGTCTCGAGCGGGCCGGGTGGCCCGGAACGGCCTGGAGCGCTCGCCATGCATGCCGAGATGCGCACCCTGGTCTGCCTGACCGTGACCGACATCCTCTCGGCACGCGGCATGACCCGGATCTGGTTCTCCCACGACACCACGCTCACGGTGAGCTGGCCGCACCGCTTCGAGCGACTGGGGCGGGGCGGCGACCTGTCGTCGCTGATCGGCCAGCGGCTGGTCTCGCTGTCGTCCTGCCCCGGCCTGATCGTCCTGGCGTTCTCGGGCGGCGCCCAGCTGCGTGTCGCGGTCGACGGCGAGGAGCAGGCCGCGGCGCGTGGCGGCCCGGGCTTCTCGGTCACGACCCGCCAGGGACGGTCGATCGACTGGCAGGTCGCCGCGACGGCGGCTTGACGGAGACGAGCGTCTGTCGCTTCCTGGCGAGGGGGCATCGGCAGGGGGAAATGCGCGCATGGACACCAGAGGCGACGGGGCGCCGCGGCGCAGCGGGAAGGCGCGGCATCCGGCGTCACGGCTGGCGCTGCCCTGCGGCCTGCTGGCGCTGCTGCTCTGCGGCGCGGTCGCCGGCTTCTTCTACGCCTATTCCGTCTCGGTGCTGCGCGGGCTCGACGCCAGCGACCCGCGCGCGGCGATCGAGGCGATGCAGGGGATCAACGCGACGATCCGCAACCCCGGCTTCGCGCTCGGCTTCTTCGGCGCGCCGCTTGCGGCTGCGGCCGCGGCGCTGGCCTTCCTGCTCGCCGGGCACCGCGCCGCGGCGCTCGCCCTGCTGCTCGCGCTGACGACCTACCTCGCCTGCGTGCTGCTGCCGACGGCGGCGGTGCACGTGCCGATGAACGAGGAGCTGGCCCGCCAGGCCGTTCCCGACGATCAGGAGGCGGCGCTGCAGCTGTGGCGCGCCTACGCCGAGCCCTGGGACAGCTGGAACCTGGTCCGCACCCTGGGGGCGCTGGCCAGCCTGCTGCTGGTCGGGCTCGGCCTCGCCTTCTACCGCCGGCGCTGAGCCGCCGCGGCGGTCGGCGAGCCGCTGGTGATGCGGCAGCACAGCAGTCGGTCCGAGCCGGCAAGGGCTTGAATTCCGCTCATGCCGGCCGCAGCCTGTCGGCGATGCCCGAGCCGAAAGCCACCCTGCCGCCTTTCGCCGCGCTGCGCGCCTTCCGCGCCGCCGCGCTGAGCGGCCGCTTCCGGCTCGCGGCCGAGAGCCTGGGCCTCACAGAGTCGGCGGTCAGCCATCAGGTGCGGCGGCTCGAGGGCTTCCTGCGCGTGCAGCTGTTCGAGCGCGCCGGTGCCGGTGTCCGGTTGACCGCGGCGGGCCGGCGTTATCTGGAGGAGATCGATCCCGCGCTGAGCCGCATCGAAAGCGCTACCGAGGCGCTGCTGCATCCGCGCGGCCGCGGCGTCGTGCGCCTGACGCTGCCGCCGTCACTGGCGGCGAGCTGGCTGATCCCCCGGCTCGGCGAGTTCGAGCGGGCCGAGCCCGACATCGACCTCCAGCTCGTCGCCACGACGCGCGTGCTCGACCTGCGCCGCGACCAGGTCGACCTGGCGATCCGCCACGGCAAGGGCAGCTGGCCGGGGGTGGAGGCGAGCTTCCTGCTGGCTGAGGCGGCGCTGCCGGTCGCCGCGCCCGGCTACCTGACGCCGGGGCCGGACGAGCCGCCGGCCGAGGCGCTGCGCCGGGCCCGGCTGATCGTTAATGCCCTGTCGCCGGCGGAGTGGGAGGAGTGGGCGCGGGCGCGGGGCCTGGAGCCGCCGGACCTCAGCGGGGCGATCCAGCTGGAGGGTGCGGAACAGGTGCTGCACGTAGCCGAGGGCGGCCACGGCCTGGCGATCGGCCGGCGCCCGGTGGTCGACCATCGCCTGGTGCGCGGCTCGCTGGTCGCGCCCTTCGGCGCCGGCGACCCGACCGGTGCGGCGCACTACCTCTGCCGGCCCGCCGGCGAGCCGCCGACGGCCTCGGCGCGGCGCGTCGCCCGCTGGCTCGAGCAACTCGCCAAGACTTGAATTCTGTTCATGTCGTCGTGAAGCGATGTCGTTGGTGCGGGTGCCTCGGCGCGCCCAGCTTTCCGGGTAACGCCAACCCCTGTTCGGAGAGCTGCCATGACTTCGCTCGCCCCGCTGCCCGCCGTCGCCGACGGCGACCGCGTCCTCCCGAACGCGCTGCTGAGCCGCGCCGTCGGCGACACCGAGGCCGACCTGACCTACCTGACGCCCGGGCCCGGCAAGCCGGTGATCCACAGCTCCGCCTACACCGGAGGGGCGCCGCGCTACCTGTTCGAGACCGAGCGCCACGCCGTGCCCCTGCGCGACCTGCGGCCGCTCGCCTACGGCCTGTCGCTCGACCGCGAGGGCTTCCGGCTGGTGCGCCGCGCAACGGCGGTCGAGGACCTCTACGACGACTCGGCGGTCGAGGCCCGCTACCTGCCCGAGATCGAGAGCCTGATCCGGCGCGAGACCGGGGCCTCGCGGGTGGTCGCCTTCGACGTGACGCGCCGCTCGGACGACGGCCGGGGCGCTGCCAACCGGGACGGGCTGCGCGGGCCGGCCAGCCGGATCCACGTCGACTACACGCGCGACAGCGGGCCGAAGCGCGCCCGCGACGTGCTCGGCGACCGCGAGGTCGATCGCCTGCTGGCTGCCGGCGGGCGCATCGTCCAGCTCAATGCCTGGCGGCCGATCCGCGGCCCGGTGCTGCGCTCGCCGCTGGCCCTGGCAGATGCCTCGAGCGTGCAGGCCGCCGACCTGGTGGCCACCGACCAGCTGTTTCCCGACCGGGTCGGCGAGATCTATCATCTGGCCTACGCGCCCACCCAGCGCTGGTACTACGCGCCGGAGATGACGCGCGACGAGCTGCTGCTGATCAAGGGCTGGGACAGCCGGGACGACGGGCGCGCCCGCTTCACGCCGCACAGCGCCGTCGCGCTCGCCGAGGCCCCCGCCGACGCCCCGCCGCGGGAATCGATCGAGGTGCGCACCTTCGCCCTTATCGACGGTTGATCTGCCGGGCCCGGCCTGGCCTTGCCCCGCGGGCCGCGCGAGCGACCCCGATCCAAGGATGGACGGGCGACGGCGGGCGGCTGCCCAGCACCCGCGCCACACGGTAAGGTCGCAGGGCGTTAAGAGAATCGAAGGAAGAGCGGGACCAGCATTCGGACGCATACCAACTAACCAAGGAGCGCGTCCGGATGCTCGCCCGCCTCTCGATTCTGCAGAAGGTCCTCTGCCTGATCCTGCTGGTGTCCTCGACCAGCGTCGTCGTGAGCGCGGTCGGCTACGATGGGCTGATGCGCCTCGCCCATTCGACCGAGGAGGTCGAGGTCGCCGGCGAGGAGATGCGCGACGCCGAGCGGATGAACGCCGCGGCGATCGCCCTGAACCGGATCGAGTATCACCTCGCGGCCTTCCCGAAGGCGGCCGAGCGGCTCGCTCCCGAGGTCGAGGCGCTGCTCGCCGAGATGGACGGCGAACTGAGCTACCTGCGCGACCACGCCGGGCCGGCCCTGGCGCCGACCGTCGCGGAAATCGCCTCGAAGTACGCCGTCTACCGGGAGCATCTCCGCGATACCTTGGCCACCGCGGCGGCGACGGCCGACGAGATCGAGATCGGCGAGGCCCAGGCCGCCATCCTGCATCTCGTCGAGGAGCACGAAGCCGAGGTCGCGTCGCTGCACGACTCGCTGTCGGCCTTCTCGCGGCTCGCCGGCGAGCACGGCCTGGCGGTGACGCGCGATGCGGAGCGGCTGGCCGAGCGCACCAGCCTGACCCTGGTCGTGGTCGCGGCGCTCGGCACGCTGTTCGGCATCGCGCTCGGATTCCTGCTCGCCAAATTCGGCCTGATCGATCCCGTCACCCGCATCACCCGCAGCCTGCGGGTGCTGGCCGACGGCGACCTGGAGACCGCGATCCCCGACACCGCGCGTCGGGACGAGGTCGGCGAGATCGCGCGCACCACCTTGACGTTCCAGCAGAACCTCAGGCGCACGCGGGAACTGGAGGCGGAAGCATCCCAGCAGGAGCAGCGCGCCGCCGAGCAGCGGCGCCGCGACATGCTGGCGCTCGCCGAGCGCTTCGACAGCCAGGTCGGCGCATCGCTGGCGGTCGTCGCCCGCTCGGCCGGCGAGCTCCAGAACGCGGCCTCCCAGCTCTCCTCCGCGGTCGAGGAGACCGGCGCGCAGTCGGAGACCGTGGCCGCCGCCGCGGAGCAGGCCAGCGCCAACGTGCGCACCGTCGCCTCCGCCGCCGAGGAGCTTTCGGCCAGCATCTCCGAGGTCAGCGCCCAGGTCTCCGGCGCCGCCCGCCAGTCGCAGTCGGCCTCGCGCAGCGCCCGAACGACCCAGGAAGAGATCAACGCGCTCGGCCGCGCCATCGAGCTGGTCGAGAGCGTCATCGCCGGCATCAACGACGTCGCCGAGCAGACCAACCTGCTGGCGCTCAACGCGACGATCGAGGCGGCGCGCGCCGGCGAGGCCGGCAAGGGCTTCGCCGTGGTGGCGACGGAGGTCAAGGCGCTGGCCAACCAGACGAAGTTGATGACCGACGAGGTGCAGTCGAAGGTCGACGGCGTGCGCCAGTCCTCGGCCAACGCGATCACCGCCATGCGCAGCATCATCGACCAGGTCGGCGCAATCGACGAGGCGACCTCGGCGATGGCGGCGGCCGTCGAGGAGCAGTCGGTGGCGACCGACGACATCAGCCGCAACGCGGCCGAGGCCGCCAGCGGCACCACCGAGGTTTCCTCGAACATCGCCGGCGTCGGCGCCGCCGCGGAGCAGACTCGCCGCGCGACCCACGTGGTCAGCGCCTCGGCCGACGCCCTGGCCGAGCAGTCGCGCAGCCTGCAGCAGGCCGTCGCGGGCTTCCTCGCGGAGGTGCGCGCGGCCTGAGGCGCCGCGCATCGCCGGCGCCGCGTCGCCGGTCCTGTTCCGCGGCCCGCGCCGCGGGCTAAGCTGCGACCGGCGTCGGCCGGGAGCGGCCGCAGCGACAGGACAGGGCGAGGATGGTGGGTTTCACGGCTGGGCCGGCCGCGGGTCGGCTGCTCGATCGGCTCCTGCGCTGGGGAACGCCGGCGCTGCTCGCCGCTGCGCTCGGATTCGCCGTGTGGCTGCTCGTCGATTCGCTGAGTCGGCCGCGGACACTGGCGGGCCCCGGCCTGATCGAGGAGCGACGCGACCTGGGCGGGCCGTTCCGGCTGACCGACCAGCACGGCCGGACGGTCACCGAAGCCGATTTCTCGGACGGCCTGACGCTGCTCTACTTCGGATACAGCTTCTGTCCCGACCTCTGTCCCACGGCCCTGCAGTCGATGGCCGACGCCCGGGCCGAGCTCGCCGAGCCGTGGCACGTGCGGCCGGTCTTCGTCAGCCTCGATCCGGCGCGCGACACGCCGGCGCGCCTGGCCGACTACCTGGCCGCCTTCGGGCCCGACTTCGTCGGCCTGAGCGGCCCGAAGGCGGAGCTCGACCGCCTGACCCGGCGCTTCGGGGTGGTCTACCAGCTGCGCACCGACATCGATCCCGAGTACTACCCGGTCGACCACTCATCGCGGCTCTACCTGATGGACGGCAACTGGCGAGCGGTCGCGGTGCTCGACGACGACGCGGACCCCGCGGAGCTGGCCGCCGCCCTGCGCCGGGCGCTCGCCGAATCCGGGGACGCGGGGCAGCCGGGAAGCGGCGGCCAGGTGCGCCGCGCCGCCCGCCCGACAGGAGCGGTTCAGTAGGGGGCGCTCAGTAGGGGGGCGCTCAGCCGGTCTCGCTCAGTAGGTCCACTGGCAGGCGGCGGCCATGCCGGCCATTGCTTCGTAGAGCGCCGTGTAGCCGGCCTCGTAGACGCCCCGGGCCTCGGCGGAGACGAGGCCGGCGAGCAGCAGCAGCAGGCAGAGCCCGAACAGCCCCGCCGAGGCCAGGATGACCGGATCGCGCGGCTTGCCCCTCTGCGCCTGGAGACCGTCGAAAGGCTTCATCCGCGCAGTATCGCGCCGGCGCCGGGCGGCGGGCAAGCGGCCGGCGTCGCGGCGGCCGTTCGGCGCGACTCGCGACCAGGAGTCACGCTCTCCGGCACCGGCTGGGCGTGGTCGGCGGCGCAGGCTAGGATGAGGCCATGAAGCGAGAGAACCAGCGAGTCGGAGGCGGGACCGGCCCGGCGGTCCGCAGCGCGGCCTTGGCGGCGCTCGCCCTGTTTGCCGCCGGACCGGCCGCGGCGCATCCCCATGCCTGGATCGACCTGCGCGTCGAGGTCCAGTTCGATGCCGAGGGCGCCGTCACGGCGCTGCGCCAGACCTGGCTGTTCGATCCCTACTACACCGCCTTCACGGTCGAGGGGATGGACGGCGACGGCGACGGTCGCCCGGATGCCGAGGCGCTGCGGGCCCTGCTGCAGGAGAATCTCTCGAACCTCGACGAGTACCGCTACTTCACCGAGGCCTTCGACGGGCAGGCCGCGGTCGCCTTCGGTGCCCCGGAGGGCGCGGTCAGCGGGATGCGCGGCCAGCGCCTGGAGATGAGCTTCGTGCTGCCGCTCGCAGAGCCGGTCTCGGCGACGGGGGCTGGGTTCCGCTACCGCATCTACGATCCGACCTACTACATCGAGATGCTCCATGCCGAGGACGGTCCGGCGATCCGGCTGCACGAGGCGCCGGATGCCTGCGGCTTCCGGATCGAAGGGCCGGATCCCGACCCGGAAGCGGTGTCGCTGGCGGCCTCGGCCGACAGCTCGCAGCGCACGGTACCGGGAGGCGAGGGGATCGGCGCCCTGTTCGCCGAGACCGTGGTCGTGAGCTGCGAATGATGCCGGAGCGGGACGGGCCGGCGGCAGCCTCGGCGACGGCGCCCGCGGCGGGGTCCGGCAGCGGCGGGCCCGGCGCGCTGGTCGTCCCCCTGCTCTTCGTGGCCGTGCTGGCTGGTGCCGCCCTCGGCGGGCTGTGGCTGGCCGGCGCGCTGTCCGCCGAAGGCGTCCGGACGCCGGTCGGGGAGATCGGCGCCTGGGACCGCCTGGTCGCCTGGATCCTGGCACAGCAGGCCGGGTTCCACCGGACGCTGACCGGCGAGCTCGAGGGCCTGCAGGGCGAGCGCGGGGCGACGGCGGTTCTCGCTGCAGGCGCGCTGGTCGCCGCCAGCTTTCTCTACGGCGTCTTCCATGCGGCCGGCCCCGGTCACGGCAAGGCGGTGATCGCGACCTACCTGCTGACGCAGCGCCAGGAGGTCCGTCGCGGCGTCGCGCTGGCGGCCGCCTCCTCCTTCTGCCAGGGCGCGGTCGCCCTGGTGCTGGTCTACGGACTGGTCGGCATCGCCGGCTGGCTGCCGCGCGAGACCGGCCAGGCCGTGGCCTGGAGCGAACGGCTGAGCTTCCTGCTGGTCGGCGGCGTCGGTCTGCTGCTGATGCTGCGCGCCGCCTCGGGCCTGTGGCGGCTGCGCCGCGGCCCCGCCGAGGCCGGAACCTGCGACTCCCACCATCATCATCATCGCCATCGTCACCACTCTCATCATCATGCCGACGACGCAGGGGCGCACGACGACTGCGGGCATCTGCCTTCGGCGACGCAGCTCGCCGCCGCCCGGGACTGGCGCGCCGACCTGGGCATCGTGCTGTCGATCGGGCTGCGCCCCTGCAGCGGCGCGATCGTGGTGCTCGTCTTCGCGCGCGCCGTCGGTCTCGCCTGGGCCGGCGTCGCCTCGGTGTTCGCGGTCTCCCTCGGCACGGCGGTCGCGGTCTCGCTGCTCGCGTGGTTGGTCGTGCACGCCCGGCGGAGCGCGGTCGCCTTGGCCGAAAGCTCGGAGCGCCTGGGTCGCGGCGGCCTGGGACGCGCCGCCCGCGTCGCGGGACTCGCCGCCGGCCTGGCCGGCGGGCTGGTGATTCTGGCGCTCGGCGCGTCGCTGCTCTCGGCCTCCTTCGCCCCGGTCCACCCGCTCGGACTGGGCTGAGCCGGCGGCCGTCGTGGCTCATCGAGCGCCGGAACCGCCGTTCAGTCGCTGAAGTGGATCTCGACGGCGTCGGGGCGGAAGGGCAGGCCGGCGCCGAGCGTCTCCGGCGGCAGCGGGTCGACGCCGCCGGGCAGATAGATCTCGAGGCAGAGGTGGCCGGCCACGCTCGACAGCCGCTTGTCGCCGGCCTTCGGCAGCGGCACGCGGTTGTGCAGGCACCAGCGGATCATCGCGGCGCCGATCTCGGCGGCGCTCAGCGTCCAGTCGAGCGGCTCGCCGTCGCCGGACTCGTGGTCTGCGGGACCGCAGAGCCCGGAGAAGCCGGTCCCTCGATCGCCGCCGGCATCGACGGCCTGCGGCGCGTCGACCAGCAGGGTCACCTCGTCGTGCAGCTTGACGCCGACGATGGTGCCCTCGGGCAGGGCGTAGCACGACAGGCCGCTGCTGAACTGCGCGGCGTCGAGGGCCTGGCGCAGCACCGGCATGGGAAAGACGATCTGACGGAACTCGGTGACCATCGCGGCATCCTGGCAGCAGAAGGTACCGAGTTTGTTAACGGCCGCGTGTCGCCGCCCGACGCGGCGCCCGGGGAAGGCAATGGGCCGCAGGACGCCGCGCGGGGCGCCACGGCCTGAAACGTCCGCCCCTGACTGTCGTTTCCCTACGTACAGCCAAGGAGGACAAGCCATGAAGACGACGAGCTTCCGAGACCTTTGCCTGGTCGTGCTGTTCGGCGCCGGCGCGCTGGCGCTGCCGGCCGCGGTCCAGGGGGCGGGCGAGCAGGGCGCCGAATCGACCGAGGCTGTCAGGGAATGCCTGGTCGAGACCGATCACGTCGCCCAGGACATCACGCAGCTCTATGGTGCCGACCCGGCCGAGACGGGCTTCGCCGAGATCTTCGAGGCAGCCGAAACGGCCTGTCGCGACGGGCGCATCGACGATGCCGAGGACCGCTTGGCCATCATCAAGCCGGCCCTGGTGCGCACCGAAATCCTGCGCTAGCCGCCGGCCCGCCGGGACCTGGCGGCCGCCGCCTCGGGAGGCTGGGGTGGGCCTCCTTCAGGGCCGGGTGGCGGCGTCGCCGGGCTCTTCCCGTTCCGGCTCGCCGGCCCCTTCGTCGGCTCCGTCGAGGGCCCGTTGGGAGCGGGCAGCCGAGTCGCGGCGGAACGCCGTCTGATCGCGGGCCGCCTCGTCCGCGCCCGAGCGGTCGGAATGGAAGAGCAGGCCCATCAGCAGCCCGGCCAGACCGAGCGAGAGGACGCAGCCGAGCCCCAGCGCGATCCAGCCGTGCCAGCTCAAGTCCGCCGTGGACAAGCGGCTCCAGGAGGCGGCGAAGAAGGCCAGCAACAGCCCGTAGACGAGCAGCGCCGGCGCCGAGAGCAGGCGTCGTTTCATGGCTGCAATATGAGGGTTCGGGCCGGCCTCTCCAAGCCGGCGCAAGGGCCCGGCAAAAAACCTGCAGCAGGGCAAAGACTGCCCTTGTCTTTCCGCGATGCCGCCGCTAGATAGTGCGGCCTATCGCGCCGGGACGGCTCGGCCCTGAGCGGCTGTGGCGGAACTGGTAGACGCGCAGCGTTGAGGGCGCTGTGGGGGAGACCCCGTGGAGGTTCAAGTCCTCTCAGCCGCACCACCTCCCGTCCTTCGACGGGAAGCGGGCGGGCTGGCAGGCGGGCATCCGGCGCGATGGACGGCCTTCGGGCCGACGGAAAAAGGGTGGTGCGTGTCTGCGGCTGTGGCGGAATTGGTAGACGCGCAAGATTCAGGTTCTTGTGGGGGAGACCCCGTGGTGGTTCGAGTCCACTCAGCCGCACCAACCCTTCCTTTCCGACGCCTCCGGTGACGCGACGGCCCGCACGGCGGACGCTCGTCGACTAGCGGTCCCGGCCATCCCTCCGGACTTCGTCCAGCCGGGAGGCTTTCTCCAAGGCTGCCATTTCCTGCGGCCGGCGTGCCGTCTATGCTGCGCCCGCGGTGTCCCGGCAGGCGCCAGGCTTGGCGACTGCAGCGGCGCCCGTGCAGGCGGCGGCCAGAGCGAGGGATAGGCGGCGGCGTGTTCGAAGGCTTCGAGAGCAGACGGGTCGCCACTTCCGGCGCCGACATCCATCTGCGCATCGGCGGCGACGGGCCGCCGCTGGCGCTGCTCCACGGCTACCCGCAGACCCACGTGATCTGGCACCGCGTGGCGCCGGCGCTGGCCGAGCGCTTCACCGTCGTCTGCCCGGACCTGCGCGGCTACGGCGACAGCTCGAAGCCGCCGGGCGGCGGCGACCACTCGACCTATGCCAAGCGGGCGATGGCCGTCGACGTCGTCGAGGTCATGGAGGCCCTCGGCTTCCTGCGCTTCGCCGCGGCCGGCCACGACCGCGGCGCCCGCGTGCTGCACCGCCTGGCGCTCGACCACCCGCAGCGCCTGACGCGGGCCGCGGTGCTCGACATCGCACCGACCCGGGCGATGTACCGGGCGACCGACCAGGCCTTCGCGACCGCCTACTTCCACTGGTTCTTCCTGATCCAGCCCTACGACCTGCCGGAGCGCATGATCGCCGCCGACCCGGACGGCTGGCTGCAGTCCTGCCTCGATCGCTGGGGGCGCGGCGACGGCGCCTTCGACCCCGAGGCGGTCGCGGAGTACAAGCGCTGCTTCCGCGAGCCGGCGGCGATCCACGCCAGCTGCGAGGACTATCGCGCCGCCGCCGGCATCGACCTGCGCCACGACGAGGCCGACGCCGACCGGCTGGTCGAGTGCCCGCTGCTCGCGCTCTGGGGCGCCGAGGGCTTCGTCGGGCGCAGCTACGACGTGCCGGCCTTGTGGCGCGCGGCGGCCGAACGGGTCTCCGGCGAGGCGCTGCCCTGCGGGCACTTCCTGCCGGAGGAGGCGCCCGCGGCGACTCGGGACGCCCTGCTGGCCTTCTTCTCGGCCGGCGCCTGAGCGGCGGCCGTTGCCGAGTGCGGGCGCCATAGCGGATCGGCGACGGCGCGCCATATAGACAGGGCGCCCCGAAGCGGGGGCGTCTCGGACCGGGATCTCGATGCGCAAGAAGAACAAGGCAGGCAAGGGCGATCCGCTCGCGGCGCTGACCAAGAGACGCGGCTTCTTCGGCCGCATCCGCAACTACTTCCTGGCCGGCGTACTGGTCACCGCGCCGCTCGCCATCACGGTGTGGATCGCCTGGGGGCTGATCGACTTCGTCGACGGGACGGTCATGCCGATGCTGCCGGCGCGCTGGAATCCCGAGAGCTACCTGCCGTTCTCGGTGCCGGGGCTCGGCGTGCTGGTGACGCTGCTCGCGGTGACCCTGGTCGGCATGCTCGCGGCCGGCTACATCGGCCGCCTGGCGACCGGCTACGGCGAGCGCCTGCTGGCGCGCGTGCCGGTGCTGCGCAGCGTCTACTCGGCGATCAAGCAGATCTTCGAGACCGTGCTGGCCCAGCGCTCCCAGGCCTTCCGCCAGGTCGTGCTGGTCGAGTACCCCTACAAGGGCTGCTGGGCGATCGGCTTCGTCACCGCGGTGGCCCGCGGCGAGGTGCAGCGCCGGACCAGCGACGAGGTGATTGCGGTCTTCATTCCCGCGGTCCCGAACCCGACGACCGGCTTCCTGCTGTTCGTGCCCAAGCAGGAGGTCCATCCCCTCGACATCTCGGTCGAGCAGGGGCTGAAGCTGGTGATCTCCGGCGGCATCGTCGTGCCCGACCCCGACGAGCGGCCTAGCGCGCTGGCGCTCTCGGCGCCGCCGCCGCCGACGCGCATCGGCCCCTGGGCCAAGCTGCGCAACTACTTCCTGGCCGGCCTGCTGGTCACCGCGCCCTTCGCGATCACCCTGTGGCTGGCCTGGCGCGTCGTCGCCTTCGTCGACTCCCGCCTGGCGCCGCCGATCCCGCCGCAGTGGAACCCCGGCTACCTGCTGGCCAAGCTGTGGCACGGCGAGATCGCGCCGAAGCTGCCGCCGGAGTGGGCGGCCGGCACCTGGATCCCGACCGACGGGCTGGGCGTCGACATCCCCGGCCTCGGCCTGCTGGTCGTGTTCCTCGGCCTGACGCTGATCGGCATGCTGGCCGCCGGGCTGATCGGCCGCTGGCTGATGCGTGCCAGCGACTGGGCCCTGGCCCGCGTCCCGGTCGTCGGCTCGATCTACGGCGCGCTCAAGCAGATCTTCGAGACGGTCATGGCGGCGCGCTCCGACGCCTTCCGCGAGTGCGTGCTGTTCCAGTACCCGCGACCCGGCGTCTGGGCGATCGGCTTCATCACCGGCAAGACCGAGGGCCACGTCCAGGAGCTGACGGCGAAGCACGTCATCAACGTCTTCCTGCCGACCACGCCGAACCCGACCTCGGGCTTCCTGATGTTCGTGCCGCAGGAGGACGTCATTCCGCTGTCGATGACGGTCGAGGAGGGCCTGAAGATGGTCGTCTCCGGCGGCATCGTGACGCCGGTCGACCGCGGCGACGGCGAGGTCGACCCGACCGAGCTGGCGGTCGGCGCCAACATCGGCGAGACCGCCCGCCGGGTCGCCAGCGGGGACTGAGCCGGCTTCCCGTTTTCTCTCGTCATTCCCGCGGAGGCGGGAATCCAGGGTGACCTTCCGCAAGCGCGTTCGGTCGTGGGTTGAGCCTCGACGGCGGTTCCCTATGGAATCCCGCCTTCGCGGGAATGACGGTGGGGAAAGCGCGCCAGTGACGGCGCCTCACCCCGAGCGCAGGTAGCGGATCGCCTGGTCGCGCTCGAAGAGGTAGAGCAGGACGCGCAGGGCTTGGCCGCGCGCGCCGGCGAGCTCGGGGTCCCGGTCCAGGATCAGGCGCACGTCGTCGCGCGCCGCGGCCAGCAACTCGCCGTGCACGGCGATGTCGGCGAGGCGGAATTCGGGCAGCCCCGACTGGCGGGTGCCGAGCAGCTCGCCGGCGCCCCGCAGCTCCAGGTCCTTCTCGGCGATGCGGAAGCCGTCGTCGGTCTCGCGCAGCACCTTGAGACGCTCGCGCGCCGTCTCGCCGAGCGGGCCCTTGTAGAGCAGCAGGCAGGTGCCGGGCTTGTCGCCGCGGCCGATGCGGCCGCGCAGCTGGTGCAGCTGGGCGAGGCCGAAGCGCTCGGCCTGCTCGATGACCATCACCGTGGCCGCCGGCACGTCGACGCCGACCTCGATCACCGTGGTCGCGACCAGGATGTCGGCGGGGCCCTCGGCGAAGGCGGCCATGGCGGCGTCCTTCTCAGTGCCCTTCAGGCGGCCGTGGACCAGCGCGACCTTGCCGGGAAAGCGCTGATCGAGCACCCGGAAACGCTCCTCGGCGGCGGCCTGGTCGCTGGTCTCCGACTCCTCGACCAGCGGGCAGACCCAGAAGACCTTGCCGCCGGCGACGATCGCGCGTCCCGCCGCCTCGATCACCTGCTCCAGGCGCTCCAGCGGGATCGTGCGGGTGTCGACCGGCTTGCGGCCGGCCGGCTTGCCGGTCAGCCGCGAGACGTCCATGTCGCCGTAGGCGGTCAGCTCCAGCGTCCGCGGGATCGGCGTCGCGGTCATGACCAGGACGTCGGCGCCGCCGCCCTTGGCCGAGAGCTGCAGGCGCTGGTGCACGCCGAAGCGGTGCTGCTCGTCGACCACGGCCAGCGCCAGGTCGGCGAAGCCGACGTCGTCCTGGAACAGCGCGTGGGTGCCGACCGCCAGGCTGGCCGCGCCGCTCGACAGCCGCTCCAGGATCGCCGCGCGGTTGCGCCCCTTCTCGCGCCCGGTCAGCAGCAGCACCTCCAGGCCCGCCGCCTCGGCCAGCGGCCGGATCGTCGCCAGGTGCTGGCGCGCCAGGATCTCGGTCGGCGCCATCAGCACGGCCTGGGCGCCGCACTCGACGGCATTCAGCATGGCGAGCAGCGCGACCACCGTCTTGCCGCTGCCGACGTCGCCCTGCAGCAGGCGCAGCATCTTGACCGGCTCGGCCATGTCGGCGCGGATCTCCTCGAGCGCCGCCTGCTGCGAGGCGGTCAGCGCGAAGGGCAGGGCCTCCTGGACCCGCCGGGCCAGGCGGCCGTCGCCGCGGATCGCCCGGCCGCGGCTGTGGCGCTGGCGGCGGCGCACCAGGGCGAGCGCCAGCTGATTGGCCAGCAGCTCGTCGTAGGCGAGGCGCTGGCGCGCCGGCGCCAGGGCCGAGAGCGCCGCCTCGTCGTCGGGCGCGTGCGCCGTTTCCAGGGCCGCGCGCCAGCCGCTCCAGCCCCGGCGCTTCAGCCAGGCCGGGTCCTGCCATTCCGGCAGGTCCGGCGCCCGGGCGACGGCGGCGCGCGCCGCCTTCCAGACGACCTTGGGCTGCAGCCCGGCGGTCAGCGGGTAGACGGCCTCGACCGCCGGCAGGTCGTCGTCGCCGGGCTTGGCGACGTAGTCGGGATGGGCCATCTGCGGCTGGCCGCCGAAGGCCTCGAGCTTGCCGCTGACCACCCGGGTCTCGCCGCGCGGCAGCAGCTTGGCCAGCCAGTCGCCCTTGGCGTGGAAGTAGACCAGCTCGATCGTGCCGCTGCTGTCGTGGGCGCGCACGCGATAGGGCTGGCGCGGGCTGCGGCCCGGCAGGTGCTCGTCGACGACCAGGGTCAGGGTGGCGACGCGGCCCGGCTCGGCCTCCGCGACGAAGGGCCGATAGCGCCGGTCGATCAGGCCGCTCGGCAGGTGCCAGCAGAGGTCGACGACGCGCGGGCCCGCCAGGCGCTGGAACAGCTTGGCCAGGCGCGGCCCGACCCCGGGCAGCGTCTCGATCTCGGCGAACAGCGGGTTGAGCAGGGTCGGGCGCAAGACGGGCCGCTTCGGATGGGCGCGCCGCGGGCGGCGCTCAGGGAATGGCTGGGTCCGGCCGCGTCCCGGGTGACGCGGCGCCGACGGGCCTCTATATCATGGCGCCTGCGACGGAGAGGGGAAATGGCCGGAACCGACCGGAACAGCGAGAGCTTGGGGCGCGAGAGCCTCTCGACCAAGGACGAGACGCTGGAGGTCCGGCGCAAGCGGCTGCGCTTCCGCAGCTGGCACCGCGGCACCAGGGAGATGGACCTGCTTGTCGGCAGCTTCGCGGATCGCCATCTGGCGGACTTCGACCGCGCGCAGCTGGATCGCTACGAAGCCTTGTTGCTGGAGGCCGACCCCGATCTGTACAACTGGATGACCGGGGCGGTGGCGCCGCCGCCGGAGCTGGACCACGACGTCATGAAGTTGCTGCGCGACTTCAGGTACGAGCCATAACTCTCGGACGATAAAGCATAGTGCTGACCGAATTGCTGGAGCTGTCCGGCCGCTCGCGGATCGCGAACGCGCCGGAGGGACTGGATGCCCTGCTGCTCAGCCGCGCCGCGCGCGAGCGCGCCGGCAAGGGCGGGACGCGGCCGATCCTGCATGTCGCGCGCGACGACGCGCGCATGGCGCGCCTGGCCGACGCGCTGGCCTTCTACGACCCCGAGGTCGAGGTGCTGAGCTTCCCGGCCTGGGACTGCCTGCCCTACGACCGCGTCGGGCCGCACCGCGACCTGGTCGCGCGCCGCCTGGCGACGCTCTCCGAGCTGATGCGCGGCGAGAGCCCGGGCGGGAACGGGCAGGGCAGGCCCGGCGGCCGCATCGTCATCGCCACGGTCAACGCGCTGCTGCAGCGCCTGCCGCCGCGCGCGGCGCTGGCCGACCGCGGGCTCTCCGCGGCGCCCGGCGACCGGCTCGAGACCGAGGCGCTGACCGGCTTCCTCAACCGCAACGGCTACGAGCGGGTCGAGACGGTCGGCGAGCCCGGCGAGTACGCCCTGCGCGGCGGCATCGTCGACCTCTTCCCGACCGGCGCCGAGCAGCCGCTGCGCCTCGACTTCTTCGGCGACGAGCTGGAGTCCATCCGCACCTTCGACGCGCTGACCCAGATCTCCAGCGGCAAGGCCGAGCGCCTGGAGCTGCTGCCGGCCAGCGAGGTGCTGCTCGACCCCGATTCGGTGCAGCGCTTCCGCAGCGGCTACCGCGAGGCCTTCGGCGCGGTGCGCGGCGAGGACCCGCTCTACCAGTCGGTCAGCGAGGGCCGGCCGCACCCCGGCATGGAGCACTGGCTGCCGCTGTTCTACGAGCGGCTGGAGACGCTGCTCGACTACCTGCCCGACGCGGCGGTCACGCTCGACCACCAGGCCGAGGAGGCGCGCGACACGCGCCTGGAGACGATCGGCGACTTCCACGAGGCGCGCAGCTCGATCGAGGCCGCGGCCGCCCAGGGCAGCGCGCCCTACCGGCCGCTGCCGGTCGATGCGCTCTACCTGACCGCCGCCGAGTGGGACGAGCGCCTGGCCGAGAGGGCCAGCGTCGTCTTCGAGCCCTTCGCCGCGGTCGGCGGCAACGTCGAGGACGCCGGCGGCCGGCATGTCCGCGACTTCGCCGACGCGCGCACCGCCGAGAAGCTCTGGCCCGAGGTCGAGAGCTACCTCGCCGCCGAGCGCAAGGCCGGCCGGCGCACCCTGGTCGCGGGCTACTCCTCGGGCTCGCGCGAGCGCCTGCGCCACCTGCTCGCCGAGCACCGCATCGGCCCGCTCGCCGTCGCCGAGTCCTGGTCGGAAGTCGGCGAGCAGCCGGCCGATGCCGTGGTCCTGGTCACCTTCGGCGAGGAGCACGGCTTCGGCGATTCCGGCTTCACCCTGGTCACCGAGACCGACATCCTGGGCGAGCGCATCGTCCGCCCGGCGGCCAAGCGACGCCGCGCCGAGAACTTCCTGACCGAGGTCTCGACGCTGACCGAGGGCGACTACGTGGTCCACGTCGACCACGGCATCGGCCGCTACGAGGCGCTGGAGACGATCGACGTCGGCGGCGCGCCGCACGACTGCCTGAAGGTGCTCTACCACGGCAACGACCGCCTGTTCGTGCCGGTCGAGAACATCGAGGTGCTGTCGCGCTTCGGCTCGGGCGACGCCGAGGTCGAGCTCGACCGCCTGGGCCAGTCGAACTGGCAGGCGCGCAAGGCCAGGGTCAAGGAGCGCCTGAAGGAGGCGGCCGACGAGCTGATCCGCATCGCCGCGGCGCGCGAGCTCAAGCAGATCGACCCGAGCAAGCCGCCGGAAGGTCTCTACGACGAGTTCTGCGCGCGCTTTCCCTATCCCGAGACCGACGACCAGCTGCGCGCCATCGACGAGGTGCTGGGCGACCTCGACAGCGGCCGGCCGATGGACCGCCTGATCTGCGGCGACGTCGGCTTCGGCAAGACCGAGGTGGCGCTGCGCGCCGCCTTCGTCGCCGCCATGGGCGGACAGCAGGTCGCGGTCGTGGTGCCGACGACGCTGCTCGCGCGCCAGCACTACAAGACCTTCGCCGAGCGCTTCGCCGGCCTGCCGGTGCGCATCGCCCAGCTGTCGCGCCTGGTCGGCGCCAAGGAGGCCGCGCAGGTCAAGACCGAGCTCGCCGAGGGCAAGATCGACATCGTCGTTGGCACCCACGCGCTGCTGGCCGAATCGGTGAAGTTCAAGGACCTGAAGCTGGTCATCGTCGACGAGGAGCAGCACTTCGGCGTCAAGCAGAAGGAGCGGCTGAAGGCGCTGCGCGCCGACGTCCACGTGCTGACCCTGACCGCGACGCCGATCCCGCGCACCCTGCAATTGTCGCTCTCCGGCGTGCGCGAGCTCAGCCTGATCGCCACGCCGCCGGTCGACCGCCTGGCGGTGCGCACCTTCGTGCTGCCCTACGACCCGGTGGTCGTGCGCGAGGCGATCCTGCGCGAGCACTTCCGCGGCGGCCAGACCTTCTACGTGGCGCCGCGCCTGGAGGACCTCGCCGGGCTGCAGGAGCGGCTGACGGCGCTGGTGCCGGAGATCAAGATCGGCGTCGCCCACGGCAAGCTCTCGCCGACCCAGCTGGAAGACGTCATGTCGGCCTTCGTCGAGCGGCGCTTCGACCTGCTGCTCTCGACCAACATCGTCGAGTCCGGCCTCGACATCCCGAGCGCCAACACGCTGATCATCCACCGCGCCGACCTCTTCGGCCTGGCGCAGCTCTACCAGCTGCGGGGCCGCATCGGCCGCGCTAAGCAGCGCGGCTACGCCTACTTCACGCTCCGGCCCGGCAAGACCCTGACCGGGGCGGCCGAGAAGCGCCTGCACGTCATGCAGACGCTCGACACCCTGGGCGCCGGCTTCAGCCTCGCCAGCCACGACCTCGACATCCGCGGTGCGGGCAACCTGCTCGGCGAGGAGCAGTCGGGCCACGTCCGCGAGGTCGGCATCGAGCTCTACCAGCAGCTGCTCGAGGAGGCGGTGGCCACGGCGCGCGCCCAGGCCGAGGGCGCCGCGGCGCCGGCCGCCGGCGAGGGCGCCGCGCCGGCCGAGGAGAGCTGGACGCCGCAGATCAACCTCGGCACCTCGGTCTTGATCCCCGAGGACTACGTGCGCGACCTCAACGTGCGGCTCAGCCTCTACCGGCGCCTCGCGACCCTGGTCGACCGCGGCGAGATCGAGGCCTTCGCCGCCGAGCTGATCGACCGCTTCGGGCCGCTGCCCGACGCGGTCGAGAACCTGCTCGAGGTCATGGCGATCAAGCGCCTCTGCCGCGACGCCGGGGTCGAGAAGCTCGACGCCGGCCCGAAGGGCGCGGTCGTCACCTTCCGCGGCGGCGACTTCGCCAATCCCGGCGGCCTGATCGCCTTCCTGCAGCGCCAGCAGGGCCGGGTGATCCTGCGCCCCGACCACAAGCTGGTCTACAAGCGCGGCTGGGACGGCGCCAAGGCCCGCCTCCAGGGCTCCCGCCGCCTGCTCGAGGAGCTCGCCAAGGTGGCGAAGCAGGGGCAGAAGGCGGCGTAGTTGCGCGGCCCCGCCGGCCGGCCGCGTCAGCTTTCGAGCGGCGGGGCGGGCGGCAGGAAGGGGTAGTCGGCCAACTGGCCCGCGAGCTGGCTGCTCATGAGCTGGTGGTAGACCGGCGGGAAGTGCTGATAGATGATCTGCGCCTTCCAGCTCGCCGGGTCCATGCCGCTGCCCATGTTCGCGAGCAGCTTCTCGACTTCGTCCGGGCTGCCGACGGAACCCCTCAGTTGGAAATTGCGGGCGGCCCCCGCGCCGGCCGCATGCAGGACCGGCTGCTCGTAGCCGAGATAGATCTCCGCCCAGTTTGCGATGGTCTTTCGAAGCTCCTCGGGGCAGTCCGGCCCGCCGTAGCGGCCCCAGAGGTTGGGGATGTGGCGCAGCGACGGGATGCTGTCGGGGCCAAGCCCCTGGGTGTAGGCCTGGGGCACGAGGTCCATGTCGTTCCACCAGAGGTTTCCCGTCGCGCGGTCCTCGCTCGCGAAGGCGGCGTTGTAGAGCTCGGCGAACTTGCGGTTGCCGGCCGTCGGCGGCGCGAAGGGATTGGGGCAGATCTTCGCCTGCGCGAGCTTCTGCTGCAGGTAGAGCGCCATGACCGTGGTCTGGCAGCCGCCGAGGCTGTGGCCGGTGACCACGACCGGCGTGTCGGGATGGCGGCGCAGGAAGCCCTCGAGCCAACCCTCGACGCCTTGCCCGGTCTTGCCGTCCGTCGCCGCGAGCAGATCCTTCAATCCGATGCAGCTGCCCTGCGCGATGCGCGCCGCATCGTCGAGCAGGCCCTCGCCGCCGGGACAGGTGCCGTCCACCGCGTCGGTCCACTTGACCTTCAGCACGGCGTCCAGGTCCTCGATGATCTGGGTGATGTCGCCCGCATAGCTGGAGGCGGTGTCGGTGCCGCGGATGCAGACGGCGGCGAAGACCGGGGGATCGTCTTCGGCGCCGGTGTCGCGGTAGGAGAGGGCGAACATCAGGTTGGCGTTCTTGCCGGTGATCGCCGGCCCCCATTCCATCTGCCATCGGCCGGTCACGGGCGGCGCGTCCGGCTTGTCCGGCGCGGCCGGCAGGGCCGGCAGGAACTGGCCCTTCACGTAGGTTTCGATTTCCGACTGGATGACGCTGTTGGTGGCGCCACCGTCGGCGCGGTAGCAGAGCGTGGCGAGCGCCAGGTAGACGAGCCCGTAGTAGGGTTGGTCGATCTGGGCTTGGGCCGCGGCGCCGGCCTGCGAAAGCTGTGTCATCTCTGTCCCCCCCCCCCCTTTGCGCGCTGCCCGACCGGCCGGATGCGCGTGCGGAGACGCCCGGCCGGATCGCGCCTTGGTTGCCGGCCGAAGTCTAGGCCAGGAACGGAGGGGATCAGAACAAAACAATTTTAAATAGCAAGGTGGCTAGATATGTTCCTTTTATCGTAGAATGACGTGGGCCGAGTGGCGGCAGCGGCGGAGCCTTCTTCTACCTCTGTTTTAGCTCCGCTATCCCTGCCGCCAAGGCGCCCGAGAGCAGGCCGATGTCGTAGCTGTAGGAGACCATCGAGAAGCCCTGGTCGAGCCAGGCGCGGCCGATCTCGACGCTCGGCGCCATGCAGGCGGCGAACTTGCCGTGTCGGCGGCAGGCGGCGAGCATCGTCTCGACCGCCGCGTCGATCGGCGGGGCGCCGACCTGGCCGGGGATGCCGAGCGACAGCGAGAGGTCGAACTGGCCGAGGTGGGCGCCGTCGATGCCGTCGACGGCGATGATCTCCTCGGCGTTGGCCACCCCCTTCTCGGTCTCGATCATCGCCAGCACGAGGGTGCGCTCCTCGGCGATGCGCATCTTCTCGGCGATGTCGCCGCCGGCGTAGTCGTCGTGGGCGCCGCCGAAGATGGCGCCGCGCACGCCGCGCTTCGGGTAGCGGGTCCAGGAGACGATCTCCTCGGCCTCGGCGCGCGATTCGACCATCGGCAGCATCAGGCCCATTGCGCCGAGGTCGAGCAGGCGCGCGCAGAACTGGTACTGCTTGCCCGGCGGCCGGACGATCGGCACCAGGCCGAGGCCGCGGCAGTAGGAGAGCTGGCGCTTCATCTCCTCCATCGAGATGCCGCTGTGCTCCATGTCGTAGAGCGCGAACTCGGCGCCGGCGGCGCGCAGCACCGCCGGCAGGCCGGGCGAGGCGAACTCGAAGACCATGGTGCCGAAGGCGGCCTCGCCGGCGAGCAGCTTCTTCTTGACCGGGTTGTCGCGCATCGCCGTCACCCCTTCACCGTCTCGCGGAACGTCAGCAGGCAGTCCTCGCCGAGCGGCTCGATCGGCGAGAAGTCGCGCGCCGCCAGGTACTCCGGCCGGGCGAAGGTCTCGCCGCGGTTGTCGACGGCGCAGACGTTGAGATAGAGGATCACCCGGCGCAGCGGCGTGATGTTGACGGTCGAGCCGTGGACCACGTTCATGTTCATGAACAGCACCGAGCCGGCCGGGCCGGTGATCGCCTCCAGGCCGTGCTCGCGCACCAGTCCGTCGAGCGTCTCCAGCGAGATGTCGTAGCGGTACTTCGCGGCCGAGGCATGGTCCTCGGCGTCGGGGTTGATCCGCGCCTCGGAGACCAGGCCGGCGGTCTGGGTGCCGGGCACCAGCATCAGCGGCGCGTTGCAGGCGGTGACCTCGTCGAGCAGGATCGAGATCATCAGGCCCCTGGGCTCGGGCACGCCGTCGACCCGGTGGTAGGTGCCGAAGTCCTGGTGCCAGTCGACGATGGCGCCGCCGGTCTGCTTCACGTTGACCCGCGACTGGTGGACGAAGATGCGGTTGCCGAGCAGCTGCTCGGCGGGGCCGACCAGGCCGGGGTGGCGCGACAGCGCGCGGAAGCGCTCGTCCAGCATGTGCATGCCGTAGACGACGTGGGGCTGGCCGTTCTTCTCGCGCATGACCTCGGGGCCGTCGCGCCGCGTGACCGCGTGCATCGCGGCCTCCAGCACCTCGAGCTCGGGCGCCTTGAGCAGGCCGGGGACCAGCACGTAGCCCTTCTCGGCGTACTCCGCGACCTGTTCGGGGGTGAGCTGCATGGCGGGATACTCCTGTGATGGGGCGTCGTCGAAGGGCGAGGGGGCTCAGCGGCCGACCAGCCAGAGCGCCAGCGGCGGCCAGAACAGCAGCACGCCGAGCGCGATCGACTGGAGCAGGATGAAGGGGATCATGGCGGCGAAGATCTCCTGCAGCGTGACGTCGGGCGGCGCCACGCTCTTCAGGAAGAAGGCGGCCGGCCCGAACGGCGGGCTGAGGTAGGCCATCTGCACGTTCAGGCAGAACAGCACGCCGAACCAGACGGGATCGAAGCCGAGCTCGCGGACCAGCGGCACGAAGATCGGCATGGTCAGCAGGCAGATGCCGATCCAGTCCATGACCGTGCCGAGCACGAAGACGATCAGCATCATGACGGCGACGATGCCGAGCGGGCCGAGCGGCAGGTCGGCCATCAGCGTGGAGACGAAGCGCGTGCCGCCGATCAGGCCGTAGACCCCGATCAGCGCGCTGGCGCCGAAGGTCAGCCAGAGGATGGTGCCGCAGACCTTCATGGTCTGGCGGCAGACGTCGAGCAGCAGGCCGAGGGTGAGCTTGCCGCGCACCGCCGCGCAGGCGATCGCGCCGGCGACGCCGACCGCGGCGGCCTCGCTGACCGCGGCGATGCCGGCGTAGATGCTGCCGAGCACCAGCGCCGCCACGCCGAGCGGCAGCGCCAGGCCCTTGAGCAGGGCCAGCCGGGCGCCGAGCGGCAGCGCCTCGCCCTCGTTGGCCGGCGGGCCCATCGAGGGGTCGATCCAGCAACGCAACCAGATGTAGAGCAGGTAGAGCGTCGCCAGCAGCAGGCCGGGGCCGATCGAGGCCAGGAAGAGGTCGCCGATCGAGACGCTGGCGGTCAGGCCGAAGATGATCAGCACCAGCGAGGGCGGGATCATGGTGCCCAGCGAGCCGCCGGCGCAGATCGTGCCGATCGCCAGCTTGCGGTCGTAGTTGAGGCGCAGCATCTGCGGCAGCGCGACCATGCCGAGCAGCATCACCTCGCCGCCGACGATGCCGGTCATCGCCGCCATGATGACGGCCGCGACCATGGTCTGCAGCGCGACGCCGCCGCGCAGCCGGCCCGACCAGGCGTGCATGGCGTCGTAGAGCTCGCGCGCGACGCCCGCGCGCTCCAGGATCGCCGCCATCAGCACGAACATCGGCACGGCGACCAGCGCGTAGCTGTCGACCGTCGAGTAGATGCGGCTGGAGATCAGCGGCAGCGCGTCCGGGCCGAAGGTCAGGAGCAGCGTGACCACGGCGACCGAGCCGGTGACGAAGACCAGCGGCACGCCGAGCATCATCAGCAGCACGATCGCGCCGGCCATCAGCAGGGTGATGAGTCCGAGATCCATGTCGGCGTCAGTCGGTCCCGGAAGCGGGCGGGCCGGCGCGGTCCCCGGGCGGACGGGCGGCGACGCCGCGCTGGGCCAGCAGCTGGGCGACCATCAGCGCGGCGACCACGACCAGCAGCGGCTTGAGGATCGCCGGGGTCGGGGAATCGAAGGCGGTGCGCGTGCTCTGCCAGTTCCACAGCGCCTGCCAGGCCTGCGGCCAGCCGCCCCAGACGATCGCCAGCAGGAACAGCAGGGCGAGCAGCAGGGTCAGGATGTCGACCGCCTGCCGCACGCGCGGCGGCAGGCGGTCGCTGAGCACGGTGATGCGGATGTGCTCGCCGCGCGCCAGGGCGTAGAGGCCGCTGACCACGAAGCAGCAGGCGCTGAGCAGCACCGTCAGCTCGTGGACCCAGCTGGTCGGCGCCGCGAAGCCGTAGCGCAGCACGACCTCGTAGACCGAGATCAGCACCGTCACCAGGAACAGCGGCGCCAGCCACTCGCCGAGCAGGATCGACAGGCGGGTCATCGGGGCGCGAACCGGCAGGCTCCTAGAGCAGCCCGATCTCCTTGAGGAAGTCGGTCTGGCTGTCGACGATGCGCTTGGCCATCGGCGATTCCGCGGCCAGCTCCTGCCAGACCTCGGCGGCCGCCTCGCGGAACTTGCGGCGCTCGGCGTCCGGCCAGTCGATCAGCGTCAGGCCGATCTCCTCGGCGTTCCGGGCGATCTTCTGGTCGGCGATCATCAGGCGCTGGTACATCTCGCGGCCGAAGTCGCGGGTCGCGACCGTCAGGATCGCCTTGAGATCGTCGGGCAGCGCGTTCCAGCGGTCCATGTTGACCACGATGTCGGTCGCCGGCATCGAGTGGAAGCCCGGGTAGAGCGCGTACTCGGCGACCTTCTCGAAGCCGAGGTCGACGTTCATCGACAGCGTGCCCCAGTCGGTGGCGTCGAGCACGCCGCGCTCCAGCGAGGTGTAGACCTCGCTGCCGGGCAGGTTGACCGGCGCGCCGCCGAAGCGCTCGAGCAGCGTGCTGACCGCGCCGGTCGGCGCGCGCATCTTGACGCCCTTGAGCTCGTCGACGCCGTGGATCGCGACCTTGCTGGGGATCGACTCCATGCCGTGCCAGACCAGGCCGACATGGTAGGTGCCGTAGTCGGCGTAGAGCTCGCGGGCCAGCTCCTTGCCGCCGCCGTACTCGTACCAGGCCTGCATCTGGTCCGGCCGCTCGTAGGCGCCGGCGAGGTCGCCGAGCATGACGAAGGCGATGTCCTTCTGGGCGACGTAGCCGCCGCCGCCGTTCTGGCCGTCGAGGATGCCGTTGGCGACCGCGTCGTACATCTCCAGCGGCCCGACCACGGCGCCGCTGGCCAGCGGCTCGATGGTCAGGCGGCCGCCGCTCATCTCGGCGACGCGCGCGCAGAAGTCCTCGAAGATCTCCATGTTGACCGAGCCGGCGGCCCAGAGCGTCTGGAAGCGCCAGGCGAACTGCTCCTGGGCGCGGGCGGGGCGGGCGGCGAGGCCCGCCGCGAGCGGGGCGGCGGCGGCGGCCAGCATGAAGCCGCGACGGCCGCTCGACGAAATCTGCTTGGGCATGAAGGGTCCTCCCGGGATGTCGTGCTCTTGGTCGTCTTGATCTTGGCCGGGCCCTGTCCGACGCCGGCGCGCCCATGCTAGCCGCTCGCCGCGGGGCGCCCATCACCCGAACGGGTTACGACGCCGACGAAAGCGGCCGGCACAAGCCGATTGTCGGGCGCCGGCGTTTCCCACATCCTGCGGCGGTCTCTTGGCGTGGGAAGAGTGAAGCCGCGATGGAGCCGCCGGATCGACTGGTCGAGCGCATCTACGACGCGGGCGTCGCCGAGCAGGCCTGGGGCGAGGTGGTGCCCGAGATCGCCCGGCTGTGCGGCGCGCGCAGCGCGGTCTTCCTGATCCGCGAGCA
The DNA here is from genome assembly GCA_030433005.1 of Alphaproteobacteria bacterium. Taxonomy (GTDB): domain Bacteria; phylum Pseudomonadota; class Alphaproteobacteria; order Kiloniellales; family DSM-21159; genus Tistlia. Next base: position 51,391 of record JAUILQ010000009.1, read on the forward strand.
CGACAGCGGCGCGCTGAGCTTCGCCGAGGAGTTCGGCATGGGCACGGCCTACCGCAGCGCCTACCTGGGCGACCTGCGCGCCGACGACCTGCGGCTCGAGGACCTGGTCCGTCATCCGCTCGGCACGGTGCGCACCGACACGATGATCAGCCGCTACCGCGCCTACCAGTCGAGCCGCGCCTACCGCGAGCTCTACAGCAAGCTCGGCACCGAGCACGCGCTCGGCGCCTTCGTCTTCTCCGACGGCCGGCGCTCGATCGGCCTGAGAGTCTTCCGCTCCCGCCAGGAGGGGCCGTTCGGCGCGCGCGAGGTCGCGCTCTACGAGGCGCTGCTGCCGCATCTCGCGCGCGCGCTGAGGCTGCGCGGCCTGCGCGAGCGCGAGGCCGAGAGCGCCGCCGAGGCCGCGGCGGTTCTCGACCTGCTGCCCTGGGGGCTGTTCCTGCTCGACGAAGCCGGTCGCGTGGCGCCGCGCAACCGAGCCGGCGAGGCGCTGCTCGAGACGGCCGGCGCCGCCGTCGCCGACGCGCTGCGCCGGCTCGCCGGCCGCGCCTTCGGCTGCTGGCGCAGCCAGGGCTGCGGCGACTGCGCGGCGCTGCTGCCGGCTGAGCTGGCGACCCGCCTGACCGGCGCGGAGGACGGCGGCTGGCTGCAGGCGACCCTGCGCGTGCTGCCGCCCGCGGGAGCGGGGACGACGCGCGGGCCGGAGGAGCCGGCGACCGCGCTGGTTGCGGTCGCGGGGCCGGGGCAGGACCCGGAGGCCGCGGCGGGGCTGCTGCGCCAGCTCTACGGCCTGACGCCCGCCGAGCAGCAGGTCGCGGGCCAGGTGCTGTGCGGCCAACCGCCGGCCCGCGCCGCCGAGCGCCTGGGCATCGCCCACGAGACGGCGCGCAGCCACCTGCGCAGCATCTTCGCCAAGACCGGGGTGTCGCGGCAGGCGGACCTGGTGCGCCTGGCGCTGGGAGTGCCGCTGTTCGCCGCGGAGGCGCCGGCGCGCGCCTCGACCCGGGGCCGCACCCCGTCAGCCTAGCGCGGGACATCTCTGCTCAGGGCGTCGCCGGCAGACGACGGCTGGCGGGCGAGGGGATCAGCGGCACGGTCGCCAGCGACAGGGCGGCCGTCGCCAGCAGAGTCGCCTCGAAACCGAAGCGCTCGGCGGCGAGGCCGGCCGATGCCGGGCCGACGATGTTGCCGACGGCGAGTGCCACCAGCACGGCCGTGAAGCTCAGCGAGGCGAGCTGCGGAAACAGTCGGACGCTCCAGAACGAGAAGAGCGCGCTCATCAGCATCAGGCAACCGCCCTGAAGGGCCGAGGAGAGGAGCGTCGCCGGCCAGGAGCCGGGGGCCAGCCCGATCAGGGCGAGCGACAGCGCCGAGGCGAGAAAGACGCCGCGGACCAGCCAGGAGAGGCCGAGCGCGCGGCGCAGCCCGTCGGTGAACAGGCCGGCGAGGCCGGCGATCCCGAAGGCCAGGAACAGCGCCGGGCCGACCGCCCCGGCGGGCAGGCCGCCGAGACCGTCGCCCTGGGTCACCCGGTCGACGGCGAAGGACAGGTAGATCGCGTTCGTGACGCCGAAGGAAGCGGCGGCGATGTACAGCGGCACGGCCGTGCGCCGCGCCAGCTCGCCGGGTCGCCCGTCCTCGCCCGGCGTCTCGCCCGTCAGCCCTTCCGGCGGGCTCGGCGCCCGGGGCAGCAGCCAGACGTTCGCCGCGGCGGCGGCGAGGCCGCCGGCGGCGAAGGCCGCCCAGGTCGCGCGCCAGCCGAGGCCCGAGAAGACGACGGCGAGCGCCACCGCTCCGGCGGCCAGGATGCCGATGGTGGTGCCGGTGCTGATGACCGCGAGCACGCGGCCCTCGAGCTGCTTGGGCACGACCCGCTCGGCCGCGTTGTTGTAGGGCGACCACGACAGGCCGGCGCTGCTCGACGCCAGCGCGACGCCCGCGGCGAGCTGCAGCGCGTCCTGCGCCAGCGCCACGGCCGCAAGGCCGCCGGCCGCCGCCAGCCCGCCCGCGACCAGCGGCACGCGCGGTCCGAAGCGCCGCGTCAGGACGCCGGCGGCGATCAAGGCGATCAGGAAGGCCAGGAAGGCCGAGCTGGCGACCAGGCCGGCGGTCTCGGTCGACAGCCCGAAGCTCTCGCGGAACTGCGGCAGGAACAGGCCGTAGCCCATGCGCCCGGGCCCGAAGGCGACGGCGGTCGCCATGAATCCGGAAAAAGAGAGTCGAAGCGTCGGCGACGCGTGGAACATCGTGCGCGGTCCTGGCCGTGGGTGAGAGAGCAGCTGTCAGCAGCGGCGCAATGGAGCGCCGGCGGTCGCCCGCTTGCCTCATCTCGCCGCAACGCCTGCATCGCGGTGCCGTTCCGGCCGTCCCCGAGGGCGCCTTACCAATTCCCTCGCGCTGCCAATCCGGCTAGTGTCCGCCGCGTTTCCGCACTGCACCCAGCCGAGGACCCGATGCGTCGTTCCCGCTTCTTCCTGCCGACCCTGCGCGACAACCCCAAGGAGGCGGAGATCGTCTCGCACCGGCTGATGCTGCGCGCCGGCATGGTGCGCCAGGCCTCGGCCGGCATCTACTCCTGGCTGCCCATGGGCTTCCGGGTGCTCAAGAACATCGAGCGCATCGTCCGCGAGGAGCAGGACCGGGCCGGCAATCAGGAGGTCCTGATGCCGACCATCCAGTCGGCCGACCTCTGGGTGCAGTCGGGCCGCTACAACGACTACGGCCCGGAGATGCTGCGCATCAAGGACCGCCACGAGCGCGACATGCTCTACGGCCCGACCAACGAGGAGCTGATCACCGACATCTTCGCGGGCGCCGTGAAGAGCTACCGCGACCTGCCTCAGAAGCTCTACCACATCCAGTGGAAGTTCCGGGACGAGGTGCGGCCCCGCTTCGGCGTGATGCGCGGGCGCGAATTCCTGATGAAGGACGCCTACTCCTTCGACCTCGACTACGAGGGCGCGCGGCGGGCCTACCAGTCGCACTTCGTCGCCTACCTGCGCACCTTCGCGCGCATGGGCCTGCGCGCGATCCCGATGGAGGCCGACACCGGCCCGATCGGCGGCGACCTCAGCCACGAGTTCATCATCCTGGCCGAGACCGGCGAGTCCGAGGTGTTCTGCGACCGCGAGTTCCTGGACGTCGACTTGCTCGGCCGCGACATCGACTACGAGGATCCGGCGGCGCTGGCCGAGGTCGTCGACTACTTCACCAAGCTCTACGCCCGCACCGACGAGAAGCACGACCCGGCCGCCTTCGAGGCGGCGGTGCCCGAGGCGCGGCGCTACCAGGGCCGCGGCATCGAGGTCGGCCACATCTTCTACTTCGGCACCAAGTACTCGAAGCCGCTCGGGGCGCGCGTCGCGACCCCCGACGGCGGCGAGACCGAGGTGCACATGGGCTCCTACGGCATCGGCGTGTCGCGCCTGGTCGGCGCGATCATCGAGGCCAGCCACGACGAGGCCGGCATCGTCTGGCCGGACGAGGTGGCACCCTTCAAGGTCGGCCTGGTCAATCTCAAGGCCGGCGATGCCGACTGCGACAGGGCCTGCGACGAGATCTACGCCGGGCTGCAGGGCGCCGGCGTCGAGACGCTCTACGACGACACGCCCGAGCGCGCCGGCGCCAAGTTCGCCACGATGGACCTGATCGGCCTGCCCTGGCAGCTGATCGTCGGCCCGCGCGAGCTCAAGAACGGCGTCGTCGAGCTCAAGCGCCGGGCCACCGGCGAGCGCCAGGAGCTGCCGCTCGACGCGGCGCTCGAGCGCATCGCGGGCTGAGCGGGGCCGGGCCCATGGTGTTCGGCGCCTTCGAGCGCATGATGGCGCTGCGCTACCTGCGCTCGCGCCGCCAGGAGTCCTTCATCTCGGTGATCGCCGCCTTCTCTCTGCTCGGCATCGCGCTGGGCGTCGCGACGCTGATCATCGTGATGGCGGTCATGAACGGCTTCAGGCAGGAACTGCTGGGCCGCATCCTCGGCATCAACGGCCACCTGACGGTCTACGGCACGACCGACGGCATCGAGCACTACCAGGACCTCGCCGGCCAGCTGCGCCAGATCGCCGGTGTCGACCTGGTGGTGCCGCAGATCCAGGAGCAGGCGATCGTCACGGCCGGCGAGAAGGCGCGCGGCGCCGTGGTGCGCGGCCTCGACCCGGCCGACCTGCTGCAGCGCAAGCTGATCGCCGACAACGTGGTGGAGGGCTCCGCCGAGCGCTTCCGCCAGGGCGACGGCATCCTGGTCGGTCAGCGCCTGGCCCAGGCCATGGGCCGCTACCCCGGCACCGACCTCTCGCTGCTCAGCCCACAGGGCAACACCACGGCGATCGGCACGCTGCCCCGGGTCAAGTCCTACACCATCGCCGGTACCTTCGACGTCGGCATGTACGAGTACGACTCCTCCTTCGTGTACCTGCCGCTCGAGCAGGCCCAGCTGTTCTTCCGCCTCAAGGAACGGGTCAACGCCATCGAGCTGTTCCTGGCCAACCCGGACGAGGTGCGCCGGGTCGCCGCCGAGGTCTCGCAGTTCGTGCCGAGCAACTACCGCATCGTCGACTGGCAGCGCGCCAACTCCAGCTTTTTCAACGCGATCCAGGTCGAGCGGAACGTCATGTTCCTGATCCTCTCGCTGATCATCCTGGTCGCCGCCTTCAACATCCTCTCGGGCCAGTACATGCTGGTGAAGGGCAAGGGCCGCGACATCGCGATCCTGCGCACCATGGGCGCGCGCCGCGGCCTGATCCTGCGCGTCTTCTTCATGAGCGGGGCGGCGATCGGGCTGATCGGCACGCTCGCCGGCGTGCTGCTCGGCGTGCTGTTCACCGACCACATCACGACCATCCAGGGCTGGGTCGAGGCGGCGGTCGGCACCAACGTCTTCGATCCGGAGATCTACTTCCTGACCAACCTGCCGGCCGACCGTGACCCGATGGAGGTGATCCAGGTCGTCGCCATGGCGCTCGGCATCTCCTTCCTGGCGCCGCTGCTGCCGGCCTGGCAGGCGGCCCGCCTCGATCCGGTGGAGGCGCTGCGCTATGAGTGAGGCTGCCTGGAGCGCGCAGGATGCCGCGCCGGCGCTGGCGCTGCGCGGCGTCGCCAAGACCTTCAGGCAGGGCGAACGCAGCCTGGCGATCCTGAGCGGCGCCGAGCTCGACCTGCAGCCCGGCGAGCTGGCCGCGCTGGTCGGCCCCTCGGGCGCCGGCAAGTCGACCCTGCTGCACATCGCCGGCCTGCTGGAGCGGCCCGACGCCGGCGAGGTCCACATCGGCGGCCGGCGCGCCGACAACCTGTCGGACGGCCGCCGCACCGAGCTCCGGGGCTCGCACATCGGCTTCGTCTATCAGTATCATCACCTGCTGCCCGAGTTCACGGCGCTGGAGAACCTGATGGTCCCGCAACGCATCGCCGGGCTGTCGCGCCGCCAGGCGCGCGACCGCGGCGCCGAGCTGCTGCGCTCGGTCGGCCTCGGCGAGCGCCTCGACCACCGGCCCGGCAAGCTGTCCGGGGGCGAGCAGCAGCGCGTCGCGATCGCCCGCGCGATCGTCAACCGGCCGCGCCTGCTGCTCGCCGACGAGCCGACCGGCAACCTCGACCCCGGCACCGCCGACAGCGTGTTCCACATGCTGGTCGAGCTGGTGCGCGCGACCGGCCTCGCCGCCCTGGTCGCGACCCACAACCTGGAGCTGGCCCAGCGCATGGACCGCGTCGTCACGCTGCGCGACGGCCGGCTGGTCGCCTCGTGAGGCGGCCCGGCGGCCCGGACCTGCGGCCCGCGGCCCGGCTGTCCCGTCGGGTCGGCCGGCTGGCCTTCGGGATGAGCGGTGCGCTGGCGCTGCTGCTGCTGGTCGCGCTCGGCCGGCCGGGCGGCGGGCTTGCCCAGGACATCGATCCGGGCGAGCTCGAGTGCCTGGCGCTCAACGTCTACTTCGAGGCCGGCGGCGAGCCCCGCGTCGGCCGCCTGGCGGTCGCCTGGGTGACGCTCAACCGCTGGGCGGACGAGCGCTTTCCCGACAGCATCTGCGCCGTCGTCAAGGAAGGCGGCGAGGCGCGCTACCGCTGCCAGTTCCACTGGTGGTGCGACGGCCTGTCCGACGTGCCGCAGAACCCCGAGCGCTGGGCCTGGTCCGAGCAGGCCGCGCGCGACGCCCTTACCGGCGTGCGGCCGGACCCGACCGGCGGCGCGCTCTACTTCCACAACGGCCAGGTTCGGCCGCGCTGGAGCCGCCGCCTGACCGCGACGGCGCAGATCGGCAACCACATCTTCTATCGATGAGCGTGAGCGGCTCCGTCCTGGCCGCCCGCGCGGCCGCGCGCGGGCGGCGCGCCAGCGGCCGGCGCCGCCTCGGCCTCGGCCTGCTGCTGCTGGTCCTGCTCGGCCTCGCGCTCTGGTGGCTCGACCTGTCCCAGGAGGTGACGCCGGACGACCGCGCCGCCATCGCCGAGATGCTCAGCCGCGCGGGCTACCCGGAACTCGCCGGCTTCCCGCGGCCGGTCGGCTTCGAGGCCGAGGTCGAGACGGTGCGCGCCGTGCAGGACGCCGTGCTCGCGGCGGCGCCGATCGACCAGGGCATCCCGGCCGGCATGGAGCGCGAGCCGGCGACCCTGCTGCGGCTCGGGCTGGGGCTCTGCTACGACCGCAGCCGCACGATCGAGAAGTCCCTCCGCCTGTTCGGCCTGGAGATCCGCCACGCCAGCCTCTACGGCACCGCCGAGCAAGGCGCTCTAGGCGCCCTGGTCACCCCCGGCGCCGACTCCCACGCGCTCTCCGAAGTGCGCACTGCGCGCGGCTGGATGACCGTGGACAGCAACGCCCGCTGGATCGGGCTGACCGCCGACGGCGAGCCGCTGGCGCTGCCCGAGATCGATCCCGCGCGCGCCGCCGAGGTCGCCCCGCGCTTCGCCCAGGATCCGCCGACCCGGCTGATCGTCGAGCCGAAGGTGACGCTCTACGGGCTCTACTCGCGCCACGGCCAGTTCTACCCGCCCTTCGTGCCCTTCCCGGACCTCGACCTCGGGCAGTTCGTCCGCTACGGGATCTTCTGAGCGCCGCTCGGGCCCTGTGCGGCGCCGATGCGCAAGAGGCGGCGCGAGCGAAGAATCTCGTGGTCTAGCGGTCCGCGCGCCGCGGGTCGGCGCTTGCCGCCGAAGCGACCTCGGCCTCCGAGTCCAGCCCCGCAAGGCGCGCGTGCAGACTTCCGAAGACACGGGTCCGGCCCGGATCGTCCGTCGTGGCGAGGATCGTCTCGACCAGCCGCAGCAGCCGCTGGCGGCCGTGCGGGTGGCTCATCGCCGCCTCGGTCTCCGGCCTGAACCAGTTGATGCGGGCGATGAACAGCAGCGCCGGAAAGGCGTCGAGCGGATCGACGAGGCGGGGCAGGCGGGCCAGCGCCCAGTCGTCCGCGGCCAGCTCCTGCGCGCGCGAGGCCGCAGGACTGGCCGGCGCCTCGTGCCCGAGCGCGTGATGGCCGAGCTCGTGGAGCAGCAGGAAGGCGAGCGCCCCCTCGACCAGCGTCTCGTAGCGCGCGGCCAGCGCCGCCGAGGGGATTGCGAGCCGGTTCGCGGCCTCCCGGCAGGCCGGATCGCCGGCCAGCAGCTGCTCGGCGCTGGGCAGGCTGCCGAGGGCGCCGGTCTCGTCGGCGGCGCCGACCTCGGCGAAGAAGCGCCGGTAGAAGCCGTCGCTGTGCCGCCGGCGGCAGTCCGCGGCCTCGTGTCCGGCGACCTGGAGCCGGATCGTCGTGTCGATGCCGGCGGCCATGCCGGCGTAGATCACGATGCTGCGGCCGGCACCCTCCGGATCGCGGATCGCGTAGGCTCCCGGAATCAGGCGCGGGTCGAGCTCCAGCGCCACGCGTGACAGCAGCGCGGCGTCCGGGGCGTCGAGCGCCTCGCCGGCCCGTCCGACCAGGGCCGGGGCGAGGCGATGCCAGGCGGCCAGGCCGGCCGGCAGGCCCGCCGGCGGCGGATCGGCGAGCAGCGCCAGCGCCCCGTCGCCCGCCGCGGCGGGCGCCGAGGGGCCGGCGGCCGCAAGCGCGAGGAGTCCCGCCAGGAACAGGCGCCGCAGGCTTGCCGCGCCGAACGGCAGTCTCCCGCCCTTGGCCATCGTGCCACCCCGTCCACTACCCACTGCCCGCCGGAAGCTTAGCCAGCGGCGGGAAGCCCGGCAACGCGCGTCGCCTGCCGGTCGTGCCGGCGAGGCGCTCCCCGCTATCCACAGGCACCGGCGCCGCTTCGAGGTGACGGACTCGGGCAGGCGGTGGAGAATGGCGGCCATGAGCCACGCCGACTTCGTTCACCTGCGCGTCCGTTCCGCCTATTCGCTCTCGGAAGGCGCGATCAAGGTCAAGGACCTGGTGAAGCTGGCCGCGGGCCAGCGGATGCCGGCGGTCGCCGTCACCGACACCGGCAACCTGTTCGGCGCGCTGGAGTTCTCCCTGGAGGCGACCAAGGCCGGACTGCAGCCGATCGTCGGCTGCAACCTCGGCCTACGCCGGACGCTCGAGGAGCATCCGCCGGGCAAGGAGCCGCCGCCCGACCGCATCGTGCTGCTGGTCCAGGACGAGGCCGGCTACCGCAACCTGCTGAAGCTGGTCAGCAAGTCCTTCCTGGGCGTCGGCGCCGACGAGCCGGCGCACGTCACCTACCAGGACCTGATCGACCACGGTGGCGGGCTGCTGTGCCTGACCGGCGGACCGGAGGGCCCGGTCAACCGGGCGCTGTTCGACGGGCAGGACGACCTCGCCGAGACCACGCTCGACGCCCTGCAGCAGGCCTTCGAGGGCCGCCTCTACGTCGAGCTGCAGCGCCACGGCGAGGCCGCCGAGCAGGCCGTCGAGGAGCGGTTGCTCGATCTCGCCTACGGCCGCGAGCTGCCGCTGGTCGCGACCAACGACGCCTTCTTCGCGACCGAGGACATGTACGAGGCGCACGACGCGCTGCTGTGCATCGCCGGCGGCACCTACGTGGCCGAGGCCAACCGCCGGCGCATCACGCCCGAGCATCGCTTCAAGACCGCGGCCGAGATGCGCACGCTCTTCGCCGACCTGCCGGAGGCGGTCGACAACACCCTGGTCGTGGCGCGGCGCTGCGCCTTCTGGCCGGAGCCGATCAGCCCGATCCTGCCGGCCTTCCCGACCGAGGCCGGGCGCAGCGAGGCGGGCGAGCTGCGCGCGCAGTCCGAGGCCGGGCTCGAGAAGCGGCTCGCCGACCACGTCTACGAGGCAAGCGACGGCGACGACGAAAAAGAAGCCAAGGCAAGACCTTATCGGGAGCGGCTCGACTACGAGCTCAAGATCATCGAGCAGATGGGCTTCCCGGGCTACTTCCTGATCGTCGCCGACTTCATCCAGTGGGCCAAGGCGCAGGACATCCCGGTCGGACCGGGCCGCGGCTCGGGCGCCGGCTCGCTGGTCGCCTACGCCCTGACCATCACGGATCTCGACCCGATCCGCTGGGGCCTGCTGTTCGAGCGCTTTCTCAACCCCGAGCGCGTGTCGATGCCGGACTTCGACGTCGACTTCTGCCAGGACCGGCGCGACGAGGTCATCGAGTACGTCCAGAAGAAGTACGGCCGCGACCGCGTCGCCCAGATCATCACCTTCGGCAAGCTGCAGGCGCGCGCCGTGCTGCGCGAGGTCGGCCGGGTGCTCGGCCTGCCGTTCGGACTGGTCGACAAGATCTGCAAGCTGGTGCCGAACAACCCGGCCAACCCGGTGACCCTGGGCCAGGCCATCGAGGGCGAGCCGCGGCTGCAGGAGTGGCGTGCCAGCGACGAGAACGTCGCGCGCATGATGGACATGGCGCTCAAGCTGGAGGGCCTCTACCGCCACGCCTCGACCCATGCGGCCGGCGTCGTGATCGGCGACCGGCCGCTCGACGAGCTGGTGCCGCTCTACCGCGACCCGCGCTCGGACATGCCGGTCACCCAGTTCAACATGAAGTACGTCGAGCAGGCCGGCCTGGTGAAGTTCGACTTCCTGGGCCTCAAGACCCTGACGGTGCTGGCACGGGCCAGCGCGCTGATCCGCGAGGAGAAGCCGGACTTCGACCTGGTCAAGGTGCCGCTCGACGACGTGCCGGCCTACCAGGTCATGGCCAAGGGCGACACGGCGGGCGTGTTCCAGCTGGAAAGCTCGGGCATGCGCGACGCCCTTAAGAAGCTGAAGCCCGACCGTTTCGAGGACGTCATCGCCATGGTCGCGCTCTACCGGCCGGGCCCGATGGAGAACATCCCGGCCTACATCCGCCGCAAGAAGGGCGAGGAGGAGCCGGACTACCTCTACCCGACCCTGGAGCCGATCCTGAAGGAGACCTTCGGGATCATGATCTACCAGGAGCAGGTCATGCAGATCGCCCAGGAGCTGGCGGGCTACTCGCTCGGCTCCGCCGACCTGCTGCGCCGCGCCATGGGCAAGAAGATCCAGGCCGAGATGGACGCCCAGCGCGTCAGCTTCGTCGAGGGCGCGACGGCCAAGGGCGTCGCCGACAAGCGGGCCTCCTCGATCTTCGACCTGGTCAACAAGTTCGCCGGCTACGGCTTCAACAAGTCGCACGCCGCCGCCTACGCGCTGGTCGCCTACCACACGGCCTACCTGAAGGCGAACCACCCGGTCGAGTTCCTGGCCGCCTCGATGACCTACGACATGGCCTCGGCCGACAAGCTCAACCTGTTCCGCCAGGAGCTGAGCCGCCTCGCCATCCCGCTGCTGCCGCCCGACATCAACCACAGCTACGCCGACTTCGCGGTCGAGGCGGTGGCGATCGAGGCCCCGGCGGAGGGCGAGTCCGCCGAGGCAACGGGCGACGACCCGGCGCGCCAGGCCGCGGCGGGCAAGGCGATCCGCTACGCCCTCGGCGCCATCAAGAACGTCGGCCAGACGGCGATGCGTCAGCTCGCCGAGGAGCGCGACGCCACCGGCCGCTTCCGCACCCTGGCCGAGGTCGCGCGGCGCCTCGACGTGCGCGCGATCAACAAGCGGGCGATCGAGAACCTGGCCTGCGCCGGCGCCTTCGACGGCCTCAACGCCAACCGGCAGCAGGTCTTCCTGGGCGCCGAGACGATCGTGCGCATGGCCGCCAGCGTCAGCCAGGAACGCTCGGTCGGGCAGTCGAACCTCTTCGCCGGCCCGGGCGGGGGCGGCGAGGCTGAGCCGCTGAAGCTGCCACCCTGCAGCGACTGGCCGGCCATGGAGCGGCTGCAGAAGGAGTTCGAGGCGCTCGGCTTCTACCTCTCCTCGCACCCGCTGGAATCCTATGGCGCGCTGCTCCAGCGCCGCCGTGTGGTGACCATCGCCGACCTGCCGCGCGCGGTGCGCGAGGGCGCGGCGGGGCGCATCGCGCTGGCCGGCATCGTGGTCGGCAAGCAGGAGCGGACCTCCAAGTCGGGCAAGCGCTTCGCCTTCGTCCAGCTCTCCGACCAGACCGGCGCCTACGAGGTCACCGCCTTCTCCGAGGTGCTGGGCACGGCGCGCGACCTGCTGGAGGGCGGCAAGCCGCTGATCGTCGAGGTCGTCGCCGAGCGCGCGCCCGAGGGCGACGACCTGCGCCTGACCGCGCAGTCCTTCGAGGATCTCGATCAGGCCCTGGCCAAGACCGCGGCCGGGCTCAAGGTCTACCTGGAGGGCGACGCGCCGCTGCCGCAGCTGAAGTCGCTGCTGGAGCGCGAGCGGCGGGGCCGGGGGCGCGTGTCGATCGTGCTGGAGACCGACGACGGCCGCGAGATCGAGATCGACCTGCCGCAGGGCTACGCCATCTCCGCCGCCGGGCGCCAGGCGATCAAGGCGATCCCCGGGCTGGTCGTGCAGGACCTCTAGGCCTACGGGATCTCCCGGCCCTCCCGGCCTGCGCGAGGCCTCGACCGTTTCGTCATCCTCGCGAAGTCCACCCTCGAGAAGTCGGGGGGCGAGGATCCAGAGAACAGCGACGCCCGATCGGACCGGTGACGTCCGTTCATGTGGCTTCTTCCTCCGGACCCTCCCTTCCGCGAGGGTGACGGTTGAAGGCGCGCGCGCCGGCAGCGGGGCGTTCCGGGCTGCGCTCTGCCGTCTTCCTCCTTGCAATCGGCGGCCTTCGGCGCTATCTCCCGCCCGTCAATCTGTAACCCCACACGCGGGCCAGCGACGGCCACGGCCAGTTCCGGCTGTGGTCGCGACCGGTGTCGAGTTCAGGTGGCCTTTCCGGCCGCCCTCGATTCACGGCCCGCGGAGGCAGAACCGGAGAAAGAAAGACATGGCTCTTCCCGACTTCACGATGCGCCAGCTGCTCGAGGCCGGCGTCCACTTCGGCCACACCACGCGGCGCTGGAACCCGAAGATGCAGCCGTTCCTCTTCGGGGAGCGCAACGGCGTGCACATCATCGACCTCGAGCAGACCGTGCCGCTGTTCCACCAGGCGCTCAACGCCGCGCGTGCCGTGGCCGCCGGCGGCGGCCGCGTGCTGTTCGTCGGCACCAAGCGCCAGGCCGCCGAGATCGTCGCCGAGCACGCCAAGCGCTGCGGCCAGTACTACGTAAACCACCGCTGGCTCGGCGGCATGCTGACCAACTGGAAGACCATCTCGCACTCGATCAAGCGGCTGAAGTCGCTCGAGGAGCAGCTCGGCCAGGAGGTCACCGGCCTGACCAAGAAGGAGCTGCTCGGCCTGACCCGCGAGCGCGACAAGCTGGAGCTGTCGCTCGGCGGCATCAAGGACATGGGCGGCCTGCCGGACGTCATGTTCGTGATCGACACCAACAAGGAGCAGCTGGCGGTCACCGAGGCCAACAAGCTGGGCATCCCGGTCATCGCGGTGCTCGACTCGAACTCGGATCCCGACGGCATCGCCTACCCGATCCCGGGCAACGACGACGCGATCCGCGCGATCACGACCTACTGCGAGCTGGTCGCCGCGGCGGTGCTCGACGGCCTGCAGGAAGAGGCCAGCGGCAGCGGCCAGGACCTGGGCGCCCGCGAGGAGGCCCCCGCCGAGAGCGCGCTGAGCGAGCCGGCGGCCCCGTCCGAGGCGCCGGCCGCCGCGGCGCCGGCTGCCCCAGAGACCCCGGCTGCCCCCGAGACCCCGGCTGCCGAGCCCGCCCCCGCGCCGGAGGCCCCGGCCGAGGAGACCGCGCCGCTCGAGGAGAAGGCCCGGATCGACGAGAAGGGCCCGGGCGCGTCGGCCTGAGGCCCGACCGGGACTGCAGACCCGGCCTTCGGGCCCGGGACGCCGAACAGGTCCGCCCCGGCAAGCGGCCGGGCCGGACGATCGCCGGACCGAGCGTCCGGCCCGAAAGAGACTGAAGAGGGAAGATCATGGCTGAGATCACGGCCGCGCTGGTCAAGGAGCTGCGCGACAAGACCGGCGCCGGCATGATGGACTGCAAGAAGGCGCTCGGCGAGGCCGGCGGCGACATCGAGGCCGCCATCGACTGGCTGCGCAAGAAGGGCCTGGCGGCCGCCGCCAAGAAGGCCGGGCGCACCGCCGCCGAGGGTCTGGTCGGCATCGCCGTCGAGGGCGGCCGCGGCGCCGTCGTCGAGGTCAACGCCGAGACCGACTTCGTCGCCCGCAACGACCAGTTCCAGGGCTATGTCTCGACGGTCACCAGGCTCGCGCTCGCCACCGACGGCGACATCGAGACCCTGAAGCAGGCCGCCTATCCCGAGACCGGCCGCACGGTCGCCGACGAGCTGACCCAGCTGATCGCCACGGTCGGCGAGAACATGGCGCTGCGCCGCTCGGACGTGCTGGTCGCCGAGCCCGGCGTCGTCGCCGGCTACGTGCACAACCAGACGGCCGAGGGCCTGGGCAAGATCGGCGTGCTGGTCGCGCTGAAGTCCGAGGGCGACGCCGAGAAGCTGGGCGCGCTCGGCAAGCAGCTGGCGATGCATGTCGCCGCGGCCAATCCGCTGGCGCTCGACCGCAGCGACGTCGACGCCTCGGCGCTCGACCGCGAGCGCGAGGTGCTGGCCGAGCAGGCGCGTGCCTCGGGCAAGCCCGAGGAGATCATCGCCAAGATGGTCGAGGGCCGGCTGCGCAAGTTCTACGAGGAGAACTGCCTTGTCGAGCAGACCTTCGTGATCGACGGCGAGACCAAGATCACCAAGGTCCTGGAGAATGCGGCCAAGGAGGTCGGCGCCCCGGTGACGCTGACGGCCTTCCGCCGCTTCCAGCTCGGCGAGGGCATCGAGAAGGAAGAGAGCGACTTCGCCGCGGAGGTCGCCGCCGCCCGCGGCTGAGCCCGCGGGGTTGGTCCAACAGGTCCCGGCATCGCCGCAGGCGGGTCACGGCCGAAGGCCGTGGCCCGCCGCGGTGTCCGGGCAGGGGTAGAACGAGATGGCCGACGCGCCGCGCTTCAAGCGCATCCTCCTGAAAGTCTCGGGCGAGGCCTTGATGGGGGAGGGCGAGTTCGGTCTCGACGACGCCACCGTCACCCGCATCGCCGAGGAGGTGCAGGCGGTCCGCGAGATGGGCGTCGAGATCTGCCTGGTCGTCGGCGGCGGCAACATCTACCGTGGCCTGGCCGGCGCGTCGCACGGCATGGACCGTACGGCGGCCGACTACATGGGCATGCTGGCCACGGTGATTAACTGCCTTGCCCTGCAGAACGCCCTGGAGCGCCGCGGCGTCGACACCCGCGTGCAGTCGGCGATCACCATGGTCCGGGTCTGCGAGCCCTACATTCGCCGGCGCGCGCTCAGGCACCTCGAGAAGGGGCGCGTCGTCATCTTCGCCGCCGGCACGGGCAACCCCTTCTTCACGACCGACACGGCGGCGGCGCTGCGCGCCTCCGAGATGGAGTGCGACGCCCTGATGAAAGGCACCAAGGTCGACGGCGTCTACGACGCCGACCCGATGAAGGTGCCCGACGCCAAGCGCTTCGAGCGGCTCGGCTACCGCGAGGTGCTGACCCGCGATCTCGGGGTCATGGACCAGGCAGCCATTTCGCTGGCGAAGGACAACAACATTCCGATAGTAGTCTTCTCGATCGTCGAGCCCGGCGCGCTGGCCGCAACGGTGCGCGGCGAGGGACGATTAACAGTGGTAGACGGTGGGAAGTAGCCCGGGGAAGCAACGATGGCGGACGCCTTACTGAAAGACATCGAAAAGCGCATGGACAGTGCCGTCGATGCCGTGAAGCGCGAGTTCGCGGGCCTGCGCACGGGCCGCGCCTCGACGGGCCTGCTGGAGCCGGTGATGGTCGAGGCCTACGGCTCGAGCATGCCGCTGAACCAGGTGGGCACGATCTCCGTGCCCGAGCCGCGGATGATCGTGGTCAACGTCTGGGACCGCAAGCTGATCGGCCCGACCGAGAAGGCCATCCGCGAGGCCGGACTCGGCCTCAATCCGGCCACCGACGGTCCGATGATCAGGGTGCCGATCCCGCCTTTGTCCGAGGAGCGGCGCCAGGAGCTGGTCAAGGTCGCCGGCAAGTATGCCGAGCAGGGCAAGGTCGCCGTGCGCAACGTCCGGCGCGACGGCATGGAGTCGCTCAAGAAGATGGAGAAGGATCACGAGATCTCCGAGGACGAGCAGCGACGCCGCAGCGACGAGATCCAGAAGCTGACGGACCGCCACGTCCAGCGGATCGACGAGGCCTTCACCGCGAAGCAGGCGGAGATCATGCAGGTTTGACCTCGCTCGACGGCGGGGCGACCAGGACTGGCGGGGCGATCAGGAACGCCGAAGCGGCCGCGACGACGGTCGGGGAGAGGTCAGGACGGTGAGCGAGGTACCGACTCACGTCGCGATCATCATGGACGGCAACGGACGCTGGGCGCAGGCCCGGGGCCTGCCGCGCGTCGCCGGGCATCGCCAGGGCGCCGAGGCCGTGCGCCGGACGGTGCGCGCGGCTGCCGACCTCGGCGTGCGCTACCTGACCCTCTACTCCTTTTCCAGCGAGAACTGGAAGCGCCCGATGGCCGAGGTCGAGCAGCTGATGGAGCTGCTCCGCCGCTACCTGCGCAGCGAGATCGCCGAGCTCTACGAGCAGGGCGTCCGGCTGCGCGTCATCGGCGACCGCGACCGCCTTGCGCCCGACATCGTGCGGCTGATCGACGAGGCCGAGTCGACGACCCGCGACAACGACCGCCTGACCCTGGTCATGGCGCTGTCCTACGGCTCGCGCCAGGAGATGGCCGCCGCGGCCCGGGCGATCGCGCGCGAGGCGGCGGCGGGCCGGCTCGATCCCGAGGCGGTCGACGAGGACTGCTTCGCCTCGCATCTCTTCACGAGCGACATCCCGGATCCGGACCTGCTGATCCGCACCAGCGGCGAGATGCGCGTCAGCAACTTCCTGCTGTGGCAGCTCGCCTATGCGGAGTTCGTCTTTACCGACCGTTTCTGGCCGGACTTCGGACAGACCGACCTGGCCGCGGCGGTCGAGGAGTTCAGCCGGCGCGAGCGACGCTACGGTGCAGCCGTCTCTGCCGGATAGCCGACGCTCCCGGCCGATGGTGACCCGGGTCCTGTCGTCCCTGGTCCTGGGGCCGGTCGTCCTGCTGGCGATCTACCTGGGGCCGCCGACGAGCGACGGGCTGCTGCTCGCCGTCGCCGCGGTGCTGGCCTGGGAGTGGGGCTCGGTCTGCGGCCGGCGCCGCGGCCTCGGCGCCGCGGAGAGCGCGCTGGTCGCCGCCTGTCTCGCCGCCGTCGCGGCCGGCGCCCTGTTCGGCCCGGGCCCGGCCTGCGCGGTCGCCCTGCTCGGTGCCGGGCTGGCGGGGCTGCTGGCGGCGCGCGACCGCCGCGGCGACCGGGAGCTGGCCCTGTGGTTCGGCTTCGGCGTGCTCTACGTGGCGGTGCCGCTGCTCGCCCTGCAGTGGCTGCGCGGCCCCGGCTCGCTGAGCGCGCCCCCGGGCCCCGGAACGCTCTCGGCCGGGGGCCTGGCGCTCGGCGCCGGCGAGCCCGGCGAGTGGCGGGTCTACTGGCTGCTCGGCCTGGTCTGGGCGACCGACGTCGGCGCCTTCTTCGCCGGGCGCGGCCTCAAGGGGCCGAAGCTCTGGCCGCGGATCAGCCCGAACAAGACCTGGGCGGGCATGGTCGGCGGCCTGGTCGCGGCCGGGCTGACCGGCGCCCTCTTCTCGAGCCTGCAGGCCCCCGGCCTGCTCTGGTGGATGGTGATCCTGAGCATGCTTCTCTCTTTCGTCGCCCAGGCCGGCGACTTCTTCGAGTCCGGCGTCAAGCGCCGGTTCGGCGCCAAGGATTCGAGTGGCCTGATCCCCGGCCACGGCGGCCTGCTCGACCGGGTCGACGGCCTTCTCGCCGCGACGCTGGCCCTTGCCTTCCTGGCATGGCTGGGCAAGGCTCCCTTCTGAGATGGCCGTCGTCGACACCCTTCTGCCGGAGCCGGACGCCGCCCCGCGGCGCATCGCCGTGCTGGGCGCCACCGGCTCGATCGGCGGTTCGACCCTCGACCTGGTCGCCCGCAATCCGGGGCTGTTCGAGCTCGAGGCGCTGACCGCCCACCGTTCGGTCGCCGCACTCGCCGAGCAGGCGCTGCGACTGCGCCCGCGCTTCGTCGCGCTGGCCGATCCGGACGGCTACGCCGAGCTCAAGTCGGCGCTCGACGGCAGCGGCATCGAGGTCGCCGCCGGCGAGGAGGCGGTGGTCGAGGCGGCGAGCCGCCCCTCGGACTTCGTGATGTCGGGCATCGTCGGCGCCGCCGGCCTGCCGCCGACCCTCGCGGCGGTACGCCGCGGCGCGACCGTCGGTCTCGCCAACAAGGAGACGCTGGTCTGCGCCGGCGAGCTGATGACCGCCGAGGTCGGCCGCTGCGGCGCGACGCTGCTGCCGGTCGACTCGGAGCACAACGCGATCTTCCAGGTCCTCGACTCCGAGGAGCCGGCGGCGGTCGACAGGCTGATCCTGACCGCCTCGGGCGGGCCGTTCCGAACGCGCACGCTGGAGGAGATGCGCGCGGCGACGCCGGCCGAGGCCGTGGCCCATCCGAACTGGTCGATGGGCGCCAAGATCTCCGTCGATTCGGCGACGATGATGAACAAGGGCCTGGAGCTGATCGAGGCGCACCACCTGTTCGGCTTCGACGAGACGCGCATCGACATCCTGGTCCACCCGCAGTCGGTCATCCACTCGCTGGTCGCCTACGTCGACGGCTCGGTGCTGGCCCAGCTCGGCCAGCCCGACATGCGCACGCCGATCGCCTATGCCCTGGCCTGGCCGAAGCGGATGGCGGCCCCGGTCGACAAGCTGGACCTCGCCCAGGTCGCGACCCTGACCTTCGAGGCGCCGGATGCCGTGCGCTTCCCGGCGCTGCGCCTGGCGAGGGAGGCGCTGCGCCAGGGCGGCAGCGCGCCAGCCGTTCTGAACGCCGCCAACGAGGTCGCCGTCGCCGCCTTCCTGGCCGGCCGCATCGGCTTCCTGGCGATCGCCGAGGCCGTCGAGCGGTCGCTCGAGCGCTGCAGCTGGATCCCGATCGAGGGCCTGCAGGCGCTCTTCGCCCTCGACCGCGAGGCGCGTCGCTGTGCGGAGGAGATCGTCGAGGAACTCGCCGCCCGCGGCTGACCGCGGCGCGCCCCCGGGCGCCGATCGGCGAGGCCCCTGCGACGCCGCTTCCCTTGCTTTCCGGCGGCCGAGGCGCGATCTAACTACCTGTCCCTTTCCTAGAAGAGACCCGAAGCGACATGGACCTTCTGTCTTTCCTGCCCATGGACAGCCTGGAAGCGATTCTGATCTCGATCGCCGCCTTCCTGGTCATCCTGACCGTTCTGGTGTTCGTCCACGAGCTCGGTCACTTCTGGGTGGCGCGGCGCTGCGGCGTGAAGTGCGAGGCCTTTTCCATCGGTTTCGGCCCGGAGCTGTTCGGCTGGACCGACAGCCAGGGCACGCGCTGGAAGATCAGCGCGCTGCCGCTCGGCGGCTACGTCAAGATGTTCGGCGACGCCGACGCGACCAGCAGCCGCCCGGCGCCGGCGATCCAGGAGGCGGTGGCAGGGCAGGAGGCCTCGAAGGGGGAGCCGGGCGAGGGCGAGGAGACCGGCGACTGGGCCGGCGGCCGCACCCGGCCGCTGACCGCCGAAGAGCGAGCCATGTCGTTCCACCACAAGACGCTCGGCCAGCGCACCGCGGTCGTCGCCGCCGGGCCGGCGGCGAACTTCCTCTTCGCCATCGTGGTGATGACCGCCTTCTTCATCTACCCGGGACAGCCGACGACCCCGGCGGTGATCGGCGGTGTCGTCGAGGACAGCGCCGCCGAGGCCGCGGGCATCGAGGTCGGCGACCGCATCGTCGAGATCAACGGCACGGCGATCGAGCGCTTCGAGCAGGTCCAGCGCATCGTCCACCTGAATCTGGACGCGCCGGTCGAGATCCTGGTCGAGCGCGGCGACCGCCTGGTCGAGCTGACCGCGACGCCCGAGATCGTCGTGCGCGAGGACGCGATGGGCAAGGAGGTGCGGCTGCCCCTGCTGGGCATTCAGGCCAGCGGCAGCGCCTTCGAGCCGAAGGGCCTGACCGCGCCCTGGACGGCGGTGCAGGAGACCGCGTCGCTGACCGTCGGCACGCTCAAGGCGGTTTGGCAGATGGTCGTGGGGACCCGCGGGACCGACGAGCTGGGCGGCCCGATCCGTATCGCCGAGATGTCGGGCCAGGTTGCGCAGACCGGCCTGATCTCGGTCGTCTGGTTCATGGCCGTGCTGTCGATCAACCTGGGGCTGATCAATCTCTTCCCGGTGCCGATGCTGGACGGCGGCCACCTGCTGTTCTATGCCATCGAGGGGGTGCGCGGCCGTCCGCTGGGCGAGCGCGCCCAGGAGTACGGCTTTCGGATCGGGCTCGCGCTGGTGCTCACGCTGTTCGTCTTCGTGACCTGGAACGACCTGTCGCGCCACCTTGTTTTCTGATATGCCGACTAGCCTAAGGGCCGGGGCCCGAGACACCGGAGCCTGACAAGAACCGGGGGAACGGAGGAGGCGTGTCGGTTGATTGTTGCCAGGGGGGATCGCGCTTGCCTGCCATGACAGTTGGGCGCGGAGCCGCGCTGCTGTGCGGCTTCTTTGCTTTGCTGCTGCTCGTCTTGCCGCTGGGGCGCGCGTCCGCGCAGATCGTCCAGCCGGGCGGCGTCATCCAGGAGATCCGGATCGAGGGCGCGCAGCGCGTCGATCCCGAGACCGTCCGCAGCTACATGCGCACGAACCTGGGCGAGGCTTTCGATCCGATCGCCCTCGACCAGTCGCTCAAGAGCCTGTTCGAGACCGGACTGTTCGCCGACGTGACGCTGGCGCGTAACGGCAACACGCTGATCGTCAACGTCGTCGAGAACCCGGTCATCAACCGAATCGCCTTCGAGGGCAACCAGCGCATCGAGGACGAGCAGCTGCAGGGCGAGATCGAGCTCAGGCCGCGCGTCGTCTTCACCCGCACCAAGGTCCAGAACGACGTCCAGCGGATCCTCGAGATCTACCGCCGCGAGGGCCGCTTCAACGCCAGCGTCGAGCCGAAGATCATCCAGCTCGAGCAGAACCGAGTCGACCTGGTCTTCGAGATCGACGAGGGCGAGATCACCGGCATCTCGGCGATCAACTTCGTCGGCAACCGGGAGTTCTCGGACGGCGAGCTGCGCAGCGAGCTGGCGACGGTCGAAACCGCCTGGTGGCGCTTCTTTACCTCGGCCGACGTCTACGATCCGGACCGCCTGGCCTTCGACCGCGAGAACCTGCGCCGCTTCTATCTGAGCGAAGGCTTCGCGGATTTCCGCGTGGTGTCGACGGTGGCCGAGCTGGATCCCGACCGCTCGTCCTTCATCATCACCTTCACGGTCGAGGAGGGGCCGCGCTACCGCTTCGGCGCCATCGACCTGAACACCACGCTCAAGGACCTCGACCCCGAGGCGGTGCGCGACAGCGTCGAGACGGTCGAGGGCGAGTGGTACGACGCCAGCCTGGTCGACGAGACGGTCGACGCGCTGACCGAGGAGGTCAGCAACCTCGGCTACGCCTTCGTCGACATCCGCACGCGCACCGACCGCGACCGCGAGAACCTGACGATCGGCCTGACCTACGAGATCGAGGAGGGGCCGAAGGTCTATGTCGAGCGCATCGACATCGAAGGCAACGTGCGCACGCTCGACCGCGTCATCCGGCGCGAGTTCCGCCTGGTGGAGGGCGACGCCTTCAACGCCGCCAAGCTGCGCCGGTCGCGCGAGCGCATCCGCAACCTCGAGTTCTTCCAGGCCGTGGAGGTCACCAACGAGCCGGGCAGCGCGCCGGACAAGACGGTGGTCAAGGTCGAGGTCGAGGAGGCCTCGACCGGCGAGGTCTCGCTGGGTGCCGGCGTCTCGACCTCGGTCGGCCCGCTCGCGCGCATCCAGATCCGCGAGCGCAACCTGCTCGGCCGCGGCCAGGACCTGCGCCTCGGGTTCCAGCTGTCGGGCATCTCGACCCAGCTCGACCTGAGCTTCACCGAGCCCTACTTCATGGGGCGCGACGTCTCGGCCGGCTTCGACCTGTTCCGCAACACCCTGGAGCGCGAGGAGAGCAGCTTCGACCAGAAGCGGCTCGGCGGCGCCCTCCGGGCCGGCTACAACGTCACGGAGTACACCCGGAACATCTGGCGCTACCAGCTGGAGCGGCGCACGATCGAGGACGTCAAGGACGACGCCTCCTTCGCGGTCAAGTCCGAGGAGGGCACGACGATCCGCTCCGGCATCAACCAGGAGCTGATCTGGGACCGCACCGAGGGCGGCCCGAACCCGACCTCCGGCTTCCTGCTGAGCTACGAGACCAACGTGACCGGCCTGGGCGGCGACGTCCGCTTCCTGCGCAACGAGGTCAAGGGCAACTACTACCACCCGATCGACGCCCTGGGAGAGGAGTTCACCATCTTCCTGGGCGGCACCGGCGGCCACATGCTCGGCCTCGGCCAGGACACCCGCGTCTCCGACCGCTTCTTCCTGGGCGGCACGACCTTCCGCGGTTTCGAGTTCGGCGGCGTCGGCCCGCGCGACATCCCCTCCGGCGACGCGATCGGCGGCAAGCAGTACTACAAGGGAACCGTGGAGGTGCGCTTCCCGCTCGGCTTCCAGGATGCGCTGGACGTGCAGGGGCGCCTGTTCGCGGACGCCGGCGCGGTCTGGGGCTTCGACGGCGACACCGCCACGGTGAACGACTCCAGCGCGCCGCGCCTGGCGATCGGTCCGGGCCTGGTCTGGAACTCGCCGCTCGGCCTGGTCGCGATCGACTTCGGCTTCCCGATCATCAAAGAGGAATTCGACGAGACGCAGCTGGTGAACTTCAGCTTCGGCGTCCAGTTCTGACCATGCCTCCCTTCCGACGTGCTGCCGCCGTGCCGGCGTCGCTCCCGCTGTCCTCGTCCGCCCGCGCACCGGGGCTCGGCCTGGCGGTCGCGCTGCTGCTGGCGCCGCTGCTCTGCCTCGGCGTCTGGCCGGCCGGCGAGGCCCTGGCGCAGCGCCAGCAGGAGCGTGGCGGCGACGACGGTCTTGCGGTCCTGATCGTGGATTCCCAGCGCATCCTGCGCGAGGCCGACGCCGTGCAGCTGCTGCAGAGCGGCATCGAGAGCGAGCGCGACGCTTTCCGCGAGCAGCTCCGCGAGCACGAGGCGGAGCTGCGCGAGGACGATGCCGAGCTGACCCGCGAGCGCAGCAGCCTGACCAACGACGAGTATCTGAAGCGCCGCCACGACCTGGAGCAGCGTTACGCCGGCTACCAGAGCGAGATCGCAGAGCGGCGGCGCGCGCTGGAGGGTCGCTTCTCCAAGGGCATGCGCCTGGTCGAGAGCCGGCTGCTCGAGATCGTCCGCGACCTCGCCGAGGAGCGCGGAGTCGGCCTCGTGCTGTCGAAGTCGGCGGTGCTGCTGACCGATCCCGCGTACGACGCGACCGAAGAGGTGATGCGGCGCCTGAACGACGCCCTGCCGCGCGTCGAGCTGCCGAAGGAATAGCTTGCGATGGCCGATCCCCGCTTCTTCCGACGCGCCGAGGCGATGACGCTCGGCCGGATCGCCGAGATCGCCGGGGCGCGGCTGTCGCCCGAGGCGGCGGACGCGGAGCGGCTGTTCGAGGACGTGGCGCCGCTCGACGCGGCCGGCGCCGCCGACGTCGCCTTCCTGGACAACCGGCGCTACCTGCCGGCCTTCCAGGCGAGCGCGGCGGGGGCCTGCATCGTCGCCCCGGAGCACGCCGACAAGGCCCCGGACGGCATGCTGCTGCTGCTGACGGAGTCGCCCTACACGGCCTACGCTCGGGTCGCCGCGGCCTTCTATCCCGATCCGCCGAAGCCGAGCGGCGTCCACCCGACGGCGCTGGTCGACGAGAGCGCCAGCCTCGGCAGCGAGGTCTACGTCGGGCCCTACAGCGTGATCGGTCCGGGTGCCGAGCTCGGCGACCGCGTCGTGATCCACGCGCACTGCCAGATCGAGCGCGGCGTCACGATCGGCGCGGGCACGGAGGTCATGAGCCATGCCTCGCTCAGCCACTGCCTGATCGGCGGCAACTGCCTGATCCATGCCGGGGCGCGCATCGGCAACCGCGGCTTCGGCTTCGCCCTCGATCCCAACGGCTACGTCGACGTGCCGCAGCTCGGCCGCGTCGTCGTCGAGGACGGCGTCGAGATCGGCGCCAACGTGACGATCGACCGCGGCGCCGGCCCCGACACGGTGATCGGCGCCGGCTCCAAGATCGACAATCTGGTCCAGCTCGGCCATAACGTGCGCCTCGGTCGCGGCTGCGTGCTGGTCGCCCAGTCGGGGGTCGCGGGCTCGAGCCGGCTCGAGGACTTCGTGATGATCGCGGCCCAGGGCGGCGTCGGCGGGCACCTGACCATGCACAAGGGCTCGCGGCTGGCGGCGAAGAGCGGCCTGATGAACGACGTGCCGGCCGGCGAGACCGTCGGTGGGTTGCCCGCGATGCCGCTGAAGGACTATTTCCGTCTCGTGACGATGTGGAAGCGCCAGTTGAAGGAAGCGGGCAAGAAAAAATGAACGAGACGAGCGCACCGCCCGCCGGGGCGACCGGAAAGGAGCTCGGCGCCGCCGACATCCTCGAGATCATGCGGATGATTCCGCACCGCTATCCCTTCCTGATGATCGACCGGGTCGTCGAGATCGAACTCGACGTGCGCGCGGTCGGCATCAAGAACGTCTCGATCAACGAGCCGCACTTCCAGGGGCACTTCCCCCGCCAGCCGGTGATGCCGGGCGTGCTGATCGTCGAGTCGATGGCCCAGACCGCGGCGGTCCTGGTCGTCGAGACGCTCGAGGGCGCAGCGGCCGGCAAGCTGGTCTACTTCATGTCGGTCGACGAGGCGCGCTTCCGCAAGCCGATCTTCCCCGGCGACCAGATCCGCGTCGAGGTCTCCAAGCTGCGCAATCGCGGGCCGGTCTGGAAGTTCCGCGGCGAGGCCAAGGTCGACGGCAAGCTGATGGCCGAGGCCGTGTTCACGGCCATGATCATGGACGACTGATGACTGCGATCCACCCCACCGCCATCGTCGAGGCGGGGGCGAGGCTGGGCGAGGGGGTCGAGATCGGCCCCTTCTGTCTCGTCGGCCCCGAGGTCGAGCTCGGCGACGGCGTCATCCTGCACAGCCACGTCGTCGTCGCCGGCCGCACGACCGTCGGCGCCGGCACGAAGATCTTTCCCTTCGCCTCGATCGGCCACGCGCCGCAGGACCTGAAGTACGCCGGCGAGCCCTCGCGCCTGGAGATCGGCCGCGACAACGTCATCCGCGAGCAGGTGACGATGAACCCGGGCACCGCCGGCGGCGGCATGCTGACCCGGGTCGGGGACGGCTGCCTCTTCATGGTCGGTGCCCACGTCGCGCACGACTGCCGGGTCGGCGACCGGGTCATCCTGGCCAACAACGCGACTCTGGCCGGCCATGTCCAGGTCGGCGACCAGGCGATCATCGGCGGCCTCTCTGCGGTCCGGCAGTTCGTCCGGATCGGCCGCAACGCCATGATCGGCGGCATGTCGGGCATCGAGAACGACGTCATCCCCTTCGGCCTCGCCATGGGCGACCGCGCGCGCCTCTCGGGCCTCAACCTGGTCGGCCTCAAGCGCCGCGGCGTGCCGCGCGAGGAGATCCAGAGCCTGATGGCGGCCTACGACGACCTCTTCGCCGGCGATGGCACGCTCGCCGAGCGCGTCGCCCGGCTCGCCGCCGGGCAGGCGGACCAGGAGACGGTGCGCGAGGTCGTCGCCTTCGCGCAGGCCGAGTCCTCGCTCGGCCTCTGCCAGCCGCGCGCCGGCAATGGCGGCCGCTGAGGCGCGGCGGGGCGAGGCCGGGGGCCTCGGCATCATCGCCGGCTCCGGTCCGGTGCCGCGCCGCCTGATCGAGGCCTGCCGCACGGCCGGCCGCCCGGTCTGCGTCGTCGCCTTCGACGGCCAGACCGACCGCGAGACCGTCGCCGAGGTCCCGCACCTCTGGACGCGGCTCGGCGCGGCCGGCGACATCCTCGACTTCCTGCGTGCCCAGTCTGTCGACGAGCTGGTGCTGGCCGGGCCGATCAAGCGGCCGAGCCTCTCCGAGGTCCGGCCCGATTGGCGCGCCGCGAAGTTCTTCGCCCGGATCGGCAAGCGAGCCTTCTCTGACGACGGCCTGCTCGGCTCGATCGTGCGCGCGCTCGAGGAGGAGGAGGGCTTCCGCGTCGTCGGCATCGACCAGGTGCTGGGCGGGGCGCGCCTCGCGCCGGGCCCTCTCGGCCGGCATCGGCCCGACGCCGGCGCCGAGGCCGACATCCGCCGCGGCATCGAGGTCGCGACGGCGCTCGGCGCGCTCGACATCGGCCAGTCGGTGGTGGTCCAGCAGGGCACGGTGCTCGGGCTCGAGGCGGTCGAGGGGACCGACGCCCTGCTGGCGCGCTGCGGCGGCCTGCGCCTGGCGGGGCCCGGCGGCGTCCTGGTCAAGCTGCAGAAGCCCCGCCAGGAGCGCCGCGTCGATCTGCCGACGATCGGGCGCCGCACCGTGGAGGGCGCCGCGGCGGCCGGCCTGCGCGGCATCGCGCTCGACGCCCGCGGAACCCTGCTGGTCGATCGCGCCGAGACGGTCGAGGCGGCCGACGCCGCCGGGCTGTTCCTGCTCGCCGTGGATCCGGAGGCGGACGCGGCGGCGGGCGGCGCACCGGCTTGAGCGGCGGCGTGAGCGAGCGCCCGATCTTCCTGGTCGCCGGGGAGCCCTCGGGCGACCAGCTCGGCGGCCGCCTGATGGCGGCGATGAAGCGCCAGCTCGTCGCGCAGGGTGACGAGCGGCCG
Source organism: Alphaproteobacteria bacterium (assembly GCA_030433005.1). Lineage (GTDB taxonomy): Bacteria > Pseudomonadota > Alphaproteobacteria > Kiloniellales > DSM-21159 > Tistlia. The sequence continues at coordinate 77,576 of JAUILQ010000009.1, forward strand.
CTCGCCTTTGCCGGCGTCGGCGGCGAGCGCATGGCGGAGGAGGGGCTGGAGAGCCTGTTCCCGATGCGCGAGCTCTCGGTCATGGGGCTGACCGAGGTGCTGCCGCACCTGCGCCGGATCCTGCGCCGCATGCGCGAGACCGAGGCCGCCGCCCGGCGGGTGCGGCCCGCCGTCTTCGTCTCGATCGACAGCCCCGCCTTCTCGCTGCGCGTCGCCAGGCGCCTCGCCGGCGGCAGCGGTCCGCGCGACTTCCCGCTGGTCCACTACGTCGCGCCCTCGGTCTGGGCCTGGAAGCCCTGGCGCGCCAGGCGCGTCGCCGGCTATCTCGACCATCTGCTCTGCCTGCTGCCCTTCGAGCCGCCCTACTTCGAGGCCCACGGCCTGGCGACCAGCTTCGTCGGCCATCCGGCGATCGAGGCGCTGGCCGAGGCCGGCGACGGCCCGGCGTTCCGCAAGCGCCACGGTCTCGACGCGCAGACTCCGCTGCTCTGCGTCCTGCCGGGCAGCCGGGCCGGCGAGGTCGCGCGCCTGCTGCCGCTGTTCGGCGCCACGCTCGGCCGGCTCGCCGGGCGCTTCCCGGGGCTCCGGGTCGTGGTGCCGACGGTGCCGGGCGTCGCCGAGGCGGTGCGCGCCGGCACCGCCGGCTGGCCGCTGCCGGCGCTGGTCGTCGAGGGCGCGCAGGAGAAGTACGGTGCCTTCGCCGCGGCGCGCGCGGCGCTGGCCGCCTCGGGTACCGTCGCGGTCGAGCTGGCGGTCGCCGGCGTGCCCAGCGTCATCGGCTACCGCGTCAGCGCGCTCAGCGCCGCGATCGCGCGCCGCATGATCAGGGTCGACTACGTCTCGATCCCGAACCTGGTGCTCGACCGGCCGGTGATGCCGGAGTTCCTGCAGGAGGCCTGCACGCCGGACAACCTGGCCGAGGCGGTCGCCGCGCTGCTCGACGAGGGTCCGGCGCGTGAAGCCCAGATCGCCGGGCTGCGCGAGGCCGTCGGGCGGCTCGGCGGCGCCGGCCGCGGCACGCCCAGCGAGCAGGCTGCCGCGGTCGTGCTGCGGGCTGCCGGGCGCGCCTGATCGCCGCGCCCCCGGCGCCGCTCAGACCATTGGGCGGGCGTCGCCGACGATCGTGGTGCGATGCATGATCCGGCGCCGGGTCGCGGAATCGTACGGCATCACCGCATGCATGGTGCAGCGGTTGTCCCACATGATGACGTCGTCCTTCTGCCAGCGGTGGCGGTAGACGAAGCGCTCCTGCGTCGCATGGGCGGTCAGCTCGTCGAGCAGCGCCAGTCCGGCCTGCTCGTCCATGCCGACGACGCCGGCCATGGTGTGCGGGCTGAGGAAGAGGGAGCGCCGGCCGGTCACCGGGTGACGCCTCACCAGCGGGTGTTCGACCGGCGGCAGCTCGGTGAAACTGCCCTTGTCCTGGCGCGCGTTGAGGCCGGCCGAGCGGGCGATGATCGCGTCGTGGCTGTGCCGGACCGTCAGCCCCTCGATGCGCGCCTTTGCGGCGTCGGACAGCGCGTCGTAGGCGGCGTAGAGGTCGGCGAACAGCGTGTCGCCCCCCTCGGGCGGCACCTCGATGCCGTGCAGGATCGAGCCCTTGGACGGCACCTCGCGGAACGAGCTGTCGCTGTGCCACAGCCAGGTCAGCTCGAGATACTGCCAGGCGCTGCTCTGGCTCGGCAGGATCTCGCCCGACTCGTCGACGTTGGACACCCGGTAGATCTCCGGGTGGGCCGAGGAGCGGTGGGCAAGGGAGGGGTGGACTTCCAGCTCGCCGAACTGCCGCGCGAAGGCGATCTGTTGCGCGTCGGTGATCGCCTGGTCGGGGAAGACCAGCATCGGGTGCGCCATCCAGATCTCTTCCAGCTGCGCCAGCTCGGCGCCGTCGAGCGGCCGGCTGAGGTCGATGCCGCGGACCTCGGTGCCGATCAGCGGATGGCGGCGGGTCACGGTGAGCGCGCGGGGCGCAGCGGTCAGGGTGGTCATCGTCGGGCCCTCCCAGGCGGTGGTGTCGCGTCCCGCGGGTCGGCGACCGGCGGGGCCGTTGCCGCGATTCTCGGGGTGACGGGGGCGTTAGGGGAAATGATAATAACTACTGCTCTCGATCATTCCGGCTAATGCCTAATGGCCCTGACCCTCACCGCGATGCGGATGTTCGTCGCCCTCGTCGAGGAAGGATCCTTCACCGCCGCGGCGCGCCGCGAGAACGGCACGCAGTCCGGCGTGTCTCAGCAGATCCGCAAGCTGGAGGCGCATTACGGCGTCAAGCTGGTGCTGCGCGAGCGCGCCGGTGCCCGGCCGACCCCGGCCGGCCAGCGCCTGTACCGTCGTTGCGCCGCCCTGCTGCGGGGGCTCTCAGAGGCGGAGGCCGAGTTGCGGGCCTCGGGACCGGGCCTCGAGGGCGAGGCTGCGGTCGGCCTGATGTCGGCCCTGACGCGCTGCGCGATGGGGCCGGCCCTGCGCGGCTTCCGCGACGACCACCCGAACGCCTCCGTGCGCATCGTCGAGGCGGTCAGCGGCCAGCTGATCGAGCAGGTCTCCGCCGACGCCCTCGATGCCGCCGTGGTGCCGGCGATCGAGCCGGTCGGGCCGCTGATCGGCCGGCCGCTGCCGGCGGTACCGGAGATGCTGGTCAGCCGCGCGCCGACCGGCGCGGGCGGCGGTCCTCACATGCGGCCGGTCGACCTCGCGGCGCGGTCGCCGCTCAGGCTGGTCACGCTGCCGGCGGGCAACCTGCGGACCCGGCGCATTCTCGGTCACCTGGCGCTGCTCGGCGCCGAGGTCGAAGAGGTGCTGGAGCTCGATTCGATGTTCGGCGCCTTCGAGTTCGTCGCCAACAGCGACTGGGTCGCCCTGATGCCGGCGGTCATGCTGCTGCCGGAGATCCGCGACGCCAGCCTTTGCGTGCAACCGCTGGCCGGGCCGCCGCTGACGCTCGACCTGATGGCGATCCAGCCGCGCCGGCGCGCCCTCTCGCCGATCGCCGCGGGCTTCCTGGAGGCCCTGGAGGCCCGGCTGCGCCGCGATGCGCCGCTCTGGCAGGTCGGTGGGCCCGACCGGGCGGCTGGTGGGGCAGGGGCGGCTAGTCGGGCAGAGGCGGCAGGCTGAGCAGGTACTCGGCGATCGCCGCACGGTCCTCGGCCGTCAGCTGGCCGGTCGAATCCTCGATGACCGCGGTCATGGCCCCGCCTGCCACGTCGCCGTCGGGCAGGAAGCCGCTTTCCAGGAAGAAGCTCACGTCTGTCTCGTCCCAGCCGCCGATGCCGTCCTCCGCATGCGGCGTGATGTTCGGCACCGCCTTGCCGTCCGGGCCCTCGGCAGTGCCGGCCAGCCGGCGCTCCTCGAGCGGCGCGCCGGCGAGGTTGCGCGGCGTGTGGCACTCGCCGCAGTGGCCCAGGTTCTCGACCAGGTAGGCGCCGCGATTCCAGCTGTCGCTGCGCTGCGGGTCGGGGACGAAGGGGCCGGCTTCGAAGTAGAGCCAGCGCCAGGGCCAGAGGCCCCAGCGCAGGCCATAGGGGAAGTCGAGCGCGTGGTCCCGCGTCGGCCGCTCGACCGGCTCCAGGCTCTGCAGGTAGGCGAAGAGCGCATCGGCGTCGCGGTCGCTGATGCCGGCGTAGGAGAGATAGGGAAAGGCCGGGTAGTAGGGGCTGCCGTCGGGCGCCTCGCCGTGCTGCAGGGCCCGCCGGAAGTCGGCCGCGCTCCAGGTGCCGAGCCCGGTCCCCGGATCGGGCGTCAGGTTGGGCGTGTGGAAGGTGCCGAACGGCGTCTCCAGCGCGCGGCCGCCGGCCAGCGGCACGGCGTCCTCGGCCTCGGCGGTGTGGCAGGTCACGCAGCCGCCGGCATGCAGCAGGTAGCGCCCGCGCGCCGTGATCTCCGAATCCTGGCGCTTCTCCTGCGCTTCTGCACGCATGACGCCGGGATCCGACGCCGACAGGATCGCGGCGAGGGCCAGCAGCAGGGCAGGCAAGCGCCGGCAGCGGGGCCGCCGACGCGCCCTGTGCGTCGCCGTCACGGTCGGCCTAGTCGTCGGCGCGGAAGGTCTCGTGGCAGTTGCCGCAGGAGCCGCCGAGGGCCTTGAAGGCCTCCAGGATGGTCGCGCGGTCGCCGCTCTCCGCGGCAGCCGGGAAGGCCGCGGCCGCCTTCTCGAACTGCTCGACGGCGGCCTGGAACTCCGCGGGCTTCTCCCAGATCGCCGGCAGCGCGTCGGTCTCGGCGTAGTCGCCCGGCCCCGAGTTCTCGGGAAAGAGGTCGCCGACGACCGGCGCGGTCGCGGCGAGCGCGTCGGCCTGGGCCTCGATGTGGTCGTAGGAGACCTGCTGCTTGACCATGGCGGCAATCGCGCCGGTATGGCCGCCCAGCGCGCTCATAACTCTCTGCCGGTACTCGACGAGATCCTTGGGCGCGTCGGCGGCGACGGCCGCGGTCGAGGCGGTGAGCAGCGCGGCGGTGAGCAGCGCGGCGGGGGCGAGGGCGAAGGAAAAGCGTCGCATCGTCGAAACCTCCCCGGTCCATTGGAGGCTCAACGCTAACACGGTCGGGGCGACGCCCCGGATTGACGAATCTGTGAAAGGAACCGCCGGGAGGGCAGGCTTTCGGGAGGGCAGGCTGCGCGGCCCGGGCGGCCTGGGTGGGCCGGGCGCCGGGCCGCGCGTCGCTCAGCGCTCCTTCATCGGCACGTAGGGGCGCCCGGTGTAGCCCTGGTAGAGCTGGCGCGGGCGGCTGATGCGCTGGTGCGGATCCTCGATCATCTCGGTCCACTGCGCGACCCAGCCAACGGTGCGGGCGAGCGCGAAGAGCACGGTGAACATCGAGGTCGGGAAGCCCATCGCCTTGAGAATGATGCCCGAGTAGAAGTCGACGTTCGGGAAGAGCTTCTTCTCGACGAAGTAGTCGTCCTCCAGCGCGATCTTCTCCAGCTCCATGGCCAGGTCGAGCAGCGGGTCGTCCTGGGCGCCGAGTTCCTCGAGCACGTCGTAGGCCGACTGGCGCAGCACCTTGGCCCGCGGGTCGTAGTTCTTGTAGACGCGGTGGCCGAAGCCCATCAGGCGGAAGGGATCGTCCTTGTCCTTGGCGCGCTTCAGGAACTCCGGGATCTTGTCCTTGTGGCCGATCTCCATGAGCATGTTGAGCACGGCCTCGTTGGCGCCGCCGTGGGCGGGACCCCAGAGGCTGGCGATGCCGGCGGCGATGCAGGCGAAGGGATTGGCGCCCGACGAGCCGGCGATGCGCACCGTCGAGGTCGAGGCGTTCTGCTCGTGATCGGCGTGCAGGATGAAGATGCGGTCCATCGCGCGCGCCAGGGTCGGGCTGACCCGGTACTCCTCGGCCGGCACCGCGAAGGTCATGTGCAGGAAGTTCTCCGCGTAGTTCAGATCGTTGCGCGGATACACGAAGGGCTGGCCGACCGAGTACTTGTAGGCCATGGCGGCGATCGTCGGCATCTTGGCGATCAGCCGGTGCTGGGCGACCATCCGCTGGTGCGGGTCCCGGATGTCGGTCGAGTCGTGGTAGAAGGCCGAGAGCGCGCCGACCACGCCGCACATGATGGCCATCGGGTGGGAATCCCGCCGGAAGCCCCGGAAGAAGTACATCATCTGCTCGTGCAGCATCGTGTGGTAGGTGATGCTGGTCTCGAAGGTCTTCATCTGCTTCGGGCTCGGCAGCTCGCCGTGCAGCAGGAGGTAGCAGACCTCCAGGAAGTTCGACTGCTCGGCCAGCTCCTCGATCTTGTAGCCGCGGTGCATCAGCACGCCGGCATCGCCGTCGATGTAGGTGATCTTGGATTCGCAGGAGCCGGTCGAGGTGAAGCCGGGATCGAAGGTGAACATCCCGGTCTCGGCGTAGAGCTTGCGCACGTCGATGACGCGCGGCCCGGTGGTGCCCTCGAAGATCGGGAGCTCCCAGCTGTCGCCCGTCGTGTTGTCGGTCAGGGTCGCCGTTGGGTTCTTGCCTTCCGCCGCCACGTCATTCTCCATGTGCCTAGAGGGACCGACCGGCCCGGGTCGCTCGTCCTGGAGCCGCTCGTCCGGTTGCGGCGCAGCATACTTAGCGTGCCGCCGGCGATCAATTGCCTCCGCCGGGCCCGCGCCGTGACGCAGAACAGGTGAAGAGGCCGGGGGGTTTCTAGCGCGCTACGAGCTGATCGGCGAGCCTCGCCAGCGACTCCTCGCGACCCAGGACCGCCGCCGCCTCGAAGATCGGCGGCGAGACGTTGGAGCCGGTCAGCGCGGCGCGCAGCGGCTGGGCGACGGCGCCGAGCTTGACGCCCTCGGTCTCGGCGAAGGCCCGCACCTCGGCCTCGATCGGCTCGGCGCTCCAGTCGCCGAGCGCCTCCAGGCGCGGCTGCAGCCGGCCGAGCAGGGCGCGCGCCTCGTCGCCCAGCAGCTTCTCGGCCTTGTCGTTCAGCGCGAGCGGGCGCTCGGCGGCGTAGAAGGCGCCCAGCTCGGCCAGCTCCTTGAGCGTCTTGGCACGCGGCTTCAGCCCGGCGATGCCGGCCGCCAGGCGTTGCCGGGCGAGCGGAGAGGGCGCCGGGTCGAAGTAGCCGGCGGCGAGCTCGGCGAGGCGCCCGTCCTCGGCCTCGCGGATGTAGTGGCCGTTGAGGTGGTTGAGCTTGTCGAGGTCGAAGCGCGCCGGCGAGCGGCCGACGCCGTCCAGGTCGAACCACTCGATCGCCTTGTCGGTCGGGATGATCTCCTCGTCGCCGTGGCCCCAGCCCAGGCGCAGCAGGTAGTTGCGCAGCGCCTCGGGCAGGTAGCCCATCTCGCGGTAGGCCTCGACGCCGAGCGCGCCGTGGCGCTTCGAGAGCTTGGCGCCGTCGGGGCCGTGAATCAGCGGGATGTGGGCGAAGGCCGGCGGCTCCCAGCCGGCGAGCCGATAGAGCTGGGTCTGGCGGAAGGCGTTGGTCAGGTGGTCGTCGCCGCGGATCACCGTGGTCACGCCCATGTCGTGGTCGTCGACGACGACAGAGAGCATGTAGGTCGGGCTGCCGTCGGCGCGCAGCAGCACCATGTCGTCGAGCTGCGCGTTGCCGACCGTGACCTCGCCCTGGACCAGATCCGCGATCCGCGTCTCGCCGTCCTGCGGGGCCTTCATGCGCACCACCGGCGGCACGCCGGCCGGTGCGTCGGCCGGGTCGCGGTCGCGCCAGCGGCCGTCGTAGCGCATCGGCCGGCCCTCGGCGCGCGCCGTGGCGCGCATCTCCTCGAGCTCGGCCTGGCTGGCGTAGCAGTGGTAGGCCTTGCCCTCGGCGAGCAGCCGGCGGGCGACCTCGGCGTGGCGCTCGGCGCGCGCCGACTGGAACACCGCCTCCTCGTCCCAGTCGAGGCCGAGCCAGGCGAGGCCCTCGAGGATCGCGTCGATCGCCTCCTGGGTCGAGCGGGCGCGGTCGGTGTCCTCGATGCGCAGCAGGAAGCGGCCGCCGTGGTGCCGCGCGTAGAGCCAGTTGAACAGGGCCGTGCGGGCGCCGCCGATGTGCAGGAAGCCGGTCGGCGAGGGGGCGAAGCGGGTCACGGGAGCCATGGCCTGGAAGCGATCCTGAGCTGGAGAAGCGGAACGGCGCGCTGTCTAGCACGGGCGGCCCGCGATGGCATCCCCGGCGGGTTGCCAGAGGCGGCGTCCGCCCGCCGCGGCCGCCCGGGCCGTTTTGGGGTGGTACGGAGCGGTCATCCGCACGATCCTTGCGGGCGAGGGCTTCGACAGCGTGCGAGGCGGTGGCGTGATGGGTCTCGGCATCGGCCGGTCGATCGGCGCGGCGGTCGCGGCGTCCTTGCCGGCGGCGCGGTCCCAGGCGGGTCTCTGGCTGCCGGTGCTCCTCGGTGCCGGCATCGCGCTCTACTTCGCGATGCCGGTCGAGCCGCCGCTGTGGCCGGCCCTCGCGGCGGTGGCGGTCTTCGCCCTGCTGCTGGCCGTGGCGCGGCGGCGCGCCTGGGCCTGGGCGCCGCTGCTGGCGGCGCTGGCGGTCGCCGTGGGCTTCCTGCTGGCGCAGGGGCGCAGCCAGCTGGTCGCGGCGCCGGTGCTGACGCGCGACCTGGGGCCGGTCGCGGTCGAGGCCCGGGTCGAGCGGGTCGAGCGCAGCGGCGGCGGGCGCCGCCTCTGGCTGGGCGAGGCGACGGTCGAGCGCCTGGCGCCGGCGGCGACGCCGCGGCGCCTGCGCATCCAGCTGCGCAGCCTCGAGCCGGCGGTCGCTCCCGGCGACCGCGTGCGGCTGCTTGCCGGCCTGCGCCCGCCGCCGGGGCCGGCGACGCCCGGTGCCTACGACTTCGCGCGCCGCGCCTGGTTCCTGCAGCTCGGCGCCGTCGGTTTCGCCTACGGCGACCTCGAACGGCTCTCGGAGGCCGACGCGGAGAGCGCGGCGGGGCCGCTGGCGCGTCTCGCGGCCTGGCGCGAGGGCGTGCGGCAGCGCATCGCGGAGCGCGTTCTCGCGGTGCTGCCCGGCGAACGCGGGGCGGTGGCGGCGGCGCTGATGGTCGGCGAGCGCGGGGCGATCCCGGAGCGGCGGCTGGAGGAGCTGCGCGACAGCGGCCTCGCCCATCTGCTCGCGATCTCCGGTCTGCACCTCGGCCTTGCCGCCGGCGCGGTGTTCTTCGCGCTGCGCGCCGGCCTGGCGGCGGTGCCGGCGCTGGCGCTGACCCGGCCGATCAAGAAGTGGGCGGCGGCGGCGGCGCTGGCCGCGGCCTTCGTCTACCTGCAGCTGGCCGGCGCCAGCGTCACCGCGCAGCGTGCCTTCGTCATGGTCGGACTGGTGCTCCTCGCGGTGCTGCTCGACCGCACGGCGATCTCGCTGCGCCTGGTCGCCTGGGCGGCCGTGGCGGTGCTGGCGCTGGCGCCGGAAAGCCTGGTCAGCGCCTCCTTCCAGCTGTCCTTTGCCGCCGTCGTCGCGCTGGTCGCGGCCTGGGAGGCCTGGCGGCGCCAACGCGAGCGCCGGCGGGCCGGCCCGCGCGGCGACTCGCCCTGGCTGCGGCCGCTCGGCTACCTGGCGGCGCTCAGCTTCACCTCGCTGATCGCCGGTCTCGCGACCGCGCCCTTCGCTGCCTTCCACTTCAACCGCCTGGCGCTCTACGGCCTGGTCGCCAACCTGCTGGCCGTGCCGCTCGCCGCCTTCCTGGTGATGCCGGCGGCGCTGCTGGCGCTGCTGCTGATGCCGCTGGGGCTCGACGCCCCCTTCCTGTGGCTGCTCGGCCAGGGCGTCGGCGCGATCCTGTGGGTCGCCGGCTGGGTGGCCGGCTGGCCCGGGGCGGTCGCGCTGATTCCGGCGATGCCGGCCTGGGGGCTGGCGGCCGTGGTGCTCGGCGGCCTCTGGCTCTGTCTCTGGCGACCGGCGGCGCTGCGCCTGCTCGGCCTGCCGCTGCTCTGCGTGGGCCTGCTGTCGCCCTGGAGCATGGCGCCGCCGGACCTGCTGGTCGCCGAGGACGGCCGTCTGCTGGCGGTCCGCGAGGCCGACGGCCGGCTGGCCCTGTCGAGCAAGCGACGGGCGCGCTTCGTCGCCGAGCAATGGCTGCGCCGCAGCGCCGTCGAGATGGCCCATGCCTGGCCGGCCCCGGCGGTCTCGGCGGGCGATCCCGGAGCTGCCTTTGTCGGCGCCGGAACGGGCGGTGTCGCGGCGCGGCGCCTGCGCTGCGACGGCTACGGCTGCCTCTATCGCCATCCGCGGGGCCTGGTGGCCCTGCCGGTCGATCCGATGGCGCTCGCCGAGGACTGCCGCGCCGCGCGTCTGCTGGTGACGCTGCTGAGCGTGCCGCGCGCCTGCCGCGAGGGGCGGGAGGCGCCGGCCCTGATCGTCGACCGCTGGAGCCTGTGGCGCGAGGGCGGCCATGCCATCCGCCTGGCGGAGTCCGGCATCGAGGTCGCCACCACGCGCGCCGCCCGCGGCGAGCGCCCCTGGGTGCGCCGCGCCGCTCGTCCGCGGCTGCCGCCATGGGAGCGCGCGGAGGATCCGGAGCCGGGGATCGCCACGGAAGGGTCAGCCGCTGCCGCGACCGCCGAGGAGGCGGCCCCCGGGCGTCCTGCCCTCGGCGAGAGCGCGGCCGCGAAGCCTCGTTCTCAGTGAAGCCGCGTTCTCAGTAGCGGCGCAGCAGCCCGACCAGGCGGCCCTGGATGGTCACCCGGTCGGGCGGGAACAGGCGGGTCTCGTAGTTGACGTTGGCCGGCTCCAGGGCGATCGCGCCCTGGCGGCGGCGCAGGCGCTTCAGCGTGACCTCCTCGCCGTCGACCAGGGCGACCACGATGGCGCCGTTCTCGGCGTAGTCGGTCTCCTCGATGATCACGGTGTCGCCGTCGTGGATGCCGGCGTCGATCATCGAGTCGCCCTCGACCTCGAGCGCGTAGTGCTTGCCGCGGCCGATCATGGTCGGGGGCACGTCGACGAAGCTGCTCTCGTTGCGCAGCGCCTCGATCGGCGTGCCGGCGGCGATCCGGCCGTAGAGCGGCAGGCTGCTGGCCTCGGCAGGCCGCGCTTCCGCGGCCTGGGCCGGCCGCGGGGCGGGCCGCGTGGTCTCGGAGCGGCCGCCCTGGATCACGGCGGGAGCGAAGCCGGCGCGCCCGCTGACGTCGTCGGGCAGGCGCAGCACCTCGATGGCGCGGGCCCGGTGCGGCAGGCGCCGGATGAAGCCGCGCTCCTCGAGTCCGGTGATCAGGCGATGGATGCCCGACTTCGACTTCAGGCCGAGCGCGTCGCGCATCTCGTCGAAGGACGGCGAGACCCCGTGGTCGGCGAGGTACTTCTGGAGATAGCTCAGCAGCTGGTGCTGTTTACGCGTCAGCATGGTCCGTTTTCCCCCGGGTGCGCGCTGACATCGACGATGCGGTCCTGTACTCGGCGATTCTGAGTTGGTCCAGGTGATGAACGACGATGCGACGACAGGGTTTCAAAGCTGGAACGAAGCGAAAACCGATTGTGATGTTCTAACGATGTTCCATTCGGTCGTCAAGCCGTCGACGCTAGCCGCGCAGACGCGGTGCCGCATTGCTCAGAGCGACAGAAGATCGCCGTCGAGAGGCAGATACCAGACGGCGTCCCCGGCCGCCGCCGCGGGCGCATGGGGCGGGCGCATCAGCAGCCCGTCGCAGCGCGCCAGGATCGCCAGCATCGAGGAGTCCTGGCGGTCGTAGGGCGTCGCGACGAGGCTGCCGTCGTCCTGCGGCTCGAGCCGGCTGCGCAGGTAGTCCTGGCGCCGGTCGTTGGCCTTGAGCGGCACGCCGAGGCGGGCCGGCCGCAGGCGGTGGGGCGGCCGCGCCAGGCCCTGCAGGCGCTCGAGCACCGGGCGCAGGAACAAGGCGGCGCAGACCACGGTGGAGACCGGGTTGCCGGGCAACCCGAGCAGCGGCGTGTCCTGCAGCCTGCCGAACATCAGCGGCTTGCCCGGGCGCATCGCGATCTTCCAGAAGTCGAGCGCGAGGCCGCTCTCGCCGAGCGCCTGGCGTACCAGGTCGTGCTCGCCGACCGAGGCACCGCCGGTGGTCACCAGCAGGTCGGCGTTGCGCGCCTCCGCGGCGAGCGCCTGCAGCGAGGCGGCGTCGTCGCGTGCGATCGCCAGCAGGCTCGGCTCGCCGCCCGCCGAGCGCACGGCGGCGGCCAGCGACAGGCCGTTCGAACTGACGATCTGGTTGGGCCCGCGCGGCTCGCCCGGCATCACCACCTCGTCGCCGGTCGCCAGGATCGCGACGCGCGGCCGCCGGCGCACCGACAGCCAGGGCCGGTCCATGGCCGCGGCCAGGCCGACGTCGCGTGCGGTCAGCCGCCGCCCGGGCTCGAGACCGACCTCGCCGGCGCGGAAGTCGAGGCCGGCGGCACGCACGTAGGTGCCGAGGGCGACGCTCTCGGCGACCCGGATCCGGCCGTCGTCGAGGAGCTCGGCGTCCTCCTGGATGACGATGCTGTCGGTGCCCTCGGGCAGCGGCGCGCCGGTGAAAATGCGCACGCACTGGCCGGGGCCGAGGGCGCCCTCGTGCGCCGAGCCGGCCGGCACGTGGCCGACCACGGCGATCTCGGCCGGGACGCTGGCGAGGTCGGCGGCGCGCACCGCGTAGCCGTCCATCGCAGACACCGCGCTCGGCGGCTGGGTCGTGCGCGCGGCGACCGGCTCGGCGAGCACGCGTCCGAAGGCCTCGGTCAGCGGCACGACCTCGGCCGGCAGGGGATCGAAGCCGGCCAGGATGCGGGCCAGCGCCTCCTCGACGGAGATCATCGCGTCGGCTCCATCGCTCAGGCGGCCTCGAAGCTGCCGGACTTGCCGCCGGCCTTGTGGACCAGGCGGATCTCGCCGATGCGCATGCCGCGGTCGACGGCCTTGCACATGTCGTAGACGGTCAGCGCGGCGACCGAGACGGCAGTCAGCGCCTCCATCTCGACGCCGGTGCGCCCGGTCAGCTTGCAGGTCGCCTCGATCTCGACGGCGTCGCGCTCGGGCACGACCCGCAGGTCGACCGTGACCGAGGACAGCGCCAGCGGGTGGCAGAGCGGGATCAGCTCCGGCGTGCGCTTGGCGCCCATGATGCCGGCGAGCCGGGCGACCGACAGCACGTCGCCCTTCTTGACGCCGCCTTCGCGGATCAGCGCCAGGGTTTCCGGCTGCATGACGACCTCGCCGCGGGCCGTCGCCGTGCGCTCGGTCTCGGCCTTGGCCGAGACGTCGACCATCACGGCCTTGCCCTCGGCGTCGAAGTGGGTGAAGCCCGCCATGGGCCTCAGCCCTCGGCGGCCGCCTCGACCGGCGCGAACAGCGCCCGGGTCGCGGCGGTGACGTCGGGCTGGCGCATCAGCGATTCGCCGATCAGGAAGGCGCGCGCGCCGACCGCGCGCAGCCGCGCGATGTCGGCCGGGCCGTGGATGCCGCTCTCGCCGACCAGGAAGCGGCCGGCCGGGACCCGGGCGGCGAGCTCTTCGCCGATCGCAAGATCGACCGCCAAGGTCTTGAGATTGCGGTTGTTGATGCCGAGCAGGGGCGATTTCAGGCGCAGGGCGCGCTCGAGCTCCTCGGCGTCGTGGACCTCGAGCAGCACGTCCATTCCGAGTTCCAGCGCCGCCGCCTCCAGCTCCGCCGCCTGGGCGTCCGACAGGGCCGCCAGGATCAGCAGCACGCAGTCGGCGCCGAGCGCCCGGCTCTCGACGATCTGGTAGCTGTCGAGCATGAAGTCCTTGCGGATCACCGGCAGGTTGACCGCGGCGCGGGCCGCGACCAGGTCCGCGTCGCTGCCCTGGAACCAGGGTTCGTCGGTCAGCACCGACAGGCAGCTGGCGCCGCCGGCGGCGTAGGACTCGGCGAGGCGCGGCGGGTCGAAGTCCTCGCGGATCAGGCCCTTGGAGGGCGAGGCTTTCTTGATCTCGCAGATCAGCGAGAAGCCGTCCCGGCGCGCGCCCTCGGCCAGCGCCTTGGCAAAGCCGCGCGGCCGCGAGGCTGCCGCCGCTTCGGCCAGCAGGTCGGCCTCCGGCCGGATCGCCCGGCGCGCGGAGACGAAGCCGCGCTTGTCGTCACAGATGCGGGCCAGCACGTCGCTCACCGGCGAACCTCCTCCAAGCTTCTCTTTCTATCGCCGCGGCGTCCTCACACCGGCGTGCGGCCCTCGGCGACCTGCGACAGCCGCTCCAGCACACGCGCGGCCCGGCCGCTGTCGATCGCCTCCGCCGCCTTCGCGACTCCCTGCTTCAGGTCGTCCACCTTGTCGGCGACGACAAGGGCCGCCGCCGAGGTCATCAGGACGGTGTCGCGGAACGGGCCCGGCTGGCCGCGGAGCAGCGCCCGGATCGCCGCCGCGTTGGTCGCCGCGTCGCCGCCGCGCAGGTCGTCGACGGTGCAGCGCGGCAGGCCGGCGTCCTCGGGCGTCACCTCGAAGGTCCGGACCCTGCCGTCGGCCAGCTCGGCGACCCAGCTGCGCCCGGAGGTGGTCAGCTCGTCGAAGCCGCCCTCGCCGTGGAACACCCAGGCCTTCTCGTGGCCCAGGCCCTTCAGCACCTCGGCCAGGGGCTCGATCCAGGCGCGGTCGAAGACGCCCAGGATCTGGCGCCGCACGCGGGCCGGATTGCACAGCGGGCCGAGCAGGTTGAAGATCGTGCGCGTGCCCAGCTCGACGCGGGTCGGGCCGACGTGGCGCATCGCCGAGTGGTGGCGCGGCGCCATCAGGAAGCAGGTGCCGACCTCCCAGAGCGCGCGCTGCACCGTCGCCATGTCGGTCTCGACCTCGACGCCCAGGGCGCCGAGCACGTCGGCGGCGCCGCTCTTCGAGGACAGCGCCCGGTTGCCGTGCTTGGCGACCGGCACGCCGCAGGCTGCGACCACGAAGGCGGCGGCGGTCGAGATGTTGAAGGTGCCCTTGGCGTCGCCGCCGGTGCCGCAGGTGTCGATCGCGCCGTCCGGCGCCTCGATGGTGGTCATCTTGGCGCGCATGGTGCGCGCCGCGCCGAGGATCTCGTCGACCGTCTCGCCGCGCACCCTGAGCGCCATCAGCAGGCCGCCCATCTGCGCCGGCGTGGCGTCGCCCGACATGATGATGTCGAAGGCGCGCTCGGCCTCGGCCAGGCTCAGCGCCTCGCCGGCGGCGGCCTGCGCGATCAGCGCCTTCAGCCCCTTGTGGTCGCCCGCCATGCCGGTCGCGCTCACGCCGCCGGGGCCGCGGCGGCCGTCGCCGCGAAGGCCGGCAGCGGCCGGATGTCGTTGAGGCCGGCGGCGCGCAGGAAGTTGGCGAGCAGCTGGTGGCCGTGCTGCGAGGCGATGGATTCCGGGTGGAACTGGACGCCGTGGATCGGCAGCTCGCGGTGCGACAGGCCCATGAGGACGCTGCGGCCCGCGGCGTCGGGCTCGCTCTCGGCGGTGATCTCCAGGCAGTCCGGCAGGCTCTCGCGCTCGACGATCAGCGAGTGGTAGCGGGTCGCCTCGAAGGGCGAGGGCAGCCCGGCGAAGACCCCGCCGCCACTGTGCCGGACCCGCGTCACCTTGCCGTGCATCGGCGCCGGGCCGCGCACGACGCGGCCGCCGAAGGCCTGGCCGATGGCCTGGTGGCCGAGGCACACGCCGAGCAGCGGCACACGGCCCGCGGCCTTGTCGATCAGCTCCAGGCAGATGCCGGCCTTGGGCGGGTCGCAGGGGCCGGGCGACAGGATGATGCCCTGCGGCCCGAGCGCCAGCGCCTCGTCGGCGGTCAGCGCGTCGTTGCGCCGGACCTCGAGCTCCGCGCCCAGTTCGCCGAGGAAGTGGAAGAGGTTGTAGGTGAAGGAGTCGTAGTTGTCGATCAGCAGGAACATCAGGGTCTTACCGGGCGAAAGCCGAAGGAGCGCCGCAGGCGGCGAGCAGCGGTTATAGCAGGGGCGGGCGGCGCGAAGGAAGGCGGCCCGTCCGGAGCGTCGCCCGCCATCCTGGACCGCCATCCTGCGCGGGCACGAAGGGCTCTGCTATCCGTCTCTTGACCTTCCAGTTGCTGGAATCCCCATAACAGGGGACATGATGGACAGCGTGACCCAGACCGCCCCGGCATCGACCCCTGCCTCCTCGTCCGGCCCGAGCGCCTCGGCGCCGCGGGATGCGCTGCTGCTGCGCGTCGAGGGCATGCACTGCGGCGGCTGCGCCGGCAAGGTGCGGCGCACGCTCGAGGCGCAGCCCGGCGTGCAGGGCGCGGAGGTCGACCACGTGACAGGCCGCGCCGCCGTCCGCCTGCAGGATCCGACCGAGCCGGCCGCGTCGCGCCTGGCCGACGCGCTCGGGCAGGCGGGTTATCCGGCGGCGCCCTGGGCGCAGGCCGAAGAACCCGTTGCCGTCGACGCAGGGGCTTCGGAGGCCGCGCCGGCCGGGCGACCCGACGAGAAGTCCCGCCCGGCGGGCGGCGGCCACCTCGACCTGGCGATCGAGGGCATGACCTGCGCCAGCTGCGTCGCCAGCGTCGAGCAGGCGCTGCGCGCCGTGCCCGGGGTCGCCGGCGCCAGCGTCAACCTGGCCAACCGGCGGGCCCGCGTGACGCTCGAGCGGCCGGTCGAGGCGGCGGCGCTGGAGCGCGCCGTGGCTGGCGCCGGCTACCGGGCCAGGGCCCTCGAGGCCGGCGCGCGCGATACCGCCGCGGAGTCCACCGCCGAGCGGCGCCGCCTGCGCCGCGACCTGCTGACGCTTGGGGTGGCCGGCGCGCTGACGCTGCCGCTGGTCGCCCAGATGCTGCTGCCGCTGTTCGGCATCCAGGCGATGCTGCCGGCGCTCGTCCAGCTGGCGCTGGCCGCCCCGGTGCAGTTCTGGGCCGGTGCGCGCTTCTACCGGGCCGCCTGGCCGGCGCTGAAGCGCGGCCGCGGCAACATGGACCTGCTGGTCGCGCTCGGCACCAGCGCCGCCTTCGGCCTCAGCCTGGTGCTGACCCTCGACGCCGGCGCCGCGATGCTGTCCTGGCATGGGCCCCACCTCTACTACGAGGCCGCGGCCGCGGTCGTGACCCTGGTGCTGCTCGGCCGGGTGCTCGAGGAGCGCGCACGCCAGCGCACCTCGGCCGCGGTGCGCGCGCTGCTCGCGCTCAAGCCCGAGGTCGCCCACGTCGAGCGCGATGGCGCCTGGCTCGACGTGCCGGCCGCCGAGCTGGCGTTCGGCGACCGTATCGCCGTGCGCCCCGGCGAGCGGGTGCCGGCCGACTGCATGGTCCGCGAGGGCGAGAGCCAGGCCGACGAATCGCTGCTGACCGGCGAGAGCCTGCCGGTCGACAAGGCGCCCGGCGACGCGCTGGTCACCGGCTCGATCAACGGCAGCGGCCTGCTGGTGGCCGAGGTCACGGCGACCGGCGAGGCGACGCGTCTCGCCCGCATCGTGCGCCTGGTCGAGGGCGCCCAGGCCTCCAAGCCGCCGGTGCAGAAGCTGGTCGACCGGATCAGCGCGATCTTCGTGCCGGCCGTGGTCGCGGTGGCGCTGGCGACCTTCGCCGGCTGGCTGCTCGCCGGCGCCTCGCTCTCGACGGCGGTGCTCTACGCCGTCGCGGTGCTGGTCATCGCCTGTCCCTGCGCGCTCGGTCTCGCGACCCCGGCGGCGATCATGGTCGGCATGGGCGTCGCCGCGCGCCGCGGCGTGCTGATCAAGGACAGCGCCGCCCTGGAGGCGGCGCGTCATCTCGACACCGTGGTCTTCGACAAGACGGGGACCCTGACGCTGGGCCGTCCGTCGCTGGTCGAGACCGTGAGCCTGGAGTCCGGCGGCGAGAGCGAGCTGCTGCGCCGCGTGGCCTCGGCCCAGCAGGGCAGCGAGCATCCTCTGGCCGCGGCGATCCGCGACGCCGCCGCCGAGGCCGGTCTCGCTGCGGCGCAGCCGGCGCGCTTCCAGGCGCTCGCCGGGCGGGGCATCGAGGCCGAGGTCGAGGGCCGGCCGCTGCTCGCCGGCACCCGCCGCCTGATGGCCGAGCGCGGCGTGGCCGTCGACTCCCTGGAGGAAGCCGCCGGCCGCCTCGAGCGGCGCGGGCTGACCGTCGTCTGGGTCGCTCTCGACGGCGCCGCGGCCGGCCTGCTGGCGCTCGGCGACGCGCTGCGCGACGGCGCGGCCGATGCCGTCACCGCGCTGCAGACGCGCGGCCTCGAGGTCGTGCTGCTGACCGGCGACAACCGCCGCGCCGCCGATGCGGTCGCGACCGACGCCGGCATCCCGCGGGTCGTCGCCGAGGTGCTGCCCGAGGAGAAGGCCGAGGAGATCGCCCGCCTGCAGGCCGAGGGCCGCCGCGTCGCCATGGTCGGCGACGGCGTCAACGACGCGCCGGCCCTGGCCCGCGCCGAGCTCGGCATCGCCATGGGCGAGGGCAGCGACGTCGCGCTGGAGACCGCGCCGGTCGCGTTGATGCGCGCCGAGCCGCGGCTGGTCGCCGAGGCCGTCGACCTGGCCCGCGCGATCCACCGCAAGATCGGCGAGAACCTGTTCTGGGCCTTCTTCTACAACGCGGTGGCGATCCCCTTCGCGGCGCTCGGCTACCTCAGCCCGATCGTCGCCGGGGCGGCGATGGCCCTGTCGTCGGTCTTCGTGCTCGGCAACGCGCTGCTGCTCAACCGCTACCGCAGCAAGGCCGTCAAGACAGCGGGAGAGCGGGCATGAACATCGGAGAGGCCGCCGAGCGCTCGGGCGTGCCGGCCAAGACGATCCGCTACTACGAATCGATCGGCCTGATCGCGCCGGCGGAGCGCAGCGCCGGCGGCTACCGCGTCTACGACGCGCGCGAGGTCGAGACGCTGCGCTTCGTGCAGCGGGCGCGCAGCCTGGGCTTCTCGATCGAGCAGGTCGGCGAGCTGCTGGCGCTGTGGCGCGACCGCAGCCGGGCCAGCGCCGACGTCAAGGCCATGGCTTCGGCGCAGGTCGCGGCGATCGACCGCAAGATCGCCGAGCTGCAGGGCATGCGCGACACGCTGGAGCACCTGATGACGCGCTGCCACGGCGACGCCCGGCCGGACTGCCCGATCCTGGAGGACCTGGCCGGCGCCGAGGCCGCGCCGGCCGAGGAGCGCTGAGACCGATCTGGCGGCGGTCTAGCGATCGGCCTTCGGGCTGTCCGCCCAGGTCAGCTGGTAGCCGAGCGCGAACAGCAGGCGGGCGAGCTGGCCGACGGTCGGCCCGTCACGGCTCTCGCCCGTCTCGAAGCCGGCGAGCTCGTCCGGTTCCAGCCCGGCCGTCTCGGCGAGCGCCGACGCCTCCACGCGGGTCTCGGCGGCCTGGGTCTCGCGCAGATGCCGCAGGAAGCGGCCCGCCTTGCGCAGCGTCCCGGCCGTGCCGCCGCCGGCGGGCCTGTGCGCCCGGTGGCGCAGCACCAGCCGGGCCTCCGGCCTTTCCCAGATCTCCAGAACCAGGTCGCGACCGAGGACCGCGAGCAGGTCGACGAGCCGACCGAGGGTCGGGCCGCCGGTGTCCAGCCCGTGCTCCAGCGTCGCAAGCTGCTCCGGCGCCAGCCCGGCTGCCTCGGCCAGTTCCTCCCGCGTCATGCGAGGTGCGCGCAGGAGCCGCAGCCAGCGGCCGGCCTCGATGATCGCCTCTCGCTCGCGGGCCGTCGCGGCGTCGCCGGGCAGCGAGTCGACGAGCTGTCGCAGGGCCGCCTCCGAGGCGGGTGGGCCGGCGTCCGGCTCCTGGCCCGCCGAAAACCCGAGCCTGTCGAGAGCCTGATGCGCGGCCGCGCGCACCGCCTCGTCTGGCTCCCGCGCCGGATCGAGCCGTTCACGCAGCGCGCCGGCGATCGCCGCCTGCGGGCGGCCGCCCTCGTCCACGGCGAGTGCGCCGAGTCGGCGGGCCGCGGCGGCGCGCAGATACCAGGCCGGCTCGCGCGCCGGCTGCAGCGTCGCGAGCAGCGCCTCGACGACGCCCGGCCCGACGGTCCCGAGCGCGGCGAGCGTGCGCAGCGCTGCGGCGCGGGCGTGCCAGGAGGGCTCGCGCGCCGGGTCGAGCGCCGCGACGAGCGCCTCCGCGACGCCGGGAGCGCCGCCGTGCGCCTCGAGCGCGCGCAGCACCCGGCAGCGCACCAGCACGTCGGGCTCGACGCGCGGGTCGAGGCTGTCGAGCAGCGCCTTCACGGACTCCGGGTCGGGGCCCTCGTCCCAGGGCTCGCGGGTGTCGCCGGCGGCCATGGCTAGCGCCGCCGCCGGCGCGCCGGAGCCGGCTGTGCGAAGAGGTCGGTCACGGCGCCGCAGCCTAGGAAAGTCGAGGGAAAGCCGTAAACCCCCGGCTGGCGCGTCGCGTCGCCAGGCCGTCTCGGCCTGCCCTCACGCCGCGCAGCGCGAGGCCAGCCAGGCGCGGAAGCGCTTGACGCTGGACAGCAGCTCCGAGCGCTCGGGTGCGATCAGCCAGTAGGCGGCGCCGGTCGGCACGGCGGCGCCGAGCGGGGCGACCAGGGCGCCGCGGCGCATCATCTCGTCGCCGGTCGGCCGCCGGTTCATCGCCACGCCGAGTCCCTCGGCGGCGGCGCGCAGGGCCTGGGCACGCGAGTCGAACAGCAGCTGCGTCCGCGGCGCCGTCGTGTCCGCGGCTCCCGAGCCGAGATGCTGTGCCGCCAGCCAGTCCGGCCATTCGCCCGGCATGTGGTCGCAGCCGATCAGCCGGTGGCTCAGCAGGTCCTCCGGCCGCTCGATCGGGCCGTGCTCGGCCAGGTACCCGGGCGCGCAGACCGGGATCATGACCTCCTCGACCAGCCTGTCGACGATGTGCTCGTTCGGCGGGCTCGCCGCGTAGACGATCGCGAGGTCGATGTCGTCGCCGCTGAAGTCGACCTCGTCCGGCCGCGAGACGAAGCCGATCGTCACGTCCGGGTTCTCCGAGACGAAGTCGTCGAGCTGGGGGATCAGCCAGAGCTGGGCGATCGACTGCAGGATGTGCAGGCGCAGGCCGCCGTCTTCGCGGGTCTTGAGGAGCCGGAGCGTCCCCGCCTCGAGCTGGTCGAGCGCGTCGCCGACGCTGGCCAGGTAATCGGCGCCGGCCGGGGTCGGGCGCAGGCCGGCCGGCTCGCGGGTGAACAGCTTGACGCCGAGGAAGATCTCCAGCGCCTTGACCTGGTGGCTGACCGCCGAGGTCGAGATCAGCAGCTCTTCGGCGGCGGCCTGCAGGCTGCCGCGCCGCGCCGCCGCCTCGAAGGCCCTCAACGCCGCAAAGGGCGGCAGCTTGCGTCCCAAGTCCCTGGCTCCGCCCGTTGGTCGGACGCCCAGCCTTGCAGGCTGGCCGCCGAAGTCAACGGCGGCGGACGGCCGCTAGACCTGGCGGTCGAGGAGCGCCTCGTCGAAGGGGTAGCGGGTCATGCGCGCCGCGCCGGTTTCGGTGATCAGGTACTGGTCCTCCAGCTTGACGCCGTCGGCGGCGCCCGGCTCGCCGACGTAGCTCTCGACGCTGACCACCATGCCGGCCTCCAGCACGCCGTCGCCGGTGTAGCGGTCGAGGTCGCAGAGATGGGCGACCAGCGGCTTCTCGCCGTGCATGCCGACGCCGTGGATGATCGAGGGGTAGCGCTGGTCGAAGAAGCGCTCGGGAATCGGCCAGGCGCGCTCGGCCAGCTCGCGGAAGGCGAGGCCGGGCCTGAGCAGCGCCGCGTTGTGGTGGATCTGCTCCCAGGCCATCGAATAGAGCGAGCGCTGAGTGCCGCTCGGTCGCCCCGGCCCGCAGAAGAAGGTCCGCGACATGTCGGCATAGTAGGAGTTGACGCCGATCGTGTCGCTGTCGAGCGCGACCAGCTCGCCCGGCCGGACCCGGCGCTCGCCGGCCTCGTTGAACCAGGGGTTGGTCTTCGGCCCGGAGCTGAGCAGCCGGGTCTCGATGAACTCGCAGCCGCCGAGCAGCGCGCCCTCGTAGAGCTTCGCGAAGAGCTCGGTCTCGCTGACGCCGGGCGCGATCATCCGCTCGACGCCGTGGACCGCGGCCTCGACCGCCGACATCGAGAGCGACAGGCAGGCGACCTCGTCGGCGGTCTTCAGACGCCGGGCGTGCAGCATCGCCTGCATGCAGTCCTCGACCTCCAGCCCCTCGGCCTCGAGGGCGCGGGCGAGGCCGAGCGTGCAGCGGTCGAGCGCGACCCGGCGCCGGCCGCCCGCGGGCCCGCCGGCGTCGCGGGCGACCAGCTCGGCGATCTCCTCGGCGAAGGGCCTGGCGGCGTCGCGGTCGCGGCCGTTGACCGAGGCCCAGACGACCTTCGAGGTGCGCGACTCCTGGATCGTCTCCAGCCAGGTCGAGACGTGCGCGCTGCCCGGGTACTCGAACAGGATCACGTCGCCCTCCCGGGGGATGTAGAGGTACCGGGTCGCGTTGCGCAGGAAGTAGCCGAACATGTTGCGCGAGCCGGTGGCGTAGCGCTGGTTGTAGGGGTCAAACAGCAGAACCGCGTCGAGCTCCTGCTCGCGCAGCATCGCGCGGGTGCGCGCCAGCCGCTCGGCGCGCAGGCGCAGCGGGTCGAGGTCCATCGGCAGGCTGTCGAAGACCGAGGCCGAGCGGTCGGGCACCTGCGGCGCGCCGCCGCCGTCGGGCCGCGCGGGGACGTCGGGAAGCTGCTGGTCGAGGTCGCCGGGGACCTCCCGAAGCGTCGGGTGGTGGGGTTGCTGGGACATCGTTGGGTTCCTCAGTCGGTCAGGCCGTCGTGGCGCAGGCGGTCGGCGCCGGCGGCGTGCTCGCCGGTGACCCGGCCGAAGAGATGGCGGGTCTTCTCCGGGTTGCCGGTCATGCCGGGGCGGCGGGCATAGGCGAAGATCACGGTGTGGCGCTCGCGCTGGCCCTCGACCGGAGCGATGCGGTGGAGCGAGTAGCGCCCGAAGAAGAGCTGCAGGTCGCCGGGCCGGAGCTCGAGCCGGCGGACCGCCCCGCGCTCGCCGTCGAGCACGGCGGCGACGGCCGCCTCGTTCTCCTGCTGCGGCGAGCGGATCTGCGGGCAGTACTCGAAGCCGCCGCCGGCGTCCGGCGGCTGGGTCAGCAGCGAGACGGCGAACTCGTTGGTGTCGAAGTGCCAGCCGTGGCCGGCGCCGGGGCGCAGCACGTTGACGACGAGCTGGGCCAGCGGGTCGGCGTAGGGATGGATCTCCTCGAGGCCCATGCAGGCGCCGACGAAGGCACGGAAAGCCGGCGCCTCGTAGAGCCGGCGGATCCGCGTCTCGGGCCCGATCCGGTCGGCGGCGACGAAGCCGTTGGCCCGGGCCACGGAGCGGCGGCGCGGGTGACCCTCGGGAAAGGACTCGTCCGGGCTGCCGCCGTAGACCGTCGGGTTGGCGGTGATGACGTGGGCCTCGGGGGCGAGGCGCCGGGTCTCGGCGGCCATTTCCGCCAGCGCCGCCGGGCGGACCAGACCGGGCAGCACGCAGCAGCCGTCGTCGGCGAGGCTCTCACGCGCCTCGGCGACGCGCCCTGCGTAGAGGTCGCTCTCGGGACGGTCGAGCGGGTAGCGCTCGAGGTCGAGGCTGTCGAGGCCGGCGTCGTCGGGGGCGACGGCGGTGGCGGCGGCCGCGCGGTGCTGCGCGGCGGCGAGGCTGTCCATGGCGGGTCGGGGCTCCGGTGCGGTTCGGCCGCCCGGGCGGGCGGCCTTCGACGCCGGTCAGGCTCGCGGCTGCCGGGCGAGCCCTCAATTGAGAAGAATTGCTCGCCGCCCAATCGAATTCATGGCGACCCGAGTCGCGGCTGCGTGGATGCCCCCCGGATCGTCCTCAGTCCGGCGTCGAGGCGCCGTCCTCCGGTGCCGGCCCGAACCGCTCCGCCGGCAGGCCGATGCGCAACGCGAGCTGGCGCGGGCCCAGGGTCATGTCGGTCACCCGGCGCACCAGCGGCCGCAGCGAGGGCTCGAGCGGCAAATCGTCGAGAGGCTGCTTCTGGAAATGGCGGAAAACCGCGCGCACGAAGTCGCCCCAGACGTCGTCGCCATAGTCGGTACCGGCCGTGCCGGACTTGGCAACGGCATGCAGGTCCTCGATGACGTAGAGCGCGCCCGGGCTCAGGTGGCGTGCGAGACAGACGAAGCTCAGCCTCTGGTGGTCGCTGACGTGGCTGCCGTCGTCGACGACCAGGTCGAAGGGGCCGTGCACGCGCCCGATGTGCTTCATCAGCTTGGCGTCCGACTGGTCGCCCTGGAGCGTGACCACGCCCTCCGGCAGGCCGGTCAGCGGCGGCTTGACGTCGAGGCCGACGATCGCGGCCTGCGGGAAGAGCGCGCGCCACAGCAGCAGGCTGCCGCCGCCCTTCACGCCGATCTCCAGGATGCGGCGCGGCGCGAGGTCGTGACCCAGGACGAGCCTGCGGTAGAAGGCCAGCGAGTCGGTGGTCTTCTGGATCAGCACGCCACGCGTCAGGGTGCCGCTCTCGAAGTCGCTGCGCAGGCTCTCGAAGTCGCGGGTGTGGCGGCGCAGCAGCTGGGCCGCCAGCTCCTCGGCCATGCGGGTCTGCAGCAGCCGGGTCGATAGCGCCCGGGCGACCTTGAGCTCGCGGCGCAGGCGCCGCGTCTCGGCGGCGGAAGCGAAGAAACCGAACACGGGGGGGCGAGCTCCGGCGGTGGGGCGGGGCGCAGGTCGCGAGGCGCTCGCCCACCTGCCTTGCGCCACACCTGCCGCAAGCGGGCGTCCCGGGCAAGTGCTCTACGGAATCCGGCAGGTCGAAGGCCAGGACGAGCGGGCAAGCCTGTCGGGGTCGGCCGCGCCGTGACGGAATCGTCATGAAACCCCGGGCGGCCCTCGGCAATTGACCCCGGGCGAGCCGGGGCCGGGCGGGCCGACGGCAGACGATCCCCTTGCGAAGAGCGGCGATCCGGCATGTCCAGTTCCTCCGATCCACGCCAAAACCCCGCCGGCGCTCGGCTCGAGACGCCGCCACGATCGCAGCGGGCCGACGGGCAGGCCCGCCAGGTCGGCGTCGAGGTCGAGTTCGCCGGGCTCGACTGCGCACCGGTCGCGGCGCTCATCGCCGAGCGCTTCGGCGGCGCGGTCGGCCGGACCGACGCCTACTGCTACCGCGTCGAGGGCAGCAGCCTCGGCGACTTCGAGGTCGAGCTGGACATGAGCGCGGCCCACGGCGCCGGCGAGGCCTTGTCGGCCGCCGAAGAGGACGGCGAGGCGCCGCTCGACAAGGAGGTCGAATGGCACCTGCGTTCGGCGGTCGGCGCCGTCGGCGGCCTGCTGCTGCCGACCGAGATCACCTGTCCGCCGCTGGCCTGGGACCGGCTGCCCGAGCTCGACGGCCTGATCGAGTCGCTGCGTCGCGCCGGCGCCCTCGGCACGCGCGAGCACCCGGTCAACGCCTTCGGCCTGCAGCTCAATCCCGAGCTCGCCGAGGAGGGCGCCGGCTACCTCCTCGACCACCTCAAGGCCTACCTGCTGCTCGAGGACTGGCTGCGCGAGACGGTGGGCGTCGATACCACCCGCCGCCTGACCGCCTTCGCCGACCCCTTTCCGGAGCACTACGTCCGCAAGGTCGTGGACCCCGACTACCGCCCGGACCTGGGGACGCTGATCGACGACTACCTGGCGGCCAATCCGACCCGCAACCGCTCGCTCGACCTGCTGCCGGCCTTCGCCCACCTGGCGCCGGAGCGCGTGCGCCGCGGCATCGACGACGACCGCATCAAGCCGCGTCCGACCTTCCACTACCGCCTGCCCGACAGCCGGGTCGACGAGCCCGGCTGGGGCGTCGTCGCCGACTGGAACCGCTGGCTCGAGGTCGAGCGCCTGGCCGCCGACCGCGAGCGCCTCGACGCCGAGGGGCGCAGATGGCGGGAGCGGGCGGGCAGGGGCCTGGCGGGCGCGCTCGGCGAGCGCCTGGAGCGCTGGCTCTCGTGAGCCGGCCGCTGATCGGCGTCACCGCCTCGGCGCGCCGCGGCCGGGTCATGGGCTGGTTCAACCGCCTCGCGCTGTGGCGCGCCGGCGCTCGCGTCCGGCGGCTGACCGCCGAGAGCGCCGTTTCCGTCGCCGAGCTCGACGGCTTGGTGATCGGCGGCGGCGACGACATCGACGCCGGGCTTTACGGCCTGGCGACCCACGACCCGGCGGCGACCGACCCGACCGTGCGCATCGATCCGGCGCGCGACCGGCTGGAGCTTCGGCTGCTGCAGGCCGCCGAAGAGCGGCGCCTGCCGGTGCTCGGCATCTGCCGCGGCGCCCAGATGGTCAACGTCCAACGCGGTGGCAGCCTGCACGGCGACATCTACGAGGCCTATCCCGGCACGCGCCGCCGGCGCACCGTGCTGCCGGTCAAGGACGTGACGCTGGCGCCCGACAGCCGCCTGCGGCGGATCCTCGGGCGCGTCGGCTGCCGGGTCAATGCGCTGCACCACCAGTCGGTCGACCGGCCGGGCCGCGGCGTCGTGCCGGTGGCGCGCGACGGCGACGCCATCGTCCAGGCCGTCGAGGTGCCGAACCACCCCTTCCTGATCGGCGTGCAGTGGCATCCGGAGTTCCTGGTCTTCGACCGCGCCCAGCAGCGCCTGTTCCGCACGCTGGTCGAGGCCGCGATGGCTCGGCGGCAGGAGCGGGCGCTCGACGCCGCCGCTTGACCGCGACCACGGGCTCGCCGACCTTTCGCCCGATGCCCGACTCCTCCGATCCCGCCCGCCCCGAATCGCTCCGGATCGCCGTCGTCGGCCTCGGCAGCATCGGCGGCGTCGTCGCCGCCTGCCTGGCCGCCGCCGGCCGCCACCGCGTCCTGGCCTGCACGCGCCGCAAGCTGCCGGTCCTGACCCTGGAGATCGCGGGAGAGGCGGGCGCGCAGGAGCTCGAACTCGACAACCGGAGCGACCCCGAGGCGGCCGGGCTGGCGGCGGACTGGGCGCCGGTCGACTGGCTGCTGCTTTGCACCAAGGCCCAGGACAGCGAGGCCGCAGGGCCCTGGCTGCGCCGGCTCTGCGGTCCCGGGACGCGGGTCGCGGTGCTGCAGAACGGACTCGGCCATCGCGAGCGGGTCGAGCCGCTGGCCGGCGGCGCCCGGGTGCTCCCGGCCATCGTCTACTTCAACGGCGAGCGCCTGGCCGGCGAGCGGGTGCGGCTCAGCAAGGTGGCGGCGCGCGACCTCGTCGCCGCCGACGACGCCGACGGCCGCGCCTTCGCGGCGCTGTTCGAGGGCACGCCGCTGCGCGTCGAGCTGAGCGCCGATTTGACCACCCTGGTCTGGCGCAAGCTGCTGCTCAATCTCGCCGCCAACCCGATCTCGGCGCTGACCCGGCGCCGCCAGGAGGTTTTCCGCCGGACCGACGTGAAGGAGCTGATCCTGGCGCTGCTGCGCGAGGCGGTCGCGGTCGGCCGCGCCGAGGGCGCCGCGCTGGCCGAGGACGAGGCCGAGCGGACCCTGGACATCCTGCTCGGCTACCCGCCCGAGACCGGCACCTCGATGTACTTCGACGCCCTGGCCGGACGCTCGCTGGAGGTCGAGGCGATCTGCGGCGCCCTGGTCGCGGCCGCCCGGCGCCACGGCATCGCCACGCCGGTCAACGACACGCTGGCGACCCTGCTGCGCGCGCTGCACGAGGCCCCCGAGCGGGCTTGACGGCCGGCGGGCGCATCTTCCAGAAAAGAGCGATGGAACAAGCGCTTGTCGTGGGCGCCGGGCCGGTCGGCCTGACCCTGGCGGCGGAGCTGGCGCGCCACGGCGTGCGGCCCCGCGTCATCGACCGCCGCGCGGCGCCGCTGCCCTACTGCCGCGCCATCGGCGTGACGCCACGCACGCTCGAAGTCTGGGAGGACATGGGCGTGGCGCGCGAGGCGGTCGACGCCGGCCTGTGGCTCGAAGGCATGCGCTCGGTGATGGTCGGGCAGGGCAGCCGCGATTCCTTCCACGACTACGACGACCTGCCCTACGGCGAGCTTGGCCTGCCGCAGTACGAGACCGAGCGGCTGCTCGAGGTCCATCTCGCGCGCTTCGGCGTGACGGTCGAACGCGGCGTGTCGCTCGTCGGGCTGGGCGAGGAGCGGGCCGATGGCCTCGAGGTGCACCTCGAGCGCGCCGACGGGGCCGCCGAAACCCTGCGTGCCGCCTACGTCGTCGGCTGCGACGGCGCGCACTCGACCCTGCGGCACGCGCTCGGCATCGCCTTCGAGGGCGAGGCCTTCCCGATGCTCTTCATGCTCGGCGACCTGCGCATCGACTGGGACCTGCCGCGCGGCATGGCTCTGCGAGCGCTCCGCCTGGTCGAGGACGGGCCGCCCGACATGTTCGTCGCGATCCCGCTGCCCGAGCGCAACCGCTACCGGGTCTCGACGCTCGCGCCGCCGGAGCTGGAGGCCAAGGGCCAGCCGGGCGCCGGGCACGGCATTCAGGCGGAGCGCGACGGCCCGACGCTGGCGCAGCTGCAGGCCGTCGCCAACGACCTGCTGCCCGGGCGGCCGACCCTGGGCGACCTGCGCTGGTCCTCGACCTTCCGGATCTCGATGCGCCTCGCCGAGCGCTACCGCCGTGGCCGGGGCTTCCTGGCCGGCGATGCCGCGCACATCCATCCGCCGACGGGCGGGCAGGGCATGAACACCGGCATCCAGGACGCCTACAACCTGGCCTGGAAGCTGGCCCTGGTGCTGCGCGGCACGGCGCCGGCCACCTTGCTCGACAGCTACGAGGCCGAGCGCCGGCCGGTCGGCGCAGAGGTCGTCGAGCGGACCCGCGCCGCCAGCGTCGGCTACGGCCGGGAGGGCGGCCGGGCACCGCACCGCCTGGCCGACAGCCAGATCCTGGTCGCCTACCGCGACAGCGCCTGGGTCCGCGACGCTGCCCCGGAACTGGACGACTCGGCACCGCGGCCCGGCGAGCGGGCGCCCGACGCCGGCGGCCTGCGGCGGCACCACCTGGCCTTCCCGCTGCGGCTCTTCGAGCTGCTGCGCGGCACGGCCCATGTGCTGCTGCTGCACCGCCCCGACGGCCTCGGCGAGACCGAGGCCGAGGCGGCGCTCTCGCTGGCGGCGGCCTATGGCGAAGACCTGCGTCTCGTCGCGGTGACCGGCGCGGGCGCCGCACCCCCGGCATCGAGCGGCCTGGCGGTTTGCGAGGACGCCGCCGGCGCCTTCGCCGCGGCCTACGGCGCCGCGCCGGCGAGCTTCCTCGTGCGCCCCGACGGCCACCTCGCCTGGCGCGCGGCCGGGGAGTCTCTCGCGGGTCTCGCCGACGTCCTGCAGGGGACCCTGGGCGGCCTCGGGCACGCGCTCGCCCAGGCGACGCAGGGCCGGTAGGCGCGCAAGGGTCGTGTCCGCTGGCCATCGGACTTGCCGAATCCGATGGTTTTCTGTCCCGCTGATCCGGGATCGGGGGGACAGTCGAGATGGGCGACGACTTGGTTGCGGAGGCGCCGCGCGGGCCGGAGCGGCGTGTCGACTGGCGAGTCGATTCGGAGCGTCGCCTGCTGCTGCTCGACTGCCGGGGGCCGCTCAGCGACCGGGACCTGCTGGGCGTGGTTCCGGCGATCTGGGAGGACGATCCCGGAATCCTCGAGCGCTACGACAATGCCGTCGTCGATGTCCGGCAGGTCACCCACGACGGCGGCTGGACCTGGGGAGCGCTGCGCGAGTGCGGCCGCCGCTGGCAGGCCCTCGGGCGGCGCGCCAGGGCGGAGCGCCGCGTCGCGATGATCACCGACGAGGAAATGCTGCGCGTCCTGGTCAACGCGTTCGGCGCGATCTTTCCCGGCTCGCGCTTTCGCTGCTTCGAGGATCCCGATGCCGGGGCCGCCTGGGCAGCGGCGGGGCGGCGAGGGCGAGCGGGCGCCTAGCTTGCGACTTCGCCCGCGGTCTGGCCGGCGGGCTGGCCCGGCCGGCTTCGCGGCCGGGCATCCGGACAGGCTAGCTGAAGGGCCCCCTGAACACCACGAAGGCGCCGAGCGCGATCATGGCGAAGCCGACCAGATGGTTCAGGGTCAAGGGCTCCTTCAGGTAGAGCACCGCGAAGCCGGCGAAGACCGTGAGGGTGACGACCTCCTGGATCGTCTTCAGCTCGGCGCCGCTGTAGACCGAGTAGCCGAGCCGGTTCGCCGGCACGGCCAGCCAGTACTCGAAGAAGGCGAGGCCCCAGCTGATCAGCACCACGGTCGCAAGGGGACGGTCGGTGAATCGCAGATGGCCGTACCAGGCCGCCGTCATGAAGAGATTGGACGCGCAGAGCAGCAGGACCGGCAGCACATAGGGCAGCCACGCGGCGAAGGCTCCGGGCAGGCTCGGCATGGGCGTCTCCGCGCGGGTTCCGGCCGCCGACCCTAGCGGTTCCGCCCCGCCTGCATGCGATCCGCCACCTTGACCGCCTCCTCGGCGGAGCGGACCAGCGCGCGGGCCTTGTTGCGGCACTCCTGGTGCTCGGACTCGGGGTCGCTGTCGGCGACCACGCCGGCGCCGGCCTGGACGTGCATGACCTCGTCCTTGACCAGCGCGGTCCTGAGCGCGATGCAGGTGTCCATGGCGCCGCCGGCGCCGAAGTAGCCGACCGTGCCGCCGTAGGGGCCGCGGCGGTCGGGCTCCAGCTCCTCGATGATCTCCATGGCGCGCACCTTGGGCGCGCCCGAGACCGTGCCGGCCGGAAAGCCGGCGGCCAGGGCGTCGATCGCGTCGTGCGCCGGGTCGAGCTCGCCCTCGACGGTGGAGGAGATGTGCATGACGTGGCTGTAGCGCTCGATGACGAACTGCTCGGTGACACCGACCGAGCCGGTCTTGGAGACGCGGCCGACGTCGTTTCTGCCGAGGTCGAGCAGCATCAGGTGCTCGGCGCGCTCCTTGGGGTCGGCCAGCAGCTCCTCGGCGAGCGCCCGGTCGCGCTCCGGCGTGGCGCCGCGCGGCCGGGTGCCGGCGAGCGGCCGGATGGTCACGCGGCCGTCGCGCAGGCGCACCAGGATCTCCGGCGAGGAGCCGACCAGCGAGAAGCCGTCGAGGTCGAGGTAGAACAGGAAGGGCGAGGGGTTGAGCCGCCTGAGCGCCCGGTAGAGCGCGAAGGGCGGCAGCTTGAAGGGCACCGAGAAGCGCTGCGACAGCACGACCTGGAAGACGTCGCCGGCGTAGACGTACTCCTTGGCCCGCTCGACCATCGCCCTGTAGGCCTCGGGGCTCATGTTCGCGCTCGGCTCGGGCAGCGCCTCGATCTCCTCCTGCCAGGAGCGGCGGTAGGGCAAGGCGCGCTCGAAGTCCTGGGCGACCTCGCCGAGCCGCTCCAGGGCACGGTCGTAGGCGGCGTGCGCCCCGACGTCGTCCTGCGGCCAGACCGGCGTGAACACCGTGATCAGGTCCTCGACCCGGTCGAAGACGGCGGTCACGGTCGGCCGCACGAAGATCGAATCGGGCACGCCGAGCACGTCGGGGTTCGCGTCGGGCAGGCGCTCCATGTGGCGCACCATGTCGTAGCCGAGGTAGCCGATCAGGTTGGAGGCCATCGGCGGCGCGCCCTCGGGCAGCGGCATCTCGTTGGCGCGCACCAGGCGGCGCAGCTCCTCGAGCGGCGGGCCGTCCTGCGGCTCGAAGGCGTCGGGCGCGTAGCGTGCCCGGCGGTTGATCTCGGCACGCTCGCCCTTGGCCCGCCAGACCAGGTCGGGCTTCATGGTGATGAAGGAGTAGCGGCCGATGGTCGTGCCGCCTTCCACCGATTCGAAGAGGAAGGAGTAGGGCCGGCCCTCGGCCAGCTTGAGGTAGGCCGAAACCGGCGTCTCCAAGTCGGCGATCAGCCGGGTCGAGACGACCTGCGGCTTGCCGGCCCTGTAGGCCGCCTCGAAGGCCCCGAAGTCGGGCGTCACTTCCATGGGATGCTGGACCCTCTGCTCGCCGCCGCCGCCCACCCCGGGCGGCGCGGCCCTCGTCGCCGTCCGGACTAGAAGCCGGCCAGCACGCGGTCGATGCGCTCCGGATAGACCTGCACGCCGAGGCGCTGCTCCAGCGCCCGCAGGTAGAGGTCGAAGACGTCGCTGCGCAGGCGCTGCGTCAGGTCCTGGCGGATCGTCGCGAGCTGGTCCGGCGCCTCCGCCGGATCGGGCACCTCGATCGAGCGCAGGACCGCGAGGATCGGACCGTCCGGGCCCTCGGCGGTGACGCTCTCGCCCTCGCCGACCTCGAACAGCGCCTGGACCAGCGCCGCCGAGGGCTCCTGGGTCGAGCGCTGCAGCGGCTCGCCTTCGGTCACGCTCAGGCCCTCGTCCTCGGCCAGCTTGGCCAGGGTCTGGCCCTCGCCGAGGCGCTGCTGCAGGCGATCGACCAGGTCCCAGGCGGCGTCCTGGCGCTGCTCTCGGCGCCAGCGCTGCTCGACCTCGTCGCGCACGCTCTCGAAGGCGCGCGGCGCCGCGGGCCGCTCGCCGTCGACGCGCACCAGGAAATAGCCGCCCTGCTCGGTCTCCAGCACCAGCGACTGCTCGCCGACCGGCGTCTCGAAGGCCTGGGTCAGGAAGCGCTCGCGCTGCGGCAGCGGCGTCACGACCTCGCCCTCGGGATCGTATCCCTGGCTGTCGATCGCCGCGATCTCGCGGACCTGGACGTCGAGCTTGCCGGCGGCCTCCTCGAGGCTCGCGCCGGAGGCCAGCTCGTCGTCGAGCTGGTTGACGATCGAGACCAGCGCGTCGACGGCCTCGCGGCGCTTGACCGCCTGCTCGATCTCGGGACGGACCTGCTCGAAGCCGGCGGTCTCGCCCTCCTCGATCGCCTCGATGCGGATCAGGTGCCAGCCGAAGCTGCTCTCGACCGGCGCCACGACGCCGGCGCTCTCGGCGCCGAAGGCGGCGTCGCGCAGCGCCGGCGGCAGGGCGCCGACCGTGACCGTGCCGAGCGGCGCGGGCGTGTCGCCCGTCGTCTCCTGGACCACCGCCGCGTAGTCCTCGCCGCCCTCGACGCGCTGGTAGGCTTCCTCGGCCGCCGCCTCGGTCTCGTAGACAGCCTGCTCCAGGGTCCGGCGCTCCGGCTCCAGGTAGGCGTCGGGGTTGGACTCGTACTCGTCGCGCAGTTGCTGCTCGGTGACGCCGACCTCGTCGAACAGGTCATCGGGGCGCAGCCAGAGATAGCTGAGCTCGCGGTAGGCCGGCGCCATGAAGGCGTCGGTATTGGCCTCGTAGTACTCGCGCAGCGCCGCCTCGCCGGGCGCCTCGGGCGCCGGCAGGGCCGAGAGCGACACGCTCACCCAGTCGGCCTGGCGGCGCTCGGCCTGACGCTTGTAGAGCGCCTCGACCAGGGCTGTCGGTGGGGTCACGGCGGCACCCAGGGCCGTGCTCAGCTGCTGCTGCAGCAGCTGCTCGCGCAGGTCGGCGACGTAGCCCGCCTCGCTGAGGCGCGCCTGGAACAGCGTCTGCTCGAAGCGCGAGCGGTCGAATTGCCCGGTGGGTCCCTGGAAGTTCGGGTTGTTGCGGATCGCCCGGGCGATCTGCTCGTCGGTGACGATCAGCCCGCGGGCCTCGGCCTCGCCGGCGATCAGCTTGTCGGTGACAAGGCGCTGCAGGACCTGCTGCGGCAGGCCGAGCGCCTGGGCCATCTCCAGGTCGACCTGACTGCCGATGCGGCGCGACAGGATCGACAGCGTCTCCGACAGCTCGCGCCGGTAGGTCTGCTCCTGGACCGGCTGGCCGGCGACCTCGGCGACCACCGGCTCGTCGCCCCCCTGGCGCAGCATGTCGCCGATGCCCCAGACCGCGAAGCTGAGGATCAGCACGCCGAAGAGGAGGGTGACCAGTACTTTGGCGACGATGCCGCGCAGCTTGTCCATTGAACCTGTCCGTGGAACGGGGTGAGTGTAGGGGAACCGGGTGAGTGTCTCGGCGGTCGCGTCCGCGGCGGCGCCGCTTCGCCGCCGGGCCGAAGGCGGCGCATCTTAGGGTTCGCGCCCCGGCGCGGCAACCGCCGCCGGCGCGCTGCCGGCCGGCGCGGCGCGGCGCGGCGGACGGGCTGGTTCGCCGGCTCCGCGACGTGCTAGTCAAGGCGCCTCGCGAAGGCTGCAGCTGGAAGGAGGCTCGGCATGCGCCGACCCTTGATCGCCGGAAACTGGAAGATGAACGGGCGCCTCGACGACGGCCGCCGGCTGGCCGAGGAGCTGGCCCAGCGCGTCCACCGCGCCAGCGAGACGGGCGACCCGCCGCTGCCGGACTGCGAACTCCTGATCTGCCCGCCCTTCACGCTGCTCGAGACGGTGCACCGCACCCTGGCCGGCAGCGGCGTGTTCCTGGGCGGCCAGGACTGCCACGGCGAGCCGTCGGGCGCGCACACCGGGGACATCTCGGCGGCGATGCTTGCCGACATCGGCTGCAGCCACGTCATCGTCGGCCACTCCGAGCGGCGGCAGAACCACGGCGAGGACGACGCGCTGGTGCGCGCCAAGGCGGCCGCTGCGATCGCCGAGGATCTGGTGCCGATCGTCTGCGTCGGCGAGACCGAGGCCGAGCGCGACGAGGGCCGGGCGCTGGCCGTGGTCACCGGCCAGGTCGCCGGCAGCCTGCCGGAGAGCTTCGATCCGGCGCGCCTGGTGCTGGCCTACGAGCCGGTCTGGGCGATCGGCACCGGCAGGACCGCGACCCCGGCCGACGCCGCCGAGGTCCACGGCGCGATCCGCGGCGCGCTCGCCGAGCGCTACGGCGAGGAAGCGGCGGCCGCGCTGCGCATCCTCTACGGCGGCTCGGTCAAGCCGGACAACGCCGCCGAGCTGCTGCGCGCCGGCGACGTCGACGGCGCGCTGGTCGGCGGCGCCAGCCTGAAGTCCGAGGACTTCTGGCGGATCGCCCAGGCGGCAGGCTAGGGGTGCGGCGGGCCAGCGGCGGGGCCGACCGCGATCGGCCCTAGCCAGCAGCGGAACGAAGCATTAAATAGCCCCCCATTCACCGGCCGCGCCCTTCCCGACAGAGCCCTCGGGGAGGCGTGGCTGCTTTGCCGCGCGCCGGGGCCGGCGCTCCATCGTCCCCGGCGCTCTCCACCGTCCGTCGAGCCGAAGGCCGTTTCTCCCATGATTCAGATCCTGCTGATCGTCCATCTCCTGATCGCGCTCGCGCTGATCGGCGTCGTGCTGCTGCAGCGCAGCGAGGGCGGCGGCCTCGGCATCGGCGGCGGCGGCGGTGGCGGCGGCGGCATGGCCGGGTTCATGACCGGTCGCGGCACCGCCAACGTGCTGACGCGCACGACGGCGCTGCTCGCGGCCTGCTTCATGGGCACCTCGATCGCCCTGGCGATCCTGACCGGCGGCGGCAGCAGCTCGGCGCCGGTCTCGATCCTCGACCAGATCCCGGCAGCCGGCGACAGCGCGGCACCCTCAGGCGACGCCACGGGCGGTTCCGGCACGGGCGGCGCCGGCACAGGCGGCGCCTCGGGCGGCGCCTCGGGCGGCTCCGGCGAGCCCAGCGTCCCGGTTCAGTAAGCCCGTCGCCTGACGTCGCGCGCCCGCGCGGCCGGGCCGATCCTCGTCCTCGGCGTCCGCTGCCGCGACTCGGCCGAGCACCGGACGCTCCCGATTTGCCGATTTCTCCCGCCGACGGCGGCCGGGCCACTAGGCCTCGCGGCCGGCCGTTTGCCTAGCCCTGCGGAGCCTGCATGCCCCATCGCCACCAACGCGCTTGCCCGAGCGCCCGACCGTCGAGATAGTGGGGGCCCATGGCGCGGTTCATCTTCATAACCGGCGGCGTGGTCTCCTCCCTCGGCAAGGGTCTCGCTTCCGCCGCACTCGGTGCGATCCTGCAGGCGCGCGGATTCAAGGTACGCCTGCGCAAGCTCGACCCTTATCTGAACGTCGACCCGGGAACCATGAGCCCCTACCAGCACGGTGAGGTCTACGTCACCGACGACGGGGCCGAGACCGACCTCGACCTGGGGCACTACGAGCGCTTCACCGGCGTCGCCTCGACGCGCAGCGACAACGTCACGACCGGCCAGATCTACTCCAAGATCCTGGCCAAGGAGCGGCGCGGCGACTACCTGGGCGCGACCGTGCAGGTGATTCCGCACGTGACCGACGCCATCAAGGAGTTCGTGCGCGGCGATCTCTCCGACGAGGACTTCGTGATCTGCGAGATCGGCGGCACGGTCGGCGACATCGAGTCGCTGCCGTTCCTCGAGGCGATCCGCCAGCTCGGCAACGAGCTCGGCCGCGCCCGCTCGATGTTCGTGCACCTGACCCTGGTGCCCTACATCGCCTCGGCCGGCGAGCTGAAGACCAAGCCGAGCCAGCACTCGGTCAAGGAGCTGCAGGCCGTAGGCATCCAGCCCGACATGCTGGTCTGCCGCTCCGAGCACCCGATCGGCCAGGATTCGCGGCGCAAGCTGGCGCTGTTCTGCAATCTGCGCGAGGACGCGGTCATCCAGGCGCTCGACGTCGACACGATCTACGCGGTGCCGCGCGCCTACCACGAGGAGGGCATGGACCAGGTCGTCTGCCGGCACTTCGAGCTGGAGACGCCGGCGCCCGACCTCTCGACCTGGGACCGCATCGCCGGGATCCTGCGCCAGCCCGACGGCGAGGTGACGATCGGCGTGGTCGGCAAGTACACGAGCCTGATCGACGCCTACAAGTCGCTGGCCGAGGCGCTGACCCACGGCGGCGTGGCGAACAACGTGAAGGTGCGGATCAACTGGCTCGATTCCGAGATCTTCGAGAAGGAGGGCCACGTCCAGGAGCTCGAGGGCGTCCACGGCATCCTGGTGCCCGGCGGCTTCGGCGAGCGCGGCAGCGAGGGCAAGATCGCCGCGGCCCGCTTCGCGCGCGAGCGCAAGGTGCCCTACTTTGGCATCTGCTTCGGCATGCAGATGGCGGTGATCGAGGCTGCCCGCCACCTGGCCGGGATGAGCGGCGCCGGCTCCAGCGAGTTCGGCCCCTGCGACCCGGCGGTCGTCGGCCTGATGACCGAGTGGGTCAAGGACAACGAGGTCGAGCGGCGCGGCGACCGCGACGACCTGGGCGGCACCATGCGCCTCGGCGCCTATCCGGCGGTGCTCGAGGCGGGCAGCAAGGTCGCCGAGATCTACGGCACGCGTCAGATCAGCGAGCGCCACCGCCACCGCTACGAGGTCAACGTCAACCACCGCGCCGCCCTGGAGGGCGCGGGCCTGCACTTCTCGGGCCTGTCGCCCGACGGCCGGCTGCCCGAGATCGTCGAGTTTTCGGGCCATCCCTGGTTCATCGGTGTACAGTTTCATCCGGAGCTCAAGTCCAAGCCCTTCGACCCGCACCCGCTGTTCACCTCCTTCGTACGGGCCGCGGTCGAGCAGTCGCGCCTGATGTAGCCTGGCGCAGGAAGCGAAGCCTTGCCCGATTCAGCCAAAGCGCCCGCCGGCGGCCAGCCGGTCGTCGAGGTCGGTCCCGTCACCTTCGGCAACGACCGGCCGCTGGCGCTGATCGCCGGTCCCTGCCAGCTGGAGAGCCGCCAGCACGCCCTGGAGATGAGCCAGGCGCTGAAGGAGGTCGCGGAGCAGGCCGGCGTCGGCCTCGTCTACAAGACCTCCTTCGACAAGGCCAACCGCACCTCGCTGGGCGCGAAGCGCGGCCTCGGCCTGGCCGAGAGCCTGCC
The DNA here is from genome assembly GCA_030433005.1 of Alphaproteobacteria bacterium. GTDB lineage: Bacteria > Pseudomonadota > Alphaproteobacteria > Kiloniellales > DSM-21159 > Tistlia. The sequence continues at coordinate 114,404 of JAUILQ010000009.1, forward strand.
GATCTTCGCCGAGATCCGCGAGAGCCTCGGCCTGCCGGTGCTGACCGACGTCCATGAGGTCGAGCAGTGCGCGCCGGCCGCCGAGGCCGTCGACATCCTGCAGATCCCGGCCTTCCTGTGCCGCCAGACCGACCTGCTCGTCGCCGCGGCGAAGACCGGCGCCGCGGTCAACGTCAAGAAGGGCCAGTTCCTGGCGCCCTGGGACATGAAGAACGTCGTCGACAAGCTGCGCCAGTCGGGCAACGAGCGCGTGCTGCAGACCGAGCGCGGCGTTTCCTTCGGCTACAACACCCTGGTCTCCGACATGCGCGCGCTGCCGATCATGGCGCGCGACAGCGGCGCCCCGGTGATCTTCGACGCGACCCACTCGGTGCAGCAGCCGGGCGGGCAGGGCGGCAGCTCGGGCGGCCAGCGCGAGTTCGTCGAGGCGCTCGCGCCGGCGGCGATCGCGGTCGGCGTCGCCGGCGTCTTCATGGAGGTCCACCAGGACCCCGACAAGGCGCCCTCCGACGGCCCGAACATGGTGCCGCTCAAGGCCTTCCCGGACTTGCTTCAGACCTTGGTGGAATTCGACCGCTTGGCCAAGGCGCGCCCCTTCCGGCTGGCCTGAGACGGCCCGGCTTCCGCACGGCCGCGCGGGCGCCTATATTAGGGGCTCCCTGCGAGACTGGGTGTTGCCATGAAGCTGTTCTCCGCGAGCGACGGCTCCCGCGACCTGACCGCCGCTTCCGCACTGGTCAAGGTCGCGCAGGAGGAGATCGGCCGCGCGCGCGCGCTGGCCGAGCAGGCGCGCAAGGCCCAGGGCAGCGAGCACGACCGGCTGCTCGAAGAGGCGAAACAGGCCTTCGACAAGGCCCGGGTCTTCACCGAAGAGGCCAAGAAGCGCGCCAGATAGGGGGGCGCATGAGCGACGTCGACGCCTTCGTTGCCAGCCTCGACGCCTTCGAGCCGGAGACCAGGCGGGTCGCCGAGACGGTCGAGGACGAACTGCGGCGGCAGCAGGCGCAGGATCGCTCGCGCATCGCCAAGCTGATCGTCTGGCTGTTCGCCCTGGCCTGCGGCGGCACCATGCTGTTCGTCGTCGTCTCGGTGTGGTGGCCGAGCCAGGGCTGGGATGCCGGCGCCACCCAGCTGGTCGAGATCCTGTCCTCGATCATTCTGCCTGTCGTGACCCTGGTCATCGGCTACTACTTCGGCAGCGAGCAGCGCACGCCGCCCGACCGCTGACGGTCTGTCGCGGCTCGCTGGCCGTGAGGGACAGGTCGGTCGTGGCGCCCCTTGCGGCGGCACGCCCGCCCGGCTATCCATCGCGGCGCCTGTTGCACCGCAGAACCAGCCGCGAGGGACCGAGCCGCCATGACCGCCATCACCGACATCCGCGCCCGCGAGATCCTCGATTCGCGGGGCAACCCGACGGTCGAGGTCGACGTCCTGCTCGACAGCGGCGCCTTCGGCCGCGCGGCGGTGCCCTCGGGCGCCTCGACCGGCGCCCACGAGGCGGTCGAGCTGCGCGACGGCGACAAGGGCCGCTACGGCGGCAAGGGCGTCACCAAGGCGGTCGAGGCGGTCAACCACGAGATCTTCGACACGCTCTCCGGCCTCGACGCCGAGGACCAGGTCGCCATCGACCAGACGCTGATCGAGCTCGACGGCACGCCCAACAAGGCGCGGCTCGGCGCCAACGCGACGCTCGGCGTCTCGCTGGCCGTGGCGCGCGCCGCGGCCGAGGAGTCCGGCCTGCCTCTCTATCGATACCTCGGCGGCGCCTACGCGCGGACCCTGCCGGTGCCGATGATGAACGTGCTGAACGGCGGCGCGCACGCCGACAACGCCATCGACTTCCAGGAGTTCATGATCCTGCCGGCCGGCGCGCCGAGCTTCGCCGAGGGCCTGCGCATGGGCGCCGAGGTGTTCCAGGCGCTCAAGGGCAAGCTGAAGGCGGCGGGGCTGTCGACCAACGTCGGCGACGAGGGCGGCTTCGCGCCCGACCTCAAGTCGTCGGAGCAGGCGCTCGACCTGCTGATGCAGGCGATTGAGGCGGCCGGCTACCGCGCCGGCGAGGAGGTCTTCCTCGGCCTCGACTGCGCCTCGACCGAGTTCTTCAAGGACGGCGTCTACGACATGGCGGGCGAAGGCAAGAAGCTCGACGGCGCGGGCCTGAGCGAGCATCTCGCAAAGCTCTGCGACGCCTATCCGATCGTCACCATCGAGGACGGCTTGGCCGAGGACGACTGGGAGGGCTGGGCCGCCCTGACCGAGCGCCTGGGCGGCAGCGTGCAGCTGGTCGGCGACGACCTCTTCGTCACCAACCCGCTGCGCCTCGCCGAGGGCATCGAGAAGGGCGTGGCCAACGCCATCCTGGTCAAGATCAACCAGATCGGCACGCTGACCGAGACCCTGGAGACCGTCGAGCTGGCCAAGTCGAACGGCTACGGCATGGTCCTCTCGCACCGCTCCGGCGAGACCGAGGACACGACCATCGCCGACATCGCGGTCGCCACCAACTGCGGCCAGATCAAGACCGGCTCGCTGTCGCGCTCCGACCGCACCGCCAAGTACAACCAGTTGCTGCGCATCGAGGCCGAGCTCGGCACCGCCGCGCGCTACGCCGGGCCGGGCGTGATCCGGCGCTGACGTCTTCCGGCGCCAGGGTCGACACCGCGACGCTCATTTATTCGTCATTCCCGCGCAGGCGGGAATCCAGGGCCGTACGTCCCGGCCCGTGGGCTCCTAGACCAAATCGTGACCGGTGAGACCCAGCAATGGGTCTCACCGGTCACGTGAATTTGGTCTAACTTCAAAAGGATAGAGCAGATTCAGACGACCTGATGGATCGCGTAAGCGATTCCATAAGGTCGCCATCTGCCCTAGATCCCCGCCTTCGCGAGAGCGCTGCGAAAGCTGGTGCGGCTCGGGGTGTTGTGATTCGCTTGTACAGGCTGTCGAGGAGGCTTGTTATGGGCGGTCAGTCGAGCTT
>JAUILQ010000010.1 GCA_030433005.1 Alphaproteobacteria bacterium
ATCGGTAGCGGCCCAGCGGATCGCCCGGAACGTGGCCCGAGCCTCTTCCTCGGACATGCGAGCCACTTGAACCACGCTGAGGGTCCGGGCTTTCGCTGAAAGAAGGAAGTGCTGGGCCATTTGTCATCGTCTCCAATGCCTACGCATCAGAGATGATGACGTACCATCACCTTTTCAAGAGCATTAGCACGCTATATGATGACAAATCGCATCGTAGGAGCGTCGGACATGCCTGAGAGGACGGATTGGGAAGCCAAGGCACGCGGGATCGTGCGCGGTGAGATGGCCCGGCAGGGCATAACCTACGCCCAGCTAGTCGATAAGCTGGCGGCTATCGGGGTGCAGGAAGACGAGAGAAACCTTCGGAACAAGATCAGTCGGGGGAAGTTCACAGCCGCCTTCTTGCTCCAGTGCCTTGTTGCCATTGGGGTTTCCAGAATCGACGTATCTTCCTGATATTGCTTGATTCTTTTTGATTCGTGGTTATATAATAACTATGGGAGGAGCTAAACCAATGGCTGTGTCGGCTCTGTCGGCCGCCAAAACCCTATGCGAGATGCAGGGGTGGCGGCTATCGAACCTAGAGCTACAGAAGATCCTATATATCGCTCAGATGCTGCATCTCGGGCGGACGGGGCAAGCGTTGCTTCGAGAGCCTTTTGAGGCTTGGGATTATGGTCCCGTGATCCCGTCGCTCTACCACCGTGCAAAGGCGTTCGGAAGCGGCCCGGTTCGCAACGTATTCCATTGGGAGCCGAGCGTGCGGGAGGGCACTCAGGAGGCCCTATCGCTTCGGCAAGCCCTTGCGAACACCCGAGGGATGAACCCGGGGCAGCTCGTCGCCGCGACGCATTGGAATGGCGGCGCTTGGGCCCGTCATTACAGGCCCGGAATGCGCGGCGTCACGATCCCGAATCCCGAAATCCTCAACGAGTACCATGCCAGACGGCACGCCTGAGCAAGAGGGCGGGCTAGCTGGCCTTGGGGCGACGGCTGCGCCGGCCGACCCCAAGGACGAAACCATCGCCTACCTTCAAATGAAGGTTCAGTCTGTTGAAGACAAAGCCTTAGAAGAGCGGTTCATCTGGCTCCTTGTGGGCGTGATCCTTTTTGACTGCCTCGTATTCTCCGACATGGAGAGTTGGACCGGCCCGCTGGTGATCGGCATTCTGGAGTTGATTGGGCTTGTGGTGTTGGCGGATCGCTGCGGCGTGAACAGCGTCATGCCTCTGATTGATCGGTTAGGCGGCTTCCTCGGGAACAACAATCCGAAGTCCGATTAGCGGGGCCGCTCCAGCGCCTATGTGCGGCGCTTTATGAAGGCTTCCCCACCGCTGGCGATCTCTGCCGCCTTGTCTTTGGCAGCTTCGTAATGGCCATCCTTTAGCAAGGTGCCAACTAAGCTGGCGTAGAGCGCCCAAGTCCGCATGAAGGTTGGCATGTCGGCGGCTTGAGCGACCTTGGGCGGCTCTAGCCCCTCCTTCCGAAGCGACTCTTCCAACGAGTTGAGGCGTGCGGCCGTGTACCGGGTGATATCCGGTTCTAAGCGCGCCAGCCCCTTGTCCAGATTCACGCAGATCCCGACGAGGTTGTGGCCTATGGCCTCTAGCCGATCCTCTTTGCTTGGCTTCGCCTTCTCTGACCGCCGCAACAGCGTATCGACCCAAAGGCCGATGGTGACGCCCAGCAAGAGCGTCACTGGATAGAGGGTCCAGTGGCTTAGTGCTATGTCGGCAGCGATCGACATTAGGCGCTCGGCTGTATCGCCTGGCTGGCTATACCAACCCTCTTCCCGCGCCCATTCGATGAAGAACTCGGCAACGACCGGCACGGCAATGCCGAGCAGCGCAACGCTCGTGAGCACCGTGAGTATCTTGCGCAACCGCCCCCGCATCCCGCGAGCATAACTCAACCTCCTATAGAGTTGAGATGGGATCGCGAGGGCTCAGCAGCCTTGGTGTGCTTGCTGCATAATGCCGCGGTTTCGACCTCTCCCGCCGTGCGGGAGAGGTAGGCGCGGCTCTATACCTCTCCCGCACGGCGGGAGAGGTCGAAGGCGGCATTATGCAGCAAGCACACCAAGGCTGCTGCAAGCCCCGGTTCGCGGTCGAATCCTCATGAGACGGAGGGGACGATGAGCTAGGGGCCGGGGCGATGTTCGCCAAGGCGGCGGGAGCCGCGATCCTCCTATGCTGGTGTGTTGCCCTCTTGGCAGGGAATCAAGTCGTAGTCGCCAGGGCCTTCGATTTTGTACGGCAGCCAGAACCTGTATTCAGCGTTGTAGCGTTCTCCGAACACATCTGCGTAACTGAACCTTCCCCACGCATAGAGATTGTGCGTAGGCAAGTTCATAAACCCTCTCATCATCGGCCATGTCTTTTCGTGAAAGTGCCGCCCAAGCGAAATTTCTTGGCCCGGGGAAATGTTGATTATCTTTCGTTCTGGTTCGTCGGGATCGGAGAAATTCTCAGTTCCAGATTTTGGAACCCTCATGTCTCCATTATGAACCATATTGTAAGCTGGTGTAGATCCATAGTTCTTAAAAAGTACGAAGATCGCCGGTGCATGTTCTGTTTCGTATATTTTGAGGAACACGCGCGAAACATTTACATACGCGCGAAGCTCGATTTGGACGTTCTCCCGCGATTGCCTGACAGCCTTAATGGACCACGCGAGAGACACACCGTTCAGTATCAGCGTGATCCCAATCAGGACAGACCCGATCATGGCCATAAGGACTGGCCATTCCAGCGGATCAACCATCTTGGCAGCGGATCTGGCCATCCATTCCTGAGCCGCCAGGTCCCGTACCGCACGATCATTCTCACCGGGGTAGGCTTGCTCTTCGCGCTGATCGCCGGGGCTGGAGGCGCCGCCATCCTGCTCCCCTGGGACCGCAACGGCCGGCGCAACCGGTGGTTCGGCTTCGGGGTTCTGCTTGCCGGTACCTTCTGCTGCGGCTTCTTCTACAGCTGGGCCGCACTCGGGAGCCCCTGGGCATTCTGGATTGACTGGCCCTTGGGCATTGGCCGCAATCCCGCTCAGCAGCAGGAGCGCGCCAGCTACGGCTATCCGTCCCCATCCCCCCATACATCGGAGGATACGCAACTCTGGGCAGTGACTCCACAAGGGCGAGAATGCCGGGCATCCTCTGAGAATGGCAATGCGACCGTCTACTCTCTTGGGCCTCGGCCGGCTCGGCAGCTATCTGTTGAATGCCGTCGGCTGGGTGGTCGCGATGCTTAGGCTCGCACTTGACGCGATTGGTTATTCGACCGCCCCAGAAGATGCCGAGGTCGCTCGTGGCCTTCTGGAGCAGTTTTTGGTCTGGGTTATGGGGCTGCCAGCATGGCTGCCTTGGGCTTTCGTCGGCATCACAACCTTATGGCTAGCTTGGGTGTCGTGGCCTCGCCCACAGCCCCTCCAAACGCCAAACGCAGCAGCCGCAAAGCCAGCGTTTCAGCGAGTCCCCTCAGAAGGCGAAGCCAGGGAAGATGAGGCCGCCACCGCTGTGAAGTCTGACCCCCAACAACAAGATCCGGAGATATTCAGGAATCGAGACGTTTATCTGACCACGCTTATCGTTGACCAGCAGCGCGTTAGGAATCGTATTTTTGATAACTGCACAATCCATGGCCCGGCGCTCATTTGGTTGATTCGGACAGTGATTGACAGAGACTGCAAATTTTATGGCTCGGAGAAAGATGATAGTATTATGGTGACTTGGCTCGGCCAGGTGATGCCGTCAGGAACGATTTTGGTAAAGGATTGTGTATTTAGAAACTGCACTTTTAAGATGTGCTCTATCCTGAATTGGTCGACCAAAAGGATCTAGCGTAGGTGCAGGGTCTGGCTTCCGATAGCCTCTAAGCACGCCAAGAGGAAGGCGGCCGAGAATTTGCCGCGCGACAGCTTGTTCCGAATGTTCGCTTCCTTCTCCGGCACCCCGAGAGCGTTCAACCGCTCCGCCAGCCCGGCATAGGTCACGCCATGGCGCTTCAGCTCCGCCTTCAGGAGATTGGCGGCGCGCGCTTCCCAATCGGTCTTCTCGGCCATCGTATCGGCTCCAGTAAAAAAGATACTGTTTCCGATACATATGCCCTTGTGGGCGACACATCAACGTACCATATCCGATGCATAGGCATTGGAGACAGTACGTTATGGCCCAGCACTTCCTTCTCTCAGCGAAAGCCCGGACCCTCAGCGTGGTCCAGGTGGCTCGCATGTCCGAGGAAGAGGCTCGGGCCACGTTCCGGGCGATCCGCTGGGCCGCTACCGATGGCGACCCGGTTTGCCCGCGCTGCGGCTGCCTGGCCGTCTACGAGTACGCCAGCCGCCCGATCTTCAAGTGCAAGGCTTGCGGCCATCAGTTCAGCGTCACCAGCGGGACGATCTTCGCCAGCCGCAAGCTGCCGGTGCGCGACTACCTGCTGGCCATCGCGATCTTCGTGAACGCCGCCAAGGGCATGTCGGCCCTTCAGCTTGGCCGCGATCTCGATGTGCAGTACCGCACGGCCTATGTGCTGGCCCACAAGCTGCGCGAGGCGATGGCCGCCGAGAACGAGACGATGGCGCTCCGCGGCACCGTGGAAGTGGATGGCGCGTACTTCGGCGGCTACGTCCGGCCGGAGAACCGCAAGGAAGACCGCAAGGATCTCCGCAAGAAGGCCAACCAGAGCGGCAAGCGCCGCGTCGTGGTCGTCATGCGCGAGCGCGGCGGCCGGACCCTGCCGTTCGTCTTCCGTCACGAGAGCGAGGCACTGCCGTCGATCCTGGCCCGCGTCGAGTCGGGCAGCACCATCCATGCGGACGAGTCCTCAAGCTGGGACGAGCTGCACACCCGCTACGAGACGCGGCGGATCAACCACAGCATCAGCTTCTCGGATGACGGCGCCTGCACCAATCAGGCGGAAAGCTACTTCTCCCGCCTGCGCCGCGCCGAGTGGGGCCAGCACCACCACATCTCCGGCCGGTATCTCGGCTTCTATGCAGGTGAGGCCGCGTGGCGCGAGGACTTCCGGCGCAAGGCCAATGGCGAGCTGTACGGCCTGCTGATCGCCGCTGCCGCCGCGCATCCCGTGTCGCGGCAGTGGGCCGGATACTGGCAGCGTAGCAAGTAAGCGGGACAGACAACCTGTCCGGTTCCGCACCCCACGACTCGGTCGTCGCGCCGTTCTTCAAGTAAATCCGAAGAATCAAGGGCTTCTTTTGCTGGATGCTTGTTGACGAGCGCATGCGGCGTGTGCAGCATTAACGATGCTCAGGCACGCGCAAAAGAAAACGGCCGGGTTGAGGGACCCGGCCGTCGACTTAGTGCCAGAGCGTCTTGGCTCACCGCTTGGCAACGTCATTTGCAGGAAGAATCCTACACGAAAAGCGAGTCCGGTCAAGCGGTGAGCCTTCAGCTTCAAACCAGAACTGGAGGCTCTACCAGCAATGAAAAGTAACCTACAGGTTTTCGAGTACCGCGACCGTCGGCGCATCCGCACGGTCGAGATTGACGGCGAACCGTGGTTCTATGCCATTGACGTTGGCCTCGCTCTGGAGATCCAGAACACCCGCGATGCCGTCGCGAGGCTCGACATTGACGACGTCGGCACTACCGACGGCGTCAATATTCGTGGTAGAAAACAACGATTTAGCATCGTCAACGAGCCGGGTCTGTATCAACTCGTCTTCGAGAGCCGTAAGCCGGAGGCAAAACAGTTCAAGCGCTGGATCACCCACGAGGTGCTGCCCCAGCTCCGGCGAACTGGCGTCTACCAGATGCGCGGAGCGTCCCGCGTGCCGATCTTCGTTCGCCGGTTCAACGACAACTGGGATCGCACCGATCCGGGATACTTCTCCGTCATCAGCGAGCTGTTCATCCGGGTCTACGGCCGATTTGAGCGGGTCGGCTACGTCCTGCCTGACAAGGGTGACACTGGACGCGAGATGCGGCCAGACACCGCAGTAGGCAAGCGCTTCCCGCGCTGGCTGGCGTCGAACTACCCGCACTTGGCCGACAAGTACGCAATGTACGATCATCTATTCCCGGACGGTCTGACGCACCCCGCGCGTCAATACCGCAGGGAAGTCCTGACTGCGTTCATCGAGTTCGTGGATGACGTCTGGCTCGTGGAACATGCCGCCGAGTATTTCCGGGAACGGGACCGGAAGGCACTCGATTACCTGCCCAAGCTGTTGCCGGCTCCGAAGCGCGACGCGGGCTGATTGCAGGGGGCGCCCGGCTTCGGCCGGGCGCTACCGCACAAGGCCCCACACCACCCCGCCATCCCCTTCCCGCCGCACGGCGCCCCTCACTTCCTGCCGCTGCATCGCCTTGAAGACCCTGCGGTGAATGTCGAACTGCGCTTCTGACGGCATGGACTTCCGATCCATGACCGCATCCCGGAGCTGGGCCGTGGTCTGCGGGCTGTGCTGGCGCAGGAGATCGAAGAGGAGCCGGGTAAGCTCGCCGCGATTGAAGGTGCGGGGCCGCGTCCGTATCGGCTTCTGCTCCGCGTTGGGCGGGCAGTCGAACAGCCGCATGGTCCCGTCTATGTGGGCAAGCTGGTCCTGTAGGTCGGCCAGGTGGTCCTTGGCCTTCTCAATCTCTCCGAGGATGCGGGCGCGCTTGTCTGTGAGCGCGTAGATCACGGGTGATTGTGCCATCCCCCAAGCCTAGCGTTTCCGGGGCTTTCGGGGGATTCCGGCTAAGGTGCGTTTGCTGCATAATGCCGGTCGAAGGCGCGTCAGCGGCTTCGGGTGAGGGCCCGCGGACCTAGGCCTCCGGCACGATCAGCCGGGCGTTCTCGTCGGCGCCGGCCCGCTGCGCCACCCGCTCGCCCTCGACCGGCGCGCGGCCGGATGCGACCAGGGCGAGGCAGCGGGGGTAGAGCAGGTGCTCGGCGGCGAGCACGCGCGCGGCGAGGGTCTCGGGGTCGTCGCCGGGCAGCACCGGCACCGCCGCCTGGCCGACGATCGGGCCCTGGTCGACGGCGTCGCGCACGTAGTGGACCGTGCAGCCGTGCAGCCGCACGCCGGCCTCGAGCGCGCGGGCATGGGTGTCGAGGCCGGGGAAGGCCGGCAGCAGCGAGGGGTGGATGTTGATCAGGCGGTCGCGCCAGCGCGCGACGAACCAGGGCGTCACCACGCGCATGAAGCCGGCCTGGGCGACCAGCGTGCAGCCGGCCGCCTCCAGCCGCGCGGTGACCGCGCGCTCGAAGGCCTCGCGGCTGTCGTAGTCGCGGTGCGGCACGACGGCGGTCGGAACCCCGGCCGCCTCGGCGCGCGCCAGGCCCTGGACGCCGGCCCTGTTGGACAGCACCAGCGCGATCTCGGCCGGGTAGGCCGGACCGGCGGCGGCGTCGAGCAGCGCCTGCAGGTTGCTGCCGCGCCCCGAGATCATCACGCCGACCCGGGTGCGTGTCGGGGGCGGGCGGTCGTCGGCGGCGCCAGCCGTCACCCGGCGGCTCCCGCCTCGAAGCGCACGGCGGCGCCGGCGCCGCGGGCCTCGATGCGGCCGATGCGCAGCACCTTCTCGCCGGCCGCGGTCAGCTCGGCGATCAGCGACTCGACGCGCTCGGGCGCTGCCACGACGGCCATGCCGATGCCGCAGTTGAAGGTCCGGTAGAGGTCGTCCCGCGGCACGCCGCCGGCCTGGGCCAGCCAGTCGAAGACCGGCTGGTGGCGCCAGCCGGCCGGATCGATCGCGGCGGCCAGGCCCGCGGGCAGCACGCGCGGCAGGTTCTCCGGCAGGCCGCCGCCGGTGATGTGCGCCAGGGCGTGCACGCCGCCGCCGGCGATCGCGGCGAGCAGCGGGCGCACGTAGATCCGCGTCGGCGTCAGCAGCGCCTCGGCGAGGCTGGCGTCCGGCTGGAACGGAGCGCGGTCCCGGTAGTTTAGTCCCAGGTCCGCGACGACCCGACGCACCAGGGAGAAGCCGTTCGAATGCAGGCCGCTCGACGCCAGACCGAGCAGCGCGTCGCCCTCGGCGACGGCGCTGCCGTCGAGCTGGCGGCCGCGCTCGACCGCGCCGACCGAGAAGCCGGCCAGGTCGTAGTCGCCGCCGGCGTACATGCCCGGCATCTCCGCCGTCTCGCCGCCGACCAGCGCGCAGCCGGCCTGGCGGCAGCCCTCGGCGATGCCCGAGACGATCTCGGCGCCGGCCACAGGGTCGAGCTTGCCGGTGGCGAAGTAGTCGAGGAAGAACAGCGGCTCTGCGCCCTGGACCACGAGGTCGTTGACGCACATGGCGACCAGGTCGATGCCGACGGTGTCGTGCTTGCCGGCCTCGATGGCGACCTTCAGCTTGGTGCCGACGCCGTCGGTGGTGGCGACCAGCAGCGGGTCGCGGTAGCCGGCGGCCTTCGGGTCGAACAGTGCGCCGAAGCCGCCCAGCCCGCCCAGGCTGCCGCTGCGCGCCGTCGATCTGGCCAGCGGCTTGATCGCCTCGACCAGGGCGTTGCCGGCGTCGATGTCGACCCCGGCATCCTTGTAGGTGCGCGGCGCGTTGCGGCCCCGCCCGGCATTCGGCTCGTTCACGATCGCCTCGTATCCCGTGGCTCGAAGACCCGCCGCCGGCGCGCGGCGCGTTCGGCGGGCCGTCACTTCCATGACCTTTGTGCCCCGGCGGCGGCTGCGCTATCACTGTCAGCCTGCCCATCGGGGCCGAGGCACACCCGCCCCGCGCCGTGGCGCGCGGGAGCATAGCGACTCGCAAAGGCGTTGCAATGATCCTGAGGCTTCCCGCCAGGCTTTCCCTGCTGCTCGTCTCGGCCCTGCTGCTGCTGCCCGCCGGCGGCGCGCGCGCCGACATCTTCACCGTCACGGACGTGCGCGTCGACGCCACCGCCGACAGCGTCACCGCGGCGCGCGAGCAGGCCATGGCCGAGGGCCAGGTGCAGGCCGTGCAGAAGCTGTGGGAGCGGCTGGTCGCGCCCGACATGCGGCCGACGATCCCGCCGCTCTCCGCCGCCGAGCTCAGCGACTACTACATCCAGAGTCTGCGGGTCTCCGGCGAGCAGACCTCGGCCAACCGCTACATCGCGGACCTGACCGTGCAGTTCCGGCCCGACCAGATCCGCCAGTTCCTGCGCAGCAACAACATCGCCTACGCCGAGACCCAGAGCCGGCCGGTGCTGGTGCTGCCGCTCTACGGACCGCCCGGCACCGCGGTGCTGTGGTCCGGCGACAACCCCTGGCTGGCCGCCTGGCAGCGCTACAACGCCGAGAACGACCTGGTGCCGGTGGTGGCGCCGCTCGGCGACCTGGAAGACCTGACCGGCGTCGACGCCGGCCGCGCCGAGTCCGGCGACCCCCAGGCGCTGTCCGGCATGGCGCAGCGCTACGGTGCCGGCGACGTGCTGGTCTCGCGCGCCGCGTTCAGCGGCGACCCGGCGGCCGGCACCGCGACCCTGCAGGTCGAGACCCGGCGCTACCGCGACGCCGGCGGAGCCGGCAGCTTCGGCGGCGCCGCCGGGACGACCAGCGACAGCGTCACCCAGCAGGCCGGCGAGAGCGGGCAGGAGATGATGCTGCGCGCCGTCGAGCGCGTCGCCGCCGGCCTCCAGGGCGACTGGCTGAGCCAGAACCAGCTGCGCTACGACCAGCAGTCGCAGCTGCAGGCCTCGGTGCCGGTGAGCAGCCTGGACGAGCTGGTCGAGGTGCAGCGCCGGCTCGGCGACGTCGCCGCGGTGCGCGACCACTACACGCTCAGCGTGACCCGCACCTCGGCGCAGATCGGCCTCGTCTACTATGGCGACCCGATGCAGCTGCAGCGCGCGCTCGGCCAGGTCGACCTGGCCCTGGAGCAGCTCGGCATGCCGCAGCCCGGCCGGCCCGGCTGGCAGCTCAGCCTGACCCGCGCGGCCCTGCAGATCGACAGCGCGCCGCTCGGCGGCGACGGCTCCCTGGAAGCCCTCCCCGAGGGCGCCCCCGGGACCGAAAGCGGCGGGACCACGGGTACCGGCACCACGGGGACCGGCACCACGGGCGCGGGCGCGTCGGGCCAGGGCGTATCGGGCGAGGGCGTCCAGCCGCTAACCGATTCCAGCGGCGCGCCCGCCACGGTGCCGGCCGCCGAGTAGCCGCCGGCCGGCCGGTCTGCCGCCGCGGGCTTGCCCGGAGGCGGCCGGGGCGGATAGGGATGGAGGCCGCGCCGGCCGGACCGGGATCGCGGGTGCAACGGCAACGGCGGGGTGGCGGGGGCCATGACAGGGCGATGACGCCGGAACGACAGCTGCGCTACTGGGCCATCGGCCTGGTCGTCTTCGTCGTGCTGCTCTACCTGCTGCGCGACATCCTGATGCCCTTCGTCGCCGGCATGGCGATCGCCTACTTCTTCGATCCCGTCTGCGACCGCCTTGAGCGCGGCGGCCTGTCGCGCACCTGGTCGACGGTCGTCGTCACGGTCGCCTTCGTGATCCTGCTGCTGCTGTTCGTCGGCCTGCTGGTGCCGATGCTGATCGAGCAGGCGACCAGCCTGGCGGCGCGGCTGCCGCAGCTGGTCGACCTGGTGCGCGAAGGGCTGCAGGCCCTGCTGACCCGCCTGGAGGCGCGCGCCGACGCCGAGCTGTTCGAGCGCATCCGCGCCGCCGTCGCCAGCCAGCTCGGCAAGCTGACCGACATCGTCGGCACGCTGCTCGGCGGCCTGCTGACCGGCGGGCTGGCGGTCGCCAACTTCCTGTCGCTGCTGTTCCTGACGCCGGTCGTCGCGTTCTTCCTGCTGCGCGACTGGGACCGCATGGTCGAGCGCCTCGACGGCTGGCTGCCGCGCCGCCAGCGGCCGACGATCCGCCGCCTGGCCCAGGAAACCGACGAGATCCTGTCGGGCTACGTGCGCGGCGTCGCCATCGTCTGCCTGATCCTCGGGACTTTCTACGCGATCGGGCTCAGCCTGGTCGGCCTCAGCTCCGGCCTGATCGTCGGGCTGATCGCCGGCCTGCTCTCCTTCATTCCCTACCTCGGCGCCGTCATCGGCCTGCTGCTCTCGGTCGGCCTCGCGCTGCTGCAGTTCGACGAGATCTGGCGGGTCCTCCTGGTCGCCGCGATCTTCTTCGCCGGCCAGGCCGCCGAGGGCAACTTCCTGACGCCCAAGCTGGTCGGCGAGCGCATCGGCCTGCACCCGGTGCTGGTGATCTTCGCGCTGCTCGCCGGCGGCGCGCTGTTCGGCTTCACCGGGGTGCTGCTGGCGATCCCGGTGTCGGCGGTGATCGGCGTGCTGACGCGTTTCGCCCTGACCCAGTACCTGGCCAGCCCGCTCTACACGGCCGGCGAGAGCCCGAGCGAGTCCCGCAGCGAGCGGCCGCCGCCCGAATGACCGCGCCCGAGCAGCTCGTCCTGTCGCTGCCGCAGCGCCCGGCGCTCGGCCGCGCCGACTTCCTGGTCGCGCCCTGCAACGAGACAGCGGTCGCCTGGATCGACCGCTGGCCGGACTGGCCGGTGCCGGCGCTCGCCCTGGTCGGGCCGCCGGCCAGCGGCAAGAGCCATCTCGCCGAGGTCTGGCGCGGGGTGAGCGGCGGTCCCCGGCTGACGCCGGAGACGCTGGCCGCGGGATCGCCGGCGGCGCTGCTCGGCGAGGCGCGCGCGGCGCTGGTCGACGAAGCCGACCGGGTCGCCGGCGACGCGGGCGCCGAGGAGGCGCTCTTCCACCTCTACAACCTGCTGCGCGAGCGCGGCGGCAGCCTGCTGCTCTGCGCGCGCAGCGAGCCGGCGCGCTGGGGTCTCGGCCTGGCCGACCTCGCCTCGCGCCTCTCGACCGCCACGGTGGCGCGGCTCGGCCTGCCCGACGACGAGCTGATGGCCGGCCTGCTGATCAAGCTGTTCGCCGACCGCCAGCTGCGCCCGACGCCGGGCGCCATCGCCTTCCTGGTCGCGCGCATGGAACGCACCTATGCTGCCGCGCAGGAGCTGGTCGAGGCCCTGGACGCGCGCGCCCTGGCCGCCGGCGGCGGCGTCACCCAGGTGACCGCCCGGGCCGTCCTGGCCGAGCGCCAGGACGGGTGACCCGAGCGCCGGATCGCAAGAACACCTGCCACAAGAACACGACACAACAGCAAGGAGACTGCCCGATGGACATGGGAATCCGCGGAAAGAAGGCGCTGGTCTGCGCCGCCAGCAAGGGGCTCGGCAAGGGCTGCGCCATGGCGCTCGCAGCCGAAGGCGTCGAGCTGACCATCGTCGCGCGCACCGCCGAGACGCTGGAGGCGACCGCCGAGGAGCTGCGCAAGACCTACGGCGTGCCGGTCACCGCCGTCGCCTGCGACATCACCACGCCCGAGGGCCGCGAGAAGGCGCTGGCCGCCTGCCCGGATCCGGACATCCTGGTCAACAATGCCGGCGGCCCGCCGCCGGGCGACTTCCGCGACTGGACCCGCGACGACTGGATCGCCGCGGTCGACGCCAACATGCTGACCCCGATCGAGCTGATCAAGGCGACGGTCGACGGCATGATCGAGCGCAAGTTCGGCCGCATCATCAACATCACCTCCTCTGCGGTGAAGGCGCCGATCGACATCCTCGGCCTGTCGAACGGCGCGCGCGCCGGGTTGACCGGCTTCGTCGCCGGCATCGCGCGCAAGACGGTCGAGCACAACGTCGATCAACGCCCTGCTGCCCGGGCCCTTCGACACCGACCGCCTGGCCGGCACGGCGAAGGCGGCGGCGGCCAAGACCGGGAAGTCGATCGAGGCGGTGCTCGACGAGCGGCGCCAGTCGAACCCGGCCAAGCGCTTCGGCACGATCGAGGAGTTCGGCGCCGCCTGCGCCTTCCTGGCGAGCAGCCACGCCGGCTACATCACCGGCCAAAACCTGCTGCTCGACGGCGGCGCCTTCCCGGGCACGCTGTAGCCGCATCCCGGCCGGGGCAACCAGCCCGGTTGACAGCCGCGGGAGCTAGACCGATCCTTGCAGTCGTCTAGTTTTGTGACAGTTTCATGACAGGACGCGATGGTCTCCTCCCGCGGCGCTCGTTCGGCCTGCCATGGCTGACGAGATCGAACTCAAGCTGAGCATGACGCCGGCGCAGCTCGACAAGCTGCGCCGGCACCCCTTCGTGCGCATGATCGCGCAGGGCCGGGCCAAGCGGAAACGCCTGCTCGGCACCTACTTCGACACCGAGGACTTCCTGCTGCGCGACCGCCGCATGGCGCTGCGCCTGCGCGAGAACGGCCAGCAGCGGGTGCAGACCCTGAAGGTCGCGCCCCGCAGCTATGCCGAGCTGGCGTCGGCGCGCGGCGGACTGGAGGTCGCCGCCGCCCAGAGCGTCGCCGCCGCCCAGCATCTGGTCGAGTACGAGACGACCACCGAGGCCGAGCGGCCGGACCCGGAGCTGGTCGAGGACGAGATGCTGCGCGGCTTCTTCCGCGACGAGCGTCTCGCCGAGCGGCTGGTCCCGGTCTTCGCCACCGATATCGATCGGCGCACCCTGCCGCTGCGCATGGCCGACGCCGAGATCGAGCTGGCCCTGGACCTCGGCGAGATCCGCGCCGAGGGGCGCAGCCAGGCGGTCAGCGAGGCCGAGCTGGAGCTGCTCTCCGGGCCGCCGGAGCGGCTCTACGAGCTGGCGCTGATGCTTTCCGAGCAGCTGCCCTTCCGGCTCGAGCCGCTGAGCAAGGCGGCACGCGGCTACGCCCTGTTCGAGCAGAGCGAGCCGGCGCCCAGCAAGGGCGACAAACCGGCCCTCGAGCCGGGCATGAGCGCCGCCGAGGCCTTCACCCTGCTGGCCGGCAGCTGCCTCGAGCACATGCGCGCCAACGAGGCCGCGGTGCTCGACGGCACGGACCCCGAGGGCGTCCACCAGCTGCGCGTCGCTGTGCGCCGCCTGCGCGCCCTGGTGGCGCTGATGAAGGGCGTGATGAGCGAGGAGGCGGAGGCCTTCCTCAAGGAGGAACTGCGCTGGCTGCAGCAGAGCCTGGGCGGCGCGCGCGACTGGGACGTCTTCATCCTGGAGACGCTGACGCCGCTGGCCGGCCGGCTGCCCGCCGAGGGCGCGCTCGAGGGCCTGCGCGCCGCCGCCGAGGCGGCGCGCGAGGAGGCCTACGCGGAGGCGCGCGCGGCGCTGCGCGACGTGCGCTACGCGCGGCTGCTGCTGCGTCTCGCCCTGTGGCTGGAGGAGGGCGGCTGGCGCCCGCGCCTGCCGGTCGGCACCGAGGATCCGGCAGCGCGCCCGATCACCGAGCTCGCCGACGCGCTGCTCGCCAGGCGCGCCAAGGCGCTGCGCAAGACCGCGCGGCGCCGCAAGGGCAGCCACGAGGCCGAGCTGCACGAGGTGCGCATCGCCGCCAAGAAGCTGCGCTATGCCGTCGAGTTCTTCCGCGGGCTCTACGGTGCCAAGGCGGTCAAGCGCCTGCACGGGCGGCTGGTCGCGCTGCAGGACACGCTCGGCACGCTCAACGATGCGGTCGTCGGCCATCGCCTGATCGACGAGCTCGAGTCGCTCGGCGCGCGCGACCCCAGGCGGGCGATCGAGCCCTACGCCGCGGGGCTGGTGATCGGCTGGCAGGCCGCGCGCATCGAGGCCGACCTCGCGCGCTTCGCCTCGGCCTGGCAGGGCTACCGCGAGGCCAAGCCCTTCTGGGGCCGCGGCTAGCTTCGCCGCTTCAATCGGGGCGGCGCCGGGCCCATCTCGGACCTCAAGACCCTTCCTGACGGCAGAACGGGGGCAGGCGCCCGCGCGATGGACCAGCTCGAGCTTCCCGACGCCCTGACCTGGGACGAGCGCCGCCTGTGGTTCGAGCGGCGCCAGCAGGAACGCGCCAGCCTCGGCGGCAGCCGCTTCTCGGAGCAGGCGACGGCGCTGGTCATCGAGCTGCAGGCCTGCTTCTGCGCCGGCGCCTGGGTCGCCGCCGTGATCCTGGCCGGCGCCATCGTCGAGTCGCAGGCCGAGGTCACCGGGCGCCACGACGCGATCCCGGCCGAGGAGCTGCTGTGGCTGCGCCGCCTGCGCAACGACCTGCTGCACGAGAACCGGCGCGAGCCGCTGCTGACGCTGGAGGACCAGTGGATCAACCGGCCCGACTGGGAGAAGGCGGCGCGCCGGGCGGTTTCCCTCGTCTTCCTGGCCATGTATCCAGGGGACCCGGCGACCCGGCCGTAGACCGGCCGGGCACGCGACCGAGAGAACGAGAAGGAAAGAGGCGGAACATGGGTCAGCTGGACGGCAAGGTTGCGGTGGTCACCGGCGGCGGGCGCGGCATCGGCGCGGCGATCGCCGAGGCGCTGGCGGCGGACGGCGCGAGCGTCGTGGTCGCGGCGCGCACGCTCTCGGCCTGCGAGGCGGTGGCGCAAGGCATCCGCGAGGCCGGCGGCAAGGCCCAGGCGGTCGGCTGCGACGTCAGCGACCCGGCCTCGGTCGCGGCCCTGGTCGAGGAGACGCGCAAGGCCTTCGGGCCGGTCGACATCCTGGTCAACAACGCCGGCGTCATCCAGCCGATCGGCGATCTCGCCGACTGCGACGCCGAGGCCTGGCTCGACAACCTGCGGATCAACCTGGGCGGCGCCTTCCTGGCCGCGCGCGCCGTGCTGCCCGCCATGGTCGAGCGCGGCGGCGGCACCATCGTCAACATCTCCTCGGGCGCCGCGCACCGCGCGCTCGAGGGCTGGAGCGCCTACTGCGCCGGCAAGGCGGGCCTGGCCATGATGACCAGCTCGCTGCAGCTGGAGTACGGCGGCCGGGGCGTGCGCGTCTTCGGCTTCGGCCCCGGCACGGTCGACACGGAGATGCAGGTCCAGATCCGCGCCAGCGGCATCAACCAGGTCAGCCGCATCCCGCGCGAGGAGCTCGCCAAGGTCGAGCGGCCGGCGCGCGTCGTCGCCTGGCTGTGCCGGCCCGAGGCCGACGACCTGGCCGGCCAGGAGCTCTCGATCCGCGACGCCGAGCTCTGCCAGCGGGCGGGGCTGTAGCGCGGTGGCGGGACGCGAGCGGCAGGTCCTGGCGCGCATCCACGGCCGGGTCCAGGGCGTCTGGTTCCGCGCCTGGACCGTGCAGGAGGCCGGCCGCCTGGGTCTCGACGGCTGGGTGCGCAACCGCCGCGACGGCAGCGTCGAGGCGCTGTTCGCCGGCGACGCCGGGCCCGTCGAGGAGATGCTGCGGCTGTGCCGCGAGGGCCCGAGCCACGCCGAGGTCACGGCCGTCGAGACCGCCGACTGGTCCGAGCCGGTGCCGCCCGGCTTCGAGCAGAAGCCGAGCCTCTAGGAGAAGACTGCCCGATGATCGATTTCGACGAACCGCTCCCGGACCGCGAGTACAGCTACCGCCCCGGCTCCTACGCCATCGCCTTCCGCCCCGGCAGCGGCCTGCTGCTGGTCGAGACCAAGGAGGGCTGGGAGATCCCCGGCGGCGGCGTCGAGCCGGGTGAGACCGCCGAGGAGGCCCTGGCCCGCGAGCTGCTGGAGGAGACCGGCTTCCGGGTCACCGAGGCGCGGCCCTTCGTCTGCGTGCGCCAGTGGAAGACCGAGCCGGCCGAGGGCAAGTTCTACCACAAGCACGCGACCTTCTACGACGTGGCGCTGGAGGATACAGGCAATCCGCCCAGCGAGGCGGGCCACCGGCCGTTCTGGGGCTCGCCGGCCGAGGCCGCGGGCCGCATGGCCGAAAGCAGCCAGGAGTGGATCCTGGGCCTCGTGATCGAGCGGCTGCTCGACAAGCTGCGGGCGGCCTAGATGGACTTGGCGCTGGAGCCCGTGACGCTGCGGCTCGGCGCGCGGCTGACCGGGCTCGACCTCTCGCAGCCGCTCGCCGAGGAGCTCGCCGGCGCGCTGCGCGCCGCCCTGGCCGAGCGGCTGGTGCTGTTCCTGCCCGGCCAGTTCCTGGACATGGCGGCGTTGAAGCGCGCCACCGAGGCCTTCGGGCCGGTGACCCGCGTGCCCTACGTCGAGCCCTCGCCCGAGGACCCCGATGTCGTCGCCGTGCTCAAGGAGGCCGACGAGGCCGGCATCGCGACCTTCGGCGGCGACTGGCATTCCGACTTCTCCTTCCTGGAGCGGCCGCCCGGCGGCTCGCTGCTGCAGGCGGTCGAGCTGCCGCCGGTCGGCGGCGACACGCTCTGGGCCGACCAGGTGACGGCCTGGGAGACCCTGCCCGAGGATCTCAAGACCGAGCTGGCGGGCAGCCGCGCCATCCACACCGGTGCGCCCTACGGCGCCGCGCGGCGGCCGGGCGGCAAGCTCAGCCGCTCGATCCGGATCAGCCGCGGCGACCCCGAGGCCGACCGCGAGCGCGCCCACCCGGCGGTGCGCCGCCATCCCTGGAGCGGGCGGGCGGCGCTCTTCGTCAACCCGATCTACACGACCCGGCTCGACGGCCTGTCCGAGGAGGAGAGCGCGCCGATCCTGGCGCGCGTCTACGCCCACATGACCCGGCCGGAGTTCTGCTGCCGGCACCGCTGGCGGCCCGGCGACCTGGCGATCTGGGACAACCGCGCGACCCTGCACTTCGCGGTCAACGACTACGACGGCCACCGCCGCCTGCTCTGGCGCACGACCTTCGCGGGCGAAGCGCCGATGGCGGCCTAGGAGCGGACCCGCTTCAGGCGCACCAGCCCGCCGGTCTGGCCGGCGAGCACGCCCTGGTCGGCCGGGGCCGGCCGCAGCATCGCCTGGAGCAGCCTGTCGGCGCCGGACCAGTAGGGCAGGTACCACTCGCGGTCGACGTCGAGCAGCAGCACGCGTCCCGTCCCGGCGTCGTAGGCGCCGACCGGCGAGACGTGCGGGCCGTCCCAGTCGCCGGTCAGGACGCCCTGGTTGAAGTAGACCAGCAGGAAGTCCTCGGCCGAGGACTCGTTCTCGGCCAGCAGCGCCTGCAGCTTCGCCAGCTCTTCCGGCGTGTCGGCGACCGGCCTCGCCACCTCGATCGCGTAGCCCTCCAGCCCGTAGGCCCTGAGCGAGGCCTCGAGGTAGGCGGCGAGGTCGTCGAAGAAGATGCCGTCGCCGCCCTCGGCGACCTTGGCCTCGAACACCGGGTCGGCAGTCGCCTCGAGCAGGGCCGCCTGGGTCACGATCGGCTCCTCTGCTTCGGCGGGCAGGCCGCGGAAGGCGTTGAGCACCGTGACGATCGAGGCGAGGGCGCAGGCGCTGGTCGTCTGCTGCGGCACGTAGAAGCCGCTGAGGGCCCAGTAGTCCGGCGCCGGGTGGCTGCGCAGGTAGTCCGGCGCCTGGGTGAGGGGGATCGCGTCCGGGCCGAACTTCGGCCTGGCCGGCGCCTGGCTGTCGGCCAGGCAGGCCGGCGGGACCGCGAGCACGAAACCAACGACCAGCGCGAGGGCGCCGAACGCCGCCCGCAACGACCGCCGCATGGGAGTTCTCCTGCAAGGGATGGAGCGCCGATCTTGCGCGCCGCCGTCCCGGCTCGGCAAGCGGAGGCCTTGACTCCCCTGTCGATAATCGATAATTCTAAAAATATGGAAACGAAACGCGCCGCCCGCTGCCTCGAGACGCTGGGCCATCCGACCCGGCTGGAGGCCTTCCGCCTGCTGGTCAAGGCCGGCCCCGAGGGGCTGCCGGTCGGCGAGGTCATGGCGCACCTGGAGGTGCCGGGCTCGACGCTGTCGCATCACATCGCGCTGCTGGTGCGCACCGGCCTGGTGGAGCAGCGCCGCGAGGGCCGGGTGCTGCGCTGCATCGCCAACTTCGCCCTGATGGACGGGCTGGTCGGCTTCCTCTCCGACGAGTGCTGCAGCGGCGTCGCCGAGGCCGTCGCCACGCGCGACGCCGGCTGAGCGAAGACGGACGAAGGGTGCATTTCTTCGCCCAATTAATTCCAAGATTCTAGAAGGATCGTGACATGGTCGAGCAGACTCTCTCCCAAGGCCGCTCCCGCTTCGCGCCGCTCGCCGACCGCCTGCGCCGGGTCGGCCGCGAGAGGGTCTGGCTGACCGCCGCCGGCATCCTGCTGGTGCTGGCCGTCGCGGTGCCGGAGCAGGCCGGGCGCAGCCTCGGGTTCACCCTGGAGGCGCTGTGGGGCATCGCGCCCTTCCTGCTGCTCTCGGTGGCCAGCGCGGCCTGGCTGAAGGCCGCCGGCGCGGACCAGCTGATCGCGCGGGTGGTCGGGCTGTCGCCGGGGCTGGCGATCCTGGCGGGCGCCGCGCTCGGCGCGCTCTCGCCCTTCTGCTCCTGCGGCGTCGTGCCGATCGTCGCCGCGCTGCTGGCGGTCGGCGTGCCGCTGCCGGCGGTCATGGCCTTCTGGATCGCCTCGCCGCTGATGGACCCGGAGATGTTCCTGCTGATGCTGCCGCTGGTCGGCCTGGAGTTCACCCTGGCCAAGACCCTGGCGGCGGTCGCCATGGGCCTGGCCGCGGGGACCGCGGTCTGGGCGCTGCAGGGCCGCGGCCTGCTGGCCGAGCCGCTCAAGGCCCAGCCCGCGGGCTGCGGCGGCTGCGGCGGCCCGAAACTGCCCAAGGGCGAGACCCGCTGGGCGTTCTGGCGCGAGGCGCCGCGCCGCGCCGCCTTCGGCGCCGAGGCGCTGTCGGCCGGCGGCTTCCTGCTCAAGTGGCTGAGCCTGGCCTTCCTGCTCGAGAGCCTGATGGTCGCCTGGCTGCCGCAGGAGCTGGTCGTCGAGACGCTGGGCGGCGAGGGGCCCTGGACGATCCTGCTGGCCGGGCTGGTCGGCGTGCCGGCCTATCTCAACGGCTACGCCGCCGTGCCGCTGATCGACCGGCTGCTGAGCGACGGCATGGCGCCGGGGGCGGCGCTGACCTTCCTGCTCGCCGGGGGCGCCAGCTCGATCCCCGCGGCGATGGCGGTCTGGGCGCTGGTGCGCAGGCCGGTCTTCGCGCTCTACCTGGGCCTGGCGCTGGCCGGCAGCGTGGCGGCGGGCCTGGTGTTCCAGGCGGTGGCGGGGTAGCGGGGCGCTTTCTCCGTCATTCCCTCGAAGGCGGGGATCCAGAGCCCCCGGCTCCGAGCGTGCCGCCCTGGATCCCCGCCTCCGCGGGGATGACGGGGAGGGGCTCCCCGAAGACCTCGGCGAAGCTGGCCCTGAGGGCGACGTCGAGGTCGGCGAGCGTCGCCGGGATGCCGAGCTCGACCAGCGAGGTGACGCCGTGCCCGCGGATGCCGCAGGGCACGATGCCGGCGAAGTGCGAGAGGTCGGGCTCGACGTTGATCGCGACGCCGTGGAACGAGACCCAGCGGCGCAGGCGCACGCCGATCGCCGCGATCTTGTCCTCGCGGCCGCGCTCGCCGGTGTAGGGGCCGCGGTCGACCCAGATGCCGACCCGGCCCGCCCGGCGCTCGCCGACGACGTTGAAGCGGGCCAGCGCGCGGATCACCCACTCCTCGAGGTCGCGCACGTAGGCGCGCACGTCGGGATTGCGCCGCTTCAGGTCGAGCAGCACGTAGGCGACCCGCTGGCCGGGGCCGTGGTAGGTGAACTCGCCGCCGCGCCCGCTGCGGTAGACCGGAAAGCGCGGGTCCAGCAGGTCGGCGTCCTCGGCGCTGGTGCCGGCGGTGTAGATCGGCGGGTGCTCGAGCAGCCAGACCAGCTCCGGCGCGGTGCCGGCGCGGATCGCCGCGACCCGCTGCTCCATCGCCGCGACCGCCTCGGGGTAGCCGAGCGGCCGTGGCTCGACGCGCCACTCGGGCCCGCCGCCGGCCGCCGCCGAACGCTCCTCCAGCATGCTCATGGCGACTGTCTAGCAGGCCGGGCCGCCCCTTGTCTTCGCCGGCCGTTCCAGTACCTTGCCCCCTCGACGGCCCGCGGCGGCGCGCCCGGGCCGAGGACAGCCACCAGAACCACCGACACCAGGACTTGAGGGAAGGGGAAGGGCCGATGGCCGACACGCTCTCCGAGGCGGCGCTGGCCTATCACCGCCAGCCGCGCGCCGGCAAGCTGGAGGTCGTGGCGACCAAGCCGCTGGGCACCCAGCGCGACCTCGCCCTGGCCTACTCGCCGGGCGTCGCCGCGGCCTGCCGCGCCATCGTCGACGATCCGAACGAGGCGGCGACCGTCACCGCCCGGCAGAACCTCGTCGGCGTCGTCACCAACGGCACCGCCGTGCTCGGCCTCGGCGCCATCGGGCCGCTCGCCTCGAAGCCGGTGATGGAAGGCAAGGCGGTGCTGTTCAAGAAGTTCGCCGGCATCGACGTCTTCGACATCGAGATCAACGAGACCGACCCCGAGAAGCTGATCGACATCGTCGCGGCGCTGGAGCCGACCTTCGGCGGCATCAACCTGGAGGACATCAAGGCGCCGGAGTGCTTCGAGGTCGAGCGCCGGCTGCGCGGGCGCATGGCGATCCCGGTGTTCCACGACGACCAGCACGGCACGGCGATCATCGTCAACGCGGCGATCTACAACGCGCTGCGCCTGGTCGGCAAGAAGGTCGAGGAGGTCAAGGTCGTCTGCTCCGGCGCCGGCGCCGCGGCGCTCGCCTGCCTCGACCTGCTGGTCAGCCAGGGCGCGAAGCGCGAGAACATCTGGGTCACCGACATCGAGGGCGTGGTCTACAAGGGCCGCGAGGTCCTGATGGACCCCTACAAGACGCCCTACGCCCAGGACACCGAACACCGCCGCCTCGACGAGGTGATCGGCGAGGCCGACATCTTCCTCGGCCTCTCGGCGCCGGGCGTGCTGAAGCCCGAGATGGTCGAGCGCATGGCGCCGGACCCGCTGATCCTGGCGCTCGCCAACCCGGTGCCGGAGATCATGCCGGAGGAGGCCAAGGCGGTGCGCCCCGACGCGATCATCGCCACCGGCCGCTCGGACTATCCCAACCAGGTCAACAACGTCCTCTGCTTCCCCTTCATCTTCCGCGGCGCGCTCGACGTCAGCGCGACGACGATCAACGAGGACATGAAGCTGGCCTGCGTCAAGGCGATCGCGGACCTGGCGCAGATCGAGGCTTCGGAGGTCGT
Organism: Alphaproteobacteria bacterium; assembly: GCA_030433005.1. Classification (GTDB taxonomy): domain Bacteria; phylum Pseudomonadota; class Alphaproteobacteria; order Kiloniellales; family DSM-21159; genus Tistlia. The sequence continues at coordinate 21,832 of JAUILQ010000010.1, forward strand.
GGTCAAGGCCTACGGCGGCGAGACCCCGGGCTTCGGGCGCGACTACCTGATCCCGCGGCCCTTCGACCCGCGGCTGATCCTGGAGATCGCGCCGGCGGTCGCCCGCGCGGCGATGGACAGCGGCGTCGCGCGCCGGCCGATCGAGGACTTCGAGGCCTACCGCCAGACGCTCTCCGAGTTCGTGTTCCGCTCCGGGCTGATCATGAAGCCGGTCTTCGAGAAGGCCAAGCAGGACCCAAAGCGCGTGTTCTTCGCCGAGGGCGAGGCGCCGCGCGTGCTGCGCGCCGTCCAGGTGCTGGTCGACGAGGGCCTGGCGCTGCCGGTGCTCTGCGGCCGGCCCAAGGTCGTCGAGAAGCGCATAGGGGAGTGCGGCCTCAGGCTGCGCATCGGCCAGGACTTCGAGCTGGTCAACCCGCTCGACGACCCGCGCTACAACGACTACTGGCGGCACTACCACGGGCTGCTCGAGCGCGAGGGCGTGACGCCCGACCGGGCGCGCACCGTGGTGCGCACCGACGCCACGGTGATCGGCGCGCTGGCGGTCATGCGCGGCGACGCCGACGCGCTGATCTGCGGGGTCGAGGGCCAGTACCGCAACCACCTGGCGCACATCGAGCAGATCGTCGGCAAGGCGCCGGGCGTCCACGACCTCTCGGCGCTCAGCCTGGTGATCACCCGCTCGGGCAGCTACTTCCTGGCCGACACCTACGTCTCGGAGAACCCCGGCGTCGAGGAGCTGGTCGAGATGACCGTGCTCGCCGCCGAGGCGGTGCAGCGCCTCGGCATCACGCCGAAGATCGCGCTGCTCAGCCACTCCAACTTCGGCAGCCACCACGACGCCGAGGCGCTGAAGATGCGCGAGGCGGTGCGCATCCTGCACGACAGCTATCCCGACCTGGAGGTCGAGGGCGAGATGCACGCCGACGCGGCGCTGTCCGAGGAGATCCGCGCCAACGTCTTCCCGAACTCGCGGCTCAAGGGCGCGGCCAACCTGCTGGTCATGCCGCGGCTCGACGCCGCGAACATCGCCTTCAACCTGCTCAAGGTCGCCGGCGAGGGCCTGCCGGTCGGGCCGCTGCTGATCGGCGCCGAGCGGCCGGCGCACATCGTCACCCCCTCGGTGACCGCGCGCGGCGTCGTCAATGTCTCGGCGCTCGCCGTGGTCGAGGCCCAGGGCCGCGCCGGCACCGTCGTCGTCGCCGACGGGGACTGAGCGGCGTGGCCGAGGTCCAGACCGACCGGCCGCCCGAGACGCCTGCCGACGAGGTCGGCCTGGCCGACGAGACGGTGCGCGCCGTCGAGGCCGCGCTCGACGCCGGCCGGGTCGAGGAGGTCGAGGATCTCGTCGACGAGCTGCATCCGGCCGACCTCGCCGACCTGCTGGAGAGCGTGACCCGCGAGGATCGGGCGACGCTGCTCGACATCATCGGCTCGACCCTCGACCCGGAGGTGCTGACCTACCTCGACTCGGCGCTGCGCGACGAGGTCGCCGAGAAGCTGGGCGCCAAGGAGACCGCCGCGATCCTCAAGCGGCTGGAGTCCGACGACGCGCTCGAGTTCTTCGAGGACCTCTCCGAGGAGCTGCGCGTCCAGATCCTGGCGCGCGTGCCGGTGACCATCCGGCGGCTGCTGCAGGAGGGCCTGGAGTACCCGGAGGACTCGGCCGGCCGCCTGATGCAGCGCGAGGTCGTCGTGGTGCCGGCGATCTGGAGCGTTGGCGAGACCATCGACTACATGCGGCAGCACAAGAAGCAGATGCCGCAGGACTTCTACGACCTCTACGTCGTCGACCCGCGCTACAAGCCGATCGGCAAGCTGCCGCTCAGCCGCGTGCTGCGCAACAAGCGGCCGGTCAAGATCGTCGACGTCATGCAGGAGGAGCTGCACCCGGTCCCGGTGACCATGGACCAGGAGGAGATCGCCTACCTGTTCAAGCAGTACTCGCTGATCTCCTCGCCGGTCGTCGACCCGGCCGGCCGGCTGGTCGGCGTGATCACGGTCGACGACATCGTCCACGTCGTCGAGGAGGAGGCCGAGGACGACCTGCTGAAGATGGGCGGCGTCTCGGAGACCGACCTCTACTCGGCGGTGCTGCAGACCACGCGCTCGCGCTTCACCTGGCTGGTCGTCAACCTCGGCACGGCGGTCGTCGCCTCGCTGGTCATCGGCCTGTTCGAGGCGACGATCTCGCAGATCGTGGCGCTCGCTGTGCTGATGCCGATCGTCGCCTCGATGGGCGGCAACGCCGGCACCCAGACGGTAACCGTCGCGGTGCGCGCGCTGGCGCTCAAGGAGCTGAGCGGCAAGGGCACGCGCCGCTTCGTCTGGAAGGAGGTCATGGTCGGCCTGGTCAACGGCATCCTCTTCGCCGTGCTGGTCGGCGCCGTCACCTGGGCCTGGTTCCAGCAGCCGCTGCTCGGCGCCGTCATCGCCATCGCGATGATCGTCAACATGCTCTCGGCCGGCCTGTTCGGCACCCTGATCCCGATCGGCCTGGAGAAGCTGAAGATCGACCCGGCCGTCGCCTCCAGCGTGTTCCTGACCACGGTCACCGACGTCGTCGGCTTCTTCGCCTTCCTGGGCCTGGCGGCGCTGGTGCTGTTCTGAGGCTTCGGCGCGTCCACGCCCCTGGCCCGTGGACTCCCGGCGCCGCGCCGCGGCATACTTTTGCCGCGCTGCGGCGACGGGGCCGGCGCGGGCCAGAAGGAGAGGGCGCATGCTGAGCGAGGAACAGCTCCGGCAGTACCGCGAGGACGGCTTCGTCGTGGTCGAGGGCGCGGCCTCGGTGTGGGAGCTGACCGCGCTCAACACCGAGCTCGACGGCTGGATCGACGAGAGCCGCAGCCACCAGGAGAACTGGGGCACGACGGCCGACGGCAAGCACGTCTTCGACCTGGAGCCAGGCCATTCGGCCGAGCACCCGCGCCTGCGTCGGGTCACCAACCCGGCCGACTTCTCCGACGTCTACCGCTCGGTGCTGTTCGAGGGGCGGCTGGTCGACGCGGTCGGCGACCTGCTCGGCCCGGACCTCAAGTTCCACCACTGCAAGGTCAACATCAAGCTGCCCTCGATGGAGACCTACGTCGGCTGGCACCAGGACCATCCCTTCGAGCCGCAGACCAACGATTCCATGACCGTGGCGCTGGTCATGCTCGACGACATGACGCTGGAGAACGGCGCCCTGCGGGTCGTGCCGGGCAGCCACAGGACGCACTACAGCCACTACCGCGACGAGCGCTTCGTCGGCGAGATCGACCGCGGCCTGTGGGACGACTTCGAGGCGCGCTCGGTGCGGCTGACCGGCAAGGCCGGCGACGTCGTCTTCATGGATTCCTGGATGGTCCACGGCTCGCCGGCCAACCGCTCGCAGAGCCCGCGCCGCCTGCTGATCTGCGAGTACACGGCCGCCGACGCCTTCCCGCTGACGCCGAGCAACATCCGCTCCAAGTACCTGGGCGAGGTGATCCGCGGCCGGGCGACGCGCGTCGCCCGGCTACGCGGCGGGCCGATCGAGCTGCCGCCGCTCTACAAGGAGTCCTCGTTCTTCGAGGTCCAGGGCCAGAAGGTCGCGCGGCGCGCCGAGAGCGAGGCCGCGGCCGGCATGATGTAGGCCGGCGCCGGCCCGACTCGCCGGCCCCACTTGCCGGCCCGATTCAGCCCTCGGCCGGCTTGCCGATGCTGCCGAAGGTGACCCGCGAGGGATCGCCGCGCAGGGCGCCGGCCCGCCCGGCCATGGCGTCGAGGAAGTCGAACAGCCGCCGGTCGGTCTCGCGGTGGAGGTCGCTGTCGCGCAGCATGTCGTAGCCCTCCCAGTCGAGGTCGCGCAGCATCACCAGCGCCTTGCGGATCGGGCCGTTGACCTCGTGGTCCCAGCGCTCCTCGACCATGCGGTTGTCGCGGGTCAGCGTCATGTGCAGGTCGGCCAGCGAGGCGAACATGTGACGCTTCTCCTGGTCCTTGCCGTCCCACTGGTGGAAGGCGTCGAAGACCGCGAGCTCGACCTCGGCGCCGCCGCGCCGCAGGTCCTCGCAGATCTCGGCCATGCGCTCTTCCGAGACGTTGCGGTCGCGCTTGCCGATCATCGAAAGCACCGGGGCGCCGGTCGCCGTCGGATCCTCGAGGCGCGGCACGCTGCAGCCGTAGTAGGCGACGTGGCCGGCGAAGCCGAGGTCGCGGTCGGCGAGGTAGGTCCTGCGGACCTGCTCGTAGGCGGACATCAGCGTCACCATGCCGCCCCAGGAGAAGCCGATGATCGCGATCGCCCGCGGGTTGACCCGGGGATGGTCGGCGAGATAGCGCAGCGCCGCGAAGGCGTCGTAGACGAGGCTCCAGGTCGAGACCTCCAGCGCGCGCCGGCTCTCGCTCGCGTCGTCCAGGTCGCGGGCCCGGAAGCTGTCGAGCACCAGGCCGACGTAGCCGGCCTTTGCGAGCTTGTGGCCGTAGGCCATCTCGCGCTCCGGCTTGCGCCCTCCGAGGCCATGCACGACCACCACCGCAGCCCGGTTGCCGTCCTCGCCCTCGGGCAGGAACAGCGCGCCGCCCGCGGTCTGGCGGTCGCCGTTGCCGGGCCGCGGGTCGACCTCGTCGGCGGTCTGGGCATTCTGGCTCTCGAAGGTCACGTAGTGCGAGCGCGATCGCTCGCCGTCGACGATCACCTCGCTCATCGGACCGCTCTCGTCCCGGTCGTTGGCCATCATCGCGCGATACCCCTCATTCCGTCGTCTGCCGCCGCGCCACGCTGGCGCGCAGGCCTTCCAGCATCTCCGGGTCGGCGATCACCCGGGGAACCTTGTTCTGACCGCCGAGCTTGCCGCGTCCGCGCATCCACTCGGCGAAGCTGCCGGCCGGCGCGACCAGGATTTCCGGCGGCTTCATCTGAAGATCGTTGGCGCGGTGGTCCCGGTAGTCGTCGTTGAGCTCGGCCAGCCGCCGGTCCAGATGCCCGGCGAAGCGCTCGAGCGTGTCGCCGGCGACCGCGTCGCCGTCGTCCGGCGGCGCGAACTCGACGACGAACAGGTGGTGGCCGCGCCGCTCCTCGCCGGACGGGAAGACCGGACCGACCGAGAAGTCCGCGACCTCGCGACCGATCGATTCGGCAGCGTCGGTCACCGCGCGCACGATCTCCTCTTCGATCAGATGCTCTCCGAACGCCGACAGCGACGAACTGGTTCGACCGGTCACCAGAATCCGCGGCGGGTCCAGCTCGACGAAACGCACGGTGTCGCCCAGGACGTAGCCCCAGGCGCCGGCCGCGGTGTTCAGCACCACGGCGTAGTTCACGCCGGTCTCGACGTTGCCAAGCCAGAAGCGCCGGGGCTCGGCGGCCTCCAGTTCCTCGACCGGCACGAACTCGTAGAACATGGCGCTGTCGAGCTGCAGGCGCAGGCCCTCGCCGACGCCGCGGTCGGCGACCGCCAGGAAGCCCTCGCTGGCCGGATAGACCTCGCGCAGGTCGACCGCGCTGCCGGCCACCAGCTCCTCGTACTGCTGGCGGTAGGGCGCGAAGTTGACGCCGCCGTAGGCGATCAGCTGCAGGTCGGGGTAGCAGTCGGCGAGCCCGCCCGGCCGCTCGGCGACCAGGTGCTGCAGGAAGAACAGCAGCCAGCTCGCGGTGCCGGCGATCACCGTGATGTGCTGTTCGAGCGAGCGCGGCCCGAGCACCGCCATGCGCTGCTCCCAGTCCGGCGGCAGCGCCATGGAGCGCGGCGGGTAGGCGAAGCCGCGGAACCAGGAGGGCACCTCGCGCGCGGCGATGCCGGTCATGTCGCCGGCCCGGATTCCGGGGGCCAGCAGCTCCAGCTCGGTGGTGCCGCCGAGCATGAAGTTCTTGCCGGCGAGCACCCGGCTGTCCGGCTTGGCGCGCAGGTGGAAGCACATCATGTCGAGCACGGCCCGGCGGTTGCCGTCCAGGGTGCCGCGGGTCACCGGAATGAACTTGCTGGTGCCGCTGCTGGTGCCCGAGGTCTTGGCGAAGTAGGGCGCGGCGTCCGGCCAGGTGGTGCCGGCGATGTGCGGGAAGGCGTCCTGCCAGTATTCCTGCCAGAAGTCCTCGTAGCGGCGCAGCGGCACGCGGCGCTGGAAATCCTCGATGCCGCGCACGTCGCCGAAGCCGTGGTCGCGCCCGAAGCGCGTGCCGGCGGCGCGCTTCACCAGCCGCTCGAGCTGGCGACGCTGCACCGCCTGGGGGTCCTGGCGGTCGAGGCGCGCCAGGCGCCGACGCGCGTAGAGCCTGAGCAGCGCCGTGGCGTCAGGCATCCGGGCCGTCCTTCGCGGAAGCCGGCGTCGGGGCTTCGGGCTCGATCTGCATCTCGTGGCGGAACTCCGCGCGCACGCACTCGCGGGTCAGCGGCAGGCGGGCGTACTCGCCGCGCTCCCACGCCGGCAGCTGGTCGTCGAAGGTCGTGCTGCCGAGCCAGCCGTCCTGGCCGCCGAGCAGCACCACGTAGTTCTCGTCGGGCTGCCCGAGATCGGCGAGAAAGCGCGCGTTGGCGCCGAAGCCGACGCGGTGGCGCCCGGAGGACAGGCCGTGCGCGGTCTTCATCAGCGTCTCGTTGCTGCCGCCGACCGGACGGTCGCAGAAGCGGTAGCGGCGGCCGACGAGGGGCAGGGCGCTGAGCGGATGCGACAGCACCAGCCGATGCAGGTCGCCCCAGTTGCCGTGGCGCGCGAAGGTGCGCGCGGCGCGTGCGGCGGCACGGCGCGCGGCCTGCCCGATCCGCTCCTCGGGCAGGGTCGATACGTCCTCGCGCAGCAGCTCCCAGGGCTGCAGGCTGCCTCGGTAGAGCGCCATGCCGTCCTCGCCGTGGAGACTGTGCAGGAAATGGTAGAGGAACAGCTCGAAGGCCAGGGCCCCGCGAGAGTCGGCGCTGTGCAGGCCGTTCCACTCGCGCAGGCAGCGCACCAGCTCGCCGCTCCTGCCGTCCGGCGTTCCGGCGCCGCCGGCCTCGAGCGCCAGCAGCAGCAGATCGCGGATCGCCGGGGCCGAGGGCATCGCGACGTCGCGGTGCAGGTGCCTGAGGTCGGCGAGCTGCAGGTCGCCGCGTGCGGCCAGCGCCTCGCTGAGCCGGCGGACCCGCTCGTCCGGCGAGAAGAAGAAGCCGACCGGCACCGGCGGATCGTCGATCGGCCGGTTGTTGGCCGAGGCGACGAAGCCGGCCTCGGGCTCGAAGCGGCGCGGCAGATCGCGCGCGCGGACCCGTTCCCGCCAGTTGCTGAGCGCGTCGGGCGGCAGCACCAGGTCGTCGGGGCGGCCCGGCGGTCGGCGCGGCAGGTGCGCCGCCATGGCCTGGCCGACGCGGCCCTCGGCGTCGGCGAAGACGAGGTTCTGGGCCGGTGCCGCGAAGCCGTCGATGGCCTCGGTGAACTCGGCCCAGTTGCGCGCCCGCATCATGCCGAGCATCGCGCTGACCTCGTCGCTGTCCTGGTGGCCGATCCAGGTCAGCGCCAGATCGCGCGGCGAGTCCGCCGCGGCCCGGCCACGGCCGCGCTTGCGGCGGCCGGTGAGCAGCGGCGCGTCGGAGACGATCGGGCCGTGCTCGCTCTCGCGCACCCGTCGCTCCTGGTCGGCGCCCCAGCGCACGCCGATGCGCTCGCTGCGTTCCGCGATCGCGTCGGCCGGCAGGTCGGTGACGTCGAACAGGTCGCTGCTCGCGGCGTGGAGGCTGGTGCCGCTCCAGGCGATGTGCTCGTTGCGGCCGAGCGCCATCACCGGCAGGCCCGGAATCATCAGGCCGACGATGCGGAACGACGGCGCCGCGAGGCCGACCGCCAGCCAGGTGTTCGGCGCCATGATCGAAAGGTGCGGGTCGCTGGTCAGCAGGGCGCCGCCGGTGGCGCTGCGCGCGGCCGAGATCGCGGCGGCATTGCTGCCGCTGCGTCCGAGGCCGGCCCACAGCTGGTCGATCGCCCGCTCGACGCCGCTGCCGCCGGCCAGGCTGGGCACCGGCGCGGCCTCGGCCGTCGCCATGCGCTGCCAGAGGTCGGACCAGTCGGAGCGCTCGCGCAGCGGCAGCAGGCGGCGCCAGACCCGCCAGGAGAAGTCGAGGGCGGCGAGCCGGCTGATGGCCAGGACCTGCTCGACGCGCCAGGGCTCGGGCCGAACGCCGAACAGCCGGAACTCCTCCGGCAGCTCGCGCGCCTGCTCAATCGCGCTGTTGAGGCCGGCGACGTAGCTCTCCAGCCAGCGGCGCGTCGCCTCCGGCAGCTGCGCCTCGAGCCGCGGCGCGGCGCGCGGGAAGTCGACGATGCGCAGCGTGTGGTCGAGGTCGACCGCGGCGGATCCCAGCACCTCGGAGAGGCGACCATAGGCGATCAGCCGCATGATCTCGATCTGGGCGAGCCGCAGGTGGCCCTGCAGCGCGCCCAGGGCGACGGCGAGGTCGGCCTCGCTGGCCGCCTCGACGAACGGGATCTGGCGGTCGTTCCAGTTGATCCGCACGCCGGACTCGAGCGGCAGGCGTCGGGGGAAGGCCCCGAGGCGCTCGGGCAGGCTGCAACGCCGCCGCCGGGCCAGGCTCCCGGTCGCGATGCGGGCCGCCAGGCGCAGCAGGCCGCCGCTTCGTTGCCACGGGCTCATGGCGCAGGAGGGGTCATGAAGGGGGCGGGTTCCTCGGGCCGTTGCCGATACCGCGGGCCAACGGTTCAGGCAGGTACAGGGTTCCTCGCCGGGCGCCGCCGACGCGCCGATCCCGGCGTCGGGCAGCGGCGCCTTTGCCGCAGCGCGCCAGGAACCACCGGCCTCGGCGGGCCGTTGACCGCCCCGACCCCGCCCCCGACCCCGATTTCGACCCGACCCCGTCACCGGCCCTGGAATCCCTTCCGACATGACCGCCTCCGGCGAAAGCGAGAGCCTCTCACTGCCACCCGGTTTCAAGCGCAAGCTGGCGCGTCACCTCGCCGTCGAGATCGGGCCTCTGGCGATCTTCTTTCTCGGCTTCCTGTGGCAGGGCCTGCTCTGGGCGACGGCCTTCTACGCGGTCGCGACGGCGCTGGCCTTCGCGGCGACCTGGGCCTCCCACCGGCGGCTGCCGGTGCTGCCGACGATCACGGCCCTGCTCGTGCTGATCTTCGCCGGCCTGACCCTGGCGCTCGACGAGGCGATGTTCATCAAGATCAAGCCGACGGTGGTCAACGGCTTCTACGGGCTGGCGCTGCTGATCGGCTGGCTCGCGGGCTTCCGGCTGGTCGAGAAGGTGCTGTCGCCGCACGTCGCGCTCGACGAGACCGGGCTGCGGCGGCTGACCTTCCGGGCCAGCGCCTACCTGCTCGCGCTGGCGGCGATCAACGAGCTGGTCTGGCGCACGGTGCCGACCGAGGAGTGGGTGATCTTCAAGGTCTTCGTGATCGTCGCCGGCAACCTCGCCTTCGCCGCCAGCCAGCTGCCGCTGGTGCGCCGGCACCTGCGGCGCACCGACGAGCGCGGCGGCGCCTTGCCGGCCGGCGGCGCCTCGCCCTAGACTCGCCCGGCGCCCGCCCGGGGCGCGCGGCGAGAGGGGAGAGGCCGATGGACGCAGCGACGACGGAGGCGGTGGGCGCGGAGACCGTCGAGGCCTTCCGGCGCGACGGTGCCGCGGTGCTGCGCGGCGTCTTCGACGGCGACTGGATCGACAGGCTGCGCCGCGGCGTCGAGCGCAACCTCGCCGAGCCTGGCCCCTACGCCCGGCACTACACCCCGGCAGGGGGCAGCGGATCCTTCCGCGGCGACTACTGCAACTGGCAGCGCATTCCCGAGTATCGCGACTTCATGGAGCGTTCGCCGGCCGCCGGCCTGGCTGCGGCACTGATGGGCGCGGAGCGCGCGCGGGTGTTCCACGAGCACGTCCTGGTCAAGGAGCCGAGCACCGCCGAGCGCACGCCCTGGCACCACGACCAGCCCTACTACTGCGTCGAGGGCCGCCAGACGGCCAGCCTCTGGATTCCGCTCGATCCCGTGGCGCGCGAGACCTGCGTCGAGTTCGTCGCCGGCAGCCACGCATGGGGCCGCCGCTTCCGGCCGACCAAGTTCACCGGGAACAGCTACGAGCGCGGCGTCGAGGACGGCCTGGAGCCGACACCGCCGATCGACGAGCGGCGCGGCGACTACTGCATTCTCGGCTGGGACCTGGAGCCCGGCGACTGCATCGCCTTCAACTTCCTGACCCTGCACGGCGCCCCGGGCAATGCCGCCGCCGACCGCCGCCGCCGCGCCTTCGCGGCCCGCTTCCTCGGCGACGACGTGGTCTACGCCGAGCGCGCCGGCGAGGTCTCGCCGCCGTTCCCGGAGATCGTCGGCAAGCTGCCCGACGGCGCGGCCCTGCCCGACGCGCTGTTCCCGGTGGTCTGGCCGCGCAGCTAGGAGGGCGGCGGCAGCCGGAGGACTGCTCCGGCACCCGAAAGGCGGGTCGTCGCCTCTTTTTGATTCCATTCAAGATGGTGGTATCCTGCACCCCTGGGCAGGGGGCTGCCGGCGCGGGCCCCGCGGCAGGGGAGGCTGCGACCATGTCGACCATCGAGAGCGCGCAGGAGCGGACCGCGAGTCAGGAGCGCAGCACCATCGCCCGCGTGCTGCTCTACTTCTCGATCGGCGGCCTCGTGATCCTGGCTGGCATCGTGATCTGGGCGGCCGCGGCCGATCCGAACGAGAATGTCGCCGAGATCTCGGAGAAGATCTTCAACGCCCTGCTGCCGCTGTTCGGCACCTGGGTCGGCGCGATCGTCGCCTTCTACTTCTCGCGCGAGAACTTCGAGTCGGCGAGCCGCAGCGTGCGCGAGATCGCCAAACAGTCGGCGGCCGGCCGCCAGATGCGTACCGTGACGGTGCGCGAGGCCATGCTGCCGGTCGCCAAGATGAAGGTGACCCGCCTCGCGCAGGGCGAGACCGACGACCAAGTCAATCTCAAGGCGCGTCTGATCGACCAGCTCAAGGGGCCGATCTCGCGCCTGCCGGTGCTCGAGCCCGACGGCTCGGTCAAGTACATGATCCACGAGAGCGAGCTCTACCGCTTCATCTACGAGAGCTCGATCGCCGCTCCCGCCGGCCAAGACTTCGCGATCGAGAAGGCGACCCTGGCCGATTTCCTGGCCTTCGACGGCATGCTCGACATCGTGACCAAGACCTTCGCCTTCGTCGGCCAGGACGGCACGCTGGCCGACGCCAAGGCCGCGCTCGACAAGGTCGCGGACGGACAGGACGTCTTCGTCACCGAAAGCGGCCAGCCCAGGGAGCCGATGATCGGCTGGCTCGCCAACACGGTCTTCGACCGCTACGCCAGCTTCGAGTGAGCCCCCGACGCGCGGCCGGACCGGGCGAAGCGGTCAGGCCGCGCTGGAGGCGCTCCGCCGTTCGCGCGCCAGCCCGGCGAGCAGCAGCAGGGTCGTTGCCGCGCAGTAGCCGGCGAACAGCCAGCAGGCGGTCTCGCCCGCGACGCCGAGGTCGAACAGGCCGCCGAGCAGCGGCGGGCCGAGCGCCGAGGCGAAGACCATGATCGCCGCCGCCATCGCCTTGATGCCGCCGAGGTGACGGGTGCCGTAGAGCTCGGCCCAGAGAGCCGGCTGCAGCGTCGCGTTGAGGCCGTTGGTCAGGCCGATTGCGATCAGGTAGGGCCAGGCCGCGAGCGGCGCGTGGAAGCTCGCGAGCAGCGCCAGGCCGAGCGCCAGGGGCGCCAGCAGCGCCGGCAGCAGGCGGCGCGCGCCCAGGCGGTCGATCAGCGGGCCGGCGACGATCGCGGCGACGACGCCGGCCGCGGCGAAGAAGCCGTAGCTGCCGGTGATCCAGGCCGCCGACCAGTCCTTGGCCTCGGCCAGCGTGATGTGGTGGAAGAACAGGGCGGTGACGATCATCGAGGGCGCGGTCACCGCCGGCAGGAACAGCCAGAAGCGCGCGTCGCGGAGGACCTCGCGCCGCGACCAGGAGCGCGGCGCGCCCGCTTGGCCCTCGGCGGCCGCCGAGGCGGCGGCCCAGGCGGCGTGCCGCTCGCCGTGGCCGCGCAGCAGCCACATCGCGGCGGGCAGCAGCACGAAGGCGCAGAGCCCGGCCGCGCCGAGATAGGTCGAGCGCCAGCCGATCCAGGCGATCGCCGCGACGGCGGCGACGGGAAAGACCGCTTCGCCGAGCGCGAAGCCGAGCCCGCCCAGCGCGATGGCCTTGCCGCGGCCGCGGTCGAAGTAGCGCGCCATGGCGGTCTGGCTGAGATGGCTGGCCAGGCCCTGGCCGCCCTGGCGCAGCAGGAACACGGTCGGCACCAGCAGGGCGACCGCGGGCACCAGGGCCGCGGCCAGGCAGGCGGCGATCATCAGCGCGACGACGCCGAGGGTGTAGCGGCCGAGCGCCATGCGGTCGATCAGCCGGCCGGTGACCGGCAGGGCGGCCGCGCTGAGCAGCGTGCCGGCCATGTAGAGCCCGCCCCACTCGCCGTGGCTGAGCCCGAACTCGGCCATGATCGAGGGACCGAAGACGCCGACGAAGTAGGTCTGGCCGACGCTGGAGAAGCAGGCCAGCAGGAAGCCGAAACCGAGGAATCGCCGATTGGCCCGGGCGAACTCGAGGTAGGCGAGGACAGGCATGGCCCGTCACTAGCGCGGCCGTGGCGCCGCGCAAAGCGCTGCGGCACGAGCCCTGCCATGCATCGAGCTTTCTAATGGGACGCCGCAGGCAAACTCATTTGTCGAGACCCGCCCGGGCCGGCGAAGCTGTCCGCGGTCGAGGCACAAGGAGATCCCATGTTCAGGCTCTACTGGTCGCGCGGCACCGGCGCCTTCGCGCCGCACGCGCTGCTCGCCGAAATCGGCGCTGCCTTCGAGCTGATCGACACCGACATCCGCGCCGGCGGGCACGCCCGGGACGACTACCTGGCGGTCAACCCGCGCGGCCAGGTGCCGGCCCTGCTGCTGCCCGACGGCACGGTGATGACCGAGTCGCTGGCGATCGTCCTGCAGCTCTGCGACAGCTTCCCCGAGGCGGCCCTGCTGCCGCCGCCGGGCAGCGCGGCCCGGGCGCGCTGCCTGCGCTGGCTGGCGTTCGGTGCGGTCGACCTCTACGAGGCCGATCTGCGCAGCAGCTATCCCGAGCGCTACACCGACGATCCGGCGGGCGCCGAGGCGGTGCGCCGCGCCGGCTGCCGCGCCGTCGAGCGCGACTGGCGGCTGATCGAGCAGGCGCTGGGCGACACGTCGCTGCACGAGGGCGAGGGCCCCTTCCTGCTCGGCGGCCGCTTCACCGCCGCGGACCCCTATCTCGCCATGCTCGGGGCCTGGCACCACGACCTGCCGGCCTTCCTCGAGGTCTCGCCGCGCGCCGCCCGCCTGCTGCGCGCCGTCGCCGAGCGGCCGGCGGTCGCCCCGCTCTGGGCCCAGCACTTCGCGCACAAGCCGGCGCTCGCCGGCCTGTGAGCCCGACCGGGCGTCTTCCGCCCGGGCCCGGGCCGGCGTAGCCTGAGAGCCGGCCAGGCGAGGGTGAAGGAGGGCCGGCATGGCGCCGTTCGAGCCGGCGGACGCGGACTACGAGACGCGGGTGCGCGAGTCCTTCGCGCGTCAGCGCATAATGGCGACGCTCGGGGCCACGCTCGGCCGGGTCGCGCCGGGCGAGGTCGAGATCCTGCTGCCCTACCGGCCCGAGCTCAGCCAGCAGCACGGCTTCTTCCACGCTGGCGTGACCGCGACGATTGCCGACTCCGCCGGTGGCTATGCCGCCTACAGCCTCTATCCGGCCGACGCCTCGGTGCTGACCGTCGAGTTCAAGATCAACCTGCTGGCGCCGGCCGACGGCGAGCGGCTGCGCGCGCTCGGCCGGGTGCGCAAGCCGGGGCGCACCCTGACGGTCTGCGACATCGAGGTCTTCGTCGAGAAGGCCGGGCGCGAGAAGCCCTGCGCGACGCTGCTGCAGACAATGATGCGGCTCGACGGCCGGCCGGACCGCCCGGCCGGGTGAGGCGGCCGGCCGACCCGCCTCAGGCCGTCGGCCAGCGATAGCCGAGCAGCCGTCCGGCGCGGAAGGCGGCGATCGAGACGCGGTCCCCCTGGTTGCCGCCGAGCAGGAACAGCAGGCCGTCCTCGAGGCGCTCCAGGAAGCCGACGTGGCCGCTCGGCGGCGCGCCCCGGCTCAGCACGACGACGCAGCCGCGGCGCGGCGCCGCCAGCGGCACGCCCCAGGCGAGCCAGCTGCGTGCCGCGGCGCTGCCGCTGCCGGCGATGCCGGCCTGGGCCATGCACCAGTTGGCGAAGGAGGAGCACCAGGGCGTCTCGTCGTCGCTGGCCTTCAGGCTGCTGCACTGGTGGTACTCGACGATCCGCGGGTTGTGGCGGCCGCCCGGGATCTCCTCGATGCCGGAGACCAGCTCCCGGCGGGCGATCTCGAACCAGGGCGCCTCGCCGCCCGGCTGCTCGGCGAAGCGCAGGAACCGGCCGCCGCTCCCAGCCAGCTTGTCGGTCTCCGGCAGGTTCAGCGTGCCGCCGACGACGATGCGGTCGGGATCCGCGATGTGGGCGTTGAGGGCCAGGATCGCCTCGACGCTGGTGCCGAGGCGCGCGGCGATGCCGCCGAGCGTGTCGCCGGAACGGATGCAGTAGAGGGCCATGACGCTCTCCCGGTTGCGGGGGCGGACGGGGTGCCTGCCGTAGGGCGGGTCCAGGGTAGCGCCGTTGCGGACGCGTCGCCCGCCGGATTGATTCTCGCCGCCGGCCACCGAGGTGATAAGAGCGGACCTGAGGGAGCCGAAGAACCGAGACCGCCGGAGGAGACGCGCGATGATTCCGAACCAGCTGCCCAGCCTGAACTTCGGTCTCGGCGAGGACGCCGACCTGCTGCGCGACACGGTGATGTCGTTCAGCCAGGAGAAGATCGCGCCGCTCGCCGAGAAGATCGACCGCGAGGACTGGTTCCCGCGCGAGCTCTGGCCGCAGCTCGGCGAGCTCGGCCTGCACGGCATCACGGTCGAGGAGGAGTACGGCGGCTCCAACCTCGGCTACCTGCACCACTGCATCGCGATGGAGGAGGTCAGCCGCGCCTCGGCCTCGGTCGGCCTCAGCTACGGCGCGCACTCGAACCTCTGCGTCAACCAGATCCGCCGCAACGGCAGCGAGGCGCAGAAGCGGCGCTACCTGCCCAAGCTGATCTCCGGCGAGCACGTCGGCTCGCTGGCGATGAGCGAGCCGGGCGCCGGCTCCGACGTCGTCTCGATGAAGACCCGCGCCGAGAAGAAGGGCGACCGCTGGGTGCTCAACGGCGGCAAGATGTGGATCACCAACGCCAGCGAGGCCGAGACGCTGGTGATCTACGCCAAGACCGACCCCGAGGCCGGCCCGCGCGGCATCACCGCCTTCCTGGTCGAGAAGGGCTTCAAGGGCTTCTCGATCGCCCAGAAGCTGGACAAGCTCGGCATGCGCGGCTCGCCGACCTGCGAGCTGGTCTTCGAGGACTGCGAGGTGCCCGAGGAAAACGTCCTGGGCGAGGTCGGCAAGGGCGTCAACGTGCTGATGAGCGGCCTCGACTACGAGCGCGCCGTGCTGGCGGCGGGACCGCTGGGCATCATGCAGGCCGCCCTCGAGGTCGCCGTGCCCTACGTCCACGAGCGCAAGCAGTTCGGCAAGTCGATCGGCGAGTTCCAGCTGGTCCAGGGCAAGCTCGCCGACATGTACACCACGGCCAACGCCTGCCGGGCCTACGTCTACGCCGTGGCCCAGGCCTGCGACCGCGGCGAGACGACCCGCAAGGACGCCGCCGGCGCGATCCTCTACGCCGCCGAGAAGGCGACGCTGATCGCGCTCGACGCGATCCAGCTGCTCGGCGGCAACGGCTACATCAACGACTATCCGACCGGCCGGCTGCTGCGCGACGCCAAGCTCTACGAGATCGGCGCCGGGACCAGCGAGATCCGCCGCTGGCTGATCGGCCGCGAGCTGTTCGAGGAGAGCGCCTGAGCGGGCGCCGCGCCGTTCCGCCGCCTCCGCGCCTTGCCGGCACCCGGCCCGGGGCCCTAAGCTCCTGGCCGCGACAAGACGGGGGACAGCGAATGAGCGACGAGATCACGATTCCGGCGCGCCGGGGCAAGGCGGCGCGCATGGCGGCGGGCCAGCGGCTCAGGGTCATCAACACCCACGGCGACCAGGTCGTCGACACCTGGGCCTTCGTGCAGCACGACCTGCGCGAGTTCATGTCGATGGAGCACACCCGCGCGACCCTGCAGAAGCTGATCCCGCAGGTCGGCGATTCGCTCTACACCAACCGCCGCCGGGCGATCCTGACGCTGGTCGAGGACACCTCGCCGGGCGTCCACGACCTGCTGATGGCGGCCTGCGACGACTACCGCTACGGCCTGCTCGGCTGCACCGAGTACCACGACAACTGCACCGACAACCTGGCTGCCGGACTCTACGAGCTGGGCCTGACGCCGCCCGAGACGCCGAGCCCGCTGAACCTCTGGATGAACATCCCCTGGACCCCGGAGGGCGCGATCTCCTTCGAGGCGCCGAAGTCGAAGCCCGGCGACTACGTGGTCTTCGAGGCCAAGCTCGACTGCGTCGTCGCCTTCTCGGCCTGTCCCCAGGACATTCTGCCGATCAACGGCGTCGGCCATCCGCCGACCGAGGCCCACTTCCGGATCGAGGGCTGAGCGGGGCGCCATGCCCAGCCTGCTCGTCACCGGTGCCAACCGCGGCCTCGGCCTCGCCTTCGTGCGCAGCTACCTGGCCGACGGCTGGACCGTCCACGCCTGCTGCCGGCATCCGGAGAAGGCCCGCGCCTTGCAGGAGCTCGGCGACGCGGTACAGCGCCATCGCCTCGATGTCGCCGACGGCCTGCAGATCGAATCGCTGGCCCGCAGCCTGGGCGACGAGCCCATCGACCTGCTGGTCAACAACGCCGGGCTCGGCGGCAAGGCCGGCGGCCTGGAGGATAGCGACTTCGACCAGTGGCAGAAGCTGCTGGCGGTCAACACCCTGGGCCCGGCGCGCATGGCCGCGGCCTTCTGGCCCGCCGTGGCGGCCAGCGAGCGGCGCACCATCGCCAACATCTCGACCCAGCTCGCCTCGATCGCCGACAACCGCAGCGGCGGGCTCTACGCCTACCGCTCCAGCAAGGCGGCGCTCAACATGGTCAGCCGCAACATGGCGATCGAGCTGGCCGACAAGGGCGTCAAGGTGGTCGCCCTGCATCCCGGCTGGGTGCAGACCGACATGGGCGGGGCCAACGCCAAGCTGACGCCCGACCAGTCGGTCTCGGCGCTACGCAAGGTCATCGACGGCCTGACCCCGGAGCAGAGCGGCGGCTTCTACGGCTGGCAGGGCGACGAACTGCCCTGGTAGGGCCGAAAAGCGGTCCCGCCGTTACGCCGCGACGAAGATCGGCCGGCCGTCGACCACGGTGCGCAGCACCTGGCCCTGGATCATGTGGCCCTCGTAGGGCGCGTTCTTCGACTTGCTGGCGAAGCGGTCGGGGTCGATGCGGCCCGGCTTCTCCAGGTCGAAGACCACGAGGTCGGCCGGCCAGCCCTTCCTGAGGCCCGAGCGGCCGCGCAGGATGCCGGCCGGCCGGCTGGTCAGGCAGGCGAGCAGCTCGAGCAGGCCCATGCGCCCGGCGTGGACCGGCGCCAGCGACAGCGCCAGCAGCGTCTCCAGGCCGACGATGCCGGGCTCGGCCAGGGCGAAGGGCAGGCGCTTGGCGTCCTGGTCCTGCGGCGCGTGGTCCGAGGCGATGGCGTCGATCGTGCCGTCGGCCAGGGCCTCGGCGACCGCCGCGCGATCGGCCTCGCTCCTCAGCGGCGGCGAGACCTTGGCGAAGGTGCGGTAGTCGCCGACCGCGTTCTCGTTGAGCGTGAAGTAGTGCGGGGCGGTGTCGCAGGTCACCGGCAGGCCGCGCTTCTTGGCGGCGCGGATCGCCTCCAGGGCCGCCGCCGTCGAGACGTGGCTGACGTGGTAGCGGCCGCCGGTCATCTCGACCAGGCGCAGGTCGCGCTCGACCATCATGACCTCGGCCTGCACCGGGATGCCCGACAGGCCGAGCCGGGTCGCCAGCGCGCCGGAGTTCATGGCGCCGCCGGCCAGGCTCGGCTCCTCGGGGTGCTGCAGGATCACCGTGTCGAAGGCGCGCGAATAGGCGAGGGCGCGGCGCATGACCTGGGCGTTGGCGACCGCCTTCAGGCCGTCGGTGAAGCCGAGCGCGCCGTAGGCCGTCAGCAGGCCCATCTCGGTCAGCTCCTGGCCCTCCAGGCGGCGCGTCACGGTGCCGTAGGTGTAGACCTTGACCGACTTCTCCTCGCGTGCCCGGCGGGCGACGAACTCGACGCCGGCGACGTCGTCGACGATCGGGTCGGTGTTGGGCAGCGCGACCATCGAGGTGACGCCGCCGATCGCCGCGGCCCGGCTCGCCGAGGAGATCGTCTCCTTGTGCTCCTCGCCGGGGTCGCGCAGCTGCACGCGCATGTCGACCAGGCCGGGCGCCAGGCAGGCGCCGCGGCAGTCG
Organism: Alphaproteobacteria bacterium; assembly: GCA_030433005.1. Classification (GTDB taxonomy): domain Bacteria; phylum Pseudomonadota; class Alphaproteobacteria; order Kiloniellales; family DSM-21159; genus Tistlia. Next base: position 40,262 of record JAUILQ010000010.1, read on the forward strand.
ATCGTCTCGACGCCCTCGGGCACGCCGTCCTTGAACAGCCCTGGGCCGAGGTCGGCGATCTCGCCGCCTTCGCTGAGCAGCGCGCCGGGCGCGTCAAGCCCGCTCGCCGGGTCGAGCAGGCGGGCGTTGAGATAGGCGACGCGGCCGGGGGCCGCGGGGCGGCCGGGAGGCTTCTGCATCAGCCGCGCCCCTCTCTGCAGGCTTGGTCGTTCGCCCCTTCGTCATCCCCGCGGAGGCGGGGATCCAGGGGCCAGGGGCCGCAGCGGGACGGCCCTGGGTCCCCGCCTTCGCGGGGACGACGAACAGAATGAACTGCCGTCATCAGCGCCTCCGGCCGCTGCGCAGGGGGCGGGTCAGCACGTCGAGGCAGGCCATGCGCACGGCGACGCCCATCTCGACCTGCTCGCGGATCGCCGAGCGGTCGATGTCGTCGGCCAGCTCGCTGTCGATCTCGACGCCGCGGTTCATCGGACCCGGGTGCATGACCAGGGCGTCGGGCTTGGCGTGGGCCAGCTTCTCGCGGTCCAGGCCGTAGAAGTGGAAGTACTCGCGGATCGAGGGCACGTAGGAGCCCTGCATGCGCTCGGTCTGCAGGCGCAGCATCATCACCACGTCGCAGTCGGCGAGGCCCTCGCGCATGTCGGTGAAGGCCTCGACGCCGAGCTCCTCGACCCGGCCGGGCATCAGGGTCGGCGGCGCGATGACCCGGACCTGGGCGCCCATGGCGGTCAGCAGGTGGATGTTCGAGCGCGCCACGCGGCTGTGCAGGATGTCCCCGCAGATCGCGATGCGCAGGCCCTCCAGCCTGCCGAGCCGGCGGATGATGGTCAGGGCGTCGAGCAGGCCCTGGGTCGGGTGCTCGTGGGCGCCGTCGCCGCCGTTGATGACGGCGCACTCGACCTTCTCGCTGAGCAGCTTGACCGCGCCGGAGTCGGGATGGCGCACGACCAGCACGTCGGGATGCATGGCGGTCAGCGTCATCGCCGTGTCGATCAGGGTCTCGCCCTTCTTGATCGACGACCAGGCGACCGACATGTTGATGACGTCGGCGCCGAGCCGCTTGGCCGCCAGCTCGAAGGACGTGCGGGTGCGCGTCGAGTTCTCGAAGAAGAGGTTGATGACGGTATGGCCGGCGAGCAGCGCGTTGCGACCGTGGCGATGCGGGTCGAGATCGGCGTACTCGGCCGCCTCGTCGAGCAGGAACACGATCTCCGACCGGCTCAGGCCCTCGATGCCGAGCAGGTGCGGATGCGGGTAGCCGCTCTGGACGGGTGTCTTCGATGAGGTCATCGAAGCGGGCTTATGGCACCGCCGGCCCGGAGTCGCAAGCGCGGGCGGGCGGCCCGCGGGGACGCTCGTGGCGGCGGCTGCGCCGCGGCCTGCTCGCGGTCCTGCTCGTGCTGGCGCTGCTGCCGCCGGCCTGGGTCGCGCTCTACAGCCTGGTGCCGCCGCCGGCGACCGCCTTGATGCTGCTGCGCTGGGCCCAGGGTGATGGCTGGCAGCGCCAGTGGGTGCCGCTCGAGGCGATCTCGCCGAACCTGCGGCTCGCGGTGCTGGCCGGCGAGGACAACCGCTTCTGCGAGCACTACGGCTTCGACTGGATCGAGCTGCAGAACGCCATCGAGGACTGGCGGGACGGCGACACGCTGCGCGGCGCCAGCACCGTGACCATGCAGAGCGCCAAGAACCTGTTCCTCTGGCCGGGCCGCGACTGGCTGCGCAAGGCCCTGGAGGTGCCCTTCGTGTTCTGGCTCGAGCTGATCGCCGGCAAGCGCCGCATCCTGGAGCTCTATCTCAACGTCGCCGAGTGGGCGCCCGGGGTCTACGGCGCCGAGGCCGCCGCGCGGCACCACTTCGGCGTTTCGGCCGCCGAGCTCAGCCCACGCCAGGGCGCACTGCTCGCCGCCGTGCTGCCGAACCCGCGCGAGTGGTCGGCCGGCAAGCCCGGAAGCTACGTCAGCGGGCGGGCGGCGACCCTGCAGACCCGGGTCCGACAGCTCGGCCCGGCCTTGGACTGCGCGCGCGACAGGGATGGCTGAGCCGGTTTGGCCGCGGCGCCGTCCTGGGCCATCGTGTGTCTCGGCCGAGAAGGCCGGGGATCAAGGGAGGACATCATGCAGGACTGTCATCGCATCGACAGGAGCCCGGAGGCCGGCGGCGCGGCCGTGCCGCGGCGCCGCTTCGTGCAGCTCGCCGCGCTCGGCGGCGGCGCGGCGCTGCTGCTCGGCCTGGCGCCGGGGCGGGCACGGGCCGGCACGGCGGAGGCCCTGGTGCTGAGCTGCATGGACTACCGCCTGGTCGACGACGTGGTGCGCTACCTCGACGGCCGCGGGCTGACCGACGACTACGATCACGTGATTCTGGCCGGCGCCTCGGCCGGGGCCGTGCACCCGGCCTTCGCGGACTGGCACCAGACCTGGTGGCAGCACATGCAGGCCGCGATCGACCTGCACGCCATCCAGCGGGTCATCGTCATCGACCACCGCGACTGCGGCGCCTACAAGATCGCGCTCGGCCCCGATCACCTGGAGACGCCGGACAGCGAGCGCGCGGCCCACGCCGAGCTGCTCGGCCAGCTCGCCGGCCAGATCGCCGAGCGCCAGCCGGCGCTCGAGGTCGAGACCTGGCTGATGGCGCTCGACGGCTCGGTCGAGCGGATCGGCTAGCGGCGCCGGGCGGCTACACCACGCCGGCGTCGCGCAGCCGGGCGATCTCGGCGGCGTCGAGGCCCAGGACCTCCTCCAGCACCTCGTCGCTGTGCTGGCCGACGTGCGGCGGCGGGCGGTCGTAGGCGACCGGGGTCTCGGAGAACTTGATCGGGTTGCCGATCAGGTCGACCGAGCCCTTCTCGCTGCCGGGGTAGGGCAGCTCGACCTTCATGCCGCGGTGCAGGATCTGCGGGTCGGCGAAGACGCGGTCGAGCGTGTTGACCGGGCCCGAGGGCACGCCGAGCGCGGCCAGGCCGTCGATCCACTCGTCGAGGCGCTTCCTGACGGTGAGCGTCGGCAGGATCTCGTAGATCGCCTCGCGGTTGGCGACGCGCAGCGAGTTGGTCGCGAAGCGCGGGTCGTCGGCCAGCTCCGGCATGCCGGCGAACTCGCAGAAGCGGCGGAACTGCCGGTCGTTGCCGATCGCCAGGATCAGGTGGCCGTCGGCGGTCGGCAGCACGTTGTAGGGCACGATGTTGGCGTGCTCGGTGCCGCGGCGGTGCGGCACCACGCCGCTGGTCAGGTAGTTCAGACCCTCGTTGATCAGCCAGGCGACCTGGGTGTCGAGCAGCGCCAGGTCGATGTACTGGCCCTGGCCGGTGCGGTGCCGGTGATGCAGCGCGGCGAGCAGCGAGACCGTGGCGTACATGCCGCACATCACGTCGGCGATGCCGACGCCGATCTTCATCGGCTTGCCGTCGGGCTCGCCGGTCAGGCTCATCATGCCGCCCATGCCCTGGGCCAGATAGTCGTAGCCGGCGCGCGGCGCGTAGGGGCCGTCCTGGCCGAAGCCGGTGATCGAGCAGTAGATCAGGTCGGGCTTGACCGCGCGCAGGCCGAAGTAGTCGAGACCGAACTTCGAGAGGCCGCCGACCTTGAAGTTCTCGACCGCGAAGTCGGCGGTCTCGGCCAGCCGGCGGATCAGCGCCTGGCCCTCGGGATGGCCCATGTCGACGGTCAGCGACCGCTTGTTGCGGTTCGACGACAGGAAGTAGGCGCTGGCGTCGCTGTCGCTGCCGTCGGCGTTCCTGACGTAGGGCGGGCCCCAGCGCCGCGTGTCGTCGCCCTCGCCCGGCCGCTCGATCTTGATGACGTCGGCGCCGAGGTCGCCGAGCAGCTGGGTGCAGGTCGGGCCGGCCAGGATGCGCGTCATGTCGAGCACGCGCAGGCCCTTCAGGGGTCCGCTCATTCGTCTCTGGATCCTTGTTCTTGCTTCCTGCTTGTCGCCGCCGGCGGCGATGCGCGTCAAGTCGGCGGCACCGAGCGACCCCAATTCGCTTCATGGTGAGCCTGTCGAACCAGGGAGCGAAGCGGCGCAGTCGCTTCCGAGGCGACCGCCAGGCGGGAACCGGCCTGCGGCCGGTCCGCTTCTGGTTCGACAGGCTCACCATGAAGCGGAAGGTCACGGAGCATCCGTGCTACGCCAGCAGCCCCAGCACCAGCGGCAGGCTGGCCATCGAGACCAGGGTCTGCAGGGTGATCAGGCTGGCCATCAGGGTGGCGTCGCCGCCGAGCTGGCGGGCCAGGATGTAGGCGCTGGTCGCGGTCGGCAGGGCGTTGAACAGGATCGCCACGAAGGCCGCGACCCCGGTGACGCCGAAGCCCTGCAGGAAGGCCCAGGTGATCAGCGGCAGGCCGACCAGCTTGAGCGCCGAGGTCTGCAGCACCAGGCCACCGGCGGCGCGCGCCGCCTTCAGGTCGAGCGCCGCGCCGACCGCCAGCAGGCCGAGCGGCAGGGCGGCGCGGCCGAGGATCTGGGCCATCGGCCCGAGCACCGGCGGCAGGCCGATGCCGGTCAGGTTGAGCAGGCCGCCGACGACGCAGGCCAGGATCAGCGGGTTGCTGGCGAAGCTGCGGGCGATGCCGCGCGCCGTCGGCTGGGCGCCGTGGCCGTAGCGCGCCAGCATCAGGGTGCAGGTGACGTTGACCAGCGGCACGATGGCGGCGACCGCCAGGGCGGCGGCGGTCAGCCCCTCCTCGCCGTGCACGCCGTAGGCGACCGACAGGCCGATGTAGGTGTTCATCCTGACCGTGCCCTGGTAGACGCTGGTCAGGCCCGGGCCGTCGACCCCGAAGGCGCGGCGCAGGGCCAGCACCAGCGCGCTCATCGCCAGGATCGCCAGCACGATGGCCGCGGCCATCGGCAGGATCGCGAGGTCGCTGAAGTCGGCCTCGGCCAGGGTCGTGGCGATCAGCGCCGGGAACAGCAGGAAGTAGGTCAGCCGCTCGGCCGGCGCCCAGAAGTGGTCGCCGGGGAACTCGCGGCGCCGGCAGACCCAGCCGACGAAGATCAGCAGGAAGACCGGCAGGATGACGGCGACGACGGCGCCCACGGTGCCGGGCCGCTCAGTCCCAGGGGGCGCCCTGACCGTCGCCGGGCGCGCGCCGGGCGGCGGTCAGGGCGTCGAGCGCGCCCTGCAGGATGAAGGCGGCGGCCATCTTGTCGACGACCTCGCCGCGGCGCTTGCGGCTCATGTCGGCCTCGTCGACCAGGAAGCGCTCGACCGCCGCGGTCGACAGCCGCTCGTCCCACAGCGCCACCGGCATCTCGAAGCCGGCGATCTCGATCAGGTTGCGCGCGAACTGCTTGGTCGAGCGCGCGCGCGTGCCCTCGCTGCCGTCCATGTTCAGCGGCAGGCCGACGACCAGGCCGCCGACCTCGCGCTCGCGGCACAGCTCCTCCAGGACCATGGCGTCCTCGGTGAACTTGCGCCGGCGCAGCGTGCGCAGCGGCGAGGCCAGGGTCAGCTCGGAGTTCGACAGCGCCAGGCCGATGGTCTTCTCGCCGAGGTCGAGGCCGAGCAGCCGGCCGCGGCGCGGCAGCAGCGCGGGCAGCTCGGCGAGCTCGGTGAAGGGGCCGGCGGGTGGGGGGCTCGACATGGGCCGCACGGTAGTCGCGCCGGCAGGGCTCCGGAAAGCGCAATCGTGGCCGCCGGTCTCCGTCCGGCGCAGCCCAGCCATCCCGTCCCGGCGCGGCGCTGGCGAGCGCGCGGCGCATCGGCCTTGCGTCAGGCGGTGCCGGTCCGGCCGCGGCCGTGCAGGCTCAGGACCTGGCCGCCGCCCGAGCGGCGCGGCGTGCTCGGCGCGGCGAGCGGCAGCTCCAGCAGGAAGCGGCTGCCGCCGCTGCGGCCGCCCCCGGCGCGCGGCGCGTGCGGGTCGACGTCGAGCCAGATGCGCCCGCGGTGCGCCTCGACGATGGTCTTGCAGAGCGCCAGGCCCATGCCCAGGCCGGGATAGGCCGAGTCCGTGCCGTGCAGGCGCCGGAAGACCTCGAAGATCCGCTCGGCGTGGCGCGGCTCGATGCCGATGCCGTTGTCCTCGACGGCGATGCGCAGCACGGCGCCCGAGCGCTCGGCGTGAATCGACAAGGCGAGCGGATCGGCAGAACGATACTTGACGGCGTTGCCGATCAGGTTCTGGAAGACCTGCCGCAGCAGGGTCGCGTTGCCCGGCACCTCGGGCAGCGGCGAGACCGTGACCTCGGCGTCGGCCAGCTCGGCCGCGAACTCCTCCAGGCAGTGGTCGACGATCTCCTGCAGGTCGACCGGCTCGGGATCGACGGTCAGCGTGCCCAGGCGCGCGTAGTCGAGCAGGCCGCTGACCAGGTGGCTCATGTTCTCGGCTGCCTGGGCGATGCAGCCGAGCGTCTCGCGGGCCTTGGCCGGCACGCCGCCGGCGGCGTCCAGGTGGCGTTCCAGCAGGGCGGCGAAGCCGGCGATCTGGCCGAGCGGCGTCTGCAGGTCGTGGGCGACGCCCGCGGCGAACTGCTCGAGGGCTTCGTTGGAGCGCTGCAGCGCGCGCTCGTGCTGCTTGCGCTCGCTGATGTCGGAGACCACGAGGGTCAGGCCGCCCTCGCCGGCCGGGGCCGCCGACAGCTTGTACCAGGCGTCGGCGCGGCCGTCGGCGTAATGGTGCTCGATGGTCGCCGGCTCGCGCTGGGCCACGACCCGGCGCAGCACCTCGAAGACGGTCGAGTCGCGCCAGGCCGGCCAGAGCTGCAGCAGGCGGACGCCGACCAGGTCGCCGAAGAACTCGACGTGCAGGCGGCAGGCCGCCGCGTTGGCCTGCAGGCAGCGGAAGTCGACGACCTCGCCGCGCGCGTCGGGCACCGGCACGAAGGTCGTGATCGCCTCCTGGCAGGCGTCAAGGATCGACTGGGTGAGCGCCAGCGCGCCGCCGAGCTCGCGCTCCTGGGCCTGCTTGGCGGTGACGTCCTGGACCAGGGCGACGAACAGCGGGCGCTCGCCGCCGCGGTCGAGCTCGAGCGTGAGCTCGGCGGGATAGCGCGAGCCGTCCTTGCGGCGCTGGGCGCGCACGAAGCGGATGCTGCGCCGCCGGCCGCTGCGCAACGGCTCGAGCAGCCGTTCGAGCTGCTCGGGCTCCAGGCCGTCGAGCAGGTCGAGCGGCGTCAGCCGCAGGATCTCGTCGCTGCCATAGCCGAGGTTCTGCCGGGCCCCGCTGTTGGCCGCGACGATGCGCAGGCTGTCGGCGTCGAACAGGTAAACCTCGTTGAGCGAGGCCTCGAAGGCTCGCCCGTAGCGGATCTGCGCCATCTGGGTCAGCTCGGCGAGCGCGAGCCGCTTCTCCCGGCGCTCCAGGACCCGCGCCAGGCGGTGCGATTCCATGAGATCGACGACCGTGGCGGCCAGGCTCGACAGGCGCCGGCGCTGCGCGGCGGAGAGCTGGCGCGGCTTCTGGTCGATGACGCAGAGCGCACCGATGCGCTCGCCGGACGGCGTGATCAGCGGCGCGCCGGCGTAGAAGCGGATGTACGGCCGGCCGGTGACCAGCGGGTTGTCGGCGAAGCGCGCGTCGGCCGTCGCGTCCGCGACGACGAGCGGCGCGTCGCCGCGGATCGTCTCGTCGCAGAACGCCCAGGCGCGGGGCGTCTCCCCGGCCTCCAGGCCGACATCCTCCAGGCCGACCCGGGCCTTGAACCACTGGCGATCCTCGTCGACCAGGCTGATCAACGCGATCGGCACGTCCAGCAGCTCGGCCGCGAGCGCCGCGAGCCGGTCGAGGCGTGCGTCGGACGCGGTGTCGAGAATCTCGTAGTCGTAGAGAGCGTCGAGCCGGCGAGCCTCGAGGGGATCGTCGAACCCGGCGGGGGCGGAACAGTTCGGCAAGTCGGTGGCTTTCGGCAGCCTCTAGGTGTGGACGTCGGAGGATTTCTTGACGTCTGGTTTCTGTCACCGAAACTGATAAGCGAACGTTAACGGACGGACTCGCGCGTTAGGTTGCATTTTAGGCGAATCGCGGCGCCCGTTCGGCGCGACGGTGCCGGGTTGCCCGGCGGGCCGGGCAGATCGCCGTTCCGCGAGCGCCCCGCCTTGTGAGCGATCCGGGGCGGTGCTAGACAGCGGGCGCGCCGCGGGGCGCCTTCGCGAGGACTGGAAGAAAGAGGGGCGGCATGTCGGTCGACATCGACACGGTGCACCGGATCGCCAAGCTGGCGCGCATCCGCGTCGAGGACGCCCAGGCCGAGAGCCTGGTCGGCGAGCTGAACAACATCCTGACCTGGGTCGAGCAGCTCGGCGAGCTCGACACCGAGGGCGTGCCGCCGATGACCTCGGTGGTCGAGCAGAAGCTGCAACTGCGCGCCGACGCCGTGACCGACGGCGGCCGGCCGGAGGAGATCGTCGCCAACGCGCCGGAGAGCGCCCACGGCTTCTTCGTCGTGCCCAAGGTGGTGGAGTAGCCATGAAGCCGACCGATCTCACCCTGGCCGGCGCGCGCGACGCCCTGGCCAAGAAGGAGCTGTCGGCCCGCGAGCTGGCCGAGGCCCACGTCGCCGCCGTCGAGGCCGCGCGGCCGCTCAACGCCTTCATCGTCGAGACCCCGGAGCAGGCGCTGGAGATGGCCGCCGCCTCCGACGCGCGCATCGCCAGGGGCGAGGCCGGGCCGCTCGAGGGCATCCCGCTGGCGATCAAGGACCTCTACTGCACGCGCGGCATTCAGACGACCGCGGCGAGCCGCATCCTGGAAGGCTTCACGCCGACCTACGAGTCGACCGTGACCGGCCAGCTCTGGCGCGACGGCGCGGTGATCCTGGGCAAGGCCAACCTCGACGAGTTCGCGATGGGCTCGTCGAACATGACCAGCGCCTTCGGGCCGGTCGAAAACCCCTGGAAGCGCCAGGGCGACAACCGCAAGCTGGTGCCCGGCGGCTCGTCCGGCGGCTCGGCGGCCGCGGTCGCCGCGCGCTGCGCGCTGGGCGCGACCGGCACCGACACCGGCGGCTCGATCCGCCAGCCGGCCTCGCTGACCGGCATCGTCGGCCTGAAGCCGACCTACGGGCGCTGCTCGCGCTGGGGGGTCGTCGCCTTCGCCTCGTCGCTCGACCATCCCGGACCCTTCGGCCGGACCGTGCGCGACACGGCGATCCTGCTGCGCTCGATGGCCGGCTACGACCCCAAGGACTCGACCTCGGTCGACACGCCCGTGCCCGACTACGAGGCGGCGCTGGGCGGCGGCCTCAAGGGCCTCCGGATCGGCGTGCCCAAGGAGTACCGGGTCGACGGCATGCCCGAGGCGATCGACCGGATCTGGCAGCAGGGCATCGACTGGCTGAAGGCGGCCGGCTGCGAGATCGTCGAGATCTCGCTGCCGCACACCAAGTACGCGCTGCCGGCCTACTACGTGATCGCGCCGGCCGAGGCCTCCTCGAACCTGGCGCGCTACGACGGCGTGCGCTACGGCCTGCGCGAGGGCGGCGACCTGCCGCTCGCCGAGATGTACGAGGCGACCCGCGGCGCCGGCTTCGGCGAGGAGGTCAAGCGGCGCGTGCTGATCGGCACCTACGTGCTCTCGGCCGGCTACTACGACGCCTACTACAACAAGGCGCGCAAGGTGCGCACGCTGATCGCCAACGACTTCAAGGCGGCCTACGAGTCGGTCGACGCGATCCTGACGCCGACCGCGCCCTCGGCCGCCTTCGCGATCGGCGAGAAGATGGACGACCCGGTCGCCATGTACCTCAACGACGTCTTCACCGTGCCGGCCAACCTGGCCGGCCTGCCGGCGATCTCGCTGCCCGGCGGCCTGTCGGCCGACGGCCTGCCGCTCGGCCTGCAGGTCATCGGCCGGGCCTTCGACGAGGAGACGGTGCTGAAGGTCGCCGGCGCGCTGGAAGAGGCGGCCGGCTTCGACGCCGAGCCGCACTTCCTCGCCGCGCGGTGACGCCGTGCCCGCCGCGATCCGCCGGCTGACGGCGGACGACTGGCGGGCCTTCCGCGACCTGCGCCTCGAGGGCCTGAGGCGCGAGCCGGCCAACTTCGGCTCCTGCTGGGAGGACGAGGCCGAGCGCCCCGACGCCTTCTGGCGCGACTGGACCGGGCGCTCGACGATCCTCGGCGGCTTCGCGTTGGACGGCACCCTGGTCGGCCTCGCCGGCATCTACGTCCTGCCGGGCCGCACCGTGCGTCACAAGGCTCATCTCTTCGGCATGTACGTCGCCGCGCAGGCGCGCGGCCAGGGCCTCGGCCGCCGGCTCTGCGCTGCCGCGATCGAGGCGGCCCGGGCGACGCCCGGCGTGACCCAGCTGATGGCCACGGTCTGGGCCGACAACGCGCCGGCGGTGGCGCTCTACCGCTCGCTCGGCTTCGAGCAGTGGGGCCTGGAGCCGCGCGGCACGATCACGCCCGACGGCATCGTCTGCGACGATGCCCAGCTGGTGCTGCGCTTCGATTGAGCGGTCAGGCGCGGCGGCGCAGGGCGGCCCAGGCGACGACCAGCAGGGGCGCCGCCAGGCCGACCCAGGACACCCCGTCGTAGAGCCCGTCTCCCAGCAGCGCCGCCACGAGGCCGACGAGGCTGGCGAGCCCCAGCGCCAGGGGAACCGCGAAGACCGCGGCGAGGGACCGGCGGGCGGAGCGGCTCATTCCGCGGCCTCCGGCAGCCGGCCGGCGGCGACGCGGTCCCGGTCCAGCGCATCGAGCCGCCGCTCCAGCGGCTCGCGGTGGCGGGCGATCCAGAGGTAGAGGCCGCTGCCCAGGACGGCGATGGCGATGACGTCGAGCAGCGCCCAGAGCAGCTTCAGCGGCAGCCCGCCGTAGTCGCCGAAATGCAGCGGCTGCGACAGCCGCAGCACGAGCATGTACCAGGGCATCGTCCGCATCTCGGTCAGCCTGCCCGTCTCCGCGTCGATCAGCGCCGGGGTCAGCAGCTGCTCGGTCGCCGGCGTCGCGCCCCTGAGCCAGACGGCGTAGTGGTGGTTGGAGCTGAAGCGGACGCCGGGGAAGGCCACGAACTGCGGCCTCATGCCCGGGGCTGCGGCCATCGCCGTGTCGACCGCCGCCTGCAGCGGCGCGAAGCGCTCGGGCACCGGCAGCCGCTCGTAGGGCGCCGTCATCTCGGCCAGCTGGTCGGCGCGCCAGATCGCGACCAGCGGGCTCGACAGCGTGTTGATCACGCCTGTGAGGCCGACCACCGCAAGCCACACGAGGGTCGTGATGCCGAGCAGGTTGTGCAGGTCGAGCCAGGCGAGCCGGCGGCTGCGCGAGAGCCTCAGGGTCCCGAAGCGCAGCCGCCGCATGAAGGGCGCGTAGACGACGACGCCCGATACCAGCGAGACGAAGAAGAGAAGGCCCATGAAGCCCAGGAACAGCTCGCCCGGCAGCCCGGCGAAGAGGTCGACGTGCAGGCGCAGGATGACGTGCATGACGCCGCCTTCCTCGTCGAGGCGCCCGACGATGCCGGCCGTGCGCCGGTCGATCGCCGTGATGTGCATCTCCTCGGCCGCCGAGCGGGCGCGCGGCCCGGTCGTGACGTTGACCACCGGCCGGTCGACGTCGAAGGAGAGGTAGAGCGGCCGCTCGCCGGGGTAGGCGGCCAGGGCCGCGGCGACGGCATCGTCGAGGCTCCTGGAGGGCGTCTCCGCCGGCACCGGGGGCAGCGGCGCCTCGCCCTCGATCCAGTGGTCGATCTCCTCGTGGAAGACCAGCGGCAGCCCGGTCAGGCAGAGCAGCAGCAGGAAGGCCGTGCAGACCAGGCTGGTCCACTTGTGGACCAGGAACCAGGCGCGGAGCTGGCTGCGGGGCATGGGTCGACGGGCCGGCTGCGCTAGAAGTCGAGCGCGACGGACAGCTTGGCGGTGAGCGGCGCGCCCTGCGTGAGATAGCCGCCGTTGGCCGAGGCCCAGTAGGCGTTGTCCGTGACGTTCTCGACATTGGCGTAGAAGGCGACCGGGTAGCCGCCGAGCTCGGTGGCGTAGCGCGCGCCGAGGTCGAGCCGGGTCCAGCCCGGGACCTCCAGGCTGTTGGCGGCGTCGAGGTACTGGCCGCCGGTGTGCAGCACCCGCGCGGTCAGCGTCAGGTCGCGCAGGAAGGGCAGGTCCCACTCGGCGCCGAGGTTGAACTGGTAGTCCGGCACGCCGACGGCGGTGTTGCCGTCGTTGGTCCCGCCGGCCGTGCCGGTCAGCTCGGCGTCGAGCAGGGTGAGGCCGCCGAGCAGCCGGAAGCCTTCGACCGGCTCGCCGAAGAGGTTGAGCTCGATGCCGCGGTTCCGCTGCTCGCCGTCGATCGAATAGACCAGGGTCGAGGGATCGGTGACGCCGCTCGGACGGCTGGTCTGGAACAGGGCCAGCGACGCGCCGAAGTCGCCCAGGTCGAGCTTGCCGCCGACTTCGTACTGGGTCGAGCGGTAGGGGGCGAAGACCTCGCCGGCGTTGACGGCGGTGGCCGGCGCGCTTTCGGACTGCTGCAGGCCCTCGATCCGGTTGGCGTAGAGCGAGAACTCCTCCGTCGGCTTGACGACGAGCCCGAAGGCGGGCGTCCAGGCCCACTCGTCGAAGTTGGCCGTGCGGGCGCCGCTGGCCCGGTCGAAGCCTTCGACCTGGAGGTGCTGGCGGCGCAGGCCCGCGGTGAACAGCACGCGGTCGTCGAAGAAGCCGAGCGTGTCCGAGAGATAGAGGCTCTGGGTACGGGTGCGGCTGACCAGCGGCAGGTCGTCGAAGTCGCCGCCGGCGAACAGCGTCGCCGGGCGCGACAGGTCGGCGGGGTCGTAGATGTTCGTCGCCTGGCTGGACGCGAGCTCGTAGGCGTTCCTGTTCTCGTGCTCCAGGGCCGCGCCGCCCAGGTTGATGCGGTGGCTGACCGGCCCGGTGAGGGCCTCCGCGGAGAGCCCCGCCTGGCCGCTCTTGATCCAGTCCTGGCGGGGCACCGTCAGGCGGCCGATGGTGGCATTGCCGGCCGCGTCGGTAACCGTCGCGCTCGCATAGTCGCCGTCCTCGCGCAGGTCGCGGGCACCGACCGCGGCGTGGGCCGTGACGCCGGGGGCCAGGTCGTACTCGGCGCGGACCTGTCCGAAGGTGTCGCGCAGCTCGCTGAAGGCATAGGAGGGGCCGTAGTTGGTGCTGGCGTCGGGCGCGTCGGGGATCGCCGCGGCGCTGACGAAGACCACGGGGCGTCCCTGGTCGATGCGCTGGCGCTGCGAGGCGAGGTCGATGGTGACGCGCGCCCGCTCGCCCTGGAAGTCGAGCGCCAGGGCGCCGAGCAGCAGCGAGCGCTCCTCGTCCTCGATGGCGGTCTCGCCGTCGCGGGCGACGAGGTTCGTGCGGAAGCCGAAGGCCTCGTCCTCGCCGAAGCGCCGGCCGACATCCAGGTGCCCGCCGAAGCGGTTGGTCTGGGCCCAGCTGCCGGTGAAGCGCGTCACCGGCTCGTCGCCGGCGCGCTTGGGAACCAGGTTGAGGCCGCCGCCGATCCCGGTGCCGCCCGGCGGCACGCCGTTGAGGAAGGCGTTGGCGCCGCGCAGCAGCTCGACCCGCTCGTACATCTCGGGCGCCACGATCTGGCGCGGCGAGGTGCCGAAGAGGCCGTCGACGGAAACGTCCTCGCCGGCAAGCGGGAAGCCGCGCACGACGAAGGACTCCGAGAAGTTGCCGTAGCCGTAGGAGGTGCGCACCGAGGCGTCGTTGGCCAGGACCTCGCCGACCGTCTCCGCCTGCTGGCTCTCGATCGTCTCGGCGGTGTAGCTGGAGAAGCTGAAGGGCACCTCCATCATGTCCTGGTTGCCCAGCGCACCGACCCGCGCCCCGCGGGCGACCTGGCCGCCGGCGAAGGCGGCCGGCAGGTTGCCGATCTGGGCCGTGGCCGGCGCCGGGGACTCGCCCTCGACGCGGATCGGGTCGAGCATCGTCGAACCGGCGTTCCCCTCCGAGCGCTGCAGCGAGACCGTCTCGGCGTCGGTGAACTGCCAGCTCACCCCGGTGCCCTCGAGCAGCAGGGCCAGCGCCTGCTCCGGCGTGTAGCGGCCGCTCACCCCGCTGCTGTCCAGGCCCTCAAGCCGTTCGGCGTTGTAGAAGACCTGGAGGCCGGCGCGCCGGGCGAAGGCGATGATCGCGCTGCCCAGCGGCTGCGGCGGAATGGCGAAGTCGAGGGTGCGCGCAGCCTCGGCGAGCTGGGTCGGCGCGGCGGCAAGCGACGGGAAGAAGGCGGCAAGCCGGTCGTCCTGTCCGGCGGCCGCCGGCGCGGCGCCGGCCGCCAGCGCCGCCCCCGCAGCGCAGGCGCCGAGCGCCAGGCGCCGCCGCAGGCTCCTCGTCTCGACGCTGCCGGCGCCGTTCGACCGCAATGCCCTCATGTCCTCTGATCCCCTGCCGTGATGGAGTTTCCCGACCCTGCGAGTGATTGTCACTCGCAGAGTCTCCTCCTTAGGGGGACGAGCGGGGCGCCTCGGCACCGTAAGAAAAAATGTGCCCCCCTTTCCGACAGCCGGAGAGGGAGGGCGGTCAGTAGAGCACCGTCACGAAGGGCGGCAGCGAGGCATGGCGCAGCTCCAGCTCCGACGCGATCAGCTCGAGCGCGCCGTCGATCCGGTCGAGATTGAAGACGCCGCTGACCCGGCGCCCGGCCAGCGCTTCGTCGAGCAGCAGGATGCGGCCGCGGCGATAGCGGTTGAGCGTCTCGACCGCCGCCGCCAGCGGCACCTGCTCGAAGACCAGCCGGCCCTCGCGCCAGGGGGCGAGCGCGCCGGCGGCGGCCTCGCGGGGCGGCCCGATCCCGGCGTCGCGCGAGAAGACCACGCGCTGGCCCGGCCCGAGCACCAGGCGGTCTTCGCCCTCGGGCGGCGTGACCGCGACATGGTGCCGGATCACCGTCACCGCCGCCCCGTCAGGCTCGCGCTCGACCAGGAACTCGGTGCCCAGCGCCTCCGCCTGGCCACCGGCGGCGATCACGACGAACGGCCGCCCGTTCGCGCCCGACGCGGGCAGGGCGGTGAAGGCCGCACGGCCGGCAAGCAGCTCGACGGCCCGGTGCCGGCCGTCGTAGCGCACGGCCAGCGCGGCGCCGCTGTCGAGCTCGGCCCGGCTGCCGTCCGGCAGCACGACGCGGAGGATCTCGCCCGGTGCGGCGCGGTGATCGGCGGTCAGCGCGACCAGCGGGTCGTCGAGCAGGAAGGCGCCGAGCGTGGCGGCCAAGAGCAGCGAGGCGGCCAGCGCGGCTGCCACGCGAGACCGGGCTCCGCGGCCTGGGCCGCGCCGCCGCGCGGAGCGCCCGGTCGCGAGAAGACTGCCGTAGCGAGCGCCGACGCGGCCGCGCGCCTCGCGCGTCCGGACGGCCGCGGCGAGGTAGTCCAGTTCGCCCCAGGCCGCGCGCGCCTCCGCAAGGCGGGCGAGGCGTCCCGGGCCGGCATCGAGCCACGCCTCGAACGCGCGCTGCTCGTCGCGGTCCAGCGGACCGCCCTCGAGGCGTACCAGCCAGGCCGCCGCTTCGGCGTCGAGCGGATCCGGTGCTTCCGCATCGCCGGGCTCAAGCCGCTCGCTCACCTCGCCTCCTCGTTTGCCCGCCCGAGTCCAGGACGTCCGACTCTGTGACGTCCGACTCTGTGACGTCCGAGGGCTGGCGAGACCGTAGCGCGTTCGACGCTCATGGCAGCCGCCGGGCGCGCATCGCCACCTCCAGGGCGCGGGCCAGGTGCTTCTGCACCGAGCTTTCCGAGATCCCGAGTTCGGCCGCGATCTCCAGGTAGGTCAGGCCCTCGATCCGGCTCAGGCGAAAGATCTCCTGGGTCCGTGCAGGCAGGCGCGCCAGGGCGGTCTCGAGCCGCTGCAGCCGCTGACGGGCTTCCAGGGTCCGGTCGGCCGCCGGCGTCTCGTCGCGCACCGCGGCCAGGGCGTCGGCCGGCGTCGCCTCGGTGCGCCGCCGCGATTCCTGTCGGAAGTGGTCGATGGCGAGGTTGCGCGCGATCCGGAAGAGATACGAGCGGGCGTTGCGGCTGCCCGCTTCGAGGGGCTGCTGCGCGATCCGGATGAAGGTCTCCTGCGTCAGGTCGGCGGCCGTCGCGGGGCAGTCGACCTGACGGGTCAGGAACAACTCGAGCTCCCGGCCGTGCGCCTGGAAGAGACCTTTCAAGTTACGCTGCGCCACGCCGGCTGCCTGCCCCCGAGTTACCTGCGGGCGACGCTACGTCAAATGAGAATGCCTCTCAATAGCGCTGCAATGCCCGCCGCACCGGTCTTCGTGCGTCCTCCGTTCCCGGCCGGCCCGGGGGCGGCGGCACCGGCAACTATGGTTAGCGGCGGGAACGATTCGGACCGGTCGGTCCGTTTCCCGCCTGTCAGAAAGCGCAGGTTGTTGCCGGCAACCTGTCGGTCAGGTATGTTACCGACCGGTCCGTCAATTAACCAAAGGCGTCTCCTGTCAATATCTTAACCGGGGGTTAACCATGCCGCGCCGCCGCTCGTTCGAGACGGAAGAGGCCCTCGAGGCGATCGCCGAGACCTTCTGGGAGCGCGGCTACGAGGGCGCCTCGATTCAGGACCTGGAGTCCGCAACCGAGCTGAGGAAGCAGAGTCTCTACCGTGCGTTCGGCGACAAGCGGGGCATGTACCTGGCGGCGCTGGCGCGCTACGAGGCCCGCCAGCTGGCGGCGGTCGAGGCCGTGCTCGGCGGCCCCGGGGGGCCGCGCGCGCGCTTCGACCGGCTGCTGACCGAGGCCATCGAGCGCGCCACGCTGCACGGCGACCGTCGCGGCTGCCTGCTGTGCAACGCCAGCGCCGAGCAGGCGGCGCTCGACGAGGCGACCGGCCAGGCCGTCCGCGCCATGCTGGGGCGCCTCGAGGCCTCCTTCGAGCGGGCGCTGGAGGGCGTCGCCCTGTTCCGCGGCGGCCCGGCCGGCCGCCGGCGCACCGCGCGCAAGCTGCTCGCCGGCTACGTCGGCCTGCGCGTCCTGGTCCGCACGGGGCTGCCCGAGGCCGGCCTGCTCGACGCCAAGGAAGGCCTGCTGGAGGGGCTCTAGCGGCGGCCCCGGGTCTCAGCCCCGGGCCAGCACGGCCTCGCGGCGGGCCAGGCTCTCGGCCGGCCAGTGCTGGCTGCGCCGGTAGAACTCCGGCATCGCCGGCACGCCCTCGGGCAGGATCACCCAGGGCAGCTTGCTGTCGGTGAAGATGTGGATGTCCGGCGGCACGCGCCCCGGCTCGTCGAGCGTACCGACGCGCAGGAAGCGGATCGCCGCGCCGGCACCGGCGTAGTTGCTCCAGAGCGCGACGCGGCAGCGCGGGCAACGCGCGATGCGCTGGCCCTTGCCGCTCGCCGAGGGCGTCTCGACGACCTCCGGCTCGCGGGCCGACGCCAGCAGCTCGACGCGGTCGGCCTCGATCATCGCGTTGAGCGCGAAGGCGCTGCCGGTCTCGCGCTGGCACCAGGTGCAGTGGCAGCAGTGGACGAACAGCGGCCGGCTGGTCATGCGGTAGCGCACCGCCCGGCAGGCGCAGCCGCCCTCCATGCTGAAGTGCTCGCTCTCGGACATCGGCCCTTCTCCCCTCGACTGTCGTTGCGCAAGAAGCGCCCCCCCCCGTTCACCTCGGCGGCGATTCGGTGTAGATCACCGGCGAGCGCCAGGGAACGGCGAACCACAGGAAACACGGGAAAGACGACGATGTCTGTGATCGAGGGCGAGACCGGCAGCTGGGAGATGGTGATCGGCCTGGAGGTCCACGCCCAGGTGATCTCCGAGTCCAAGCTCTTCTCCGGCGCCTCGACGCGCTTCGGCGCCGCGCCCAACAGCCAGGTCTCGCTGGTCGACGCCGCCATGCCGGGCATGCTGCCGGTGCTCAACCGCGAATGCGTCGCCCAGGCGATCCGCACCGGTCTCGGCCTCAAGGCGGCGATCAACCTGGAGAGCGTCTTCGAGCGCAAGAACTACTTCTACCCGGACCTGCCGCAGGGCTACCAGATCAGCCAGTACGAGAAGCCGATCGTCGGCAACGGCGTGCTGACCATCGACCTGCCCGACGGCTCGACCAAGGACGTCGGCATCGAGCGCCTGCACCTGGAGCAGGACGCCGGCAAGTCGCTGCACGACCAGGACCCGCGGCGCACCTTCGTCGACCTCAACCGGGCCGGCGTCGCGCTGATGGAGATCGTCTCGAAGCCCGAGCTCTCGTCGGCCGAGGAGGCCGGCGCCTACATCCGCAAGCTGCGCTCGCTGCTGCGCTACCTCGGCACCTGCGACGGCAACATGGAGGAGGGCAGCCTGCGCTGCGACGTCAACCTGTCGCTGCGCCGGCCCGGCGGGCCGCTCGGCACGCGCACCGAGACGAAGAACGTCAACTCGATCCGCTTCGTCCAGCAGGCCATCGAGGCCGAGGCGCGCCGCCAGCTCGAGATCCTCGAGTCCGGGGGCACGATCGACCAGGAGACACGGCTGTTCGACCCCAAGCGCGGCGAGACCCGCTCGATGCGCTCCAAGGAGGAGGCGCACGACTACCGCTACTTCCCGGACCCGGACCTGCTGCCGCTCGAGCTCGAGAGCGCCTGGGTCGAGGAACTGGGCAGCGCCCTGCCGGAGCTGCCCGACGACAAGAAGTCGCGCTTCATCGCCGACTACGGCCTGTCGGCCTACGACGCCTCGGTGCTGGTCGCCGAGCAGGAGAACGCCGCCTTCTACGAGGCGCTGGTCGGCAGCGGAAAGGGCAAGCGCGATCCCAAGATCGCCGCGAACTGGACGATCACCAACTACTTCGGCGCGCTCAACGCCTCGGGCGACACGCTGGAGAGCGCGCCGGTCGACGCCGAGAAGCTGGGCGGCCTGCTCGACCTGCTGGCCGACGACACGATCTCCGGCCGCCAGGCCAAGGAGGTCTTCGAGGCGATGTGGGAGAGCGGCAAGGACGCCCCGACGATCGTCGAGGAGAAGGGCCTGAAGCAGGTCTCCGACGCCGGCGAGCTGGGCGCCGCGGTCGACAAGGTGCTGGCCGACAACCCCGACCAGGTCGAGAAGTACCGGGAGAATCCCAAGGTCATCGGCTGGTTCGTCGGCCAGGTCATGAAGGCGACCCAGGGCAAGGCCAACCCCGGCATGGTCAACAAGCTGCTCAAGGAGCGGCTCGACTAGCGGCGGCGTCCGACCCGGCCGCCTACTGGGCGGCGACGGCCTCGGCGGAGGCTTCCAGGCGCCAGCGCGGCAGCCGGGCGGCGACGCGGGTGCCGACGCCGGCCTCGCTGTCGATGTCGACCCGGCCGCCGTGCAGCTGGACCAGCGCCTCGGTGATGTTGAGGCCGAGGCCCGAGCCCTCGGAGCGGCGGACCAGCGGGGTCATGGCCTGGCCGAAGGGCTCGCGGGCGCGCGCCAGCTCCTCGGGGGTCATGCCGCAGCCCTCGTCGGCGATCACCAGGCTGACCCAGTCGGCGTCGAGCTCGCTGGCGATCGCGATCCGACCCCCGGGCTCGGTGAACTTGCCGGCGTTCGACAGCAGGTTGACCAGGACCTGGCGCAGGGCGCGCTCGTCGGCGCGGACCGCTGCCGCGTCGACGCGGCGCTCGATGGTCAGCTGCTTCTCCGCGAAGCGGCCCGCGACCATGCGCACGGCCTCCTCGACGAGGGCCTGCAGGTCGACGCTATCCTCGGCCAGGTCGAACTTGCCGGCCTCGATCTTGGAGAGGTCGAGGATGCCGTTGATCAGGCTGAGCAGGTGCCGGCCGCTGCCGTGGATGTCGGCGGCGTACTCGGTGATCCGCTCCGGCGGGAAGTCCGGCCGCCGGTCGCGGATGATCTCGGCGAAGCCGATCACGGCGTTGAGCGGCGTACGCAGCTCGTGGCTCATCAGCGCCAGGAACTCCGACTTGGCGAGGTTGGCCGCCGCCGCCTCCTGGCGCAGGCGCTGCTCGAGCCGCCGGGAGGCCTCGGCGGCGCCGCGCGCCTCGTCGAGCTCGTCGTTCTTGGCGGTCAGCGCGCCGGTCAGCTGCGCCAGGCGGTCGCGCTCGGCGGCGACGGTGCGGCTCGCGCGCACGGCGCGCAGCAGCAGCCAGCACAGCAGGGCCGCGGCGGCGGCGGCGGCCAGCAGCATGTCCTGCTCGCGCTCCCACCAGAGCGCGGCGATCGCCGCGCGCGGCGCCCAGACGGCGATGACGATCGGATAGGCCTCCGAGACGATCAGCCGCGAGACCCCGTCGACCAGGGCCGGCTCCAGGCCCGGCGCCTCGCCGGTCGTGAACAGGATCTCGCCGTCCGGCCGGAACAGCGCCGTGGTGCAGATGCCGCAGCCGCCGTGTGCCGAGAGCAACGGCAGGTAGTAGTCGGGCTCGACCGCCGCGGTGATCACGCCGCGGAACGAGAAGCGCTCGGCGAGCAGCGGCAGGCTGACCGGAATGAAGGGCCGCCCGGTGAAACGGCCGAGCAGCGGCCGGCCCAAGTGCAGGCCGGCCACGCCCTCGATCGCGTGGACCGCGAAGTACTCGCGCTCGAAGGCGTCGAGCGGCGGCGACGGCCAGCGCTCGCTGAAGACGCGCATGGCGCCGTTCTGGTCGGTCAGCCAGATCGAGCGGACCTGCGGAACCTGCGCGGCCAGTCCGCGGATGCGCTGGTGGAAGGCCCGCGAGCCGGCGACGTCGTCCCAGGGGCGCGCGTCGAGCGCGGCGTTGACCGCGTCGAAGGCGATCTCGACGGTCTGGAAGGTGCGCTCGACATGCTCGCTCATCAGCCGCGCGTGGGCGGCGATGTCGGCCTTGAGCTCGGTCTCGGCCTGCTCGTAGCCTTGCCAGCTCTCGAGCCCGACCAGCAGCAGGAAGGCGACCAGCGCGGCGCTGCCGAGCGAGGCGACCGAGGCCTGCTGCGAGCCGATGCGGGAGAGCGCGCGTCTCATCATCCGGCCAGCTATAGGCCGGTCTTCGTTCATACATCGTAAAGTAGCAGTAGCGCTCGGGTCTCTGCCGCCTGCGGTCCGGAAAGGCCCGGCGAGGCCCGACCGGCGGTCAGGCTGGGCGGGTGACCTCGCCGCCCTCTCCGGCCTCGCCGCTCTCGCCGTCGACGGCGACCGGGGTCGCCCGCGCCGGCGAGGCGGCTGCCGGCGCGGTGCCTGTCGCCGACGCGGCCGGCCTCTGGCGATCCTCCCGCGTCACCTCGACCTCGACGCTCATCCTCGACTGCACGCCGGCCGGTCCGGTGAAGGCGCCGCTGACCGGCTGCGCCTGCTCGGGCGTGCGCGTCGTCGCCACGCGGACCAGGTCGCGCCCGGCGACGATCAGGTTGGTCGGGTCGAACTCGACCCAGCCGGCGCCGGGGACGAAGGCCTCTGCCCAGGCGTGGGTCGCGCCTCCGCCCCGGGTTTCCTGGCCGCCGCCGTTCGCCTCGCTCCCGCCGGCCAGCGCCGGGTCGTAGAGGTAGCCGGTGACGAAGCGCGCTGCGAAGCCGAGGTCGCGTGCCGCCTCCATGAACAGGAAGGCAAAGTCGCGGCAGGTGCCGGCGCCGTTCTGCAGCGTCTCGCGCGGCGTCTGGGTGCCCTGCGTCTCGCGCCGGCTGTAGCCGAAGTCGCGGTGGATCGTCTCGCCCAGCGCGTGCAGCAGGTCGAGGCTGGAGGGCGGCAGCTCGGGCAGGGCGCGGGTGCGCCACTCGACCACGGCCGGCCGGTCCTCGGGATGCTGCAGGGCCATCAGCGGCGCCAGGTCGACCTGCTCGTCCTCGCGGTAGCGGAAGGGGTAGGGCTCCGCCTCGTCGGCAATCGACACCAGCGGGTCGTCGAAGACGTAGCGCTCGACCAGCAGGTCGGTCTCGATGATCAGCTCGTCCGTGCTGCCGGAGAAGAAGGCGCGGGCGATCGAGTTGCCGAAGGTGTCGAAGGACCAGCGCAGGCGGGCCTGCGGATGGATGCCGACGCTGGCCTCGAGCAGCCGCAGGTCGTGGCCGTCGCGCGGCCGGATCATCAGGCGATGCTCGCCGAGCTCGACCGGCTGGCTGAAGTGGTAGCGGGTCGTGTGGTTGACGCGGATCACGGTCATCGGGCGGCTCGCCGGCAGGTTCTCGGGATGGCCAGGGAGATGGGGACGCGGTCCGGCGAAGTCAGCCTTCCGCCCGCGCAGGCCTGGGGCGCGGCCGGCGCGGCGCGAAAAGCGCTGTTGGCCCCGGCGCCGCGGGAACGCTTTGCCGCAGGCGGTGTTCAAGCGCTCGAGGGAGCACGTCGCCGGGTCTGGGCAACTGCCAAGCGGGCAAGATCCCCGCGAGCGAAGGGTACGAGCATGCTGATTCGCGTCGGGTTCGACATCACTCTGGACTGCGAGGCCGAGACGCCGCTGGTCCTCAGCCTCTATCCGCATCCCAGCCGTGCCGCCGACATCATCGGCAGCGAGGCCCTCGGCATCGAGCCGCCGCTGCACGTCACGGAGTTCCACGACGTCTTCGAGAACCGCTGCGGCCGCGTCGTCCTGCCGCCCGGTCCGACGCGCCTGTCCGCCGACTTCCTGGTGCGCGACGACGGCGAGCCCGACCCGGTCGACCGCGAGGCCGCGCAGCAGGGCGTCTCCGACCTGCCCAACGACGTCATCCCCTTCCTGACGGCCAGCCGCTACATCGAGAGCGACGCGCTGACCGACACGGCCTGGCGGCTGTTCGGCGGCACCGCCCCCGGCTGGGGGCGCGTGCAGGCGATCTGCGACTGGGTGCACGAGCACATCACCTTCGGCTACCGCTACGGCCGCTCGACCAAGACCGCGCTCGAGGCCTACCGCGAAGGCTCGGGCGTGTGCCGCGACTACGCGCATCTCGCGATCGCCTTCTGCCGCGCGATGAACATTCCGGCGCGCTACGCCACCGGCTGGCTCGGCGACATCGGGGTGCCGCCGCAGGACGAGCCCGGCGACTTTTGCGCTTGGTTCGAGGTCTACCTGGGCGGCCGCTGGATGACCTTCGACGCGCGCTACAACGTGCCGCGCATCGGCCGGGTGCTGATGGCGCGCGGCCGCGACGCGGCCGACGTCGCCATGATCACCTCTTTCGGCCGCAACCGCCTGGCCAGGTTCGAGGTCTGGTGCGACGAGGTGCAGGCCGAGCGGGCCCAGCAGGCGATCGCCGAGGTCTTCGACCGCCAGGCCCGGGCACTGCCGCGGCCCTACCGCGAGCTGCTGCGCGCCGACGAGGAGGCCGCCTGAGGGCGCCTCGGCGCCCTCGCATCCCTCGACCGCGGCTCAGCCGGCGCCGTAGGCTTCCGGGCCCGACTCGCCTGTGACCCCGCCGAGCCAGGGGTCGCGAGTCGTCCGCTCCAGGTTGTCGGCGAGCCGTTTCTGGAGAGCGCCGAGGTCGAGCTGGTGGACCGACCCGGCCCCGGTCTGGTGGAGCGCCTCGGCGGCCGCGCGGCCCATGGCGAAGCAGGGGCCCATGACGCGGACCGAAGCGAGCGCCGCCGGCTCGGCGTCGACGCAGCGGCCCGCCACCACCAGGTTGTCGAGGCCCGCCGGCGTCATGGCGCCGAACGGCAGGTGGTGCAGGTGGTCGTCGGCGAACATCTCCCAGTGGGTCGTGTCCATCGTCGTGTGCAGCTCGATCGGCCAGCTGCAGCGCAGCACCCGGTCGTCGGGCAGGGCGCCGCTGCGCACGGCCTCGACGGTCAGGCGGCGGGTGCCGAGGATCATCCGGGTCTGGCGGATGCCGGCCTGGCCGTAATGCGCCACCCGGGCCCGGCCGTAGGCCTTCGGGAACTCGTCGCGGAACAGCGCCAGCAGCGCGTCGACCTGGCGCCGCCCCTCGATCGCGGCGAGGCTCAGCCCGACCGGGTCGAGCGGCGTTTCGACATGGGTCAGGTTCAGGTTCACCTTGCCGTCGCCGACCGGGAAGATGAAGCCGTCGAAGCGCACCAGGCCGAACTCGGCGCCGCGGCGCTTCATCGCCTCGTGGTAGGTCGCGCGCGGCCAGTCGGCGCAGGCTGCCGTGTCGACGCCCTCGAACAGCGCCATCACCGTGCCGAGGATCGGCTGGTTGGCGGTCCGCAGCTCCTGGTCTGCCAGCCAGGGCACCACGGCGTCGCCCGAGGCGTCGACGACGGCGCGGGCGCGCACGCGGCGGTCGCCGAAGCGCGTCGCGAAGTCCAGGGCCTCGACCCGGCGGCCCGACCCGTCGCGCACCACCGCGCGCAGCACGGCGCCGAGCAGCGGCGTGATCCCGCGCGCGGCGACCTCGCGCTCGGCCCAGCGCTGCCAGGCGTTGACCGAGTAGTCCAGGATCACGGTGTTTCGTGCCCGTCGCGGCGCTGCCTCGCCGGCCTCGACCAGCGCCCGCAGCATCCCGTCCATGACCCCGTGGACCAGGCGTTGCGGATCCGGGCCGTTGCTGTAGAGCCCGCACAGCGTGCCGAGCGCCGCGCTGATCGCCTGGCCGCCGAGCTGAGGCGCGGCGTCCGCCAGGATCACGCGCTCGCCCAGCGCCTGCGCCTCCAGCGCCGCCGACAGGCCGGCGGCGCCCGAGCCGACGACGCAGAGGTCGCAGTCCAGCTCGGCCGCCGCGTCGTCTCCCCGGCGGACGGTCACGGTCTGCGGATGCCCGGTCACTGGTCTCTCCTCGCCGGTTCGTCATGCCGGGCGCCGCGGTGCCCGGCGTTGCCCGGCGGCGCGCTACTATGTCCATAATGACCGCGACGGCTCAACGCTGCGGACGCCGCCGGATCGAGGCGACGGCTGCGAGACGGAACAAGGCCACGAGGGGAGGAACGACCATGCAGGAGAACTTCGCCGGACGATGGCGTCGCCGTACGGTGCTGGCGGCGGCCGCCGCCCTGGTCGCGGCCGCGGCGGGGCTCGGCGCCCCGGCGGGCGAGGCCCGCGCGGCCGAGCAGGTCACGCTGGGCGCGCTGCGCTTCACCTCCCACGCGCCGAGCTTCATCGCCTACGAGCGCGGCTACTTCGCCGACGAGGGCCTGGAGGTCGAGCTGAAGTTCTTCCAGGCCGCCCAGCCGATCGCCGTGGCCATCGCCTCGGGCGACATCGACTTCGGCGTGACCGCGCTGACCGGCGGCTTCTACGGCCTCGCCGACAAGGGCGCGGTCAAGGTCGTCGGCGGGCTCTACACCGAGAAGCCGGGCGTGCCGGGCATGGCGATCCTGGCCTCCAACCAGGCCTGGGAGGCCGGCCTCAAGTCGCCGGCCGACCTCGCCGGCCACAGCTGGGCGATGACCCAGCAGGGCTCCTCCTTCCACTACGTCGCCGGCCTGATCGCCGAGCAGAACGGCTTCGAGCTGTCGGACATCGCGCTGAAGCCGCTGCAGAAGGTGCCGGCGATGATCGGCGCGGTGAAGTCGGGCCAGGTCGACGCCATGGCCATGGTGCCGCACGTCGCCGTGCCGCTCGACGAGGCCGGCGCGGCGAAGATCATCGGCTGGGTGCGCGACCTCGGCCGCTTCCAGGTGACCTCGGTCTTCACCTCGACCGAGAACGTCGAGGAGCACCCCGACACGGTCGAGCGCTTCATGCGCGCCTACAAGAAGGGCATCGCCGACTACGCCGCCGCCTTCCTCGACCCCGAGGCCTCCGAGGCGGAGGTCGAGGCGGTCGTCGACGTCATCCACAAGTACGTCTACACCGACCGCCCGCGCGACAAGGCCGCGCCCGCGATCAAGGCCGGGGCCGTCTACCTCAGCGAAGGCGCCGCGCTCGACGTCGTCGACATCGGCCGCCAGCTCGCCTGGTTCCAGAAGCACGGTCTGGCGCCCGAGAGCCTGACGCTCGAGACGTTCGTCGACCTGCGCTTCGTCGACACCATCGAGTGAGGCCCGGCCCCGAACGGGCCGGCACACGGGAAGCGGGGACGGGGCCGTGGATCTCAGCCTGCGCGCGGTGACGCACCGCTACGGCGACCTGGAGGTGCTGCGCGGCATCGACCTGACGATCCGGGCCGGCGAGGTCGTCTGCGTCATCGGCCCCTCGGGCTGCGGCAAGTCGACCCTGCTGCGCCTGCTCGGCGGCCTGGAGCGGCCGAGCGAAGGCCGGGTGCTGCAGGTCGGCGAGCCGCCGCCGGGCAGCCTCAACCCGCTGACCTACGTGTTCCAGGACTTCGCCCTGCTGCCCTGGCGCACCGCGGCCGGCAACGTCGCGCTGGCGCTCGAGGACCGGCCCTGCTCGCGCGCCGAGCGGCGCGAGATCGTCGCCGAGGTGCTGGCGCGCACCAAGCTCAGCGAGTTCGCCGACGTGCTGCCGCGCCAGCTGTCGGGCGGCATGCGCCAGCGCGTGGCGATCGCCCGGGCGCTCGCCGTGCGCCCGGCCTGCCTGCTGCTCGACGAGCCGCTCTCGGCGCTCGACAGCCAGACCCGCGAGCTGCTGCTCGACGACCTGCTCGAGCTCTGGCTGCGCGAGCGCTTCACCGCCTGCTACGTCACCCACAACCTCAGCGAGGCGGTGCGCCTCGGCCATCGCATCGTGGTGCTGTCGCGCCGGCCCGGGCGGATCCGCGAGATCGTCGAGATCGACATGCCGCTGGAGGCGCGCAAGGACGGCCTGGCCGAGCTGCAGGAGCAGCAGCGCCGGCTCTGGGAGCTGCTGCGCGAGGAGGCCGCGGCCGCCGACCGGGAGCTGGCCGATGCCTGAGGGGGCTGGCCCGGAGCCGGGCGAGCCCGGCGCGTCCGCCGCCGGCGACGGGCGCCCGGTCGCCGAGGTGCCGTTCCGCGGCGGCGGCTTCGCGCCGGCGCCCCGGCGCGGCGTCGGCCCGCTGCTGTTCGCCGGGCTGATCCTGCTCTGGGAGGCCGGCGCGCGGCTCGGCTGGATCGGCCCGCTGGTGCTGCCGGCGCCGAGCGAGGTCGCCGGGGCCTTCGTCCGGCTGGTCGAGAGCGGCCAGCTCTGGCTGCACCTCGCCGCCTCGCTGCAGCGCCTGCTGCTCGGCTGGACCGCCGGCACGCTGCTCGGCCTGCTGTTCGGCCTCGCCGCCGGACTGTTCTCCCTGGGCCGCGCCGGCATCGTGCCGCTGGTCGCGGCGATCTTCCCGATCCCCAAGATCGCGCTGCTGCCGCTGTTCATCGTCTGGTTCGGCATCGGCGAGGAGTCGAAGGTCGCGACGATCCTGTTCGGCACCTTCTTCCCGACCGTCATCGCGGTCTACGGCGGCGTCGACAACGTCGACCGCGGGCTGATCCGCATGGGCCAGTCCTTCGGCCTGCCGTGGCTGTCGATCGTGCGCAAGATCGTGCTGCCGGGCGCGCTGCCGGCGATCCTCTCGGGCTTCCGGATCTCCGCGGCCATCGCGATCATCCTGCTGGTCGCCGCCGAGATGATCGGCGCCGAGTACGGCGTCGGCGCCTACATCCTGCTGGCCGGCAACCTGATGGCGACCGACCAGCTGGTCGCCGGCGTGGCGATCCTCTCGGCGATGGGGCTGACCGTCAGCTGGCTGCTCGGCCGCGCCGAGCGCCACTTCCTGAAATGGCGGCTCTAGGCCCGTGTCCCGGGCGGGCATGGCGGCCATGACGGGCGCGCCCCTCGGCCTGCCCGCCGGCCCGTGCTAGCAGGCGGCCATGCCCGCCGACCTCTCCGCCCGCCGCCTGCTCGCCGCGCTCGCGCCCGCGGTCTTCGTGCTGCTCTGGGCGACCGGCTTCATCGGCGCCAAGCTGGGCCTGCCCTACGTCGAGGCCGGCACCTTCCTGGCGCTGCGCTTCCTCCTGGTGCTGCTGCTGATGGCGCCGCTGCTGCTGGTGCTGCGCGACCAGCGGCTCGGCGGCTGGCGCACGCTCGGCCACGTCGCCGTCGTCGGCGCGCTGATCCACGGCGCCTACCTGGGCGGGGTCTTCGAGGCGATCGGCCGCGGCATGCCGGCCGGCCTGGTCGCGCTGATCGTCGCCCTGCAGCCGCTGCTGACCGCGGCCGTGGTCGGGCCGCTGCTCGGCGAGCGCGTCGGCCGGCGCCAGGTCGCCGGCCTGCTGCTCGGCCTGGTCGGCGTCGCCGTCGTGCTCTCCGACAAGCTGGGGGCGGGGGTCGGGAACGGCATTGACGGGCCGCTGTTCGCCGGCTTCGGCCTGGATGCCCTGGCCTTCAACCTGGTGGCCCTGCTCGGCATCACCCTGGGCACGGTCTACCAGAAGCGCTTCGCCCAGCACGTGCCGCTGATCGGCGGCGCGGTCGTGCAGTATGTCGCCGCGACCCTGGTGGTCGGCGTGCCGGCCCTGATCTTCGAGAGCAACCGCGTCGTCTGGAGCGGTGAGCTGGTGGTGGCGCTCGCGTGGCTGGTGCTGGTCATGTCGATCGGCGCGGTCAGCCTGCTGATGCTGCTGATCCGCTGGGGCGAGG
The DNA here is from genome assembly GCA_030433005.1 of Alphaproteobacteria bacterium. GTDB lineage: Bacteria > Pseudomonadota > Alphaproteobacteria > Kiloniellales > DSM-21159 > Tistlia. Next base: position 68,433 of record JAUILQ010000010.1, read on the forward strand.
CCTCGCGCACCGCCAGCCTTTTCTACCTGGTGCCGCCGGTGACCGCCGTCATCGCCTTCCTGCTGTTCGACGAGCGGCTCGGGCCGCTGGCGCTCGGCGGCATGGCGATCACCGTCGTCGGCGTCGCGCTGGTCGTGGTCCGGCCGCGCCGCGCCGGGTAGGCAGCCCCCGGCCGCTCTGCCCGCCACCACCGGCGGCTGCAGGCGGCGGCAGCTTCCTGCCCGCCGATGTTCCTGTTATGTTCCTATCCCATGATCCGGGAGGAACGGCGGGGTGGCAGGCTTCAAGCGTCAGGCGCTCGACGACGAGGACCGGCGGCGGCGGGCGATCGCGCTCGGCGAGCTGGCGGCCGAGGGCATCGGCGTCTTCTGCTGGTGCAACCGCTGCGGCCACAACGCGACCCTGGGCATCGAGCGGCTGGTCCAGGAGCTCGGGCCGGCCTTCCCGGTGCCGGAGCTCGGTGCCCGGCTGCGCTGCTCGGGCTGCGGCTCGAAGGACGTCGCGACGCGGCCGGGCTGGCCGGCCGTGGGGCCGGTGGCCCGTCACGGGCCCGGTGCCGGCTGAGCGCACCGTCGGGCTGGACCGCCGCGGCCTCGCGCGGCAGGCTTGGGTCATGTGCGCCGACAGGCCCTCAACGCCGCCGCCGGGCGGCGCAGGCTTCGAGGAAGCGGCCGACTGGTGGTACGACGACCGCCGGCAGGTCGGCCTCGACTTCGCCGATCCGCAGGCGGTCGCCGACTACGACCGCAACCAGGGCGACCACACGGCCCGCAACGAGGCGCTCGTCGCGCAGCTGGGGCTCGGGCCCGGCCGCAGTGTCGTCGAGTTCGGTTGCGGCACCGGTTCCTTCGCACGGGCCGCCGCGCGCAGCGGCGCCGAGGTCGACGCCGTCGACGTCTCGCCCGCCATGCTGTCGCATGCCTGCGCTCGCGCCGAGGCCGAGGGCCTGGCCATCGCCTTTCACCACGCCGGCTTCCTGAGCTACCGCCACGCCGGCGCGCCGGTCGACGCCGCGGTCAGCCAGTTCGCGCTGCACCACCTGCCCGATTTCTGGAAGGGCCAGGCGCTGCTGCGCCTGCACGGCCTGCTGAAGCCGGGCGGCCTGCTGTTCCTGCGCGACGTCGTCTTCGGCTTCGCCCCGGCCGAGGCCGCGGCCGGCGTCGAACGCTGGATCGACGCGGTCGCCGCTCCCGACCGGGCCGCAGTCGGGGACGCCGCGGCCGGCGGCTTCACCCGTGCCGACTTCGCCGGGCACGTGCGGGACGAGCACAGCACCTACGACTTCCTGCTTGAGGCCCTGATCGAGCGCTGCGGCCTCGAGATCCTCGGCAAGGAGGCCGCGCTCGGCGCCTACGCGGCCTATACCTGCCGGCGACTCTGAGCGCGCCTCAGGAGCCGACCGGCTCGGAGGGGGCGGAAGCCGACTCGAGGGTTTCGGGATCCGGGATCTCGGCCAGGGACTCGACCTCGCTCGCCGAGGCCCTGGCCTGCTTGTCGGTGCCCTTGTTGCCCTTCGCCGCGGCCTTGGCCGCCTTGCGTGCCGGCTTCTTGGCCTTGCCGTCCTCGTCCGGCGGGCCGTCGTAGTCGGTCACGCCCTTGGTCAGGGCGTAGCAGGCCAGCCGCACGTAGAGCGGAATCTCGATGGCGCCGCCGTCGCGCTCGCCCTTCTCGTAGTACTGGATGACCCGGCGCTTGAGGCCGAGCGCGTGCGCCGCCTCCTTCTGCGAGAGCTCGAGGCTCTTGCGCCAGCGCTTGAGGTCCCTGGGTTTCATGCCGCCGCGTTCCGCCGTCTACCGTTCGGGTCGACCAATCGATGAGGACATCCACTACACCATAGGGCCAGAGCGCACAAGGTGCGCATCGTTCGCGCAGCCGGTCCGGGAACCCTGCGCACCTCGTGCGCATTTCCTGTCTTGCCACAGGCGCACAAGGTGCGCATCTTTCGGGTCATGCCGCACTATCGCCGGCTGCCGGAGAGCGCCCGGCAAAGAAGGAGGAACGCCATGTTCACCCACTCCGTCTGGGTCTACGGAGAGAAGGCCTACACCGAGGAGCCGGCCTTTCCGGAAGGCGTCACGCCGCTGCATCGTCCGCAGCGGGTGCCGGTGCTCGACCTCGAGCCGCGGCTGGTCTACCGCGTCGACTATCCGGGCAGCCGCACCCTGACCGCCGAGGCCACCGAGGTCAGCCTGATCACCCGCGCCCATCCCGAGGCGCAGGTGCGCATCATCCCGGTGGTCCACTAGGCTCACACCCCTCTCCTCCCGCCGGCGGTCTGCCCGTCACAGGCGCTGTGCCGCCCGCGGGCTTGCCGCGAGCCCGCGGCGGCCTCACCTTGAAGGTACGAGCGCGCCCGGTAGCCGGGTACGCGCCGCCTGCGCGCAGCCGCGCAGCGGGCGACAGCCTGACCTGACGGGGGAGCCTCGATGGCGATCGAACTCTATTCCTGGGCCACGCCGAACGGCCACAAGGTGCACATCCTGCTCGAGGAGCTGGGACTGGAGTACCGGGTCCATCCCATCGACATCGGCAACGGCGACCAGTTCGACCCCGACTTCCTGAAGATCAGCCCGAACAACCGCATCCCGGCGATCGTCGATCCCGACGGCCCCGGCGGCGAGCCGCTGGCGCTGATGGAGTCCGGCGCGATCCTGTTCTACCTGGCGGAGAAGCACGGCCGCTTCCTGCCGGCCGAGGGGCAGGGGCGCTACCGAACCATGCAGTGGCTGATGTGGCAGATGGGCGGGCTCGGCCCGATGCTCGGCCAGGCCCACCATTTCCTGCAGTACGCGCCGGAGAAGATCGACTACGCGCAGAAGCGCTACGCCAACGAGGCCAACCGCCTCTACGGCGTGCTCGACAAGCGCCTCGGCGAGAGCCGCTATCTCGCCGGCGACGACTACTCGATCGCCGACATGGCGGCCTGGCCCTGGACGCGCTACCCGGAGCGCCAGAACGTCGAGCGCGGCGACTATCCGAACTTCCAGCGCTGGTTCGACGAGATCGCGGCGCGCCCGGCCGTACAGCGCGGCGTCGAGGTGCTCGCCGGGCTGCGCCAGGCCGCCTTCGACGACAAGGCCAAGGAGATCCTGTTCGGCGCGACGCAGTTCCAGCGTCGCTGAACGGCTGCCGCTCCGAGCGCCGCTTTCCGAACCCGCGCGCTGCGACCCGCGTTTCGGACTCGAGCGGGCGCGGCCGCGCGGCGACGGCTGGCCAGCCGGATCCCGATCCGCCAGGATCGCGCCCGCCGCACCAACGACGAACCGACAAGACAGCAAGAGGGGAGACACGCAGGCATGACGATGCAGCTCTACACCTGGGGCACGCCCAACGGACGCAAGGTCTCGATCGCCCTGGAGGAGCTCGGGCTCGGCTACGAGGTGCACCCGATCAACATCACCAAGGACGAGCAGTTCGACCCCGCCTTCCTGAAGGTCAGCCCGAACAACAAGATTCCCGCGCTCGTCGATCCCGAGGGGCCCGGCGGCAAGCCGCTCGCGCTCTTCGAGTCGGGCGCCATCCTGATCTATCTGGCGGACAAGACCGGCAAGCTGCTGCCGGCCGACGGCGCGGCGCGCTACGAGGCGCTGCAGTGGCTGATGTGGCAGATGGGCGGCTTCGGGCCGATGCTCGGCCAGGCGCATCACTTCCTGCGCTTCGCCAAGGAGGACGTGCCCTACGCCAAGGACCGCTACTCGAACGAGACGCGGCGTCTCTACGGGGTGCTCGACAAGCGCCTCGGCGAGTCCGAGTTCCTGGCCGCCGGCGGCTACTCGGTCGCCGACATCGCGACCTTTCCCTGGGCGGCGCGCCACGAGTGGCAGCAGGTCGCGCTCGAGGACTTCCCCAACGTCAAGCGCTGGTACGACGCCCTGGCGGCGCGTCCGGCGGTCGACAAGGGCATGCAGGTGCCCTGAGCCTCGCGCCGCGCCTCGTCGGGCAGCGGCCCGGCGAGGTGCCGCCGAGGAGAGCCGGCGTCAGAAGGAGGCGGCCTGCTGCATCGGGGCGCCGCTGGTGCGCGGACGGCCGCGGCGGCGCGGCGCCATGGCGACGATCTCGCCGTTCGCCGAGCGGCCGCACAGGCCGCGCAGCTCGTTGCGCGCGAGCTCCAGGCTCTGCAGCTCGCGCCGGTCCTCGCGGTCCCAGACCTCCATGCAGCTCAGCTTGATCTCGACCAGGTCGAGCAGGGTATCGAGGCTACGCTTCGACAAGGACATGATGCGGTCTCCGTCCCGATTTGCGGAGCGGCGGGCGCGGCGGTCGGGCGCTGCCCCTCCTGTGCTTTTGTCTCGATTACCCTGCGTCGTTAATATTAACGAACTGTAACTCGGACTCGCGTTTTTGTGGATAAGGCGTGCCGCCGAACCCCGATTCCGTGCGGCGGTTGCAGCGGCCCGCGCGCTTCTTCGCCTGTCGCGCGCCTGCCGGCTGCGACCGGCCCTCTCGCCGCCGTCCGCTCGGTCGTTGACAGCCAGCCGGGCCGCCGTCTAGAACGGCTCGCCCGCAAACGTCGTGGTACTAAGCCACTCGTATTGCGGAGGGGTGGCCGAGTGGCTGAAGGCGACGGTTTGCTAAACCGTTATACGGTTAACACCGTATCGAGGGTTCGAATCCCTTCCCCTCCGCCACTTTCCTGAAAAGTATGGAGTTTTTGCTCCCTTGAGCTCCCTCTTATTCCCGGAGCTTCCCGGCCAGACCTGTCGAGTTTCCCCGCGGCGTGGCACAAGAGTGGCACAGTTCCCTTCGAACCAAGCTGGTAGCCCTGGTCGGCTGGACCGGGACAAGCCAGGAGGTTCCGGAGCGATTATCCGGGCGCAGGGGGCGTGGCGAGATGATTTCGGATGGGAATCCGGAAATCCGCACTCGCGGGCGCCCACTGCGTAGCAGATGCGTGCTAGTTGAACTGCGCTGTTGCTGGGAACCAGGTGACGGCGCAATTCGGTTCGGCCGATCAACCCGCCGCACTATCCAGCGCTCCGACGTGAGCTGGGAGTGCGATTGGGCGGGTCGCTCCCGACTCCTCGCTGAGGGAACCGGCCGGTGTGTGGCGCGCAGACGGACCCCTGTCGGATCGGCTCAGCGGGCAGCCGTGCGAGCCAGGCGGGGAGGCGCGGCGCCGATCTCGGAGAGCCTGCGCTCCTGGCGCTCCCAAAGCCTATCGACCTGCTCGATGTCGGCCTGGGAGAGGCTCGGAGCCGGCTTGCGGAGCGATGGCGAGGCGATGGCTCCGCGCCGCCACAGGACGTACTTGCGGATGGCCAGGCCGAGGCCGGGCTGCTGTTCGAAGCGGGCCAGCGGCAGGTAGGCGTCGAACCGGTCGCGGGCGGTCTCCATCTCGCCCGCGGCATGCAGCCGGCAGAGCTCGACCATCATTTCGGGGAAGGCGAAGCCGGTCATCGCGCCGTCGGCGCCGCGCTCCAGCTCCTCGGGCAGGAACAGGCCGCCGTTGCCGCAGAGGATCGAGATCCGGCGGGTCTGCCCGCTCGCCTCGACCTCGCGGATCCGCGCGATCTTCGAAAGACCGGGCCAGTCCTCGTGCTTGAGCATTGCGCAGGACCCGATCTCCGCCACGATCTGCTGGATCAGGGGCGTCGACATGACGACGCCCGTGCCCAAGGGGAAGTCCTGCAGCACGAGGGGGACGTCCTCGCCGATCTGCTCGACGACCTGACGGAAGTAGCCGAGCAGCTGCTCGTCCGACTTCAGCCCGGCGGCCGGCGCCACCATGACCCCGGCCGCTCCGGCGTCCATGGCGCGGCGGGCCAAGGACGTCATGCTCGCGAAGCCCGGCGCGGACACCCCGACCACGACGGGCAGGCTGCCGTCGACGCGCCGCAGCACCCGCTCGACCAGGGAGGTCGCTTCCGGCGCCGTGAGCTTGGGCGCCTCGCCCATCATGCCCAGCAGGGTGATGCCGTCGACGCCTCGCTCCAGATAGAAGTCGACCAGCCTGTCGAGGCCTTCGAGGTCCACGGCTAGGCTGTCCGTGAAGGGCGTCACGGCGATGATGAAGACGCCCCTAGCGCTCGAATCCAGCAACACGTTTCCCCCGCGTCTGTTGCGAGGCGTGAGGCCAGCGTGATGCCGTCGCCTCCGCCTTCTGGTGTCCAGGCAGACGACGCCGGTCGCCGAAGCCTGCATATACTGATAGTATACAAGGCGTGTGCGGAGAACGAAACCACTGCCGGATTCCGAGCCGGCGACGGGGTGCCGGGTGAGGCGTCCCGGCGCGGCCGACGGGTCGGGCCGTTCGGCCCACACAGAGCGGACTTACCACTTGCGGTCCTGCAGGATGAACTCTATTTCTCGCCGCTTCGGTCCATCCGGATTCACCGCGCCGACCAGCGTCTCGCAGCGGGCGGTCGTCGGTCCCGCTTCGATGCATTCAGGGTGAGTGGCCATGTCGAGCCGCGGTGAGCAGACCTATCGCCAGCTGCGCGACATGATTCTCGACGGCCGCCTCCACAAGGGCGACCCTGTCCAGGAACTGGCGCTGTCGAAGCGCCTCAAGGTGTCGCGGACGCCGGTGCGCGAAGCGATCAGCCGTCTGCTCGCCGAAGGCCTGCTGAGCCGCGAGCCGGGGCAGGTTCCGCGCGTCCGCGAGACCTCGATCGACGACTTCATCGAGATCCTGCATGTGCGCCGCATTCTGGAGGTCGAGGCTGCAGGGCTCGCCGCGGGCCGACCCGACCATGCAGCCATCGAGAAGCTGCGCGCTTCCGTTCAGCAGCTGATGAACAGCCCTCAGCCGAAGCCGAGCGACCATACCTCGGTCGACGACGAGATCCATGCGGGCATCGCCGCCATGAGCGGCAGCCGCCTGCTGGTCAATCTGATCAGGGACCTGCGCCTGAAGACCCGTTTTTTCGGCATGGAACGCATCCCGCAGCGCTTCAAGCCGGGCTGCGAGGAGCATCTGGCCCTGCTCGACGCGATCGACCGGGGCGACGTCGCCGCCAGCCAGAAAGCCATGCGCACGCATCTCGACGGGGTGCGCGCCAGCATCATGGAGAGCCTTCAGCGGCTCTTCTGACGCCCTCGCGACGCCCGTCGGGCGGCGGGGCCAACCGGTGTGCCAGGGAAGGCCGGCCTTGACGTCTCGACACCGAGCCAGCGGGGATTGCCTGATCGTGCAGCCGATCCACGAAGCCGGCATCGCGCTGCTGGCCGAGGCCGGGCTTCGCCCGCGCCTCGCCAGCGCGCCCCAGCCCTCCGTCGTCGAGCGGGAGATCGGCGAGGCGGTCGCCGTCGTCACCCGCAACGCCGGTCTCACCGCGGCGGCTCTGGACGCGGCCCCCCGGTTGCGCGTCGTCGGCGTGCATGGCACCGGCACCGACCCGGTCGCCGTCGATCATGCGACCGCGCTGGGCGTTCCCGTCGTCTCGACTCCCCTGGCCAACGTCGCCTCGGTCGCCGAGCAGGCTATCGCCCTGATGCTGGCCGTCGCCAAGCGCGTCCCCGCCGCCGACCGCGCGGTGCGCGCGGGTGACTTCGCCTTCAAGTACGGCGAGCGCCTGAGTGAACTCGACGGCAAGCTGCTGGGGATCGTCGGCTGGGGCCGCATCGGTCGCCGGACGGCCGGCATTGCCCAGCGCGGACTCGGCATGGCGATCGCGACCTACTCGCCCTCCGCCGACGCTGCGGAACTCGAGCGCCTCGGCGTCCGGAAGTACGAGCGTCTCGCGGACCTGCTGGCCGCGGCGGATGTCGTCTCCCTGCATCTGCCGCTGCGGGCCGGCACCCGTCATCTGCTCGGCGACGGCGAGCTGCGGCAGATGAAGCCGAGCGCGATCCTGGTCAACACCGGTCGTGGGGCCACCGTCGACGAGCGGGCGCTGGCCGCGGCGCTGCGCGAGGGCCGGCTGGGCGGCGCCGGGCTGGACGTCTTCGAGAGCGAGGAGATGCCGCCGTCCCATCCGCTGCTGGGCCTGGACAACGTCGTCCTCAGCCCGCACCTCGGCGGCTCGTCCCGCGAGGCGCTCGAGCGCACCGCGCGCGTCCTGGCCGGGCAGGTCCTGGCCGTGCTGCACGGCGAGCGGCCCGAGCATCTGGTGAATCCCGATTGCTGGGAGGGCCGGCGGCGCGCCGGCGAGGAGACGTGATGGGCGCACCCGACCTCGTGCTCGCGGACCGGCTGTTCCGCGACCTCGCGGAAGCGACCGGCGCCGAGCCGGGCATCACCCGCGACAGCTACGGCGCCGGCGAGCAGGCGGCGCACGCCATCGTGCGCCGCGAGGCGGAGGCATTCGGCCTGGAGACCGAGGCCGACGCCGCGGGGAACCTCTACATGACCCTGCCCGGCGAGGACCGCGGCCGTCCCGCCGTCTTCATCGGCTCCCACCTGGATTCGGTGCCGCATGGCGGCAACTACGACGGCGCGGCGGGCGTCGTCGCCGGGCTGGAGGCCGCGGCGACTCTCCGCCGCTGCGGCCGGACGCCGCCGCAGGACGTGACCGTGATGGCGATCCGCGCCGAGGAGAGCACCTGGTTTCCCGTCTCCTACGTCGGCAGTCGGGCCGCGCTCGGGCGCCTGCCCGCCGAGGCACTGGACGTCGCGCGGGCGGACAGCGGCCGCAGCCTGGAGCGGCACATGGCCGATTGCGGGCTCGATCCGGCCGCCGTCCGCGCCGGCCGCCCTCTGCTTCGCGCCGAGCGCCTCGCCGCCTTCGTGGAGGTGCACATCGAGCAGGGGCCGAGGCTGATCGGCGACGGTGTTCCGATCGGACTGGTCACCGGGATCCGCGGCAGCTTCCGCTATCGCAAGGCGCGCTGCCTGGGACGCTACGGCCATTCCGGGGCCGTGCCGCGGGGCTACCGCCAGGACGCCGTGGTCGGGGCGGCCTCGCTGGTCTGTGCCCTCGACGCCCTCTGGCGAGACCTCGAGGCGGAAGGCCACGACCTGTCGCTGACCGTCGGGCAGTTCGCGACCGACCCGCGCGAGCACGCCTTCAGCAAGGTCGCGGGCGAGGTCGGCTTCGCGGTCGACGCGCGCAGCCTCGGCAAGCCGACCCTCGCGCTGGTCCGGGACCGGCTGCAGGAGCTCTGCGCCGAGATCTCCGCGCAGCGCGACGTCCGCTTCGAGCTGGGCGAGCTCAGCGACAGCGAGCCCGCGCCGCTCTCGGCGGCGCTGCTCGAGCGCTTCGAGTCGTTGGCGGAGGACCAGGGCATCCGGACCCTGCGCATGCCGAGCGGCGCCGGCCACGACGCCGCCGTCTTCGCGAACGCCGGGGTGCCGAGCGCCATGCTGTTCATCCGCAACGCGCACGGCAGCCACAACCCCGCCGAAGCCATGGATCTGGCTGACTTCGGGGAGGCCTGCCGGCTGCTCGCCGGGCTGATCGGCGACGGCTGGTCATGACACGGGCTCCGCGAGCGTAGCGGCCAGCGGGGACACGGCGATGCCGGCGCGGTCGAGCGCCTCGCGCAGGCAGCGGGCCAGGGCCACGGCATGGACCGAATCGCCGTGCAGGCCGACCGAGTCGATGCGCACCGGGATCTTCCGGCCGGAGGTGCTGACGATGGCGTTCTCCTCGAGCATCCGCAGCGTTCGCTCGACAGCCTCGCTCGCGTCTTCGATGACGGCGCCGGCTTCGCTGCGCGGCGTCAGGTTCCCGCTGTCGTCGTAGCTGCGGTCCGCGTAGACCTCGCGTGCCAGCGGCAGCCCGAGGCGTTCGCCGGCGCGCTCCGTCTCGGTGTTCGGCAGGACCACGAAGATCAGCGCCGGGTCGACGGCCCGGATCGCCCGGGCGACTGCCATCGCGTGCTCGGCGCTGGCCGCCGCGAGATTGCCGAGCGAGCCGTGCGTCTTCACATGGCGCAGCGGATGGCCGACGCTGCGGGCCACCGCCTGGGCGGCACCGATCTGGTAGACCAGCATCTTCTCAAGACTGTCCGGCGTTTCCGCGGGCATCGGGCGCCGGCCGAAGCCCCAGATGTCGAGAAAGCCGGGATGGGCGCCGACTCCGACGCCCGACTGCCTGGCCAGATCGATCGTGCGGTGCATCACCAGGGGATCGCCGGCATGGAAGCCGCAGGCGACGTTGGCCGAGGACACGATCGCGAGCATTTCGGCGTCGTTGCCCATCGTCCAGGCGCCGAAGCTCTCGCCCATGTCGCAGTTTAGATCGACGCGTCTCATGCGCTGCTCTCCCGGATACTCGGCTTCACAATTCCCGTCGGCCCCGATTATACATGATGTATGCAGCAGCGAGACAGCGCGGTCGATGGCACGCCGGCCGCCCGGCCGGGCGGGCGGGGCGGCCTGCGCTTCCTGCCGGCCGGCGGCAACGCCCTCGTGGTCGAGCTGGGCGCCGGCATCGACCCGGCGACGAGCGACGCCGTGATCGCGCTCGAGCGAAGCCTCGCCGCCGCCGCGATCGAGGGCATCCTCGAGACCGTCCCGACCTACCGCTCGCTGCTGATCGCCTATGACCCCGTGAGGACGAGCGCCCGGGAACTCGAGCGGCGGATCGTCGAGCTGGAGCGACCCGGCGCACTCCAGCGAGGGACCTGCCGCTCGTGGCGCGTGCCGGTCGCCTATGGCGGCCGCTTCGGTGCCGACCTCGAGTGGGTCGCCGGCCGGGCGGGCCTTGCCGTGGAGGAGGTCGTCCGTCGCCATAGCGCCGTCGAATACCGCGTCTACATGCTCGGCTTCGCTCCCGGCTTCGCCTATCTCGGCGACCTGCCCGGCGAGCTCGAAGTCTCCCGCAGGGCCGAGCCGAGGAGCGAGGTCCCGCCCGGCAGCATCTCCATCGGCGGACGTCAGACGGCCCTTTCGAGCGTGCCGATGCCGAGCGGCTGGCAGCTCATCGGGCGCACGCCGCTGCGCCCCTTCGACCTGCGCCGGCCCGACCCCTTCCTGTTCCGCGCCGGCGACCGGGTGCGGCTCGTGCCGGTCGACGAGGCGCGCTTCCGCGAGCTCGAGGAGATTGCCGGGCGGCAGAGCCTTCGGCCCGAGGAGGTGGAGGCCGGATGAGCGAGGCGGCGGCCCTCTCCGTGATCGACCCGGGGGTCTTCTCGACCGTCCAGGATGCCGGCCGTCGCGGCTACCAGCGCTTCGGCGTCGCCGAGGCCGGCGCGATCGACCGGGCGAGCCTGCGCCTGGCCAACTGGCTGGTCGGCAACGACCCCGAGGAGGCAGCGCTCGAGCTCAGCCTCGTCGGCGGCAGCTACGAATGCCGGGCCGAGAGCTGTCGCGTCGCGCTGACCGGCGCGGTGATGCCGGCCGACCTCGGCGGCCGGCCGGTGCCGCACTGCGCGGCCCTGCGGCTCGCGCGCGGCGAGCGGCTCACCCTGGGGCCGGCCCGCCGCGGTGCGCGAAGCTACCTGGCGGTCGAGGGCGGGTTCGACCTGGCGCCGATCCTGGGCAGCCTGTCGACCCACGTCCGGTCCGGCCTGGGCGGGCTCGACGGCCGGGCTCTCGCCACCGGCGACTCGCTGCCGCTGCGCCGGGGCTCGGCCTCGCCGGACGCGGAGCTGCGCCTGTCCGAGCCTGACTGGCTGCCCGTCGAGGGGCCGGTGCGCATCGTCTTCGGGCCGCAGGACGACCACTTCACCGAGCGCGCGCGTCGCGACCTCGTCGAGCAGCGCTTCCTGGTCTCCGGCCGCAGCGATCGCATGGCCTGCCGCCTCGAGGGCGCCTCGATCGAGCACGCCGGCGACTTCAACATCGTCTCGGACGCCATTGCCAACGGCAGCATCCAGGTGACCGGGACCGGCAGTCCCGTCGTCCTGCTGGCCGACCGCCAGACCACCGGCGGCTATCCGAAGATCGCCACGGTGATCGCCGCGGACCTCCGGCTGCTCGGCCAGCGCCGGGCGGGCGAGCCGGTCCGCTTCCGATCGGTCACGCTCGAGGAGGCGGAAGCGGCCTGGCGCGATGCGGAGGCGCGGTTCGCGAAGCTCCGCCTGCGCCTGCAGGCGCACCGCGAGCCGGGCGAGCTAACGGCCGCGGACCTGCTCTCCCGGAACCTGATCAGCGGGGTCGTCGGGGAGTTCTAGACGGCCGGAGCTTGCGGCTGGCTATGCAGCGCAGGCCTCGGGCCGCAGCTCGATCAACGTCGGCCGGTCGGCCCCCAGGGCGGCTTCGATCGCCTCGTCCAGCGCGTCCAGCGACGCCGGCTGGGCCGCGGCGGCGCCGAACGAGCGGGCCAGCTGCTGGAAGTCGGGATTGGCTGCGGTAACGGCGATCGGCGCGATCTGCTTGCGCCGCATGTCCTTCTCGATGGCGTGGAGGCGGTCGTTGTTCCAGAGGAAGATCGGGAGCGGCAGCCGGCGCTCGCAGGCGACCCCGAGCTCGGCCAGGGTGTAGTGCAGGCCGAAGTCGCCGATCATCGCGGCGACCGGAACGTCGGGCCGGGCCAGCTTCGCGCCGATCGCCGCCGGCAGGGCGTAGCCGAGCGTCCCGAAGCCGACGGGATGCAGCCAGCAGCGGGGCCGGTGCACCGGAAAGACCTCGTTGGCCAGATAGGCGATCTCGGTCATGTCGAGCGCGAAGACCGTCTCGTCCGGCAAGGCCCGGCGCAGCCGTTCCAGAAGCGCCTCCATGCCGGGGCGCTCGTCGAAGGCCTGGCGAAGCGCCGCCGTGCGCGCGGTCTCGACCTCGCGCCGCTCGAAGCGTGGCGCCCGGGCGTCGAGCAGGGCGCAGAGCGCCGCTACGGTCTCCCGGGCGTCGCCGAGCAGGGGCAGGTCGACCGGGCCGTTGGTCGCCAGCGCCTGCGCGTCGATGTCGATGCGCAGCCTGGGCAGGCCCAACGGCAGTCCCTTCGGCCCGTAGTCGTTCACCGAGAGCTCGCTGCCGACGACGACCGCGAGGTCGCAGCTCTCCAGGAACGCGCGGGTCGCCGGCCGGGCGAGCGTGCAGCCGAGCGAGAGCGGATGGCTCTCGTCGACCACGCCCTTGCCGGCGATCGTCGAGCCGACGGCGGCGCCCAGCGTGTCCGCCAGGCGGGTCACCTCTGCCGTGGCCTCGAGCGCGCCGCCGCCGACCAGCACGACCGGCCGCTCGGCCTGCGCGATCGTCCTGGCGGCCTCCTCCAGGGCGGCCGGCGGCGGCAGCGGGCGGGCGGCGAGGCGGGGCGGTCCGGCGGGCCGGCCGCCGGGCTGCGCGAGGCAGTCGAGCGGCAACTGGACATGGACCGGGCGCGGACGCTGGCACTCGAAGGTCGCGAAGGCGCGGGCGACCAGCTCCGGGATCTCTCCTGCGTCCTCTGCGGTCAGGCTGAGCGCGCCGAAGCTCGCCACGGCGTTGGCTTGGCTGAGCATGTCGTGCGACAGGCCGCGCCCCTTGCCCATGTCGCGGCGCGACAGCACCGTCGAGACGAGCAGGAGGGGCACCGAGTCGGAATAAGCCTGACCCAGCGGGGTCAGCGCGTTGCTCAGGCCCGGTCCGGTGATCAGCAGGCAGATCCCGGGGCGGCCGGTCGCGCGCGCGAAGCCGTCGGCCATGAAGCCGGCGCCCTGCTCGTGCCGCGGCAGGACCACGTCCATGCCCAGCGTCTCCAGGTCCCGGAACAGCTCGGTGTTGTGGACGCCGGGAATGCCGAACAGCAGCGAGACGCCGCGGTCGGCGAGGCACTGCATCAGGGTCCCGGCGACGCTGCCCGCCGTCTCCTGCCCGGTCACGCCGCCTGCCTTTCGCCGGCGACCGGCGGGAAGCTCAGTTCCAGGTCGCTCAGCACCTCCCGGCCCTCGGCCGTCAGCACCAGCGTGTGGCCCGCCGACATCGCCAGACCCCGGGACTCGTCGGGCAGCATGGCGTGAAGGAACAGCACCATGCCCGGCTCGCCGACCGTGCCGTTGCCGGAGTAGAGCATCGGCGGCACGTCCATCCAGCTCGGCCGGAAGGTCGCGCCGAGCGAGTAGCCGCAGGCCGAGAAGCGGTTGGTCCGATGGCCGGCGGCGTCGAACACGCGCCGGTGGGCGTCGTCGATCTCGCCGAGCGGCCGGCCGGGTGCCGCGGCCTCGGTCATCGCCTGCAGGGCCTCGGCGACGATGTCGAAGAGCTCGCGCTGCCGGGGCTCGGCGCGCCCGACGGCGGCCGTCCTCATGATGCAGGCTGTGTAGCGCCGGTAGCTGGCGGCGAACTCGATCGTCAGCTGGTCAACCTCTTCCAGCGGGTGCGAGCCGCAGACGCTGCGGCCGTAGAGCGCGCGCGGCCCCGAGTTGACCAGCGGGCCGGCGGGCGGCACGTCGCCGCCGCCGCCCAGCATCTCCGACAGGCCGGCGGCCGTGACCTCGGTGTCGAGAACGCCCGGCCGGGCGCTGTCCAGCATACGCAGCAGGGCGCGGTCGGCGAGGCCGGCCGCCTGGCGCACGAAGGCCAGCTCGGCCCCGGACTTGACCAGCCGCAGGCGGCGAACGAGGTCCGAGGCGTCCTCGAGCCGGCACCAGCCGTCGAGGGCGCGGCGGACGCGCTCGTGCGAGGCGCCGGTCAGGCCGTAGGTGTCGAGCTCGATGCCGATGCGCTCGCCCTGCAGGCCCTTCTCCTCGAGAATCGCGCGCAGGTCGCGGGCGGGATCGGCGTCCTCGGTATTGTACCAGATGCGGATGTCCTCGATGACCGAGGTCTCGCGCGCCTGCTGGCGGTCGGGACGGCGCGTCAGCAGCACGATCGGCTGCTCGTCGGCGGTCAGCAGGGCGACCTGGAAGAACAGATAGCCCGAGGAGTCGTAGCCCGTCAGGTAGAAGTGGCTCTCCTGGGCGAAGACGAGCAGCGCCGCCAAGCCGCGCTCCCGCAGCAGCTGGCGGGCCCGCCCGATGCGTTCTTCGTACTCCGCTCGTTCGAACTGCAGCGTCATGCCGGACTCGTCTCCGCTTGGTGGAAGGGACGCTCGCCCATGGCGGTGACCCGCATCAGGCGGCGGCGCAGGGTGGGATCGAAGGCGGCCCGGCTGTGGCTGCAGCAGCGGTTGTCCCAGACGACCAGGTCGCCGTCTCGCCAGCTGTGAGTCCAGACCTGCTCTGGCCGGGTGATGTGCGCCCAGAGGCGGTTCAGCAGCTCCGTGCTTTCCGCCGGCGCATAGCCCTCGATGTAGCCGTAGCCGATCCGTCCGAGATAAAGCGCCTCGCGCCCGGTGCGCGGGTGGGTCCGGACGATGGGATGGCGGGCGCCCGGCGCCGTCGAGGGATCCGTGTAGCCCTGGTAGCCGGACCGGATCTCGTGCATGGCCGTATAGGCCGCGTCGTGGATCGAGCGGCGCCCGCGCACGGCGTCGCGCAGCTCCGCGGGCAGGGTCTCCCAGGCCCGGTAGTGGTTGGCGAAGCTGGTCTGTCCCTCGCCGGCCGGCACCTCGATCGCGTAGAGCAGGGAGGCCGAGGCGGGGACCTCCAGCATCGACATGTCGGTGTGCCAGATCGCAGCGTCGGACGCCTTGGCGCCGGCCGGCACCGCGTCCTCCGGCTGGTTCGAGATCAGCTCGATCTCCGGCAGCGTCCCGTCCGGCTTGGCGCCGTAGGTGAAGCCGGTCGTGCGGTGCAGCTCGCCGAAGCGGCGCCCGAAGTCGGCGAGCTGCGCCTGCGAGAGCTGCTGGTCGCGGAACAGCAGGACCAGATGCTCGAGCCAGGCCTGCTCGATGCGCGCGAAGTCCTCCTCGGCGAGAGGGCCGGACAGGTCGACGCCGGACACCTCGGCGCCGAGCGGCGCTTCCAGCGGGACGATCCGCAGGGCCACTGCCTCTTCCTCCCTTGCCGGTCTTCTCAGGCGTCCATGACCGTGACCCGGCGCATCAGCCGCCGCGCCTCTGGATCGAAGGCGCCGCGCGAATGGGCGACGCAGCGGTTGTCCCAGACGATGAGGTCGCCCTTGCGCCACTCCTGCTCCCAGATGAACCGGGGCTGGGTCATGTGCGCCCAGAGCTGCTCCAGCACGCGGTCGCTTTCCTCGACCGACAGGCCTTCGATGTAGCCGTTGCCCATGCGCCCGAGGTAGAGCGCCTTGCGCCGGCTGTGCGGATGGGTGCGCACGACCGGATGGCGGGCGCCCGGCCCCTGCGACTTGTCGGTCACCGCCTCGTAGCCGGGCCTGACCCCGCCGGAGGCGAGATAGGCGGCGTCGTGGATCGAGCGGCGCCCCTCGACCAGGGATCGCAGCTCCTCGTCCAGCTCGTCGTAGGCGAGGCAGAGGTTGGTGAAGCGCGTGTTGCCTCCGCTCGGCGGGATCTCGTCGCCGTAGAGCAGCGTCGCGGAAGCCGGCACCTCGTACATCGACATGTCGGTGTGCCAGGTCGCCTCGCCGGCCGCGAGCGCGCCGATCGGCTTGCCGTTCTTGACGATGTTCGAGATCAGCTCGACCGCCTCGTGCAGTTCCTCCGGCTTGCCGCCGTACTCGGAGCCTGCCGCATGATGGAGACTGCCGAAGCGCAGCGCGAACTCGACCAGCTGCTGGTCGGTGATGTCCTGGTCGCGGAAGCGCAGGACCAGGTGCCGGTACCAGGCTTCGAGGATCTCCTGGAAGGTCTCCTCCGAAATGCCCCGGCTGATGTCGAGGCCCCTGACGTCGGCCCCCAGCGCCTTTCCGGAGGGGACGATTTCGAGCGAGGCCGTGCGGGTGGACATGGTTTCTGCTCCTTCGTGTTCGGCGCCCCGGCGTCGGCGCGCCGCTACTTCATCAGGGGGTTCTCGACGTCGAGGCCGCGCTGGCGGCCGAGGCGTCTCAGCAGCTCGGCGACCAGGATCAGCAGCAGCGAGAGCGCGACCAGGATGGCCGCGACCGCCGCCGTGGTCGGGTCGATCTCCTCGCGGATGCCTTCCCACATGCGCTTGGGCAGCGTCTTGACCTGCACGCCGCTCAGGAAGATCGCCATCACGACCTCGTCGAACGAGGCGAGGAAGGCGAAGAGCGCGGCGGTGACGACCGCCGGCCGGATCAGCGGCAGGGTGACGCGCCGGAAGGTCACGAACTTGGTCGCGCCCAGGGTCCAGGCGGCCTGTTCCAGCGCGACGTCGACGCGCTCGAGGGCCGAGGACACGACGACGATCACGAAGGGCACGGCGAGCGTCAGGTGCGCCAGGATCAGTCCGGTGCGGGTGCCGACAAGACCGTACTTGGCGAAGAGGTAATACAGCGCGACCGCCGAGATGATCGTCGGCACGACGATCGGCGACAGCAGCAGCCCGAGCACGCTCTTCTTGAAGGGGAAGCGGCCGCGGACCAGCGCGACCGACGCCGCGGTCCCGATGACCGTGCCCAGCAGCATGACGACGAAGGCGACCTGGAAGCTGATCAGGGTCGGCCGCAGCCAGTCGGGCCGCGAGAGGTAGTTCTCGTACCAGCGCGTCGAGTAGTCGGTCGGCGGGAACTGCAGGTAGGGCGCGTCGCTGAAGGACAGCGGATAGAGCACCAGGATCGGGAAGATCGTCAGCAGCAGGACGGCCCAGGCGAAGATCGCGACCAGCGGCAGGCTCTTCGGAGGGCGGCTCGGGTTCCCGGTGGCGCCGAGCCTGACGGGCAGGCGGGCCAGGGCGTCGCGCACCAGGTCCGCGGCGGCTCCCAGGTAGGCGGTCAGCGAGATGAACCAGGCCGCCAACCTGGAGAACAGCGGCGAGCCCGATCCGCTGGACGAGGAGAGCACGCGATTGTAGGCGACGACCAGGGCCATGGTCGCCGCCAGCAGGACGATCGACATGGCCGCGGCGAGCGGCCAGTTGAAGAGCTTGTTGACCTGTCGCTCGATCAGCATGACGAAGGTCGTGTCGCCGAGGCCGCCGAGCAGGGCGGGCGTCACGAAGAAGCCGATCGACAGGATGAAGACCAGCAGGGACCCGGCCAGGATGCCGGGAAGGCTGAGCGGCAGGAACACCGTCGCGAAGGCGCGGATCCGGCTGGCGCCGAGGCTGTCGGCGGCCGACAGCAGGTTGAGGTCGATCCGACGCATTACCGCGAACAGCGGCAGCACCATGAACGGCAGCATGATGTGGACCATGCCGACATAGACGCTGAAGCGGTTGTAGAGCAGGTTCAGGGGCGTATCGATCAGGCCGGCCCACAGCAGGGCCTCGTTGATCATGCCCTGCCGGCCGAGGATCACCATCCAGGCGTAGGTGCGCACCAGCAGGCTGGTCCAGAGCGGCAGGATGATCAGCAGGGCGATGACGCGCTGCATCCAGCCGCTTGAACGCAGCATCAGGTAGGCGATCGGATAGCCGAGGAGGATGCAGATCCCGGTGACCGCCAGCGACAGCACGATCGTGCGCACCAGCACCGTCACGAGGATCGCATCGTCGAAGACGGCCGAGTAGTGACTGAGCGTGAAGTCGGCCCGCCCGACGCTCTCGAAGAGGATGCCGGCCAGCGGCGCGACGAAGACGATCAGGAACAGCACCAGCGCCGGCGCCAGCAGCAGCGGCATCAGCGAACGCCTCGGGCGGGCGGCCCGGCGGTCGTCCTGCGGCCGGGCAGCCGGCACCGGTGTCGTCTCAGCGGCGACGGCCATGGCACTCCTCCGCCGGTTTCGGGGCTTGCAGACGCGTCATCTCGCCATCCTCATCGCGTCGTTCCCTGCGCCGCCGCCCCGGTGCCTCCGGCGACCAGGAGCTCTCGCGGGAAGCCTGTAAGCCGCTCCATGCCGGTCTCGGTCACGAGGATCGTCTCGGAGAACCCGAAATTCCGGGCCAGCACGTAGCTGTGGAAGGTCATGCCCGGCTCGAAGCTCCAGTCCGCCGAGGCGTCGGCCTCCGGGCCCTCGCCGCCCGAGGGCGGCAGCAGCAGTCCGAGGCCATAGAAGGTCTTGTTCGTATAGCGCTCGGCCAGGCCGGCCTGCAGCACGCCCTGCCGGTAGATGGCGTCGGGCACGCTCGCCGGAACGCCGGGGCCGACCGCGGCCAGCGCCGCGTCCTGGATGGCGATCAGGCGCTCGGCCAGCGCGCGTTCCTCGGCGCTCGGCGGGCCGACCTTGATCGTCCTCATGAAGCGCGCGTGGTAGTGCCGCACGCAGGCCAGGACCTCGAACTGCACGATGTCGCCGGGCTCGATCGTACGGTCGATGTAGGAGCCGTGCAGGTGAAAGGCGCGCTCTCCCGACGACAGGACGCCCGGCCCGGGCATGTCGCTGCCGGCCTGGATCAGCGCGGCGGAGATGTCGGCGGCCAGGGCGCGCTCGCTGACGCCGGCGGCGGCCGAGGCGACGGCCGCGGCCATGCCGGCCTCGGCGGCCCGCGCGGCGCTGCGCATCAGGCGGATCTCGCTTGCCGACTTGCGCCGGCGACCGAGCCGGGCGATGTCGTCGGCGGCTTCGAAGTCCAGGTCCGGCAGGGCCCGGCGCAGGGCCTCGTAGCGCGCGGCCGTGAGCGGCCAGGCGGCCATCTCGATGCCGAGCCGGCCGTCGCCGCCGCCCAGGGTCTCGCGCACGGCCTCGGCGGCGACGAGAACCGGGTCCTGTCCGTCGCTCCAGTAGCGATGGGGCCGGAACACGCCGGTGCGCTCCAGGTAGTAGGCTTCCATGTCGCGGCAGCAGGTGAGCGGGGCGCCGGCCGGGGGCACCAGCACGCATTGGAACGAGGCGTAGCCGCGGGTGTAGAAGCCGGTCAGCCAGGTCACGGACTCCGGCTGCAGAAGCAGCAGCGCGTCGAGACCACGTGCCTGGATCTGCGCCTGCATCCCGGCGAGGCGCGTCTCGTACTCCTCGACCGGGCACCAGGGCTCGGTCAGGAGCGGCAAGGACTCAGGGATCGCTTGGTCGAGCATGTCTCTCGGCTTGCCTGGCGCAATCAGGGAAGACCCGGGCCGGCTGTCGCGCGGCCCGGGTCGCGTTCCCTCGATGCCGCTACTGCAGCGACCAGCGGTTCCACATCTCCTGGTTCTTGACGACGTTGCTCTTGCCGTCGTCGCCGACGCTGGCCCACCAGTCCGCGGACAGGAAGACCTGCTTGTCGAGATTGCTGGGATGCGACGGCAGCAGCTGCGCGCGCTCCTCGGAGAGATGGTCGAAAGCCTTGAGGTTGACCGGCCCCAGGAGCTGCAGCTTCACCATCTCCGCCTGGATCTCGGGGCGCGTGGCGAACTCGATGAACTTCATCGCATTCTCGTAGTTCGGCGCGTTCTTCGGGATGATCCAGTAGTCGAACTGGATCAGCCCCTGGTTCCAGGTGAAGTCGATCGGCGCCCCTTCGTTCTTGCGCCGGACGACGCGACCCAGGGTCGCTGCGCCGACCACGGCCTCGCCGTCGACCAGCATCTGCGGCGCCATGGCCGAGCTGGTCGTGAACTTGGCGACGTTGGGCTTGATCTTGGTCATGCTCGCGTAGGCCCGCTCCATGTCGAGCGGATAGAGCGCGTCCGGGGCGACGCCGTCGGCCATCAGCGCGTACTCGAGCGGCGGAACCACCCAGTCGCCGGCGTCGATGGCGCGCGGCCCCGGATACTTCTCGACGTTCCAGACGTCCTGCCAGCTGTCGGGGTGGTCGTCGCCCGGGAAGGCCTCCGTGTTGTAGGCGATGACCTTGGTGTAGAAGAAGTTGCCGATGCCGTAGGGATGCACGACCTCGGGCACGATGTCGTCGAGCATGTCCTTGAAGTAGCTCTCGTAGTCGAGCTTCTCGACCAGCCCCTCGCGTTCGAGCACCAGCAGGTCGCCCGGCACCATGCCCGAGACGTCCCATTCGGTGTTGCCGCTCTCGACCATGGCGCGGATCTTCGCGAGCGACGGACCGGTCGCCTCGATGACCTCGATGCCCGTCGCTTCCTCGAAGGGATCGAAGATCGCCTTGCGCTGGTCTTCCTGGAACGAGCCGCCCCAGGAGGCGACGACGACGTGGCCCTTGTCCTGGGCCAGGGCCGAGCCGAAGCCGGCGGCTCCGAGCGCGAGCCCGAACACGGCGGTGCACAGCGCACCGATCGCGGTTGAGTTCGAGTATTTCATCACGTGCTCCCTGTTCTTCTGTGGCTTCAGGTGGCGCGGTAGCTTCTTCGGTGCCCGACCCGTCCGCCGGTCGGGCTTATGACCCCGCTCTGCCGCGCGCCGACGGGGCGGTTTCGTTGCCGGAGAGAGAGAAAGCCAGGAACCGGCTGATGATCGTCTTCGCCGTCTCGGCCTCCTCGGCCTCGGCGATCAGGCGGTCGACGTCGGCGGCGTCGGCCTCCAGCCTCGATCGGTTCCGGGAGAACCAGGCCGGAGCCTCCTCGAGCGTGATCTCGAGGTGTCCCTGGACGCCCCAGGCCGGATGGCGGCGATGACGCCAGATCTGGTTGGCGCAGGCGTCGGTCTTGGCCATGACTTCCATGTCACGGTGACCGCTTCGGACGTCGTCGTTGTGCCAGACGAACATGCGGATCCTGTCGTTCAGGCCGCCGCAGACGGCGTCGCTCGCGGCCTGCTCGGTGACCTCCAGCCACTTGAAGCCGACCTCGCAGTCCGAGCGCCGGTAGACCTGGTCGCGGCCGAGCAGTGCCGAGGCGAGGATCTGGCTGCCGAAGCAGATGCCCAGCATCGGCACCTGACGGTCGGCGAGCTCGCGGATCACCTCGTGCTCGCGCTCGATCCAGTCGATCCTGTCGTAGGCCGAGTGCGGACTCCCCGAGATCACGGCCCCGGCATAGCCCTCGATGTCGTCCGGGAACTGGCCCTGCGCGGCCCAGCAGGACTCCAGCTCGGCGCCGCCGGTCAGCTCGCGCTCGAGCAGCGGCGGTATCGCCGCGCGATTGGCGGTGTTGTTCAGGAACAGGATCCGTCGGGCGCGTCCGGTCATCCTTCGCGGTCTCGTCAGATCAGGCTGTCGATCAGGCTCTGCCTGACGTTCGTCAGGTGCCGGGTCATCGCCGTGCCGGCCCGCTGCGGATCGCGCGCGCGGATCGCGTCGAGGATATCGAGGTGTTCGACGCAGCGCGGTCGGCAGCGATCGGGCAGGCGCTTCCCGTCGAACAGCCGTGTCCGGTGCCTGAGGCTCTCGACCGTGCTCACGAGCAGGCTGTTGCCGCTGGCGCGCGCGATCGTCAGGTGCAGCTCCTGGTCGAGGGCCCAGTGCCTCTCCGGGTCGGGGTCCGGGGAGTCCATCAGCTCCCGGATCCGGGCGCTCAGCGAGTCGAGCGTCGCGTCCTCGAGGCGGGGTGCGGCGAGCGCCACCGCCTCGCCTTCGAGCAGCTTGCGGGCGTGAAGCGCTTCGACGAAGTCCTCGACGGACACGCTGCTGACGACCACGCCGCGACCGGCGGTGCGCTTGACCAGCCCCTCGCCCTCGAGCCTGCGCAGGGCCTCCCGCAGCGGCGTGCGCGAGACCTCGAGCATCTCCGTGATCTGGGGTTCCCGCAGCACCGCCCCCGGCGGCAGGGCATGCTGCATGATGAGGTCGAGCAGGCCGCGGTAGGCGCGCCGGGCCGCCGAGACCATGCTCGGGGCGCAGGGTGGATCGGTGATCGCGTCCTCAACCGCCATGCGTGCCTCCTGTATACACAGCATATACTGAATGCGTGCGGCGAGTCCAGGCGTCGTCACAGGGGCCGTCCGAGAGCGACCGGGCCGCGGGCGATCGATCCCGCGGCCCGCCGGCTCGACGGTCAGCTCGCCTGTGCCACCGGCTCGGGAGCGCCCCTGACCGGGATCGCCGAGGCATCGAGCAGTACGGTGTCCCGGCTCGACCAGGCGAGGGTGACGCGTTCGCCCGGCCTGCCGATCCCGGGCGAGCGGCTGGTCAGGCAGCTGGCCGAGATCGTCAGTCCCTCGGCCACCTCGACGAAGTGCTTGGTGATGCCGCCGGTCATGATCCGGTCGCGAACGATTCCGTCGACGGCGTTCTGTCCCGGCTCGGGGGACGCGGTCAGGACGATCGACTCCGGGCGCACCATGAAGCTGGTCTGCTCGCCGGGCTGGAGCGGAAAGCGCAGCGGGGCTTCGACCGATCCCGAGCCCGGAATCGAGAGTCGGACCCGATCCTGTTCGACGGCCGCGACCGTCGAGTCGACCAGGTTCGATTCGCCGAGGAATGCGGCCGCGAAACGCGATCGCGGGGTGAAGTAGAGCTCGGCGGGAGGACCCAGCTGCTCGATGGCGCCGTCGTTGAACAGGCAGATGCGGTCGGACATGACCATGGCCTCTTCCTGGTCATGGGTGACGTAGAGGACCGTGATGCCGAGCTGTTCGTGGAGCGCCTTGATCTCGAGCTGCATGTGGTCGCGCAGCTTCTTGTCGAGCGCGCCGAGCGGCTCGTCCATCAGGATGATCGACGGCTGGTAGACGATGCAGCGCGCCAGGGCGATGCGCTGCTGCTGGCCGCCCGAGAGCGCGGACGGCAGGCGGCCGGCGACGTCGGGCAACTGGACGCGCTCCAGCGCCTCGTGCACCCGCGTGGCGATCTCGCGGTCCGGCGTCCGCCGCATGCGCAAGGGGAAGGCGATGTTCTCGAAGACCGTCAGGTGCGGAAACAGGGCGTAGTTCTGGAACACCATGCCGATGTCGCGGCGGTGGCTCGGCAGGTAGGTGCAGAGACGGCCGTCGATCCGGACCTCCCCGCTGTCCGGCCAGGTCAGGCCGGCGACCATCATCAGCAGCGTCGTCTTGCCCGAGCCCGACGGGCCGAGCAGCGTGACGAACTCGCCCTCCGCCACCTCCAGGTCGGCACCCGAGACCGCCGTCACGGGGCCGTAGGTCTTGCGCAGCTGCGCGATGGTCAGCTTGTGCCGGGAATCTGCCAAGGAGAGCCCCCACATCCACGTTGTATCCAGCTTGCATCCAAGCCTAGCGCTGCCTACCCTCGGATTCAACAGTGCCCTCGCGGACTTGCCGCTTCGCCGCTGCCGTGGCGTGCGGGGCCGTGGGGGAAGGCGCATTGGCGGCGACGCAGCACGTCGCCGCTCCGGACGAGCGGGGGAGTCGATGGCCCTTCATTTCGAGCGGCGCGAGTTCGATCGCCGGGTCGAGCGGGCCCGGGCGCGCCTGAAGCGCGACGGCCTGGCGGGGCTGCTCGTCTTCGGGCCGGAGAGCCACTACTACCTGACCGGCTACGACACCACGGGCTACGTCTTCTTCCAGTGCCTCGTCCTGACGGCGGACGAGCAGCCGATCACCCTGCTCACGCGCCGCCCCGATCTCGAGCAGGCGCGCCGCACCTCGACGATCGAAGACGTGCGGCTCTGGTACGATTCCGACGGCAAGGACCCGACCGAGGAGCTCGTCCC
Source organism: Alphaproteobacteria bacterium (assembly GCA_030433005.1). Lineage (GTDB taxonomy): Bacteria > Pseudomonadota > Alphaproteobacteria > Kiloniellales > DSM-21159 > Tistlia. The sequence goes on from JAUILQ010000010.1 coordinate 92,536, forward strand.
GATCCTCGAGGAGAAGGGCCTGGCCGGCGAACGGGTCGGCGTCGAGCTGGACGGCTTCGGCCTGTCGGCGCGCAACTACGCCCGGCTGAGCGCCCGCTTCGGCGGCTGGTGCGAGCTCCTCGACGGCTCGCAGGTCGTGCGCGACCTGCGCGTCGTGAAGTCGGAGGCCGAGCTCGCCTACGTGCGGCGCGCGGCGGCGCTCGCCGACGACGCGCTTGAGGCGATGCTGACGGCGGCCCGCCCGGGCGCCTTCGAGGGCGACATCGCGGCGGCCGGCAGCGCGACCATCTTCGCCGGCGGCGGCGATCCGCCGGCCTCGGGCCCGGTCCTCGGCTCAGGCGACCGCGCGCTGCTGGTGCGCGGCTCGACGGGCGCGCGCCACCTCGACGCCGTCGATCAGCTGACGGTGGAGTTCGCCGCCACCTTCCGGCGCTACAACGTCTGCCTGATGCGCACGGCGGCGATCGGCGAGTCGCCGGATCGCCACCGCTTCATGTTCGAGGTCGCCCGTGAGGCGCTGGCCGAGATGACCGCCGCGGCGCGGCCGGGCAGGCCGCTCGGCGACATCGACCGGGCGCACCGGGAGGTCTTCGACAGGAACGGCTTCTCCGGGGCCCGGATGGCGGCCTGCGGCTACTCGCTCGGCGCCACCTACCGGCCCTCGTGGATGGACGTGCCGCCGATGCTCTACCTCGGCAACGCGACGCCGACCGAGCCGGGGATGGTGCTGTTCCTGCATTCCATCCTGATCGATGCCGACGCCGGGCTCGCCATGTCGATCGGCTACACCATCGCCACCACCGACGGTGAGCCGGAGGTCCTGAGCCGGCTGCCGATCGACTACCTGCTGTGCCCGTGAGCCCGGCGGTGTCGCGACAGGCGATGCCCGACGGCGGGGAGTGAGCCGCGGTGGCCGGGCCGGGCGGCAGGCAGGCGGGGCGGACCCTGTTCCGACGGGTGCGCCTCTTCGACTACGACCTCGACGACTACCGGGGGCCGCTCGACGTGCTGGTCGAGGGGGAGCGCATCCGCGAGGTCTCCGAGGCCGGCATCCGCGCGGCCGCCGAGCGCACGGTCGAGGGCGGCGGCGACCTCCTGATGCCGGGCCTGATCGACGCCCATGTCCATGTCATCGGCGTCACCCTCGATCCCGGCGAGCTCACGCGCCTGCGTCCCTACCTGGTGGCGGCCCGGGCCAAGCAGGTCCTGGAGGGCATGCTGTCGCGCGGCTTCACCACTGTGCGCGACGCCGGCGGCGCCGATGCCGCGCTGGCCCAGGCGGTCGCCGAGGGCGCCTTCGTCGGGCCGCGCCTGTTCGTGTCCGGTCTGGCGCTCGCGCAGACCGGCGGGCAGGGGGACTTCCGCGCCGCCGGCCAGCACCAGCTCGGCTGCCCGATCTGCCGGGGCGAGCGCTCGCTGACGCGGCTGGTCGACGGCGTCGACCAGGTGCGGCAGGCGGTCCGCGCCGAGCTGCGCGACGGCGCCGACCAGATCAAGGTCATGGCCTCCGGCGGCATCGCGTCCGGGATTCCGCCCGAGCGCTGCCACTTCTCCCGCGAGGAGCTCGAGGCGATGGTCGACGAGGCCGGTCGCGCGGGCACCTATGTCATGGCCCATGCCTACGAGAACGCGGCCGTGAGGCGCGTCCTGGCGGCCGGCGTGCGCTCGATCGAGCACGGCAGCGACCTCGACGGCGAGACGCTGTCGCAGATGCGGCGCGCCGACGCCTTCCTGGTGCCGACGCTGAGCGCCTACGACGCGCTCCGCCGCCACGGCCCGGCGCTCGGCCTGGGCTCCGCGAAGGTGGCGCGCTTCGAGGAGATCCTGGCGAAGTCGCTCGACACCCTCGGGCGTGCCCATGACCTGGGCGTCGCGGTCGGCCACGGCAGCGATCTCGAGGGAGAGCTGCATGCCGAGCAGAGCCGCGAGTTCGCGCTCAAGGCCTCCGCGCTGCCCGCGCGCGAGGTCATCCGGGCGGCGACGCTTACCAACGCCCGCCTGCTCGGCCGCGAGGGCGAGCTCGGCGTGATCGCTCCGGGGGCCCTGGCCGACCTGCTGCTGGTCCGGGGCGATCCCTATCACGACGCCGCCGTGCTTGCGGATCCGGGCAGGGCCCTGTCCCTGATCATGAAGGGCGGCGTCATCCACAAGGACGAGAGGTAGGCAGGCATGGTCGAGGCCCAGGCGGCGGCCGGTGCCGGCGAGCAGCCGGGCCGGGTACTGTTCACGGGGGTGGGCGGCAGCATCGGCTCGGCGATTCTCGCGCGGCTGCGCGCCGCGAGCGCGAGCGTCGTCGCCCTGTCCCACGAGAGCGGTTCGGACGCGCTGGTGGCCGACTTCCGCGACGCGGACGCCCTTCATGCCTGCGTCGGCAGCCTCGAGGGGCCGCTGGACCACGTGGTGCTGGCCCACGGGCTGCTGGAGCAGGGCCCCTGGGACAAGGTCTCGCCAGCTTCCTGGCAACGGCTGCTCGACGTCAACCTGAACAGCGTCTACACGATTCTCCACGCCGCCCTGCCGAAGCTGAGGTCAGGCGGCAGCGTGGTCGTCGTCTCCTCGACCGCGGCCTTCGACCACAGTCCGGTCGGCGGCCCGCACTACACGGCGAGTAAGTGGGCGCTCAACGGCCTGGTCCGGCACCTCGCGCACGAGGTCGGTCCCGCGGGCATCCGCATCAACACGGTCTGTCCCGGCCTGGTCGACAACCCAATGGGCCGTCGCTTCCTCGACGAGCGGGCCTACGTGCAGGCGCTGGAGGAGATCCCGCTGCGCCGCGCCGCGAGCCCGGACGAGGTCGCTGCCGTCGTGGCGTTTCTGCTCAGCAGCGAGGCCAGCTTCGTGACAGGGGCGCATATCCCGGTCTCCGGCGGCTACCAGTAGCATCATTCTCCGCCATAGCGGCGACATCGGGCTCGCGGCGGGTCCACGGCGGGGCAGGCGAGGCGTGCCGCCGGTGATCGCTCCCTCCGGAAACCAAGAAACCCCCTGGTTTCCCAGGGGGCGATTTGGTGGAGCCGAGGGGAGTCGAACCCCTGACCTCTACAATGCCATTGGATGAAGATGATAATGATAGCAACGGTTTAGAGTAGCAGTTTGCGGCAGGCCGAAGCCTGGAAAACCGCGCTACGGGCGCCGGTTGCGTAGCAGTTGCGTGCTAGTCCGATCGCTGCTGGGAGCCAGGGAACGAGCGCGGGCCGATGGCGCCGATGACCGCTTCTGACCCTGAGCGGACGCCCGACGGTCCCCTCTCCGCAGTATGAGTTCGGTCGGGTTCTGACACGGTACGGAGCTTCCGAACGTCGGCAGCTGCTTGCCTAGAGGAAAGAGGGCCTCAGCTGACCCTCGTCGGAATGGGTGTCGGGGATGACACGCGCCATATACTCAGGCATCGTTCCCAAATGTCGGATCATCCCGCTGCTTCAGAGCCAGTAGTTGTCCCGGACCGGTTCGAGAGTCTCGCAAGGCGAGCCGAAGGTCGCCTGAATGGCATCGTCGTACCTGTCCAGCCAGCACTGGACGAAATTGACCGCCTTTTTGCGCGAATGGGACAGGCCGACCGGGGCGCTTTCCTAATATTGCGAGGCGAATCTGGCGCCGGGAAGTCAACATTCCTCCACACCCTCAACCTCTACCGCACGGAAGCACACACCGTCAGCGTCCCGGGTGATGCATCCATTCGCGAGTTTCTCGCCGCGCGGAGGAAGTCGGTTCAGGTTGAGGTGCTCGTCCTGGAGGAGCGAGAGGCCGCTACAAGTTTCAGTGACCCAGAACTCGAAGATTGGCTGCACGCTATCAATGGCTTCATTCGATCAGAGCGAGGGCGCAGAGCAATCGTTGTCTGGCCCTGTAATACGGATCCGCTGCGTGATCGGGTAGTGGCGCTTGCGCGCACAATTGGTGGCGAATCTCTCGTCGGCACCGGAAAAGGCTGGTTCGCCTTCACAGGTCCAGAGAAGAGCGAATATATACCTATCGCAGAAAAAACTCTCGCTACCCTAAATCAGGGGGCTACCTTTTCCGATCTAGGTCTAACCGCCGACGCGGTGCAGGAAGCGGCCAACAACGCCCCCACGATTGGCGGTTTCTTCTCCCGAGTGCATGACTTGATCTTGAGTGCCGAGAACGCAGTTGAGAAACTTCTTCGCCAGGAAAAGTGCCGGCTATGGGTTGTCGTGGCAGCAGGGAATGACGTGGCGGCCGAGGTCGCGGCACTCACGCGCGGACGCTACGCCGCAATCGACACGGAGCGGTTGATGACTTCAACCGAAGCGAACATTGTAGCCGATTTAAAGACATATCCAGACAAAATTGGTATTCTTGGCACAGTTCTGGACGCCAAGATCTTTCATATGCCAGTATTGACCGCGTCCGCGATCGCGCGAGCGTTCACGGACCCGCAACTAAAGATTCTCATGCGTAGTAAAGGGCTGAGTTTAAAGCCCGACGGGAAAAAGCAAGCGGTTGAGCGGCTCTTGCAAACCGACTTGGCGTCCGTATTCAGGGCTGGGTCACAGGGACTGCTCACTCGAGGCAAAAAGCCCGGCCCAGAGAGCGTCGAAGCATTTCAAAAACTGGTGGAGATCGCTTCCAACAATGATGCGGCCATCAATCGTGCATTAGGTAAGGCTCTTGTCGAAGCGGAATTGATCCAGTCTTTCGAGGTCGAGCAGGATTTTGGGTCGGGCTTGATCAGACGTACTGATATTTTAGCGAGTACGACGACTGGACCCGTCCGCATCGAAGTGATGTGGCGAAAGTCCACCAGCAGAGCGGCGATTGCGAACTATACGCTTACAAAATTGGCAAACTACGGTCGAGCAATCGGGTTCTTAAGCTAGGCGCCTTGAAAGGGTTTCTACCTCACGCAAGAGTCCGGTTCTGCCCCTCCCAAGGTCCGCTCCTGGCGCAAGGCAGTCTCTCCGTCTTATCTCCTGGGGATGCCGGTCGGTCGCTCGGCTGCCTGAAGATAGTTCCTAAGGCAGCCGAGCGGCGACGCGGATCCTAGCAGCAGGTCCAGTGCTGCCCGATCTTGGTCCTCACGGCCTCGAAGGCCTCCTCGACCACCTCGCTCTGTCCGTCCTTCAGCAGGTCGTGGAACAGCACCGCGACCGTGGCCGCGGCAGCCATCGGGCTGCTGAGCTGTTCAAGCTTCCGGAAGAAGCGCTTGAAGGAGAAGCGGTCGTTCGAAGCGGAGTCGGCGAGCAGGTCCCAATGGGCGTTCTCGCCTCCCTCGCCGAGGTGGGCGATGAACGCGGTACGGTCGATGGATGCCAGAGTGTCCCTGCCAAGCCCGGCGATACTAGCCGTGACAAAAAAGACCGCCATCATGTGCTCGGTGCGCGGGTCTGCCGCGAACATAGCAGTCTCCTCAACCATCTCCTTCGCGGCCTTGCGGCTGCTGCAGGACGAACAGTCCTGCTTCTCGTTCTCACACATGAGATTGTTCCTTACTTTTCCATCTGGAGTAGGGGAAAAGATCATGGTTGTCCGAAAGCGAAGAATCGCGCTTCGTCACTGGGCCTGCGGAAGGGCATCCAACGAATCGGCGTCCGCGCTCCCTTGACCATCGCGGAGCATCTCGACGGCGTCGCGGATCCAAGGCGCCTTCTGCAACACGAGGAGCGGCAGGGCGTCGGCGAGCCTGAGGAGCGCGCGGATGCCATGCTTCCTGAGCTTGTCGACGGACCGCCCGATGGCCTCATCGGAATGCCAGTTCGGCTCGAGACGCGAGCCCTTGAAGAAGGTCTCGCGGTGGATGCCCTCGATCCGGAGCCAAGGGGCCATGCGCCCGACGTCGCCCTCCGAGATCCGCCAGAGCGGCTTGTAGTCCCGGGAGAAGAGCACCTCCGAACCATCGCGGAGCTGCCACACCCCGTACGGAAGCCAGAGGCGCAGGGGAACCCAGGGAGCGATGACAAGGGTCAACGGGCGGATCTGCTCGTGGGCCACGGTAGCGATCCCGAAGTCCCCGAGTACTCGCGGGGAGCAGTCGGGTCGATCGGAACAGAGATACACGGGCTCGATATTAGCTGGCGCTTCGTCGATCCGCTCCACGACCAACCCGCAGTCCAGCATATCGCGAGCGAACTGCCAGATCGTGTTGTTGGGGTCGTCGTGGGGATTCAAGAGATGCGAATAGTTAGACATTGTGGCTATCCTTCGGACTGAGATGAGGTCAAAATGCCGTGTTCTTCGGCATGAACAGGACGATCTCAGCGAACCCCGAAAACGAGAAATTATCCGGACCCAGAGGCTCCCCGAGCCGCTTGGATGATCGCCGCCGCGAGCAGCGCGTCATGCCGGCGAAGTCGTTGGCGGGATCCAGATAGCGCTAGTCCGTGGTCTCCCCGCGCGTCGGATGCGTAGAGCAGTTCCGATCAGTCGCGGCCAAATCCGGCAGTGGTGAAGTAGCTTTGGCATTTGCCCGGGGAGAAAATGCCAATGGCGGAGATCGAAGTCTTCGGCTCGTGGTCAAGCTCGGACGCGATCGCCATGCCACCACTGAGCGCCCGGTCGATCCGCTGCTGGCGGCGTTCCTTCCAAGGGACAGTTCTTGTGGGGCGGTGCGGTTGAAGGGGTCAGAAGGTCAGGTGCCTTACGCCGTCCAGCAGCAAAAGACGCTGCGTTATTCCGGCAAGAGCCGGTGTCGGTTCAGCGGTTGTTGGTGTGTGGCGCAACTGCCTCATGCACGATAAGGACAGTTATCGTGCATGAGGGGCGGGCAAAACCTTCGCCACCTCAGCGATGGTAGAGATCTTCGAGGAGCGTAGCGGCGTTCTCAGCTAAGGAAACCCGCACCGCCTTCTCATCGTCGCCCGCGAGCCGGGCCAGGACCTCCGCCGGGCTAGCGCCATTCGCAGCGACCGCCCACCGCACCTCCATCTCGTTGTCGCCGGCGAGCCGGGCCAGAACCTTCGCCGGGGCCGCCGCGTTCCAGGTGACCCCCCTCCGCACCACCTTTTCGTCGTCGCCGGCGAGCCGGGCCAGGACATCCGCCGGCGTAGCGGCGTTCTCGGCGACCGCCGCGCGCACGGAAGGCTCGCTGTCGCTGGCAAGCCGGGCCAGGACCTCCGCCGGCGTAGCGGTGTTCTCGGCGACCCCCAGCCTCACCCACCTCTCGTCGTCGCCGGCAAGCCGAGCCAGGACCTCCGCCGGGCTAGCGGCGTTCCCGGCGACCGCCCCCCTCTCGTCCTCGTCGTCGCCGGCGAGCCGGGCTAGGACCTCCGCCGGACTAGAGGCATTCCCGGCGACCGCCCGCCGGACCCGCTGCCCGTCGTCGCCGGCGAGCCGGGCCAACACCTCCGCCGGACTCGCGGAGTTCCCGGCGACCGCAATCCGCATCTCCATCTCGTCGTCGTTGGCGAGCCTAGCCAGGACCTCCGCCGGGGTCGCGCCGTTCTCAGCGACCGCCCGCCGCACCCACATCTCGTCGTCGTTGGCGAGCCTAGCCAGGACCTCTGCCGGGCTAGTGGCGTTCCCGGCGACCGCCCGCCGCACCCACATCTCGTCGTCGTTGGCGAGCCTAGCCAGAACCTCTGCCGGGCTAGTGGCGTTCCCGGCGACCGCCCGCCGCACCCACATATCGACGTCGCCGGCAAGCCGGGCCAGGACCTCCGCCGGCGACCTCTCGTCACTTGCAAGCGCAAGCCGCACCTGGGCCGATCCGCTCATGAACCTGCTCAGCCAATCGGACCACTCCGGAAATCGATTGAGCTGGACCCCGGATCGCCCAAGCAGATGGCAAACCGCCCTGCCAGGACTTCTGCCGATGCCCCAAAGCCCCTCCGGATCCTTCCGATGTCGTTCCAGCCAAGATACCGAGAAGTCGGTGAGCCTCTGATCGACCGCGGCGGCGTCCCATTCTGCCGCAATCCCGATCATCAGCCCCAGCGCTTCCTCGGCTCGCAAGTCCGCCCAATACCGATCGAGCGCTTCTGTGAATCCGAGCGTCTCCAGCCAGTGACGTGCAAGCGCGTACTCCTGAAAGGCCAGGTGCGCGAAGCCGACCCGGCCGATTTCGTCGTTCAGCGAGAGAATGCCCGACGCCCTGAAGGCCTCGATCCAGGTGACCACGTCACCAACGCCGGCCTGCGCCTCGATCGCCTCCTCGAGCACCTTGAGACGCACCTGGAGATCCCATGGCTTCGAGGGTTCCCCTTCGGTCATCCGCCCGGCGAGATCCTGCAGGATCCGGTCCCGCTGTCCCGAGAGCGCCTTCACGCGTGCAGCAGGCTTTCCTGAGTCGGGTCCGGGCAGGCGCCGGTTCCAGTAGCGCTGGAAGCCCTGCTCGAAGAGCTCGGCGCGCGAGGCTGGCAGCTCGATCTCCTGCCCGACTTCGCCGATCAGGTCGAGCAGCAGGGGGCTGCCGGCGATCTCGCGCATCTGGATGTTGGTCCCGATGCGCCTGACGAGCTCCTCCGCCTCCGCGCGAGGCCAGAGCCGATGGATAGGCCGCCGGTCGAGCTCAGCGAGGTAGACGACCTGCTCGTCGGGACCCAGCTGCTGGATCTCCCAGTGCGCCGAAGGATCGACGTGCCGCTTGACGTCCGCCGACAGTCCCTCCCAGACCGAGGTGCGGCAGGAGACGATGACCAGCCCGGGCAGGGCGGCCAAGTCGGCGGCGATCGCCGCCGCGGCGGCTTCGTCGAGGCCGTCCAGGAGCCATAGCGCCGGCCGCCCGGGCACCGGCGGCGCCTTGATGCCCGCCACGCCGTCGCCTCGGGCGATCTCGATGAGGCGATCCTCAAGGGGCGCCTGGCTATCTGAGATACGGGCGAGCTTCGAGAGCCGCACGTAGGCCGTGTCCGGCTCGGAGTTAGTCGCCGCCTGCAGGCGGCGTGCGTACCAGGCCTGCAGCAGCGTCGTCTTACCGCCGCCCGGCTCGCCGAGCACGAGCGCAAAGCCGGCCCGGCCCGTCGGACTTGTAAGCAACCGATCGAGAAGAGCATCGCCAGCGAGGATCTCGGTCGTCTCGTAGCGATCGACGGCGGCCCGGGCCGACTCGCGCAGGCCTTCATGGGTGCGGTGACCTCGGCTTGGCTGGCGCTCATCGCTGGGATGATCGGTGCCGGGCCGTTCTCGCTGGCGTTCCTTCAACCGGCCTAGCCGCCGCGGGAAGACCCGCTCGAGGTAGGCCGCGGCGGTGGTCGCCTTTTCCACCAGGTCAGCGCGCCGCCCTCGCCGCTGTGCTTCCTCGAGGTATGCCCTGGCCATCTCGGGCGCTTCATCCGGGCTCGGCAGCAGCTTGCCGGCCTTGCGCGCCTCGCCGACCCGATAGAGGAAGTCGAGGGCGGCAATCGCCTCCTTCACGCCACCTGGCTGGCGCTCGATCGGGCCAGAGCCTACCAGGAAGCGCCTCAAGGCTTCCCAGTTCCTGCCGCGGGGCCTGCTCGCTCCCGAGAGCCAGCGCTCGAGTGTGCGCTTCGAGATCTCCTGCAGCGGACGGGAGCCGGTCCCCGCGAAGCGCTCCAAGATCCGGTCGTAGGACGCCCCCTCGTCGCCCACCGCGATCCTCAGCAGCGAGCGCAGCAGGTCGCCCGCCTCGGAGAAGGGGCGGCCCGGCTTTTCGACGCCAGGGCTAACGGACTGATCCTTGGGCACTACGCCTTCCGGAATGTCGGTTTCGGCCCGTCGATTGTCGGCCTCGTGTCGTTCCGCTTCAACCCAAACGAGATCAGCCTCGCTTCCATCGAAACCGCTCGATGGGCCCGTCGAGCATGACGCAGGAAAGGACGCATCATGCTCGATCTGATCAGCTTGGAGTTCGCCGGCTATGTGCTGCTGATCGTCTCCTACAGCTACGAAGCCTTCCGGAACCTGGTCGACGCGCTCGGGGCGAGGGCAGCTGCTGACCCGTCCAGTGGCTCGTCGCGGAAGGGCTCTCTGACGGCGGCGGCCGCCGCCTTGGGCTACGGCCTCCTCTGCGCGGCCAAGCTGCAAGAGCACGGAGCGATGCTGCTACTCGGGTGCGGCCTGTAGACTGTCGTCACCACTGCACCCGGAGACCGCCGCCCTTGGAGCCCTACTCCCACGAGACCCACCGCCACCGCTTCGCCGCCTGGGCCGCCGCCCGGGCAGCGAGCTCGTCGAAGAGCTGCAGGTTTGCCGTCCAGCTAGGTGTCGCCCTCGTCGAGCACACGAGCCTGCGCGCGCTCGCCGCCGGCTGGGACCAGCTGCCGGAGGCCGCCGCCTTCGACGGCGCGCACCGCGCCTGGCGCCAGGAGATCGTCGAAGCGGCGCCTGGCCTGCCAGGCTGGACCCGGCCGGAAGGCGCGGCCGGCCGGGCGATGACCCACGGCGTCGCCGCGAAGCTCATCAACGTCTACCTGAAGACGCTCTTCGCCTGCTCGGTTGACGCGGACCCGGCCGGGCTCGACGCACTCCGCAGAGCGAAGCTCGCGGCGATCCATCCGCCGATCGACCGGCTCCTGCTCGACGCGCTCGCGAAGAAGAACTTCGAGGAGCGCCGCCGGTCGTGGCGACGCTTCCGCGATCGCGGCTGGTCGGCCTTCTCGAGCGAGGACTACGAGGCGGTCATCGCCCTCATCCGCGAGGTCACCGCCCATGACAATGAAGGAGGCGAGCCCGGAGGAGGGGGCCTCTGGAAGATCGAGCGGTACTGGCCGGGCTACCAGGGAAGCCAGGCCGAATAACGCGGCACTCCCGCCCGACCGGCTCCGCCCCGCGGCTCAGGACGCCTTCGCGCGCCCGCGGCCGCCGCTCTTCTTCGCCTGGCCGGCCTTGGCACTCCCATCCCGGGCCTGCCCCGCCGTGCGCTGGCCCAGGCCGATCTTCTTGGCCATCGAGGAGCGGTCGCGCGAGTAGGAGGGGGCGACGATCGGGTGGGTGTTCGGCAGGCCCCACTTGGCGCGGTACTCGCCCTCGCTGAGCCCGTGGGCGCTGCCGATGTGCCGCTTCAGGGTCTTCTTCGCCGAGCCGCACTCCAGGCAGACGACAGCGTCGTCGCGCACGCTCCGCTTGATGGAGACGGCAGGCTTGGCCGGCTCTTCAGGGGCCGCCGCGCCGTTGGCTGCCGCGTCGGTGTCGAGGGCGGAGACCACGCTGCGAATGAAGTCGGGCACCTGCTCCGCGACCATCTGGTTGTTCGAAAGATACGCGGACACGATGTCGCCGGCGATCTCGCGCGTGGATTTGGAATTCTCGGTGGTCATTGCTCTCTCGCGATTATCGGGAAGCTGTAGAGGACCATATATTGCGGTGGGTCGGAGCCGCTAGGAATTTCCACTTGCCAAGATGGATTAAGACAGTGCCGGGCATGATGCCGGCCTAGTGTTTGCCTATCCTGAGAGCGCAAACGTTTCCCAGACGACGCCGGGATCAGATGAACCGTAAAATAAGCTGGAGCGATCGCTGTCGGTTCCCTGAGCAGCATTGACCGACTGTCGCTCAGACGACGTGATCGAAAACACGAGGCGCTCCCGACACCCCGACTTGCCACCTCGAATTGCTCAGGCCCAGGACCAATCGCAGCCCGCCGCCGAGCCCGCCTTCGTCCGAAACCCTTCCTGCAGGATCGGCGGCGCAAGCCGCCGCTCTTCGGCGCCGGGCCTCGTTCGCCCGGAGGAACGCGCAGCGCCGGCTTCCCAGAAACGAGGGTTGCGCCCCGGCAGCCCCTCGGAAAACCCTCTTCCGGGCGGCTGTCCCCGGCTTGGGGCGGCAACCAGCAACCGAACGGGGGATCCATGACGGGCATCAGCCACTTCCAGACCTATTCCCAGCGCGAAAACCACGTCACCAACAACACGCTGCTGATGCTGCGACACGTCTACCGCTCCTCGTCGCTCAGGCTGCAGGAGGCGCTCAACGCTCTTCTCGGTGCGGACGTCGAGGTCGGTCCCCGTTTCGAGCAGCAGCGACGCGGCGCGCACAGCATCCCGGACGCGGTCATCGAGCAGGCGCCCTTCCATCTCTATGTGGAAGCGAAGCTGGACAGCGACCTCAGGCCTGATCAGCTCCAGAAGCATCTGCGGTCGATCGCCGAGACGAAGCCGGGCGAGGGCGCTGCCTTCTTGCTCGGGCTCACCCGCAACCGCGCGGACGAGAGGCTCGTCGACGAGGTCGAGACCGCCGCCCAGGCGCTCGGCGTCCAGTTCGCGGTGACGACCTATGCCGAGCTGCTGGCCACGCTCGAGGAAGCCTGCGCCGGCGACATCCAGCTGAAGGAGATACTTCAGGACTACAGGTCATTCCTGGCAGGCGCGGACCTGCTGCCGGACCAGCACCGCCGGGTCGTCGCCTTCCTGTGCGGCACGAGCTGGCGGGAGAACGTGGCGACAGGCGTCTACTACGAACCCGCGGACCGCAACGCCAAGTGGCTGCAGGCGCACATCATCGGCGTCTATGCCAAGAAGCGGGTGAGCCATGTGGGTCGGATCCGCAAAGTGGCGATCTGCAAGCTCGCCGAGGCGACCGGGCGGGGGGCTGGCCTCGAGGTCGTTGCCGAGGAACTGGGGGAGTTGGACCAGGAAGACAGGACGGCAATCCTCACCGCGATCGAGCGCGGCAAGGATCATTTCCCTGGCCTTGCAGACGAGCCGCACCGCTTCTACCTGGTCGACCGCTTTGTCGAGACGGAGCTCAGGAAGGCTTCGCCCGGCGGCATGATGAACTTCCGCTACTTCGATCTCGCCGACTACGGCATCGACGTGGCTCCCGACACGCCGATTGAGGCGATCGCGCAGGGACTGAAGGGCAGGGAGTTCAGTTAGCCCGACCCTCGCTCCCGCCTTAGACGCCAGCCACCTCCACGACCCGCCCGTTCGTCGCGAACACGATCAGCCCTCGCGCAGCGCCGGTCGCCGCCAGGTACTCGCCGACCTGCTGCCGGTAGAGCTCGACGGTCGCCTCGGCCGGGTCGATGTCGCTCTTCCAGTCCACGACCAGCTCGACCGACCCGTCGTCCGCGAGGGCGACCGCATCGGCGATGCCGCTGACGAGCTCCTCGCCCGCCTGCCCAACGAGCGCCTCGGCCAGCTCTTCTCCATCCGCCGAAGTGCGGATCGCCCTGACCGCATGGACGCTGCATTCGGCGATGAGCCGGTCGCGCGCCGCGACGATCTCGGGCAGGGCGAGCGCACGCGCCGCGCTGTCGGCGATCTCGGCAGGGCAGGGGCCGGCGTCCGGAGAGGCATCGGGCGCCAGGCCCAGCTCGGCGACTAGCTCAGCTGCGCGCGCGGTGAGCGCATCGGCTTCCTCGACGAGCTCGCCGGTGAGGATCTCCTCGAGGAGCTTGTGCAGCACCAGGCCCCGTTCGCGGCTGCCGCGGATCGCCGGGGTGTCCGTTTCGGCTGGCGCCCCAATCCCCCAAGGCCCCGCGGGCACGGCTACGCCGTCCCCGTCGACCCCGCTGGCTTCGATGAAGGTGTCGGGATCCGTGGCGACCTCGACGCCAGGCCGCTCGATGGCCGGGCGCAGGTCTGCTTCGCCGCTTGCCGGAACGGGTGCTGGTTCCTCGTGCCGGCTCGGGCTCACCCGCACCAGGCGCCGCCCGAGCGAGGCGATCGTCCGGGCCTCCTCCTGGAAGCGCTCGGCCGTCTGCGCCTGCTCGGGCCGCGGCGCCGGCGGCAGGGGCTCCAGGCTCTCGGGCAGATCGAAGGCCGGCAGTCCTTCGGCCTTGAGGTCGAGGGCCCTCGCCCAGGAGCGGGCCGGGGCGGGATGGTCGGGGCGCGGGATCAGTAGCAGTTCCTTTGCGCGGGTCTGTGCCACGTACCAGAGGCGCACGATCTCGCGTTCGCGCTCGGCGTCCTCCGCCGCGCGCGTTTCGTCGTAGCCGGGCGCGCTCCGGCCCAGGATGCGGCAGAAGATCTGGCCGCCCGCGCGATCGACGACCGACCCGCTGGAGCCCCGGATCCCGCTGGCCGCGTTGATCGGGATGACGATCGGCCACTCGAGGCCCTTGGCCGAGTGCATGGTGATGAGCGAGACGGCCTGCTCCTCGGCGTCGGGCCGGCCTTCGACGCTGCGCTCGGCGTCCTCCCAGCTCCGGCGCATCGCCTCGGCGAAGGCCGGCAGGCCCCGCACGTCATAGGCCCTGGCCATCTCGAGGTAGAGGTCGAGGTTGGCGAGCGCCCGCTCGGCGCTGCCCCGGTGGCGCTGCAGCAGGAGCGGGCGGACCTGCAGCAGCTCGACGGCCTCGCTCAGCAGGTGGAAGGGCGTTGTCGTGCGCTGGCGGCGGGCCAGGGTCTGCAGCCGCTCCAGCGCCCAGCGCGCCAGGTCGTTCGGCACGAGGGCGGGATCGGTCCAGAGGCCCAAGCGGGGTGAGCGCCTGGTGCTGGGGCGCGGAGATGCTTCTCCCGTCTCGGAGGCGGATCCCGGCGACGCCGAAACGGCTTCGATAGCGGCCGGGGTCACGCCCTTGGCGTCAGTCGCGCCCTTGGCTTCAGTTGCGACCCGGGCTTCAGCCTCGGTCGCCCGGTCGGTCTCAGCGACATGCAGCGCTTCGGTGACGTCGAGCAGGGCCTCCTCGGTCAGGCCGAGCAGCGGCCCGCGCAGGTAGGCGCCGAGCGCGAGGCTGTCGCGGGGATCGGCGAGGATCCGGGTGATCGCGATCAGGTCCTGGATCTCCTGGCGCCGGAAGAAGCCCTTGCCGGCCTGGGTCGCGACCGGGATGCCCATGTCCTCGAGCGCCTGCTCATAGCGCCAGAGGTCGCTGCCCGCAGGCGCCAGCAGCGCGATGTCGCCCGGCCGACAGGCGCGAAACCCGGGCCGACAGGCACGGTAGCCGGGCCGGCCCGTCTCGCCCGCGGCTGCATCTGCCGACCCATGCCCAGGAGACGCCTGCTTGTCTCGCACCTCGTAGGTGGCGATGAGATGACGGCAGGCGCGCGCCACGGCCGCGGCTTCGGCGTCCCGGAACTCGCGGGCGCTTGGCTTGTCCTTCACCGGCTCTACTGCGAAGTCGAGGGCGAGGACGCGGCCTGCCGAGATCCCCTCCCGCGGGCCCCCCTCTCGCTGGGCCTCTTCTCGCTGGGTCTCTTCTCGCTGGGTCTCTTCTGGCCGGGTCTCCTCCCGCCGGAAGGCCGAGAGCGACGCGAAGCCGGGCTGGCCGTCGGCCGCGAGCGGCTCCGCGAAGGTGTCGTTCACGTAGTCGAGGATCGGCTCGAAGGAGCGGAAGTTCGTCGTGATTTCGATCAGGGTATCGGGCGCCCCGCTCTGAGCCGGGTCCTGCGCCCGCTCCCGATGCTCTTCGCCGCCTCCCGAACCAGGCGTCGATCTGCGAAACCAACTCCGGCGCACCGAGAGATAGGTTGCGACGTCCGCGCCGCGGAAGCGGTAGATCGCCTGCTTCGGGTCGCCGACCAGGAAGAGAGAGCCGGGCCGTAGCTGCGAAGAGTCGTCCTCCCGCTCTTCATCCTCACGCTCTTCCGGGGGAAGAACCTCCGATTCGCACAGCATCGACAGGATCCGCACCTGCAGGGGATCGGTGTCCTGGAACTCGTCGACGAGGATGTGAGCGAAGCGCCGGCCGAGCTCGTGGCGCACGTCCGGATGCCGCGCCAGGAGTTCCTCGGCCGAATGGAGGAGATCGTCGAAGTCGAGAAGTGCGGCCGAGCGCTTGTAGGCCTGGTAGCGCCGCAGCACCTCCTGGAGCTCGTCGACGAGCAGCTGGAGCACGCGGCCGGCGACCGCCGCCATGAGGGCCTCGTAGGCTTCGCAGCAGGCCTCGTAGCTGGCCTTCGCCCCGTCGTTCAGCAGCCCGCCGTCCGCCTTGCTGCGCCCGGCCTCCTTGGCGGCCGTCTCCCACTTCCCCTTGGCCTTCCAGGTCGCGAACTTGTCGCTGGAGCTGGTGTAGGCCGCCGGGCGGGGCGAGAAGAAGGCCCGGCAGAGACGCCGGACTTCGCTGCCAAGGTCTTTCTCTTCGGCCTTGCCCTCTCCTTGCTCCTCGTGATCAGCCTCGAAGTGAGAGCACGGGCCGAACCAGGCCGCGAGACGCTCGAAGCCGGCGACGGCCGCTTCCGTGGACTCCTCGGCGACGCCGCAGCCGTCCAGCCAGGCACGGAACGCAGCGACGGCCTCGGAGAATCGTTCAAGGTCCTGCGACCAACGCGAGGCATCCGCTACGCGCGCGCCTCGGTTCGTCTTCAGGTCGCGCGCGAGCTCGTCGATCAGCTTCCACGCCTTCTCAGGTCCGCTATCCACGGCGCCGGCCGAGTCCGCGACGAAGATCTCGGCCAGCAGGTCGTCTCCGTCGGCCTCCCGCGACAGGCGCTCGCGCAGCCAGGCGTCGAGCTGGTCGGCGAAGGCGAGATCGGCCGTGGCCGGGTCGACGATCCGGGCACCCGGATCGATGCCGGCCTCGACGGGGTAGGGTGCGATCAGCCGCTGGCAGAAGCCGTGGATCGTCGTGGCGGTCAGCTGGTCGAGCTTGCCGCGGGCAGCCTCGAGGTTGGCGCGCTGCGTTTCCGAGAGGCTTGCCGCGGGATGCCCTGCGCTGTCCGGTCCGCGTGGCGAGGGAAGGCCGCTTGGCGAGGGAAAGGCGATCTCGAGCTCCGGCGGCAGATCGCCGGCGAGGGCCTGGTCGACGAAGCGCGCGACGCGCTGGGCGATCTCGCTGGCGGCCGCCTCGGTGAAGGTGATGGCGGCAATCGACCGTGGCGCACGGCCGGCGGCAAGCAGCACGACGATGCGCCCGGCCATCACCGCCGTCTTGCCCGAGCCGGCGCCGGCCTCGACGAGTAGGCATTCGTCGATCGCGGTCATCGCGCGCCGGCGAGCCTCGAGGTCGGGGATCGCCGGGGATCGGGTTGTGGCGGTGGGCGCCAGGCTGAGGTCGCTGCGTGGGATATCGCCGCCTGGGAGATCGCTGCCCGTCATCAGTCCAGATCCCAGATGGCCGTCGCCTCGCCGAGACGCGTTCTGGCCGGTGGGCCCTTGGTCTCGCAATAGACCGCCTTGGCATTGCCCGGCAGCGCGAAGGCGAGGTCGTTGCGCTCGCTCTCAGCATCGATCCCGGGAAGCGCCAGGCCGTCCGCCATGTTCTGGCGCGCGAGCCGCAGGAAGCCGGAGAGCGTGGTCAGCACCTGGTCGGCATCGGGCAGCAGGTAGAGCCCTCCGCCCTCGCGCGGGTAGAGCAGGCCGGCGCGCACATCGACGGTCTCGCCGAGCAGCGCCTTGACCGCGAAGCCGTAGAGACAGCGCTGCAGCTCCGAGCCGCCCTTCAGCACGATCTCTTCGGGCTTCCTCGGGACCTTGCCGGACTTGTAGTCGACCACCCAGGCACGATCGCCGGCAGCCGTCAGGTCCAGGCGATCGATCTTGCCCGTGGTCGTCAGGCCGGCGTCCGGGATCTCGACCGCCAAGGCGGGATCCCAGGGCAGGTCCCGGGCCGCATGCCTGTCATCATCGCGGAGCGGATTCGGGACGCCGAAGGGGATCTCGGTCCAGCTCCTGCGCCCGGGGAGTGCATTCCTCCCCTCGCCCGCACCCTCCATCGGACCACCGGGAGCTCCGTCATCCCCCCGAACTTCGGGGTCGGCGGGATCGATCGCGAGCGCATTCGAGGCTAGCGCGGCCGCCATCTCCTGGAAGCGGCGCCAGACGACGAGGGGCGGGACCGGCAGATCCTTCTCCCAGGCCACGGCCGTCTCCGAGCGGGCGGCCTCGACGGCCACCGCGATAGCCGACGGGTCCGCGGCTGCCAGGCCGCCGTCGGCCTCGAGGCGGCGCACCGCGCGGTCGAGGATCTCGTGCATGAGATTTCCGAACGCCAGCGCGTCGAGGCTGAGCGGCTCTTCGTCAACGTCCGTCGCCCGCCAGCCGAGCGCGTAGGTCCACAGCCACCCGAGAGGATCGCGCAGCAGTTTGCCGAGCGAGGTCGCCGACTGGGGCCGCTCGAGCGCGCGCAGGACGACGGGGTGGTTCTCCCTCACCAGACCGTCGCGGGCGGTCAGCTCCGCTCGGTGCCAGTCCCGCCAGCAGGCACGGGCACTCGCCGCGACCGGCAGATGGGCGAACTCGGACTGCCGGGCGAGCAGGCGGTCGGGCTCGCTCATCGCGTGCTCGGGCACCCGGCCCTCGGCCAAGTAGGCCTCGGGCACCTCTTCCTTCAGGGGAAGCAGCGGCGAGCGGCCGAGCTCGCGACCCTCGGCGTCCCGGCGCGAGCGGGACATGGCGACTTCTCCCCGCTCGCTGGCCCCCTGGGCCTGGGAAGGGCCAGTGGTCGCCAGGATCGTGCGGAAGTCGCGGCGGTCGGCCTCGGCCACCGGCAGCGGGTCGAGTTCCTCGAGCGGAACGGCCTGCTCCGGCAGCAGACGGTCTTCCGAGATGGGCCGCGGCCAGGCGCGCGAGGAGAGCCCGACGAGGCGCACGAAGCGCCGCGGGCTGGCAGCGAGCGCCGAGGCCGGCATCCAGGCGATCGAGGTGGTGGGCTCGAGGCCGTCGCGCAGGCGAAGGCCGGAGAGCGTTACGTCGAGGGCCTCGGGCGGTCCCTCCTTGAGCGCCTTGCGCCAGATCGCGAGCGACGGCCCCTTCAGCAGGCGCTCGCCCACCTCGCCGGCGGCCGGCGGGCCGCGGTCGAGGTCCTCCAGGATCGAGAGCAGGAGAGCGCCCTCCTTCGGCTGCCCGACGTCCTCCCGACCCTGATCGGAGCCGTCCTCGGCCATGTTCTCCAGCAGGCTACGCCAGCGGTCCAGCGACAGCAGCGGGGCGTCCTGGGGCAGCGATCGGTGCCAGTTCTCCGGCAGCGCGTCGATCTCCGGCGAGATGCCGCGCAGCAGCCGGACCAAGCGCTCGACGCGGCCGCGCGACAGGCCGCGGAGCAGCAATTCGGCCAGGGCGGCTGCCGCCTGGCCGTCGGCCGAGGCGAGTGCGCGGCGGCCGTGCACGAAGTGGACGTCGAGGTTCGCCTGGGCCGCCAGGCTCTCCATGTGGTCGTCGAACTCGGCCGGGCTCGCCGCGGCGATGGCGATCTCTTCGGGGCGCGCGCGGCCCTCGGCCATCAGCGCCCGCGCCCAGCGCAGCGCCTCGACGATCTCGTGGGCGCTGTCCGCGCAGGAATAGACCTTGAGCGCCGGGCTCGCCGGTTCGGCCCGCTCTACGACGATCGGGGTCGCGAGCGCGGCGTTCATCTCGTCGAGCCAGACCGGCACTTCGCGCGGCCCGGCAACCCAGCGCACCGTCACGACACCGGCCAGCCTCGCGAGCAACGGCCGCCAGCAGGGCGCCATCTGGGTCAGGCCGCGGATCTCGAGCGCGCCGAGTACGGCGGGTGCATGGGCAAGCCGATGCTCGGCGGCGGCCACCAGGTCCGCGGGTCGCTTCATGCCGCCCGGCAGGCGCGCCAGGGCAGCGCGCTCGAGCGCGGCGAGCGCTCTCAGCCGGCCCCGGGAACCGGCTGCTTGGTCGCCCACGCCGGCGCCGGCGTCTCTTGCCTCGCGGGCACGCGCCTCGAGATCGATCCCGGCGCGCCAGCACTTGTAGAGCGTATCGGCCGCGGCCCGTGCCGTGCCGGGAAGGTCCCGGATCGCATCGAGCTCGCCGAGCGGCACCTCGCGGGGATCGGCCCTGAGCGCCTGGTGGATCGCCTCGCGCAGCGCGTCTGCCTCGATCGGGCGCGCAAAGCCGCCCGCCAGCCGTGCGACCGCCTGCTCGAAGGTCATCACCTGGCTGCCGTGGGCGCGCTCGCGACCCAGCGCGAGGCGCACCTCGGCGGCGGCGAGGCTGCCGTGGACGACGATGGAACGGCGTGCCGGCGTTGGCGGGTGCATGAGCGGGCGGGAGCGTCCGGCTTGAGGAGGGTGGGAGAAAGTCTCCGCGAAGATTCTACCTGGAACGGTGGCGCGTCGCGAGCGGGGGAAGGCGTCTTCTCAACTGCACCCCTGTTTCCCGGGCCCTCGTGCCGCCCTCACGACTCCCCGCGCTCGCGCAGAATGCGCCGCGCCAGCTCCGGGTCGGCGCCCGGGTGCCCCTGCTCGACGACCATCCGCAATGCGGTCGTCGTCATGTGCGGGTAGAGCGTGCTGGTCCAGCGCCGCACGGTCTGGTCCGGCCAGCGCAGGATGTCCCAGAGGGCCGCGACGCGCTGGGCGGGCAGCGGATGCGGCCCGCCCCTGAGGGCGGCGCGGGTCTCGCCGAGCGGATCCTCGTTCTCCTCGAAAGCCGAGATCCAGTCCGCGACCTGGCCTCGCTTGTTCATCAGGAGCGCCATGACGGCGGCGAACTCGTCGGCGGTGCGCTCGTTCCAGTGGTTCGGCTCGCCCCAGAGGTTGAGCAGCGTGTGGCCGAGCTCGTGGAAGACCGGCATCAGGGACGCCGCACGGTTGCCGCTCAGCCTTCCTTCATGGATCAGCTCCGAGCAGATCTTGATGTCCCCGGTCGCCGCCTTCGAAGACGCGTTCACCTGGCCGCAGGGCTCGATCGACCAGTCGAAGTCGGGCATGACGAAGAGCGTCCGCATCGCCTCGTCGAGGGCTCTCAGGCTCTCGCGCGCGCCGCGCACCGCCTCCGGGCTCATGACGTACTCGACCCGGGTGCGCCAGGTGACCTCCTTGATCATGAAGATGTTCTCGTTGCGGAGCACCAGGAACATCTGGGAGCGCGGCGCGGCCGGCGCGTAGAGCAGCTTGCCGCCGCGGTCCTTCGTCTGGTGGCAGCGGTAGGCCTGGCCGTTGCGGAAGCGCTGGAAGTTCGCGTCGTCGCAGACCATGAGACGCAGCGCGCCCTTGCTCCAGGCGCTCACCTCGTAGCGCGCGCCGTCGGGCGAGGGCAGGGGCTCGAAGTAGTAGCTCGAAGGGTCGAGCCGCCGGGTCTTCT
>JAUILQ010000011.1 GCA_030433005.1 Alphaproteobacteria bacterium
GGAGGCGGTCTTCGCCGAGGAGGGCACGCTCGACAAGTTCCTCGGCGACGGCGCGCTGGCGACCTTCGGCGTGCCCGAGCCGCGCGCCAGCGACGCCGCCGAGGCGCTGGCCGCGGCCAAGCGCATGGCCGCGGCGATCGCCGCCTGGCAGGCCGAGGACGCCGAGGCGCCGCGCGCCGCGATCGGCGTGCACCACGGCCGGCTGTTCCTGGGCGACGTCGGCGGCCGGCGGCGCTTCGAGTTCACGGTGATCGGCGACACGGTGAACGTCGCCAGCCGGCTCGAGGAGCTGGCCCGGGAGGTCGGCGCCGTGATCCTGACGACCGAAAGCTGCGTCGAGCGCGCCCTCGCCGCCGGCGCCAAGGGCGCGGCGGCCGTCGAAGGCTTCGCGGCGCTGCCGCCGCAGCCGCTGCGCGGGCGCTCGGCGCCGGTCGCGCTGCGCGGCTGGGGGCTGGAAACCCCCGCCGAGGGCGGGTCCGGGGCGGCAAGCGAAGCCGAGCCGGCGTCGCGTGCCGGGCCGGCCGGTCGCTGAGGCCGCAGGAGGCGACGCATTCCGGCTTGGCTCGGCCCCGGCAAAAAGGCTAGCGTGCGAACAGCGACGGTATCGGGAACTGCGGTGCGGCGCCGGCCGGTTCGGCTCGGGCGCCAAGGCCGCGGCTGCCCCCGCAACTGTGAGCGGCGAGCGTTCGAGGCCTTTCGTCATGTCACTGCGGCACGCCAGCCGCGGGAAGGCAGCCGAGCACGCAGCGACCCGCAAGCCAGGAGACCGGCCGTCGATCCGCCGAAGCGGACCCGTGCGACGGGGTGATCGCAGGGGCCCCGTTGCGGCAACCTGTGACGTTCAGGGGACACCAGGGAGCCACCGCATGTTTTCCAATCTCCGCCTTCTCGCCGCCCTGCTGACGCTCGGCGCGGCGGTCACCGTGGCCGGACCGGCCTTCGCCCATCACCCGATGGGCGGCGCGATCGTCTCGACCTTCGGAGAGGGCCTGCTGTCGGGCCTCGGCCACCCGGTGATCGGGCTCGACCATCTCGCCTTCATCATCGGCGTCGGCCTCGTCGCGGCGACGCTCGGGCGACCGCTGCTCGCCCCGCTCGCCTTCGTCGGCGCCACGGTGCTGGGCGTGGTCGCCCATCTGGCTCTGCTCGACCTGCCGCTGGTCGAGCCGCTGATCGCGCTGTCGGTCGCCGCCATCGGCGCCGCGCTGGTCTACGGCAAGCGCATCGCCGCCGGCGCCGCGCTCGGCCTGTTCGGCGTCGCCGGCCTGTTCCACGGCTACGCCTACGGCGAATCGATCGTCGGCGCCGAGACCACCCCGCTGGCCGCCTACTTCATCGGCTTCGCGGCGATCCAGTACGCCCTGGCCGCCGGCGTCGCGCTGGTGACCGCCCGCAACGCGACCGGGCGCGAGGCGCTGCCGGTCGGCCTGCGCATCGCCGGCGGCGTGGTCGCCGGCGTCGGCCTGGTGTTCCTGCGCGACTCGGTCCTGCCGTTCTGAACGCCCCCGGGCGTCTGCGCGAAACGGGTGCCGGCGCGAAGGGTGCCTGCGCGAGACGGGCGCCGGCGTGAGAAACTGTCGCGGCGGGGGCGCTTGCTCCCCGCCGCGACAGGGTTAGACTCCTGCCCGGAAGCCGGCCTCTCCTCGCGCCGGCCGCCTCCGGGAGCAGCCTCTTGCCCGACGGCGCCTCGCCGATCCTGATCAAGGTCGCCGCCTCCCTGAAGGAGGTCGAGGCCGCGCAGTGGGACGCCTGCGCCGGTCCGGACAACCCCTTCGTCAGCCACGCCTTCCTGAGCGCGCTGGAGGACGGCAAGGCGGCGACCGCGGACACCGGCTGGCTGGCCCAGCACCTGCTGCTGGAGGGCGAGAACGGCCTGCTGCTCGGCGCCGTGCCGCTCTATCTCAAGAACCACTCCTACGGCGAGTACGTCTTCGACTGGGGCTGGGCCGACGCCTACCAGCGCGCCGGCGGCCGCTACTACCCCAAGCTGCAGTGCTCGGTGCCCTTCACGCCGGTCACCGGGCCACGCCTGCTGATGCGCCCCGAGGCCGACCCCGACGCGGTCGGCGACGCCCTGGCCTCGGGCCTGGTCGAGATCGCCCGGCGCCACGAGGTCTCCTCGCTGCACGTCACCTTCCCGACCCGCGCCGAGTGGGAGCGGCTCGGCCGCTTCGGCTTCCTGCAACGCGTCGGCCGCCAGTACCACTGGACCAACGAGGGCTACGCCAGCTTCGACGACTTCCTGGCGCGCATGGTCTCGCGCAAGCGCAAGGCGATCCGCAAGGAGCGCCGCCAGGTTGCCGAGTCCGGCATCCGGCTGCGCGCCCTGGTCGGCGACGAGATCGAGGAGCGGCACTGGGAGGCCTTCTACCGCTTCTATCTCAACACGGTCGACAAGAAGTGGGCCAACGCCTACCTGACGCGCGACTTCTTCCACCTGCTCGGCCAGCGGCTCGGCGAGCGAGTCGTGCTGATCCTCGCCGAGGCCGAGGACCGGCCGGTCGCCGGCGCGCTCAACCTGGTCGGCGGCGACACGCTCTACGGCCGCAACTGGGGCTGCCTGCTGGACTACAAGTTCCTGCACTTCGAGGCCTGCTACTACCAGGCCATCGATTTCGCCATCGCCCACGGACTGGCGCGGGTCGAGGCCGGCGCCCAGGGCGAGCACAAGGTGCAGCGCGGCTACCTGCCGGTCGAGACCTACAGCGCCCACCTGATCCAGGACCCCGGCCTGGAAGAGGCCGTCGAGCGCTTCCTGGAGCGCGAGCGCCCGGCGGTGCGCCACGAGATCGAGGCGATGACCGAGGAATGGACGCCGTTCCGACGCGAGGACTAGGTGCCGGCCCCCGGCCGGGCCGGTCGCCCCTGGCGGCCGCCGCGGCCGGCCTCTGCCTGCTTCTGCCGGCCGCCGGCGCGCCGGCCCAGGACGGCGGCGCCGGCGCCACGGCCCGGGCCTGCCTCGCCGCGCCGCGGGTCGAGGCCGTCGCCCCCTGCACCGCCGCGCTCGAGACGGCCGACCCGGCCGAGGGCGCGCTGCGCTTGGCGCTCGAACGCCAGCTGGCCTGGGGCCTGCTGGCGACCTACCGCGAGACCGACGCGATCGAGCGCTTCGCCGCGATCGCCGAGGCGCATGCCGGCGAGCTGCGCGCGCAGCTCGACCTCGCCTCGGTGCTGGTCGGCCTGCGCGTCTACGACGCGGCCGAGGCGCCGCTCGCGCGCGCCCTGGCCCTGGATCCCGGTCACCTGGAGACCAACCGCCTGGCGGCGCTCTTCTACGCGATCCGCGGGCGCCACGAGGCGGCGCACCGGGCGCACCGCAGGCTCGCCGAGCGCGGCGTGCTGACCGCGATGTTCGACCTCGCCGAGGACTTCGCCCAGGGCCGCGGCGTCGAGCCCGACCAGACCCGTGCGCGCCGCTGGCTGGAGAGCGCCGCGGGCGGCGGCCACGTCCTGGCGATGCGCACGCTCGCCGAGAAGCTGCGCCACGGCGCCTTCGGCACGCCGGCCGAGCCCGAGAAGGCCGCCTTCTGGCTGGGCGAAGCGGAGCGGGCGAGTCGCCGCTGACGGCGGGGCCCGGCGGCCGGCCGGCCGCGTTCCAATCCACATCCCTGGCCCGAGCACCAAGAAAGCGCACGACGTGCGCAGATTCTTGTTACGGCTCCGTTACGGATCGGGCAGACTCGCAGCAACAGTCCGAGGAATCCGACATGACGGAAGTCTTCATGATCGTCGCGCTGTTCGGCAGCCAGTACCTCGCTGACCTGTCCGGCTGGACCACGCTGAAGGACTGCATGGAGATGCAGACCTACTACCAGTCGGTCGACGAGCGGCATGAGGTCCGCTGCATCACCCGCCAGCAGATGGCCTCCGAGCGCACGCAGACCGGCACCGGCTGGCGCTGACCGGCCGGGCGGCAGCCGGCGGGCCGAGCGGCTGTTTTCAGGCGCTGGCGCCCCAGGCCGCCAGCGCCCGCTCGCCCTCGACCTCGCGCACCGGCGCGCGCTCCGGCGGCGGCTGGCCGTCGACCCAGGCGGCGAGCAGGCTCTCGACGCGCGGCCCCTCGACGCCGCCGCCGGCCCGGCGCAGCTGGCGGCGCGCCGCGATCTGCGGGTGGTCGGGGACCTCGGCGAGCTCCGGCACCGGCTCGAAGCAGCAGTCGAGCGGGCCGAGCAGCGCCACCCAGTCGGCCAGGGGCCGGCCGGCGAAGATCGCCTCGACCTCGGCGATCAGCGGCTTCTGGGGGAAGGCTTCCCACTGGCGCGCGACCAGGTCGGGTCGGCCGACGGCCTCGCAGAAGGACTGCCAGAACTTGGACTCGATGGCGCCGAGCGTGACGAAGCGGCCGTCGGCGGTGCGGTAGACCCGGTAGCAGGCGGCGCCGCCGTTGAGCGCGGCCCGTCCGCGCGTCGGCTGCCAGCCGGGCCGCAGCGCCGCGGTCAGCGGCAGGGCCTGCCAGGCCAGCACGGTCTCGGTCAGGCTGACGTCGAGGTAGGCGCCCTCGCCTCCGCTGCGGCCGCCGCCGCTGCCGCGGCGCAGCAGCGCGGCCAGGATCATCACCACGGCCTGCAGCGCCGAGGCGTGGTCGGCGACCGGCGGGTAGGCCATGGTCGGCGCCGCCTCGGGCCCCGAGGCGACGAGGCCGCCGCCGACCGCCATGTAGTTGATGTCGTGCCCGCCCTTGCTGGCGTAGGGGCCGGTCTGGCCGTAGCCGGAGAGCGCGCAGTGCACGAGCCCCGGGTTGAGAGCCCTCAGGCTGTCGCGGCCGAGGCCGAGCCGCTCCAGCGTGCCAGGGCGGTAGCTCTCGAGCAGCACGTCGGCCTCGCCGGCCAGGCGGCGGAACAGCGTACGTCCCTCGGCGCTCTTGAGGTCAAGCCGCAGCACCCGCTTGCCGGCATTGACCGCCTTGTACCACGCCGAGACGCCGTCGTCGTCGCAGGGCCCCAGGGCGCGCATCGGGTCGCCGGCCGGCGGCTCGACCTTGAGCACGTCGGCGCCGAGGTCGGAAAGCAGCTGCCCGGCCGCGGGGCCGGGCAGCCACTGTGAGAGGTCGAGAACGCGGGTGCCGGGCAGCAGGCCCACGCTACTCGACCAGTTCGGGGACCTTGCCGTCGGTCTTGGAGCTGCCGCCCCCGTCGCCACCGCCGTCGCCGCCGCTCTTGCGGCCGCCGCCCGGCTTGCCGCCGCCGGCATTGCCGCCACCGCCCGAGGCCTCCTCGAAGACGAAGCTCGGCTCGCCGTCGACGATGTCGACCTTGACGACGCCGCCCTTGGTCAACTTGCCGAACAGCAGCTCCTCGGCGAGCGGCCGCTTGATCTTGTCCTGGATCACGCGGCCCAGCGGGCGGGCGCCGAAGTTCTCGTCGTAGCCCCGCTCGCCCAGCCAGCGGCGCGCCGCGGCGCTGAGCTCGATGGTGACGTTGCGGTCGGCGAGCTGCGCCTCGAGCTGGATGACGAACTTGTCGACGACCCGCTGGACGATCTCCGGCGTCAGGCCGGCGAAGGGGATGATCGAGTCCAGGCGGTTGCGGAACTCCGGCGTGAACATCCGGTTGATCGCCTCCTGGTCCTCGCCCTCGCGCTTCTCGCGGGCGAAGCCGATGGCCGGCTTGGCCATGTCGGCGGCGCCGGCGTTGGTGGTCATGATCAGGATGACGTTGCGGAAGTCGACGTTCTTGCCGTTGTGATCCGTCAGCTTGCCGTAGTCCATGATCTGCAGGAGGATGTTGAACAGGTCCGGATGGGCCTTCTCGATCTCGTCGAGCAGCAGGACCTGGTGCGGGTGCTGGTCGATCGCGTCGGTCAGCAGGCCGCCCTGGTCGAAGCCGACGTAGCCCGGCGGCGCGCCGATCAGCCGGCTCACCGAATGCCGCTCCATGTACTCCGACATGTCGAAGCGGGTCAGCTCGATGCCCAGAGAGTGCGCGAGCTGGCGGGCGACCTCGGTCTTGCCGACGCCGGTCGGGCCGGAGAAGAGGTAGCAGCCGATCGGCTTCTCGGGCTCGCGCAGGCCGGCGCGGGCCAGCTTGATCGCGCTCGACAGCGCCTCGATCGCCCGGTCCTGGCCGAACACCATGGTCTTGAGGTCGCGCTCCAGGTTGCGCAGCGCCTCCTTGTCGTCCTTGGAAACCGACTTGGGCGGGATGCGCGCGATCTTGGCGACCACCGCCTCGACCTCCTTGACGCCGACCTGCTTCTTGCGCCGCGAGTCCGGCAGCAGGGTCTGCGCCGCGCCGACCTCGTCGATCACGTCGATCGCCTTGTCGGGCAGCTTGCGGTCGTTGATGTAGCGGTGCGCCAGCTCGACCGCGGTGCGCAGGGCCTCGTTGGTGTAGCGCACGCCGTGGTGCTTCTCGTAGTAGGGCTTGAGGCCGCGCAGGATTTTCACCGAGTCCTCGACCGAGGGCTCGTTGACGTCGATCTTCTGGAAGCGCCGGACCAGCGCCCGGTCCTTCTCGAAGTAGTTGCGGTACTCCTTGTAGGTCGTCGAGCCGATGCAGCGCAGGCCGCCCGACTGCAGCGCCGGCTTCAGCAGGTTGGAGGCGTCCATCGCGCCGCCCGAGGTGGCGCCCGCGCCGATCACCGTGTGGATCTCGTCGATGAACAGCACGGCATGCGGCTGCTGCTCCATCTCGGTCATCACGGCCTTGAGGCGCTCCTCGAAGTCGCCGCGGTAGCGGGTGCCGGCGAGCAGCGCGCCCATGTCGAGCGCGAAGATCGTCGCGTCCTTGAGGACCTCCGGCACGTCGCCGTCGACGATGCGCCGGGCCAGGCCCTCGGCGATCGCGGTCTTGCCGACGCCGGGGTCGCCGACGTAGAGCGGGTTGTTCTTGGTCCGGCGGCAGAGCACCTGGATGGTGCGCTCGATCTCGTGCTCGCGGCCGATCAGCGGGTCGATCTTGCCCTTGCGGGCCTTCTCGTTCAGGTCGATGCAATAGGCGTCGAGCGCCTCGCGACCCTTCTTCGATTCCTTCTCCGTGGAACCCTCCGCCTGCTCGTCGGAGCCGCGCACGGTGCGCGGCTTCTCGTGCCCCGGCACCTTGGCGATGCCGTGGCTGATGTAGTTGACCGCGTCGAGGCGCGTCATGTCCTGCTCCTGCAGGAAATAGACGGCGTGGCTCTCGCGCTCCGAGAACATCGCGACCAGCACGTTGGCGCCGGTGACCTCCTCGCGCCCCGACGACTGGACGTGGATCGCCGCGCGCTGCAGCACGCGCTGGAAGCCCGCCGTAGGCTTGGCCTCGCCGACGTGGGCGTTGATCAGGTTCGACAGCTCGTTGTCGATGTAGTCCGAGACTTCGCTCTTGAGCTTCTCGACGTCGACGCCGCAGGCCCGCATCACCGCGACCGCGTCGCTGTCCTCGCCGAGCGCCAGCAGCAGGTGCTCCAGCGTCGCGTACTCGTGACGCCGCTCGTTGGCGAAGGCCAGGGCGCGATGCAGGGTCTTCTCGAGGTTGGCCGAAAGCATCTAGCGCATCATTCCTTTTCCAGAGTGCACTGCAGCGGGTGCTGGTGCTTGCGGGCGTACTCCACGACCTGCGTCACCTTGGTCTCGGCGATCTCGTAGGTGTAGACCCCGCACACGCCGACACCGCGCCGGTGCACGTGCATCATGATCGCGGTCGCCTCTTCCCGCGTCTTCGAGAAGAAGCGCTCGAGCACGTGGACGACGAACTCCATCGGCGTGTAGTCGTCGTTCAACATCAGGACCTTGTACATGGACGGCTTCTTCGTCTTCGTGCGGGTCCGCACGATCACGCCGGTCGAGTTGCCGCCGTCCCTCCGCTTGTTGTCGTCGTCTTCGCTCATGATCCTCTTGGCCCGGGACCGGTCCCGGCTGCCTGGTGCCGACGGAAAGGCCCGCGCGCTCCCCGTCCCTAGAATTAGGTTGCCGCGGGCCGCCTCGCGTCAAGGGGGCGTCCGGCAACCGCGTCATCGTTCCGCGCCTCAGGCCGCCAGTCGGGCGAGATACTGCCCGACGAAATCGAACTGAACGCTCTCCGAAAAGGCCCGCGACAGGCGCTCGGTCACGCTGCCCGGCACGCGGCCGGATCCGATCGGCCGGCCGTCGAGCGAGCGGATCGGGCAGAGGCACAGGCTGGTCGAGGTCAGGAAGCCCTCCTCCGCGGTGATCGCGTCATAGGGGTCGAGGTCGGTCTCCTCAACGGCAATTCCCAGGGTCGCCGCCAGTTCCATCACCGTCTCCCGGGTGATGCCCGGCAGCACCCTCTGGGCGCGCGGCGTCTTGAGCACGCCGTCGATCACCAGGAAGAGGTTGCAGCCGATGCCCTCGCAGAGATTGCCGTGCTGGTCGAGCAGCACCGCCCAGGCGTCGGGATTGCCGCCGCTGGCAGCCAGCTGGCCCAAGGTCAGATTGAGATAATTGTGGGTCTTGGCGCGCGGCGACAAGGCCTCGGGCGGCGTCCGGCGCACCCAGGGGATCACCACGTCGATGCCGTCGCGAAACAGCGGCGCGCGCCGAGCCAACGGCAGCGGCGTGCATTCGACGATCACCGTCGGCCGATCGCCCGCCGCCGCACCGCCGCCCGCCCCTCCGGCGGCGCCTCGGCCGTCGTCCTCGCCGGCCGGCACGCCGCGGGTCACGCGCTGGGTCAGCCACCAGTCGCCGGCGGCCTCGCGCAGCGGCTCGTTGCGGGCGACGACCTCCTCGCTGATCGCGATCAGCTCGGCGGGGGACAGCCCGGGATCGATACGCAGGTAGGCCAGCGAGCGGTAGAGCCGCTCGACGTGCTCGGCCAGCTTGTGGATGCGGCCGCGGAAGGTCCGGGCGGTGTCGAACACCGCGTCGCCATGGATGAAGCCGCGATCCCGGAAGGGAATGCGGATCTCGGCCTCGGGCAGGTAGCTGCCGTTGAACCAGGCAACGCGCTCCCGGGAAGCCGTCATGGCGCTGGTACCCCCTCTTCGAAGCTCCGCCGAAAAAAGGTTAACATGCCCGAGGAGTCGCCGCAGCGCCGATCGCGCCGCCGTGACGCCCCCGAAACGACAAGGCCTTCCGAAACGACAAGGGCCCGGCGGAGAACCGCCGGGCCCGGATCGTACCCTGCGAAGGGTGAACGGCGACTTAAGCCGCGACCGGCTTGGTCACGGTCTCGACGGTCACCTGGACCCGCTCCTGGATCGGCGCGAAGGCCTCGTTGGCCGTCTTCATCGACATCTCGGCGATCTTGGCGCTCTCGGCGACGCAGCTGTCGAACAGCGTGCGGCCGTACTCGCTCTGCAGATCCATGAGCTCCTGCAGGTTCTTGGCGCCGAGCAGCTGCTTGGTCGTGGCCATGCCGCTCTCGACGTTGCCCTGCGCGAAGCCCATCAGCTCCTTGGTCAGGGTCTCGAAGCCCTTGGCGAAGGTCGTCGTGGTGGCGACGACGGCGTCGATGTTCGCCTTGTTCATCGCGACCAGGTCGTCGTAGTTCTTGAACATCATGGCGGAGGTCTTCTCCACGTGGTCCTTGGTCATGGATACGCCCTGCTCGTACTGCTTGGCGTAGGCGTCCGTGCCGGCCTTCATCACGGCCTCGACGGTCTCCTTGCTGGCGTTGACGGCAGCTTCGACGGGAGCCAGCACGTCCTGCTGGGCCGCCGCGGTGTTCTTCTTAGCGGTCATATCTAGCTTCTCCTCGTACTGGCTCGCCCCGGACGGTCGACCGGAAGGCTGAGCGGTGTCTCACCGTTGCGGCCTTTGCTGCACCGCAACATACCGGGAAGATATGCACGCCCGGTCGCGAGTCAAGGGAATTTTGCTGCACTGCAACATCCCGGGTGCCGGGAGCGCCGCGAGCCTTCCGCGCACGCCGCGCGGGCAACGCGACGAGGCGGGCGGACGGGCTTGCGGCCGGCCTCGCAACCGGGCTCGCACCCGGCCTCGCACCGGGGCCTGCCGAAGGGCTTGCGGGCGGGGGGCGCGGCGCCGGCAGACGCCTTGCCGCGACGCGGCGAACCTGTCACCCTGACCGCCGATTCCGCCCCTGACGCGCCGCCTGCACCGAGCTGTCGATGACCTATTGCCTGGGATTGATGGTAAGCGACGGCCTCGTGCTGCTGGCCGATGGCCGGGTCACCGCGGGCAGCCAGGTCAGCAACGCGCGCAAGGCGACCCGGCACGGGCCCGAGGGCGCGCAGGTCGCGATCATGACCTCCGGCCTGCGCTCGCTCAGGGACAAGACCCTCGCCTTCTTCGACCGCGCCCAGCGCAAGCGCTTCCCCAACGGCCACGGCGCCATGCTCTCGGCGGTCGAGAGCTACTGCCAGTGCCTGCGCGAGGTCGCCGAGCAGGACCGCGAGGCGCTGGAGAAGTCCGATCTGCAGTTCAATCTGCACGCCATCGTCGCCGGACAGCTCGAGGACGACCCCCAGCCGACGCTGTTCCTGGTCTATCCGGAAGGCAACTGGATCGCCGTCGACCGGCGCACGCCCTATCTCTCGATCGGCGCGGTGGCCTACGGAAAGCCGATCCTCGACCGGGCCCTGCGCTTCGAGACGCCGATGGAGACGGCGCTCAAGCTCGCCTATCTCTCCTTCGACTCGACCCGGTTCTCCTCGGCCGACGTGGGCTACCCGGTGGACATGATGACCTTCTCGGTCGCCGACCGGCGCTGGCGCGAGACGCAGTACGACTACGAGGACCTGGTCGCCCAGCGCACCTGGTGGAACGAGCACATCACCAAGCTGGCCACCGAGATGCCGCCGGGCCCCTGGGTCGACAGCCTGATGCCGGCCGCCGATGCGCGGCGGCTGTCGCTGGTCCGCGAGGACTGAGCGCCGGTCCTGCCGGCAGATCAGGGCAGGCCGCCGAGCCCGTTCTCCGTCACCACCATGCGAAAGCCGCCGCGCTCGCGCTCCTTGAGCGGTCCGGGATCCTGCAGCGCGACCTCGTCGGCGCCGAGCGGGCGCGGGGCGTTGAACGGCACCCCGGTGCCGTCGGCGGCGAGCAGCAGCGAGACGAAGGGCAGGCGCGTGACGTCGCTGGCCGGGTGCTGCCAGGCCTGGAACCAGACCCGGCCGCCGGCGCAGGCGATGGCGATCCAGTAGAAGCGGGTCGACAGCAGCTCGGTGCCGGCCGGCGTCGGCTCGCCGAGGCCGGCCTGCTCCAGCGTGCGCTGCAGCCGCCGGAACTCCTCCTCGGACAGCGAGGCCCGCGCCTCTCGCCACTGCCAGGCGGAAAGCGGCGAGCCGAGGTCGATCGAGCCGAGCCGGTTGTAGCTGTCGGCATCCTGGACCCGCGCCAGCAGCTCGGCGCCGCCGGCGTTCGGGCCGGCGGGGTCGCTGGCGACCAGGTCGTAGACCCGCAGCTGCTCCTGGTAGCGGCCGTTGTAGACCAGGCGCAGACGATCCGGGGCGCCCTCATGGCAGGCGCTGCGGATGTCGTCGCCGTTGAGCAGGCTGAACCAGGTCAGCTTCTGGGCGAAGGGCGTCTCGAGATCGCCCCGGTAGGTGCAGGCCGCGAGCAGCAGCAGCCCGCCGGCCGAGAGCGCCCGCAGCAGGCCTCGCCGGGCGCGCCGCGCCCGGCACGCGCCGGGCCCCGCCGCGGTAGGAAACTCTTTACCTGTTAACCTTAGGTTGGTCATGCTTGTCGCCTCAGCTGCGGCTTGTGGGGGCAGCCGGCGTCGCGCGGACGTCGGAGCGCTGGACAGTAGCGAGCCAATTCGCGTAAAAGAAGGCGTGATTCGCGAGGCTTACGGACGAATCTTCGGAGGTGACCTGTGCTTCGTCGAGCAGTTTCCCGTTTATCATGGCGTTTCGCCGGCCTCGCGCTGGTCCTTCTGCTGCTCGCGCCGCTCGCCGCGCCGGCACAGGCGGGCAAGTATGCCTCCATCGTCATCGACTTCGAAACCGGTACGGTCCTCCACGAGGCCAACGCCGACGAGCGCAAGTACCCCGCGTCGCTGACCAAGATGATGACGCTGTACATGCTCTTCGAGGCGCTCGACCGCGGCGAGCTGTCGCTCGACAGCAAGCTCAGCGTCTCGCAGCGCGCCCAGGGCATGCCGCCGTCCAAGCTGTGGCTCAAGGCCGGCAGCACGATCCGCGTCGAGGACGCGATCCTGGCGCTGACCACGAAGTCCGCGAACGACGTCGCCGTGGTGGTCGCCGAGGCGCTCGGCGGCACCGAGATCCAGTTCGCGCGCATGATGACCGAGAAGGCCGAGAGCCTGGGCATGACGCGCACCAGCTTCCGCAACGCCTCGGGCCTGCCCAACCAGGGCCAGAAGTCGACGGCCCGCGACATGGCGGTGCTCTCGATGGCCCTGCTGCGCAACTTCCCGACTTACTACGACGTCTTCTCGACCAAGGCCTTCCGCTACCGCGGCAACACCTACAAGAACCACAACAACCTGCTGAAGGCCTACAGCGGCACCGACGGCATCAAGACCGGCTACATCCGGGCCTCGGGCTTCAATCTCGCCGCCTCGGTGATGCGCAACGGCCGGCGCCTGATCGCCGTGGTGTTCGGCGGCAAGACCTCGCGCTCGCGCGACAAGCACATGATGGACCTGCTCGACCGCGGCTTCGTGCAGGCCGCCTCGCTGCCCCGCTACACCCCCGATCCCTCGCCGCCGAAGCCGACGACGTTGCTGGCGCTGGCGCCCGCAGAGGCGGCGCCGGGTGCGACCGGCGTGGAGCCGACGCCGCCGGTCATCCAGCTCGGCGAGCGCAAGCTCGCGCAAGCGGGCGCGCAAGGCGCCGAGGCCCCGGATCTGGACGGCAGCTCGGTGCTCGATCGCCTGATCCGTCCGGCGCATGCGGCCACCGCCGCGGGTCCCTACGGCGTGCAGGTCGGCGCCTTCTTCGACTACGATTCCGCGCTCAGCCTGGCCAAGCGGGCGAGCGAGCGCCTGCCGGACCTGCTGCCGGCCGAGCAGGTCGTGGTGACCAGCCTGCCGGCCGGGGCCAAGACGCTCTACCGGGCGCGCATCCTCGGCCTCGGCCAGCCCGAGGCGAAGCGCGCCTGCCGCGAGCTGCAGCAGCGCTCGATGGACTGCCTGATCGTCGCGACCGGCGGCTGACCGCCGCCGCCGCGCGGCGCGAGAGCGAAAGAACACGGCCCGCGGCGCAAGCCGCGGGCCGTTTCTCGTAGAGCGCATCCGATCCGCCCGCCGGCCCCCTGGGCGCCCCCTGGGTCCGCGGGCGTCGACAGGCTCAGTCGGGCTTGTAGGCGAGACGCAGGCCGCCCCAGTGCCGGCCGCGCACGACGATCGGCGCCGAGACGTCCTTCATCAGCGCGAACTGCCCGCCGCCCATGTCGCGGCGATAGGCCTGCAGCAGGAACGGCGCCTCGTTGCGGCCGGCGGCCAGGCCGACACGGTCGTCGAAGACCCGCCGGTTGCGGCAGTTGGCGTTGTTCCACACCGGATCCTTGCCCTGCGGCTGGGCGAACTTGAGGTTGTGCGTCGGCAGGTAGCCGTTGCGGTCGATCGCCGCGCAGAACACGATGTGCGGATCGCTGGCCAGGACCGGCTCCTGGATCGCCGGCAGCACGCGGTCGGTGAATTCGGTGAAGCGGGCCAGCAGCTGCTGAGGGTCGCTGCCCGGGATCGGCCGGTAGTCCGCGTCGAAGAGCGCGTCCTCGGTGATCTCGCCGGCCGCGAGACCGGCCTCGAAGGCGGCCGAGACCTCGGCCGCCGCCGCGCGCACCCGTTCGACGAAGGGATGGTCGAGCCCGTTCTCCGGGCTGCTCGCCATCAGGCCGACGAGGCGCTCGCCGCGCCGCACCAGGCTGCCGATGCGGTCGCGCGCCTCGCCGAGCGTCGCCGACGAGCGCCCCAGGTCGTCGGAGGCCGCCTCGAGCGTGCCGAGGAAGCTGTCGGACTCGCGCTCGATGTCCTCGGTCGAGCGGGCGATGCCGGCGGCCTGCTCCTCGACCTGTCGGATCGCCCCTTCGACCGTCGAGACGGCGTCGCCGATCGCCGTGGTGCCGGCGCGCACCGCCTGCGCCCGCTCGGTGCTCTCGGTGCCGCGCGCGATCAGCGCCTCGGCCTGGCTGGTCAGTCCCTGGAGGGTCTGCTCGATCTGCTTGGTCGCCGCGCTGGTCTGGGTCGCCAGGGCCTTGACCTCGCCGGCGACCACGGCGAAGCCGCGCCCGGCCTCGCCGGCGCGCGCCGCCTCGATGGTGGCGTTGAGCGCCAGCAGATTGGTCTGGCGGGCGATGGCGTCGATGTCGCTGGAGACCTTGGCGACCTCGGCCAGGGCCTCCTGCAGGCCGCCCAGGCGCTCCTCGATGTGGTGCACCGAGGTCACCAGCTCGTGGATCTCCGAAAGCGACTGCTCGATGGTCTCGCGCGAGCGCGCGATCTCGCCCGCCGCCTCGCCGGCCGCCGCGCGCGACAGCGAGGAGGCCTCGCGCACCGCGTGGTTGCTGCCGGCCAGGCGGTTGGCGGTCTCGACCATGGCCGCGAAGGCCTGGGTCTGGGTCTCCAGCACCCGGCTCAGCTGCTCGACGTTGCCGGCGACGTCCGCCACCTCGATCGAGAGGTCGCCGGCCTCGCGCGCGCTCTCCTCGATCAGCCTGCCCTGCTCCGACTCGCTGTCCGCCGTCGGCTCGGCCTGCATCGCGTCCTCCCGCATTGGCGTATCCCAGTAGGAGAGCTTAGGCCGACAAGGTTAATCCGGCGTAAAACCGCCGGTCAGGCAGCCTCGCGCCAGGTCTCGGCCGCCGCGTCGCCGTCGCCGGGCGCGAGCCGGGCGATCTCCTCCAGCCGGCGTCGGGCGTGCCAGCTGAGGTCGCCCGACCAGGGGCCCTGCGCGCTGAACTCGGTCATCCAGCCGCGGATGCGCGGCAGGAAACGGCGCTTGTGGCGGCGCTGCCAGCTGTCCAGGCTCCAGCCGCGGGACAGGCAGAGCGCGCGGCGCTCCGGCAGGAACACGGCGGCCCGCAGCCGCTGGCCCCGGGCCGTCACCGGCAGCAGGCCGGCGGTGTAGCCGTCGCCCTCGAAGTGGGCCATGCGATAGAGCCCGCGCCGGTCGATGCCCTCGACGAGCAGCCCGGCGAGGCGCGCGCCCGGCCGCGGACGGATCACCGGAAAACTGCCGTGGCGCGCCTGCACGCGCTGCCAGCCGGTCAGCTCGGCCGGCGTCAGGGACAGCCTGTCGAAGACGTGCGGCAGCACCATCGCCCGCACGTCGCGGTCGAGCAGCGTGCCGTAGAAGAAGAAGCGCATCGCCCGGGCTCCAGCCGTCTCGTCCGATCCCCGGCGGGGAAGGGGCTGGAGATAGCGGCGGACTCGCGCCGATGCAAGGCCGGGCGGCCGCCCGCGCCGCGCCGGCTAGCCCAGGGACAGCGGCGGCGCCTCGAGGCCGCTCGCCTCGAGCTGCGCGCCGAGCGCCGCGTAGAGCCGCTGCAGGCCGGCCTCGTCCTGCGCCTCGCAGCGCGCGACCAGGACGTCCTGGGTGTTGGAGGCACGCAGCAGCCACCAGCCGTCCGCGGTCTTGACCCGGACGCCGTCAACGTCGTTGACCTCGGCGCCGGCGTCCCTGAGCCGCGCCGCGACCTCCTCGATGACCACGAACTTGCGGGTCTCGTCGCAGGGAAAGCGCAGCTCCGGCGTGTTGACGACCTTGGGCAGGGAATCCCGGAAGGCGGCCAGGCTGTCGCCGAAGGTGCCGATCGCGTTGAGCAGCCGCACGGCGGCGTAGAGCGCGTCGTCGTGGCCGTAGAAGCGGTCGGCGAAGAACAGGTGCGCGCTCATCTCGCCGGCGAAGGGGGCACCGGTCTCGTGCATCTTCGCCTTGACCAGGGAGTGCCCGGTCTGGCCCATGATCGGCTTGCCGCCGAGCGCGGCGATGCCGTCGAACAGCACCTGGCTGGCCTTGACGTCGGCGATGATCGGCGCGCCCGGGCGCTCCTCCAGAACCTCGCGGGCGAGCAGCAGCATCAGCTGGTCGCCCCAGAGCACCCGACCCTGGCCGTCGAGCGCGCCGATCCGGTCGCCGTCGCCGTCGAAGGCGATGCCCAGGTCGCAGCCCTGCTCCAGCACGGTCTTGCGCAGGACCTCGAGGTTCTCCGGCACGGTCGGGTCGGGATGGTGGTTGGGGAAGCGGCCGTCGACCTCCTGGTAGAGCAGGATGTGCTCGCCCGGCAGGCCGGCGGTCAGCCGGACCATCGCCGGCCCGGCGGCGCCGTTGCCGGCGTCCCAGGCGATCTTCAGGTCGCGCGGCCCGTCGAAGTCGCGCAGCAGGCGCGCGACGTAGCGCTCCATCAGGTCGATCGACTCGGCGCCGCCCTCGCCGGTCTCCCAGTCGCCGGCCTCGGCCATGCGGCCGAGCTCGACGATCCTCTCGCCGAACAGCGATTTCTTGCCGAGCATCAGCTTGAAGCCGTTGTACTCCGGCGGGTTGTGCGAGCCGGTGATCATGATGCCGCCGCCGGCGTCGAGCTCGTGGACCGCGTAGTAGAGCATCGGCGTCGGCCCGAGGCCGATGCGCAGCGCCTTGACGCCGCTGGCCTGCAGGCCGCGGACCACGGCCTGCTCCAGCTCGGGCGAGGACAGCCGCCCGTCGTAGCCGACGGCGACGCTGTCGCCGCCCTGGCGGCGCACCATCGTCGCGACGCCGCGGGCCAGCGCCTCGGCGTCGGCGGCGTGCAGGGTCTTGCCGACGACGCCGCGGACGTCGTAGGCGCGCAGGACGGTCGGGTCGAAACGGTGGCGCTCCATGGCCTCAGGCTCCAACGGGGCGGCCGGCGCGGCCGACGGAAACGTAGTCGATGCCCTCCTCGGCCATCGCCTCGGGCCGGTAGACGTTGCGCAGGTCGACCATGCGCGGCGCCTTCATCAGCGCCTTGACCCGGTCGAGGTCGAGGTTGCGGAAGACGTTCCACTCGGTGATCAGCACCAGGCAGTCGGCGCCCTCGATCGCCTCGTAGGCGTCGCCGCACCAGGTCACGCCGTCGAGCAGCTTGCGGGCCTCGTGCATGCCCTCCGGATCGTAGGCGCGCACCGCCGCCCCGCCCTCCTGCAGGGCCGGGATGATCGACAGCGCCGGGGCGTCGCGCATGTCGTCGGTGTTCGGCTTGAAGGTCAGGCCCAGCGCCGCGATCGTCAGGCCGTCGACCGAGCCGCCGCAGTGCGCGATCACCTTGTCGGCCATGCGCCGCTTGCGCGCCTCGTTGACCTCGGCGACGGTCTCGACGATGCGGATCGGCGCCGAGGCCTCCTGGGCCGTGCGCACCAGGGCCAGCGTGTCCTTCGGAAAGCAGGAGCCGCCGTAGCCCGGCCCGGCGTGCAGGAACTTCCCGCCGATGCGGTTGTCGAGGCCCATGCCGCGCGCGACCTGCTGGACGTCGGCGCCGACCTTTTCGCAGAGGTCGGCGATCTCGTTGATGAAGGTGATCTTGGTCGCCAGGAAGGCGTTGGCGGCGTACTTGATCAGCTCCGCCGTCTCCAGCGCGGTGAACAGGATCGGCGTCTCGTTGAGGTAGAGCGGGCGGTAGAGCGCCTGCAGCGTCTCGCGCGCCGCCTCGTCGTCGCTGCCGATGACCACGCGGTCGGGACGCATGAAGTCCTCGATCGCCGAGCCCTCGCGCAGGAACTCGGGGTTCGAGGCGACCTGGATGTCGCCGCTCGGCCGCACCCGGTCGGCGATCTCCTTGACCTTGCGGCCGGTGCCGACCGGCACGGTCGACTTGGTGACCAGCACGGTCGGCCGGGTCACCGCCTGAGCCACCTCCTCGGCGGCCGCGAAGACGTAGGAGAGGTCGGCATGGCCGTCGCCGCGCCGCGAGGGCGTGCCGACGGCGATGAAGACGGCGTCGCAGCCCTCGACGCCCTCGACGAGGTTCGTGGTGAAGCTCAGCCGGCCGGCCTCGACGTTCTTGGCGACCAGCTGGTCGAGGCCCGGCTCGAAGATCGGTATCTCGCCACGCTGCAGCCGGTCGATCTTGGCGGCGTCGCGGTCGACGCAGACGACCTCGGTGCCGAACTCGGAGAAGCAGGCGCCGGATACCAGGCCGACGTAACCGGTACCGATCATGGCGATGCGCATCGCGCGGCCTCCAGGAAGAGCAGTGTCAGAACAGGGTCGGGAGAGGCGGCGGCGCCCCGCCCGTCGGCTTCGTCAGCCCGCGGGCTTCGTCAGGACGCCACCAGGCGGGCGCTCTCGCCGTAGCGGGACAGGATGTCGGCCATCGCCTCGCCCAGGTCCTCGCGCTGCAGCGCGAAGGCGATCTGCGCCTCCAGGAAGCCCTCCTTGCTGCCGCAGTCGAAGCGCTGGCCGTCGAAGCGCAGGCCGTGGAAGGGCACGCTCTCGATGGTCCGCGACATCGCGTCGGTCAGCTGGATCTCGCCGCCGGCGCCGGTATCCTGGCGGTCGAGCTCGCGCATCACCTCCGGCTGCAGGATGTAGCGCCCGATGATCGAGAGCGTCGAGGGCGCCTCGGCCGGCTTGGGCTTCTCGACCAGGCCCTTGGCCTTGGCCAGCCGCCCCTCCTCGGAGACCACGTCGAGGATGCCGTAGCGGTCGGTCTGGTCCTCGGGCACGTCCATCACCGCGACGATGTTGCCGCCGGTCTCGTTGTAGACCTCGACCATCTGCGACAGGCAGGGCTCGTCGGCCATCACCAGGTCGTCGGCGAGCAGCACGGCGAAGGGCTCGTCGCCGACGATGCGCCGGGCGCACCAGACGGCGTGACCCAGGCCCAGCGGCTCCTGCTGGCGGGTGTAGGCGACCTGGCCGGGCTTGAGCAGCGAGGCGCGCGAGGCCTCCAGCAGCTCCGTCTTGCCGCGCTGGTAGAGGCTGGTCTCCAGCTCCCAGGAGTGGTCGAAGTGGTCCTCGATGGCCGACTTGCCGCGGCCGGTGACGAAGACGAACTCCTCGATGCCGGCGGCCTTGGCCTCCTCCACCGCGTACTCGATCAGCGGCTTGTCGACGACCGGCAGCATCTCCTTCGGCATCGCCTTGGTCGCGGGAAGGAAGCGGGTGCCGAGGCCGCCGACGGGAAAGACGGCCTTACGGATGGGTCTCTTCATGGGGCCTCTCGCCGATTGCAGGAATGCCAGGGAATGCCCGATGGCCGGGGCGCGGGAGCCGGCCGCGGGTATCTTGCCGCCGCGGGTGTCTTGCCACAGGGCGCGGTACGCCACAACCGCGCCGAGGTCGCGCCAGGCACGGCCCCGCCTCGGCTTGCGTGAAGATCTCGCCAAATGCCGCTGGGGACTTCACAAAGACACAAAGCATTTACATAGGCAGGATAACGATTCCTCTCGATCAGGTTGATCGGGAGTGGGGACTCCATGGCCAGCGGGCCGAGCAGACGCGGCTTTATCGCCGCCGCCACGGGAATGGCGGCGGCGACGATCCTGCCCATCAATGCACAGGCCGGCTCGAGGGTTCCCGGAAGCGACGCCTCCGCGTGGCGCCTGTTCGGACGGGACGGCTTCAGGGTGCCCAACGGAGTCGAGCAGCACGCCGCCTGGCAGGACGTCATGCGGCGCGCCCGGCTCGCCGGCTCGCCGGCCTGGCGCAGCCTCGTCTCGAACGTCCGGCGACGCGGCGGCAGCGACGTCTTCCACCTGGTCAGCGCCGCCAATGCGGTGCTCAACCGCCTGCCCTACCGGGCCGACGAGGCCCGCTACCGGGCCGGCGACCGCTGGCTCGACCCGGACACCTTCGTGACCTTCGGCGGCGACTGCGAGGACTTCGCGATCGCCAAGTACTTTATGCTGCGCAATCTGCGGGTGCCGGCCGACAGCCTGCGCGTCGTCACCGGCTTCGACAGCGAGGGCGTGCGCGGCCACGCGCTCGCCGTGGCGCGCGTCGACGACCGCCTGCTGGTGCTCGACAACCGCTACCGCTGGCCGCGGCTCGAGGCCGAGTTCCCGAACTTCCGGCCGCGCCTGTCCTTCAACGAGAGCGGCCTCTGGCTGTATCGCTGAGCGCCCTCAGCGGCCGAGCAGGCGCTCCTTCGCCTCGTTGATCTTCGCCGCCAGGTAGTTCGAGCCGCCGCTGTCGGGGTGGTACTGGCGCATCAGCCGGCGGTGCGCGGCGCGGATCGCCGAGGCGTCGGCGCCCTCCTCCAGCCCCAGAATCTGCAGCGCCTCGGCGCGGCTCATGGCGCCGCCCTCGGCCGCCTCCCTGCGATTCCCGGCGCGCCAGCCGCTGTCGGCGCCGCGGTCTTCGCGCCCCTCGCCGCTCCTGCCGTCCGCCTCCTCGTCGTCGAGGCCGGCGGCGCGGCGCCAGTCGCTGCCGTGCGCGCGGTCGAGGTAGGCTTCCAGGACGGCCGCCGACTGCTCGTCCTCGGCCCGGCAGTCGCGCCACAGCTCCAGCAGCTCGGCCTCGTCGAGCTCGTCGAGGCGCCGGCCGCGCCAGGGCCCGTCGCGCACCGTGCCGCTCATCGCGCCGGTGTCGTGGTCGAGCACCATGCGCAGGAAGCGGGTTTCCACCGTCGAGGTCTGGCCCGGCTGGGGGCCCATCGCGCCGCGCAGGCGACGCAGCAGGCTCGGCAGCCGGAACAGCAGCGGCAGCAGGAAGGCGAAGGCGAAGGGCGCCAGCGCCCGCGCGCCGCCCCACAGCAGGTAGAGCACCAGCACGACGCCGAGCGCGCCGCCGACCCAGGTGAGGGCGCGCAGCACCTGCTTCGGCTCGACCGCGGTGAACCACTTGAGCAGCAGCACCAGCCCGCCGAGCAGGATCACGCCGAACAGCAGGTAGGCGATCATGCCGGGCTCCCCCTTCGCATCGCCGTCCGCGCCATCGGCCGCGCTAGCGAACCTGGTGGGTCAACTGGCGCACCACGCCGCCGCGCCGGTCCGAGAAATCGGCCAGTGCCTTGCGGCCACCGGCGGCGTAGACCGCGACCGCCGCGAGCAGGTCGCGCAGCTGCTGCGGCGCCGAGGGGTCGAAGCGGCAGCAGGCGCCGCCCGACAGCTTGGCGATCTGCTCGAAGGCGTTGCGCGCCAGCGGATCGCGGCCCTCGTGGAACAGGAAGCAGGGCAGGCCGTGGAGGCCGAGCTCGCCGGCCAGGTGGCCGAGCTGGTCGAGCTCCTCCTCCATGGCGTCGCCGACGAAGATCAGGGCGTTGACCTTCTTCTTCCTGGTCTCGCCGAGGGCGTGCCGGAGCACGCGGCCGATCTGCGTGCGGCCGGCCAGACAGGTCACCGCGGTCATCGCGCGCAGCAGGCCCTGGGCCTCGCCCTGCCACTTGCTGGCCTTGCACTCGCCGTAGCCGCGGTAGAACACCAGCTGGACGTCGAGCCCGCCCAGCGAGCCGGCCTGCTCGAACATCTCGGCCTGGATCTCCATGGCCTGGTCCCAGGTCGGCTGACGGCTGGCGGTGGCGTCGAGCGCGAAAATCAGCCGGCCGCGATCGCCGCCGCCGCCCGGCGCCGGGCGGATCGCCGCGACCTTGCGCAGGAAGGCGTCGACCTCCCCGCGTCCGGCCCCGCGCCCGTCCGGGCCGGATTCGGACGGCGTGCCGGGGCGGCGGCGGTCGAGCGGCTTGCGGTCGTCACTCATCGGCGATGCCTTTCCATCGCCTCTAGATCTAATGCGCCGGGCCGCTGCCCGCCAGCGGTCAGGCTGCCGCAAGGCGGCGCGCCGAACGCAGCCGGCGCGCTCAGTCGGCGGCAGCGGCGGCGGCGGTGGCGTCGGGGGTGGCGTCGGGGGCGGGATCGGCCTGCAGGCCGAGCGCCGCGAGCAGCGAGAAGACCTCCTGGCGGGCCGCCAGGAGCGACAGCGTGAGATCGGTGCCGGCCTCGCGCAGGTCGAGCAGCGTCAGGCCCTTGGGGAAGAGCTCGCGGAAGATCACGCGCTCGCCGAAGCCCGGCGCCAGGCGGAAGCCGATGCGCCTGGCCAGCTGGTCGAGCAGGCCGCCGACCTTCTGCTTGTTGCGCGCGTCGAGGTGCGACAGGCGGTTGCGCATGACGATCCAGTCGACCGGCCGGCCGCCGGCGCGCGCGCGCTGCTGGCGCTGCTCCCAGACCATCTGGCTGTAGACGCTGGGGCCGACGATCTTGCGGCCCTCGGCGTCGATGCGCGCCAGCAGGTCGAGGTCGATGAAGGAGTCGTTGAGCGGCGTGATCAGCACGTCGGCAGCCTGGTGGCCGATGCGCGCGAGATGGGCGTCGCTGCCCGGTGTGTCGACGACCAGGAAGTCCTGGTCGGCGAGCTCGGCGAGCGCGCCGTCGAGCCGGGCACGCTCCTCGCTCTCGGCGGTCT
This sequence comes from Alphaproteobacteria bacterium, assembly GCA_030433005.1. GTDB lineage: Bacteria > Pseudomonadota > Alphaproteobacteria > Kiloniellales > DSM-21159 > Tistlia. The sequence continues at coordinate 22,165 of JAUILQ010000011.1, forward strand.
CGCGGTTCGGGCTGTCGGAGCGCGCGACCCTGCGCAGTTCCGGGAGCGGCAGCGGCAGGCCCGACTCGCGCACGAAGGCCGTGCGGTTCTCGACGTAGCGGCTGAGCGTGCCCTGGCGGGCGTCGAGGTCGACGACGCCGACCCGGTAGCCCAGGCGCAGCAGCGCCACGACCAGGTGCATGGCGGTGGTCGACTTGCCGCTGCCGCCCTTCTCGTTGCCGAGCACGACGACGCGCGGGCCGCTCTCGGCCGGCGCGAAGGAAACGGACGGGTTGGGCGCGAGCGTGCTCACGGGTCGGCTGTCCTCCTGACATCGAATCGCCGGATTCTGGATAGCCGAGCCGGCGGATTCGAGGGAAGGGCCGGCCGCCGCCCCCCGCTCCTACCTGACGATCTCCGGCCCCATCAGCGTGTTCGGCAGGTAGGTCGAGACCCAGGGCACGTAGGTCACGATGATCAGGAAGACGAAGAGGATGGCCAGCCACGGCAGGGCCGCGCGCACGACCTGCAGCACCGACATGCCGGTGATGCCCGAGGTCACGAAGAGGTTGAGGCCGACCGGCGGCGTGATCATGCCGATCTCCATGTTGACCACCATGATGATGCCCAGGTGGATCGGGTCGATGCCCAGCTCGATGGCGATCGGGAAGACCACCGGTGCCACGATCAGCAGCAGGCCCGAAGGCTCCATGAACTGGCCGCCGAGCAGCAGCAGCAGGTTGACCACGACCAGAAACATCCAGGGCGTCAGGCCGGCCTGGATGAAGGTCTCGGTGATCACCTGCGGGATGCGCTCGCTGGTCAGCACGTGGGCGAAGAGCAGCGCGTTGGCGATGATGAACATCAGCATCAGCGTGACGCGCGCCGCCTCGACCAGCACCTTGCGGGTGTCGGGGTGGACGCAGCCCGGGAAGAAGGCCCTGGCCGTCGCCAGGGTGTTGCGCAGCACCGCGCCGCCGGCGCCCTCGCCCTCGGCGCGCCAGGGCACGCCCTTGAGCGGCCCGAGGTCGCGGTAGACGAAGATCGCGATCAGGAAGGAGTAGACCGCGGCGACCGCCGCCGCCTCGGTCGGCGTGAAGATGCCGCCGTAGATGCCGCCCAGGATGATCACGATCAGGAACAGCCCCCAACCGGCGTCGAGCGCCGCCGAGGCGATCTCGCCGAAGCCCTGCCAGGGCTGCGCCGGCAGGCCGCGGCGCACCGCGGCGACGTAGATGCCGATCATCAGCATCACGCCGGCCAGCGCCCCGGGAATCACGCCGGCCAGGAACATGCGGCCGACCGAGACGTCGGTCGCCGCCGCGTAGACCACCATGACGATCGAGGGCGGGATCAGGATGCCCAGGGTGCCGGCGTTGCAGATCACGCCCGCGGCGAAGTCGCGCGAGTAGCCGACCTGGCGCATGCCGGCGATGACGATCGAGCCGATCGCCACCACGGTCGCCGGCGAGGAGCCGCAGAGCGCGGCGAACATCATGCAGGCGAAGACGCCGGCCATGGCGAGGCCGCCGCGGAACGAGCCGACGCAGGCGATCGAGAAGCGGATGATGCGCTGCGCCACGCCGCCGGTCGACAGGAAGGTCGACGACAGGATGAAGAAGGGGATGGCGAGCAGCGTGTAGTGCTCCATCGCCTCGAACAGCTTGAGCGCGATCGAGGCCAGGGAGTCGCTGGAGAAGGCCAGGATGATGGTCAGGCTCGACAGGCCCAGCGCGACCGCGATCGGCACGCCGAGCACGAGCAGCAGCAGCACCAGGGCGAACAGCAGGATCGATTCCATGGGCCGCGCTCTCCTACCGTCGGCCCCTGGGGGGCTCGTTCGGCACCGGCTCGTTCGGAACAGACTGGGGCCCCGGCTCGTCGGAGACGATGCGGTGCTTGGCCTCCTCGGCCATGTCCTCGGCCTCGTGGCCGGCGATCAGCGTCTTGCGCCGGCCGGTCAGGATCAGCCAGAAGGCCTGGCAGAAGCGGAACAGCAGCAGCGCCAGGCCGATCGGCAGCGCCGCGTAGGGGATCCAGCGCGGGATCGGCACCTCCTCGTACTCCTGCCCGCCCTGCAGGAGCTCGACGATGACTCGCGGGACGTAGAGGTCCTCGGTCGGGATGCCGATGCGGTAGATCTTCCAGATGTATTCCCAGGCGCCGGCCAGCAGGATGCCGGCGTAGGCGATGCAGCAGGCGCAGCCGAACAGCACCAGCGCGCGCTGGCCCTTGGCGGGGAACAGCTTGACGAAGGCGTCGACGCCGAGGTGGGTGTTGACCTTGACGCCCCAGGAGACGCCGATCAGCACCATCCAGGCGAAGCAGTAGGTGGTCAGCTCCAGCGCCCAGACGAAGCCTTCGTTGAAGACGTAGCGCAGGACCACCTGGACGAAGGTGACCAGCACCATCACCGCGAAGAAGAAGGAGATCGCCCCTTCCTCGATGCGGTTCACCCGTTCGCCCAGACTCGCCACGGCACGTCCCCCTCGCCCCGATCCGGCCGTCGACGCCGCCGCCGGCCCCCAGCCGTGACCGGCGGCCGGCCCTGCCGGCAGCCGGGGCGGCGCCCGCCGCCCCGGTGCCCGACGTCGCGGGCCCTCAGACCCCCTGACGGCTCAGCCGGAAGCCTCAGCTGCCGTTGGCCGACTGCGCCGCGGCGATCAGGTCGGCGCCGATGTCGCCCTGGAACTGGTCCCAGACGGGCTGCATCGCCTCGACCCACTGCGCGCGCTGCTCGGGGGTGAGCTGCCGCACCGTGGCGCCGGCGTCGATGATCTTCTGCTTGTTCTCCTCGTTGATCTGGGTCGACAGGCCGTTCCGCTCGGCGGTGACCTCGTCGAGGATCGCCTTGAGCTGGTTGCGCACCTCGCCGTCGAGGCCGTTCCACCACTCCGCGGAGGTCACGACGAGGTAGTCGATGATGCCGTGGTTGGACTCGGTGATGCCGTCCTGCACCTCGAAGAACTTCTTGGTGTAGATGTTCGACCAGGTGTTCTCCTGGCCGTCGACGACGCCGGTCTGCAGCGCCCCGTAGACCTCGGAGAAGGCCATCTTCTGCGGGTTGGCGTCGAGCGCCTTGAACTGCGCCTCGAGCACGTCGGAGGTCTGGATGCGGAACTTCAGGCCGGCCGCGTCCTCGGGCACCAGCAGCGGCTTGTTGGCCGACAGCTGCTTCATGCCGTTGTGCCAGTAGCCGAGCCCGAGCAGGCCGCGGTCCTCCATGACGCGCAGCAGCTCCTGGCCGGCGTCGCTGGCCTGGAAGGCGTCGACCGCGTCGATGTTGGCGAACAGGAACGGCAGGTCGAAGACGCGGAACTTCTTGGTGTACTTCTCGAACTTCGACAGCGAGGGCGCGGCCATCTGGACGTCGCCCAGCTGCATCGCCTCCAGCACCTTGTCGTCGTTGTAGAGCTGCGAGTTCGGGTAGACCTCCATGCAGGCCACGCCGTTCATCTCGTCGTTGACCCGCTGCGCCAGCAGGTCGGCGGCCTCGCCCTTCGGGTGGCCCTGGGCGGCCGTCACGTGGCTGAACTTGATGACCATCTCGCCGTCGTCGCACTGCGCGAAGGCGGGGCTCGCCGAGGCGGCGAAGCCGACCAGCGCTGCGCCGGCCAGCAGACCGGTAAGGGTACGTTTCATCTGGATGTTCCTCCCTGGGATCGCTTTTCCATGCGTTTTCGTCAGGTCACCCCTGCGAGCCGCAAAATACCAGACTACCGGCGACAATCCACAGTCGATTCGTCAACCGACGACCCCTGCGCCGCGGCGGCCCGGGGCCCCGCCTACTCCAGCGACTCCAGGTAGGCGACGATGTCCTCGACGTGCTCGCGCGACAGCTCGAAGGGCGGCATCACGCCGCGCAGGTGCGGGTTGGCCAGGAAGCCGCGCAGGTAGTCGGGCGAGCGGCGCTGCGCGACCTCCGGGAAGCTCGGCGCGACGTCGGACGCGCGCGCGGCGGCGTCCGTCGAGTGGCAGTCGCTGCACCAGCGCGCGACGATCGCCGCCCCGCGCTCCTCGGCGCCGAACTGCTGGGCGGCTGCCGGAGCAGCGAGCATCAGGGCGGCCAGCCCCGCGGCCGGCAGGGTCGGGCTTCGGCGGAATCTCATGGCGCGGAATCCTCCTCGTTCGCCGATGAGGCGGCAAGGGCGCCCCGCGGCGGCATCCCGCCGGAGAGGATGCGCCTCCCGCGCCGGCGCGTCGAGCCTCGGCGTCGTCTCCTGCCGCCCCTTCGTCTCGCCTTCCGGATCGTCTAGACTTGGCTCATGCCTCTCGACGCCAGCGACCCCCGCCCCGCCGCCGCCCAGCGCTCCAACCTCTGGGCGCGCTCGACCTGCCCGCACGACTGCCCCTCGACCTGCGCGCTGCAGGTCGAGGTGCTCGACCCCGGCGCGCCCGGCAGCCCCGGCCGCATCGGCAAGGTGCGCGGCCACCCCGACCACCCCTACACGGCCGGCGTGATCTGCGCCAAGGTCGCGCGTTACGCCGAGCGCATGCACCACCCCGAGCGGCTGCTGCAGCCGCTCAAGCGGGTCGGCGACAAGGGCGTCGGCCTGGAGGCCTTCCGGCCGGTCTCCTGGGACGAGGCTCTGGACGAGGTCGCCCACCGCCTCGCCGAGGCCGAGCGGCGCTACGGCAGCGAGACGGTCTGGCCCTACTTCTATGCCGGCACCATGGGCCACGTGCAGCGCGACGGCATCGAGCGGCTGCGCCACGCCAAGCGCTACTCCCGCCAGTGGTCGACGATCTGCACGACGCTGGCCGAGTCCGGCTGGCTGGCCGGCGTCGGCGCCAAGGCCGGCGTCGACACGCGCGAGATCGTCGAGAGCGACCTGGTCGTCGTCTGGGGCGGCAACCCGGTCTCGACCCAGGTCAACGTCATGACCTGGGTCGCCAAGGCCCGCAAGGCGCGCGGCGCCAAGCTGGTCGTCGTCGACCCCTACCGCACCGGCACCGCCGAGCAGGCCGACCTGCACCTCTGCCTCAAGCCCGGCACCGACGCCGCGCTCGCCGCCGCCGTCATCCACGTGCTGCTGCGCGACGGCCTGGCCGACCGCGACTACCTCGCCCGCCTGACCGACTGGGACGCCGAGACCGAGGAGCACTTCCGGGCGCGCGGCCCCGAGTGGGCGGCCGGCATCACCGGCCTGACGGTCGAGGAGATCGAGGGCTTCGCCCGGCTCTACGGCTCGACCAGGCGCTCCTTCATCCGCGTCGGCTACGGCTTCTCGCGCTCGCGCAACGGCGCCGCCTCGGTGCACGCCGTCTCCTGCCTGCCGGCGGTGACCGGCGCCTGGGCGGTCGAGGGCGGCGGCGCGCTCTGGGGCAACGGCGCGATCTACCACCTCGACAAGACCCTGGTCGAAGGCCTCGACGTGCTCGACAAGTCGGTGCGCAAGCTCGACCAGTCGCGCTTCGGGCCGGTGATGACCGGCGACCCGGCGGACCTGGGCGAGGGCCCGCCGGTGACCGGGCTGTTCATCCAGAACACCAACCCGGCCAACGTCTGCCCGGAGACCCGCAAGTGCCTGGAGGGCCTGGCACGCGACGACCTCTTCACCTGCGTGCACGAGCAGTTCATGACCGAGACCGCGGCGATGGCCGACATCGTGCTGCCGGCGACCATGTTCCTCGAGCACGACGACTTCTACACCGCCAGCGGCCACACCTTCCTGCAGATCGCGCCCAAGGTCGTCGAGGCGCCCGGCGAGTGCCGCTCCAACCACGAGGTCGTCTGCGACCTCGCCAGGCGGCTCGGCGCCGAGCACCCCGGCTTCGAGATGACCGCGATGGAGCTGATCGAGGCGACCTGGCAGGCCTCGGGCCACGGCTCGGCGCGCGCGTTGCTCGACGGCGACGGCTGGCTCGACTGCTCGGAGACGCCCGAGCGCCAGCACTTCCGCGAGGGCTTCCCGCACCCCGGCGGCCGCTTCCGCTTCACCGCCGACTGGGCCACGGTCGGGCGCGACCACGCCGGCCTGCCGCCGCGCGCCGACTACTGGACCGCGATCGACCTGCAGGATGCGGAGCGGCCCTTCCGGCTGGTCGCCGCGCCGGCGCGCAGCTACCTCAACTCGACCTTCGCCGAGACGCCGGGCTCGCAGAAGCGCGAGCGGCGCCCGACCCTGCTGATCCACCCGCAGGCGCTGGCCCGGCTGGGCGCGGCCGACGGCGACCTCATGCGGGTCGGCAACGAGCGCGGGTCGATCCGCCTGCACGCCCAGGCCTTCGACGGCGTGCAGCCCGACGTCGTGGTCATCGAATCGATCTGGCCCAACAAGGCCTTCGTCGACGGCCTGGGCGTCAACGTCCTGACCTCCGCCGACGCCGGCGCGCCGCGCGGCGGCGCGGTGTTCCACGACACGGCGGTCTGGGTCGAGCGGAGCGCCTGACGGGTGCTGCCGGCCGCCGAGAGCTACGAGGCGCTCGCCGCGGCCTTCCGCTGGCAGATCCCCGAGCGCTACAACATCGGTGTCGACGCCTGCGACAAGTGGGCCGACGGCTCGGGACGCCTGGCGCTGATCCACCTGAAGGCCGACGGCAGCCGGCGCGACTACTCCTTCGACGAGCTGAAGCGGCTGTCGAACCGCCTGGGCAACGCGCTCGCCGCCTACGGCCTGAAGCGCGGCGAGCGCATCGGCGTGCTGCTGCCGCAGGCGCCGGAGACGGCGCTGACCCACCTCGCCGCCTTCAAGCTCGGCGCCATCACCGTGCCGCTGTTCACGCTGTTCGGCGAGGAGGCGCTGGAGTACCGCCTGGCCGACTGCGGCGCGCGCGTCCTGGTCACCGACCGCAGCGGCCTGGAGAAGATCGCGCCCTTGCGCGACCGCCTGCCGGAGCTGAAGACGGTGCTCTGCATCGACGGGCCCTCGGCCGAGGCGCGCAGCTTCTGGCACGAGATAGACAAGGCGAGCGAGGCCTTCCGGCCGGTCGACACCGCCGCCGACGACCCGGCGCTGATCATCTACACCTCGGGCACCACCGGCCAGCCCAAGGGCGCGCTGCACGCCCAGCGCGTGCTGCTCGGCCACCTGCCCGGCGTCGAGCTGCCGCAGGAGCTGTTCCCGCAGCCCGGCGACCGCTTCTGGACGCCCGCCGACTGGGCCTGGATCGGCGGCCTGCTCGACGTGCTGCTGCCGAGCCTGCACCACGGCGTGCCGGTGGTCGCCCACCGCATGGCCAAGTTCGATCCCGAGGCGGCCTTCCGCCTGATGGCCGAGCTGGAGGTGCGCAACGCCTTCATGCCGCCGACCGCGCTCAAGCTGATGCGCGGCGTCGAGCGGCCGCGCGAGCGCTTCAACCACCGCCTGCGCTCGATCGGCTCGGGCGGCGAGACCCTGGGGGCCGAGCTGCTCGACTGGGGCCGCGAGGCCTTCGACCTGACCTTCAACGAGTTCTACGGCCAGACCGAGTGCAACCTGATCGTCGCCAACTGCGCCGGCCTGTTCCCGGTGCGGCCGGGCTCGATGGGCCGCGCCGTGCCGGGCCACCGCGTCGCCGTCCTCGACGCCGACGGCAACGAGGTCGGGCCCGGCGAGGAGGGCGACATCGCGGTCGCCCGGCCGGACCCGGTGATGTTCCTGGCGTACTGGAACAAGCCCGAGGCGACGGCCGCCAAGTTCCGCCGCGCGCCCGACGGCGGCGAGTGGCTGCTGACCGGCGACCGCGGCAGCCGCGACGCGGAAGGCTACTTCCGCTTCGTCGGGCGCGACGACGACGTCATCACCTCCGGCGGCTACCGCATCGGCCCGGGCGAGATCGAGGACTGCCTGCTCCGACACCCGGCGGTCGCGCTGGCGGCCGCTGTCGGCGTGCCCGACCCGCTGCGCACCGAGCGGGTCAAGGCCTTCGTCGTGCTCGCCGAGGGCCATGCGCCCTCCGAGGCGCTCGCCGCCGAGATCCAGGACTGGGTGAAGACCCGCCTGGCCGCCCACGAGTACCCGCGCGAGGTCGAGTTCCTCGACGCCCTGCCGATGACCACCACCGGCAAGATCGTGCGCCGGGAGCTGCGCCAGCGCGGCTGAGCGCGCGCCGCCGCCCTTCCCCCCTCCGATTCCCTGCGACCGTCCCGAGACCGCCCGGCCCCGCGTCCGGCGCTCCGAGAGCCGAGTTGACCGTCCGGAGCGAGTCATGATGAAAAGTGATGAAGTTGGAGCAACACGGGAGGCGACGGTGGGCGAGGCTGGACGATCGGAGAGCGGGCGGCGGCCGGCGGTGCTCGACATCCTGGGCAAGGGGCTGACCGAGGCCGACCTGATCGACGCCCACCTGCGCGATCCCGACGCCCGCCAGCGCCAGATCGAGTCCGAGCCGCTGCCGGCGACCAACTACGACGTCGTCGCCGAGGCCGCCGCCGAGGTGCCGGACCAGACCGCCTGGAACTTCTTCGAGACCGAGGAGGCGCTGACCTACCGCGAGGTGATCGAGCGGGTGAACCGCCTGGCCCACGGCCTCGCGGGGCTGGGCGTCGCCAAGGGCAGCCACGTCGGCGTCATGCTGCCGAACCGGCCGGCCTTCCCGCTGGCCTGGCTGGCGATCGGCCGCCTCGGCGCGGTGATGATCCCGATCAACATCGGCTACACCGGGCGCGAGCTCGACTACATCCTCAACGACGGCGACGCCGAGTTCCTGGTCATCGACGCCGCCTGCCTGCCCGCCTTCGAGGCGATGCAGGAGCGCCCGGCGCATCTCGAGGCGACGCGGATCGTCGTCCACGGGGCCGAGCCGACCGAGGGGCGGCAGGGGTTCGAGGCGCTGATCGCCGCCGGCGACCCGGCCTTCGTGCCGGCCGAGACGGCGGCGCCGGACGACCTGCTGAACATCCAGTACACCTCGGGCACCACCGGCTTTCCCAAGGGCTGCATGCTGCGCCACAGCTACTGGACGGGCACCGGCAAGGTGGCGGCGCGGCGCGACGGCATCGTCATGAAGAACATCTTCGCCAACCAGCCCTTCTACTACATGGACCCGCAGTGGATGACGCTGCTGGCGGCCTACCAGCGCGGCACGCTGTTCGCCGTGCTCAAGCCGAGCGGCAGCCGCTTCATGGAGCGGGCGCGGCGCTTCGACATCCACTTCTGCATCTTCCCGGAGGTCGTCTACAAGCAGCCGGCGCGGCCCGACGACGGCGACAACGCGATCCGCCGCGCCAACATCTACGGCGTGCGCAAGGAGATCCACGAGGACCTGCAGCGGCGCTTCGACCTGACCGCGCGCGAGGCCTTCGGCATGACCGAGGTCGGCACCACGCTGTTCGTGCCGATCGAGGCCACCGAGATGGTCGGCCAGGGCTCCTGCGGCCGGCCCGCGGCCTTCCGGCGCTGCCGCATCGTCGACGACGAGGGTCGCGACGTCCCGGACGGCGAGGTCGGCGAGCTGGTCGTCGCCGGCTTCAACATCCTGCTCGGCTACTACAAGAAGCCAGAGGCCACGGCCGAGGCCTTCTTCGGCGAGTGGTTCCGCACCGGCGACCTGTTCCGCCGCGACGCGCGCGGCTACTACTACATCGTCGGCCGCAAGAAGGACATGATCCGGCGCAGCGGCGAGAACGTCGCGGCGCGCGAGGTCGAGAGCGTGCTGCTGGAGATGCCGGAGATCCAGGACGCCGCCGTCGTCGGGGTCAAGGACCCGGACCGCGGCGAGGAGATCAAGGCGCTGGTCATCCTGGCGCCCGGCCACGACCGCGAGAGCGTGCCGCCCGAGCGGATCCTGGCGCACGCCGCCAGCCGGCTGGCGCGCTTCAAGGTGCCGCGCTACCTGGCCTACCGCGAGCGCTTTCCGCGCACGCCCTCGATGAAGATCCGCAAGGGCGAGCTGCGCACCGAGGCGGAGGACCTGCGCGTCGGCGCCTGGGACGCGGTCGACGGGATCTGGCGGTAGGTTTTCCGACGGGCCGGTGCCGATTCCGCGCGAGCGGAAACCGCGATAGATCCCGCACTCACCGCGCCGGCGGCGTGAAGCGGCGGATGCCGAGCTCCTCGATGAGCGCGTCCATGGCTTCCTCCAGGAAGGCCTCGAAGGCGGCGGCCAGGCGCGAGGGCGCCCGGTGGCGGGGGCGCAGCAGGCGGATCTGGTAGGGCACGGCCGGCGCGAAGGGCCGCACGACGATGCTGCCTTCGGCGGCGAAGTGCGCGGCCGTGAAGGGATCGACCAGCGACAGCCCCAGGCCCTCGGCGACGAAGCTGCAGGCGCCGTCGGAGATGTAGGCCTCGATCCGCTGCACGCGGTCGACGTCGGCGGCCTCGAAGACCTGGTCGATGGCGTGGCGCGTGCGGGTGTCGCGGGTGAAGGAGACGAAGCTCTCGCCGGCGAAGTCCTCGGGCGTCAGGCGCTCGCGCGCGGCCAGGCGGTGGCCCGGCGGCAGCGCCGCCACCGCCTCGACGCGACAGAGCGTGCGCTTGATCACCGAGGGATGCTCGACGTTGAGCAGCGACAGGCCGAGGTCGACCTGCTGGCCGGCGACCCACTGGTTGGCGACCTGCGAGCCGTGGGTGTGCAGAGTCACCGCCGCCTCCGGGTGCTCCTCGAGGAAGCGGGCGACGATGCGCGGCAGGTGGCGCTGGCCGAGCGCCGGCATGGCGACCAGGTTGAGCCGCCCCGCGCGGGTCGTGCGCAGGCCCTCGGCGACGCGCTGCAGGGCATGCAGGCCGAGTACCATCTTCTCGGCCTCGAGGTAGAGCAGCTCGCCCTCCGGCGTCGGCACGAGCCGCTTCCGGACGCGATCGAACAGCCGCAGCCGGGTCTCGTCCTCGAGCGCCGCGATCAGCTTGCTGATCGCCGGCTGGGTCAGGCCCAGGGCCTCGGCGGCACCGGTCACCGTGCCGTGCTGCATGACGGCGCGGAAGGCGTCGAGCTGGCGGGTCGTGATCATCGCGTCGGCTCCCTTCCCGGGAAAGCAATATAACATTCAGGAATGATATTGCTTCAATTCGCAATTTGCTTCGCCTTGCGCGCTGTGGCGCGATTAACCAAAGGCCGGGTTCCGGCCCAGGCGGCCGGAACCGAACAAGAGCCGCCATGCAGAACAGAGGAGGGTGACAATGTTCCAGAAGACGCACGCCCGGGGCGGCCTGCTCGCCGTCTCGGCCCTGGCCCTGAGCCTGGCCCTGACCCCGGCCTTGTCGAACCAGGCCGTCGCCGCCGACGCCTGTCCGGGCGACAAGCCGGATTCCATCGTCGTCAACGCCTCCGGCGGCGCCATGGCCGCCTCGATGCGCAAGGCCTTCTCCGACGATTTCGAGGAGCTCTACGGCATCGAGGTCATCGACACGAGCCCGGCCGATCTCGCCAAGCTGCGCGCGATGGTCGAGTCCGGCAACGTCGAGTGGACGGTCACCGAGATCGGCGGCCAGGACATCCTGACCGCGGTCAACGAGGGCCTGCTGGCGCCGATCGACCGCGAGATCGTCGATCTCTCGGGCTTCCCGAAGGAGGCCCAGGACAACGAGTACTGGTTCGCCAAGAGCGCCTACGCCACGGTCATGGGCTACTCGACCAAGGCTTTCCCCGACGGGCACCCGACGACCTGGGCGGAATTCTGGGACGTCGAGGCCTTCCCCGGGCCGCGTTCGCTGCGCGACAACCCGGTCGACAACCTCGAGTACGCGCTGATGGCCGACGGCGTGGCGCCTGAGGACCTCTATCCGCTCGACGTCGACCGCGCCTTCGACAAGCTCGACGAGATCGCGCCGCACATCACCGTCTGGTGGTCCTCGGGCCAGCAGCCGGCGCAGCTGCTGCTCGACGGCGAGGTCGTGCTGGCGAGCGGCTGGAACGGCCGCTTCTACAACCTGATCAAGGACGGCGCGCCGCTCGACATCGAGTGGAACGAGGGCATGATCAAGCTGTCGGCCTACGCCGTCCCCAAGAACGCGCCGCATTCCTGCTGGGGCCAGCAGTACCTGCAGGTCATGACCGACCCGAAGCGCCAGGCGGTCTACGCCGAGGAGATCGGCTATCCCGGCCTGCACCTCGAGTCGCCGAAGTACGTCGACGAGAAGCTGGCGCCCTACCTGCCGACCAACCCGGACATCATCGAGAACCTGGTCTGGACCGACCTGGAGTGGTGGGCCGAGCACGGCGACGAGGTCAACGAGCGCTGGAACCTCTGGAAGCTCTCGCACCAGTAGGCCAGCCTGCCGCCGCCTGAGCGGACGACACAGGGAGCCCGGCGACCGCGCGCGGTCGCCGGCGCCCCGCGTCCCCCAGCGCCGCGCCCCGCCAGACCTTCCGCGGACCGGGATTCCAGATGAGCGATCTCAGCCTGACCGGCATCGCCAAGCGCTTCGGCGAGGTCGTCGCCCTCGACCACGTCGACCTCGAGCTGCAGCGCGGCGAGCTGATGACCATCCTGGGCCCGAGCGGCTCGGGCAAGACGACGATGCTGCGCGTCATCGCCGGCTTCGAGATCCCGGACGCCGGCGACGTCACGCTGCGCGGCCGCGACGTGACGCTGCTCGCCCCGGCCAAACGCAACATGGGCATGGTCTTCCAGAACTACGCCCTGTTCCCCCACATGACGGTCGCCGACAACGTCGCCTTCCCGCTGCAGATGCGCCACAAGAGCCGCGCCGAGATCCGCGAGCGCGTCGCCTGGGCGCTCGACACGGTCGAGCTGGGCGGCTACGGCAAGCGCTACCCGGCGCAGCTCTCGGGCGGCCAGCAGCAGCGCGTCGCGCTGGCCCGCGCCATCGTCTTCGACCCCGAGCTGCTGCTGCTCGACGAGCCCTTCGGCGCGCTCGACCGCAAGCTGCGCGAGCAGATGCAGCTCGAGGTCAAGCGCCTGCAGCGCCGGCTCGAGCTGACCACGGTCTTCGTCACCCACGACCAGGAGGAAGCGCTGATCCTCTCCGACTCGATCGCGGTGATGAGCGAGGGCCGGATCGAGCAGCTGGGCACGCCGCGCGAGATCTACGCGCGGCCCCGCAACCGTTTCGTCGCCGACTTCATCGGCGAGTCGAACCTGTTCCGCGGCCGCGTCGCGGCGATCCAGGGCGACGCCATGACGATCGAGACGGAGCAGGGCGAGACTCTGCACGCCGAGGCCCGCGAGGGCCTGGCCGCCGGCGACGCGGTCAACGCGCTGATCCGCCCTGAGCGGCCGGTGCCGCTGGCCGACGACGACCCGCTCGACGCGCCCAACAGCTTCGCCGGCGAGATCCGCGAGGTCGTCTACCTGGGCGAGTCGGAGAAGTACCGCGTCGCGCTGCCGAGCGGCCTGGAGGTGCTGCTGCGCTGGCCCGGCCAGGGCGAGGACCGGGTCCGGCCCGAGGGCGCGCGCCTGGCCTTCCGCTTCGAGCCCCACGACCTGCACGTGATCGCCGCGGACGGGGTGGGCGAGGCGGCCGGCGGAGCGGCCGGCCACGGGGCCGGGACGGCGACATGAACGCGGTCGCGCCCGCGCGCCGCCGCGGCGGCCTGTTCGGCCGCGGCCATCCGCACCGCGGCCCGCTGCTGCTCGGCCTGCCGACCATCGTCTTCCTGCTGGTGCTGTTCGCCGTGCCGGTCGTGCAGTTCATGCTGCTGCCGGTCGCCGAGGGCACCTTCGAGCCCTACGTCAAGGCGCTGACCGGCAGGCTCTACCTGCAGGTCATCTGGAACACCTTCGAGATCGCCGCGTACGTGACGATCCTGGCGTTCCTGCTCGGCTACCCGGTCGCCTACTTCCTGACCGTGGCGCCGCCGTTCTGGCGGCTGATCGGCTTCTTCTGCGTGCTGATGCCGTTCTGGACCAGCATCCTGGTGCGCACCTACGCCTGGATGGTCATCCTGGGCCGGCGCGGCGTGCTCAACGAGGCGCTGCTGGCGCTCGACATCATCGACAAGCCGATGGTGCTGCTGCACTCCATGCCGACCGTGCTGCTCGGCATGGTCCACGTGCTGATGCCCTTCTTCATCTTCCCGGTCTACGGCGTCATGCAGCGCATCGACATGAACCTGGTCGCCGCCGCGCGCGGGCTCGGCGCGCCCGACTGGCGGGTCTTCCTGCGCGTCTACTTCCCGCTGACCCTGCCGGGCGTGCTGTCCGGCGCGACGCTGGTGTTCATCCTGTCGATGGGCTTCTTCATCACACCCGCCCTGCTCGGCGGCGGCCGGGTGACGATGATCGCCGTGCTGATCGAGCAGTACGTCAACAAGTTCCTGAACTGGGAGTTCGCCGGGGCGCTGTCGGCGGTGCTGCTGGCCGCGACGCTGATCGTCTACGGCCTGATGAAGTGGGCGCTGAGGGGAGACAAGCGATGGTGAGCGGCGCGAGCGGCCCAACCGGCAAGCACAGGCGCCGTCCGCGCGCCGGGCGCGGCTTCCGCCGGCTTCTGGCGATCTACTGCGCCGTCGTCTTCGTGTTCCTGATGGCGCCGCTGTTCATCGTCTTCCCGATCTCCTTCAGCGCGGCGCGCTACCTGACCTTCCCGCCGCCCGGCTTCTCCTGGCAGTGGTACGAGAGCTACCTGAACGACCCGGCCTGGATCCAGGCGACGATCACCAGCGTCAAGGTCGCCTTCGGCACCACGGTGCTGGCGACCATCCTGGGCACGCTCGCCGCCTTCAGCCTGGTGCGCGGCAGCTACCCAGGCCGGGCCTGGGTCGACCGACTGGTCGCCGCGCCGATCATCGTGCCGAACATCATCATCGCGGTCGCGCTCTACGGCCTCTTCGCCCGCTTCAAGCTGATCGGCGAGTGGTACGGCGTGATGCTCGGCCACACGATCTACGCCATCCCCTTCGTGGTGCTGGTCGTCGGCGCCGCCCTGCGCACCTTCGACGCCAACCAGGAGCAGGCGGCGATGGGGCTCGGCGCCAGCCGCTTGAAGGCGGTCTGGAAGGTGACGCTGCCGCAGATCCGCCCCTCGATCGTCTCGGCCGCCTTCCTGGCCTTCATCACCTCCTTCGACGAGCTGATCATCGCGCTGTTCACCAGCGGCGTGAACGCGACCCTGCCGAAGAAGATGTTCGAGAACATCATCTTCGAGATCGACCCGACGATCGCCGCGGTCTCGGTGCTGCAGATCCTGCTGGTCGCGCTCGTCGTCACCCTCGCCTCGCGCTTCGGCGTCGGCGTCAACCCGATCCGCTGAGGCACGCCCATGGCCGAGGACATCTTCCACCCCGACTTCAAGGCCGAGCCCTACTGGTGGGAGGCCGCCGCTCCGGACGAGGGCGACGGCTCGGGCCCGCCCGAGCGCTGCGACGTGCTGGTCGTCGGCGCCGGCTTCGCCGGGCTCGACGCCGCGCTCGAGCTGGCCCGCCGCGGCACCACGGTGACGGTGATCGAGGCCGGCCGGCTCGGCGAGGGTGCGAGCACCCGCAACGCCGGCCACGTCTCCAGCGGCTCGAATCTCGGCAAGGCGCCCTCGGCGGCCCAGGTCTCGCCGGCGGTGCGGCTGCTCGGCGAGGCCCGCTACCGCGAGCTGCTCGAGGAGGCCGCCGGCTCCTACGACCACCTCGAGGGCCTGATCGAGCGCGAGGGCATCGACTGCGCCTGGCGGGTCAAGGGCCGCTTCGTCGGCGCCCTGACCCCGGCGCACTTCCGCGGGCTGGTCGCCAAGAGCGCCGGCCAGCCGGGGGTGCAAGTGGTCGAGCCGGGCGAGCAGCATGCCGAGATCGACAGCGACTTCTACTGCGGCGGCATCGTCGTCGAGAAATCGGCCCAGCTGCACCCGGCGCTCTACCACCGCGGCCTGCTCGAGGCCTGCCGGCGCGCCGGCGTCACCCTGGTCGCGCACTGCCCGGCGACCGGCGTCACCCGGGATCCCGACGGCTTCACCGTCGAGACGCCGCGCGGCCCGGTGCGCGCCGAGAACGTCTTCCTCGGTACCAACGGCTACAGCGGCCGCCTCAAGCCCTGGCTGCGCCGGCGCATCATCCCGCTCGGCAGCTACATCGTCGCGACCGAGCCGCTCGGCGAGCGCGCCGCCGAGCTGATCCCGACCGGGCGCACGATCAACGACACCAAGCGGGTGCTCAGCTACTTCCGCCTGTCGCCCGACGGCACGCGCCTGCTGTTCGGCGGCCGCGAGAGCTTCCGGCCGATCGACGAGCGCGGCTCGGCACGGCTGCTGCGCCGGACCATGCTGCGCGTCTTCCCGCAGCTGAAGGACGTGCGCCTGACCCACTCCTGGACCGGCAACGTCGCCTTCTCCTTCGACTTCCTGCCGCACATCGGCAAGGTCGACGGGCTGCACTACGCGGTCGGCTGCAACGGCAGCGGCGTCGCCATGATGAGCTACCTCGGCTACCGCGCCGCCCTGACCCTGGCCGGCGGCAACGAGCGCAGCGCCTTCGAGGGCCTGGAGCACCCGGGGCGCTGGTTCTACCGCGAGACGCCCTGGTTCATGCCGCTGGTCGGCCGCTACTACCAGTTCCGCGACGCCTGGGACCGCCGGCTCGCCAACCTGGGGAACGCCTCGTGACGATCATCGACTACGGCAGCACGCCGCCGGTCGCCGCCCTGCAGGGCGAGCGCGCCAACAAGAGCCACCTCGCCAACTACCGGCGCGTCTACCAGTCGAGCGAGCTGGCCGCGAGCCAGGAGATGGACGAGGCCCAGGCGCTGGAGCGCTACCTCGCGATGTACGACGAGCTCGGCGCCGCCCACGTCGTGGTCAAGGCGCGCGACGTCGAGACGACCTTCGGGCTGAAGATCCGCAACGAGGACGTCGCCGCCTTCTGCGCCAGCCACGGCGAGCGCTACATCGGCTTCGCCGGCGTCGACCCGCTGAAGGGCATGGCGGCGATCCGCGAGCTCGAGTTCGCGGTGCGCGAGCTCGGCCTCAGGGGCCTCAACATCCAGGGCTTCGAGAACCAGCTGGCGATCAACGACCCGCGGCTCTACCCGCTCTACGCCAAGTGCATCGAGCTCGACGTGCCGGTCAACCTGCACGCCTCGATCAACTTCTCGACCCAGTCGCTGATGAAGTACGGCCACCCGCTGCAGCTCGACGAGGTCATGGTCCACTTCCCGGAGCTGCGCGTCATCGCCTCGCCGCCGGGCTGGCCCTGGGTCCAGGAGCTGATCGGCGTCGCCTGGCGCCACCCCAACGTGCATATCGGCCTGGTCGCGGTGCGGCCGAAGTACCTGGGCGTCGCCAACTCCGGCTACGAGCCGCTGCTGCAGTACGGCAACAGCGTGCTCCAGGACCGCTTCGTGTTCGGCTCGGCCTGGCCGATGCAGCCGGTCTCGCGCGCCGTCGCCGAGATCGAGGCGCTGCCGCTCAAGGACAGCGTCAAGCGCAAGTGGCTGCACGACAACGCGGCCGCCTTCCTGCGCCTGTAGCGCCTCAGCCGCCCTCGCCGCCTCTCGGCCCCCAGAACACCGCCCAGAGGTCGAGGTCGTCGCCGAAGTCCTCGAAGCGGTGCTCGGCGCCGGCCGGCACGAAGAGCGCGTCCCAGGGCGCGACCGGCAGGCGCTGGCCGTCGAGCCGCAGGCTGCCGCGGCCGCCGGCGACGAAGTAGATCTCGTCCTGATCGTGAGGCTGCTGGGGATCGCGCTCGCGCGGCGCGTACCACCAGAGCGACATCGAGCCGTGCCCGAACAGGCGGGCGGCCAGGGGATCGTCCGGCTCGCGCGGCGCGCGGCGGGCGTCCTCGAGGGTCCAGCGCCAGGCCGGCGGCCCCTCGCCGGCGAGCGCGCCCTCACCAGCCCCCTCGCCGCCCGCGCCCTCGCCGCCCGGCGGCCCCCAGAACAGCACCCAGGCGCCGAAGTCGCCGGTGAAGTCCTCGAAGCGGTGCTCGACGCCGGCCGGCACGAACAGCAGGTCGCCCGGGCCGAACGGCAGGTGCAGGCCGGCGACGAAGAAGCGCCCGCGGCCGCGGGCGACCAGGTAGACCTCGTCCTGCTCGTGCGGCGTCTGAGTGTCGCGGCCGCGCGGCGCGTACCAGCGCAGGTTCATCTGCCCGTGACGGAACAGGCTCGGCGAGGCGCGTCCCGGCTCGAGCGGCGCCGCGGCCGCCTCCTCCAGCGTCCAGCGCGCCTTCGGCGCCAGGGCGGCGTCACCAGCCATCACGACCCCTCCTTTCCCGGTCTTCGGTCGACGGCATGCTAACGGCCTCCCGGCCGACCGCGCCAGGGCAGGCTTGTCACCGCGACAAGCGCCGGTCGGTCCGGCGCCGCCGGGCTCAGACGGCGCGCGAGTGGCGCTGCTCGGCGGGCGCCAGGTAGCGGTCGAAGGCGGCCGCCACCGAGCGGACCAGCGGGCGGCCCCGCTCGGTCACCGTGAGACGCCGGCCGTCGAACTCGACCAGGCCGTCGCGGCGGTGGCCGTCGAGGGCGGCCAGCTCCGCGGCGTAGGCCGCCGGGTCGAGCTCGACCGCGAAGTCGCAGAGCAGCCGCTCGATCAGCGCCCGGCGCGCGCGGTCGTCGTCGGTCAGCGCGATGCCGCGCGCCACCGGCAGCCGACCGGCGGCCAGCGCCTTGCGGTAGGCCGGCAGGTCGGGGGTGTTCTGCAGGTAGCCCTGCGGCAGGCTGCCGATCGAGGAGGCGCCGAGGCCGAGCAGCACCGGCGCCTCGTCCGTGGTGTAGCCCTGGAAGTTGCGGCGCAGCCGTCCCGCCGCCTGGGCCTGCGCCAGGCTGTCGCCGGGCAGCGCGAAGTGGTCGAAGCCGATGCGCCGGTAGCCGGCGGCGAGCAGCTGGGCCGAGGCCGCCTCGGCCTGGCGCCAGCGCTCGGCGCCGTCGGGCAGCGCCGCCTCCGGAATCAGGCGCTGGTGCTTCTTCATCCAGGGCACGTGGGCGTAGCCGAACAGCGCCAGGCGGTCCGGCGCCAGGTCGAGGCTGAGCGACAGGCTCTCCTGCAGCCGCTCGAGGCTCTGGTGCGGCAGGCCGTAGAGCAGGTCGATGTTGAGCGACGTGACGCCGGCGCGGCGCAGCCGCTCGACCGCCGCGGCGGTGCAGCCGAAGGACTGGCGACGGTTGATCGCCTCCTGGACCTGCGGCGAGAAGTCCTGGACGCCCAGGCTGGCGCGCGTCACGCCGCCGGCGGCGAAGGCCTCGATCACGCCGCTCTCCAGGTCGCGCGGGTCGATCTCGACCGAGACCTCGGCGCCCTCGGCGCGGTCGAAGCGCTGCCAGACCTGGCCCAGCAGGCGGTCGATCTCGTGCGGCAGCAGCAGGCTCGGAGAGCCGCCGCCCAGATGCAGGCGCGACAGCGCGAACCGGCCGGGCAGGCGCTCGGCGAGCAGCGCCAGCTCCTGCTCCAGCAGCCTCAGGTACGCGGCGATCGGCTGGCGGGTGCGCACGACGCGGGTGTTGCAGCCGCAGAACCAGCAGAGCGTGTCGCAGAAGGGTATGTGCAGATACAGCGAGACCGGCTGGTCCGCCGGCAGCTCGGCGAGCCAGCGCTCGTAGAGCGCGGAGTCGATGCCGGCGTGGAAGTGCGGCGCGGTCGGGTAGCTGGTGTAGCGCGGGACCGGCCGGTCGTATCTGGCGAGCAGCGTCTGTTCCATGGCGCGCAGCCTAGCGCCGGGCGCGCCGCCGCGACTTGACCTGGCGCAAAAGGCCGGCGATCCCCCGGCCGCCGGGAACCGCGGGGTAGGATCAGACCTCGACCAGGATCTCGTCGCCCTCGGCCTTGACCGGGAAGGTCTGCAGCGGCTCGTCGACCGGGCCTTCCAGCGGTTCGCCGTTGCGGATGTCGAAGATGCCCTGATGCAGCGGACACTCGATGGTATGCCCGTCGAGATAGCCCTCGTGGAGGCAGGCGTAGGCGTGGGTGCAGATGTTGTCGGTGGCGAACAGCGTCCCCTCGACGCGATAGAGCGCAATCTGGCGGTCGCCGATCTCGACCTCGATGACCGCGCCGTCCGCGAGATCCTCCTGCTTCGCCACCTTGTGCCAGGCCATGTCTGCCGTCGCTCCCCGTTCCGCTGTCGTGACGGCCATAGGGGAAACGCGCCCGCCGCCGCCTGGCAAGCAAAAAGCGGCGCACGCCCACCCGGGGGAAGCGGTCAGTGGTTGCCGTGCGGCTTCAGGTTCCGCAGGACGCCGCCGAGCAGGCCGTGCAGCTGCTCGGCCTCGGCCTTGCTGAAGCCCGCGAGGGCCTGGCGGTCGAGCTCGTCGAGCAGCCCCAGCGCCTCGTCCTTGAGGCTGCGGCCGTGATCGGTCAGGAACACCCGGCGCCGCCGCTTGTCATGAGGGTCGCGCTCGCGACGCACGAGGCCGAGCCGCTCCATCGCGTTCAGGGCGCTCACGGTGGTCGGCTCCATGGTGCCGATGCGATGCGACAGCTCACGCTGGCTGAGCCCGTCTTCCTCCCACAGCGCGCGCAGGAAGTACCAGGTTCCGAGCGTCAGCCCGAGCTCGCCGATGCGCTGCTGCAGGACCCGGCCGAACTGCCTGTGGACCTCGCGGATCTTGCCGGCGAGGTCCTCGTTCGGCAGGCGGGCCTCGATCGGGACGAGCCGTTCGTCTTGCTCGGCCACTTTCGTCGAGGCCAGAGTACGTCGTCCCACGGCTGCGTCTCCCCTTACCTTTGGTAGCAAGAACACTACGAGGATGCCGATAGGTTGCCAACCCGTGTCAGTTGTCACTTGTTATGCATAGTTAGGCTCTTAACGAAGACTTCGAGGCCAACCCACGACGAACATTGGCCTTTTCCCCCGATCGAGGACCCCGCATGCTCGACGCCCGGCTGCGCAAAGCCATCGATCCGCTGCTCGAAGCGCTCGCCGGGCGCCTCGCCGGGGCGGGTCTGAGCGCCAACCAGCTCACCCTCGCCGGTTTCGCCGTCGGGCTGCTCGCGCTGCCGCTGATCGCCCTCGAGCTCTACGGGCCGGCCATCCTGGCGATCCTCGCCAACCGTCTCGCCGACGGGCTCGACGGGCCGCTCGCGCGCCGCCAGGGCGGCGCCAGCGACCTCGGCGGCTTCCTCGACATCGTCTGCGATTTCCTGTTCTACGCCGCCGTGCCGCTCGGCTTCGCCCTGGCCGATCCGGGCAACGCGCAGGCCGCCGCCTTCGTGATCTTCAGCTTCGTCGGCACCGGCAGTTCCTTCCTGGCCTACGCGATCATCGCCGCGAAGCGCGGCCTGACCACCAGCCTGCGCGGGCAGAAGTCGCTCTACTACCTGGGCGGCCTGACCGAAGGCAGCGAGACCATCGCCTTCCTGCTGGCCATCTGCCTGTTCCCGGCGCAGTTCGCGCTGCTCGCCTGGCTGTTCGGCGGCCTCTGCTGCCTGACCGCCGCGAGCCGCCTGCTCGCCGGCTGGCGCGCCTTCGGCGACTCGCCGGGCGCCGGATCGCGGTGAATCAGGCCGCGGTGACTTCGGTCAGGCGCTGGGGCGGCCCCGCGGCGCCGGCGCGGGCAGCGCAAGGGCGCTCTCCGCCGCCGGCCCGGGCCGGCGCAGCCGGACGAGCAGGCCCGGCACCGGCCGGCCGGCCTCCAGGCGATAGCTGAGCGGCGTCATCGACAGCGTATCGAGGCCGGCGGCGGCGGCCTGCGCGGCGACGGCGGTCGGATGGTGGGCGTAGCGCTGGCTCGCCTGCAGCTCGAAGCCCGGCGCCTCGCCGCGCTCCAGCGTGAAGGCGAAGAGGCCGCCCGGCACCAGCGCCGCCCCGGCCGAGCGGAGCAGCGGCGAGAGGTCGCCGAGGTAGACCAGCACGTCGGCCGCGACGATAAGGTCGAACGGCCGCGGCGCGCCCGCGGGCTCTCCGTCGACCGCCGGCGGGTCTTCGCCGTCGGGTCGCACGCGCGCCAGGTAGCGGCCGGCTTCCTCGACGACGAGGGCGTCGTAGAGCTTGCGCGCCCGGGCGCGCGCGACCATGCCGGGCGAGAGGTCGACGCCCTCCAGCCAGACCGCGCCCTCGCGGAACAGCGGCGCGCAGAGGCCGGTGCCGCAGCCCAGGTCGAGGATCCGGCGCGGCGGCGCGCCGGCCGGCGTGACCTCGGCGACGGCCGCGGCCAGCGCCGCCGGCGCGTCGTAGCCGAGCCGGCCGACCAGGGCGGCGTCGAAGCGCGGCGCGTACTCGTCGAACAGGCGGCGCAGATACGCCTCCGGCGGCCGAGCCGGGGTGCTGCGCGCGCCGAGCAGGCCGAGCCGCAGGGCGGCACCGTGGGCGTCGGCGGCGTCGAGCGCGAGGTAGCGCCGGTAGGCCGCCGCCGCCTTGCGCCGATGGCCGGCCTTCTCGCGCGCCTCGCCGAGCGCGAACCAGGCCTCGGAAAAGGCTTCGTGGATCTCGAGCGCCGCCTCGATCGCGCGGGCGGCGGCGGCCGGGCGCTGCTCGGCCAGCAGCGCGAGACCGACCTCGAGACGCCGGTCCGCGCGGGGATTCCTGTCTTCCATTCACGTCGCTGTCGAAAAGACGCGCCAGGCTGCGGCGCGCGAGCGCCGATATCGGGCCGCTCGCGCGCGCTGTCAATCGCCCGCGGACGGCGTAGCCCCATGCGCCTGCCGCGCGGGTCCGTCCCGCTCGCACCGCTGTCCCCGGCCGGCGGAGCCGCCTAAGCTCGCAGACGATGCAGGGCTCAGGGGACCGCTGGCGACGCTACTACCGGCGCACGGCCGAACGGCCGCCGCGCGAGACCCTGCTCACCGCGCTCGCCGACTGGGAGGCCCGCGGCGCGGCACCGGGCCGCGCGCTCGACCTGGGCTGCGGGGGCGGCCGCGACAGCCTGGAGCTGCTGCGCCGCGGCTGGCAGGTGCTGGCCGTCGACGCCGAGGCGGCGGCAATCGAGTCGTTGCGACGGCAGGTCCCGGACGAGGCGGCGCCCCGGCTGTTCTGCCGCGTCGCCGGCATGGAGACGCTGCGGCCCCTGCCGCCCGCCGACCTGGTCAACGCCAGCTTCAGCCTGTTCCTGCTGCCGCCGGCCGCCTTCGCGGCGACCTGGGCGCGGGTCCGTGGCGGCCTGCCGGCCGGCGGCCTGTTCTGCGGGCAGCTGCTCGGCCCGGAGGACGACTTCGCGGGCGAGCCCGGGCTGACCGTGCACGAGGCCGCGGCCCTGGAGCCGCTGCTGGCGGGCTACGAGACGATCGACCGCCGCGAGGAGCGCAGCGACACGACGACGCCCAAGGGCGAGCGCAAGCACTGGCACCTGCATCACCTGGTGCTGCGCCGGCTCGAGGCTCCGGGCGACTCGCCGCCCCGGGAGCTCCGACCGTGAGCGACGCGAACGGCGCCGCGCCCGCACCCGCCCCGCCGCCCGCCGCCGGCGGTTCACGGCTGGCCACGCTGCTGCCGATCCTGCTGTCGGCGGGCATCCTGCTGGCCGGCAACGGGGTGCTGCTGACCCTCGTGGCGGTGCGCGGCCGCGCCGAGGGCTTCACCGACATCCAGCTCGGCCTGATCGGTGCCGCCTACTACGTCGGCAACTTCGCGGCCTGCCTGCTGACCGCCCGGCTGATCCAGCGCTCGGGACACATCCGCATCTTCGCCGTGATGGCGGCGCTCGCCGCGATCGCCGTGCTGGTCATGCTGCTGCTCGTCGACCCCTGGGTCTGGACCGGCGCGCGCTGCGTCATGGGGCTGGCCTTCGCCGGCATCGCGACGGTGATCGAGAGCTGGCTGAACTCGCTGGCCGACCGCGGCAACCGCGGGCGCATCCTGTCGCTCTACCGCATCGTCGATCTCGGCGCGGTCACCGGTGCGCAGTTCCTGATGCCGGCGGTCGGCCCGGAGGGCTTCGCCATCTTCGTGCTGGTGGCGATCTTCTACTGCACCGCGCTGATCCCGGTTTCGGCGTCGCGGCTCAGCAACCCGGAACCGCCGGAGAGCGCGCTGCTGCGCCCGCGCGCGATCTGGCTGCTGTCGCCGGTCGCCTGCGCCGGCTGCATCACCATCGGCCTGACCAACGGCGCCTTTCGCACCCTGGGCCCGGTCTATGCCCAGGGCATGGGACTCGACGTCGAGCGCATCGCCCTGTTCATGAGCCTGGGAATCGCCGCCGGCGCGATCTTCCAGTTCCCGCTCGGCTGGCTGTCCGACCGCTTCGACCGGCGCAGCGTGCTGATCGCCTCGACGGCCGGGGCGGCGGCGGCGAGCCTGCTGCTGTCGCACGCCGACGGCACGCTGATCTACGCCGGCGTCTTCCTTTTCGGCGGCTTCGCCTTCCCGCTCTACTCGCTGTCCGTCGCCCACGCCAACGACCACGCCCGGCCCGGCCAGTACGTCGAGCTCTCGCTCGGCCTCAGCTTCTTCTTCTCGCTCGGCGCCACGGTCGGGCCCTTCGCCGCCTCGCTGGTCATCGACCGCTTCGGGCCCCCCGCCTTCTTCCTCTACACCTCGCTGATGCACGGCGCCTTCGTGGCCTTCGTGCTCTACCGCATGACCCGGCGCCCCGCGGTCCCGCGGGCGATGCGCGCCCGCTTCGTGGCGCTGATCCGCAGCTCGCCGACGCTGCTGCGCCTGACCCGCGGACGCAACGGCGCTCCATGAGGCGACTTGTCTAAAGGGCCCGGCGGGACGATCTCCCAGTCCTTCCGCCTTCCCGCCGCCCGATTCGGAGAGATTTCGCGCAAGAAATGAAATCACTCTCGATAATATTCTCCCTTTGCGCGATGATCGCACTGCCGGCCCTGGCCGACGGGCTGGCCGGCGGCGGCAGCCCGGCGCCGGGCGTCGCCGAGCGTCTGGACCGGGAGGAGCGCAAGCTGCTCGAGCTGATCAACGGCTACCGCCGCGCGCGCGGGCTCGACCCGCTGGTCTGGGACGAGCGTCTCGCCGATGCCGCCGACGCGCACAACCAGAGCATGGCGCGGGGCGACTACTTCGCGCACTGCAGCCCGGACGGGACCTGCCTGCCAGACCGCCTGGCGGCAGCCGGCTACGACTTCGCGGCAGCGGCCGAGAACCTCGCCGCCGGACAGCGCACGCCGCTGTCGGTGCTGCGCGCCTGGCGCGACAGCCCCGGCCACAACGAGAACCTGCTCGCCGAGTCGCTCACCCACGCCGGCATCGACCTCGATCCCCGCCAGGTCCGCGGCGCCCGCCGCCTCTGGACCCTTGTGCTGGCCCGGCCGGCTCGCTAGGTCGGTCCCCCATGGCCTTCACGCCCGATCCCCGTGCCGTCGACTCGCCGCGCATCGCCGAACTGGCGGCCTATTGGCAGCGGCTGCGGGGCGAGCGCACGGTGCCGCTGCGCAGCCAGCTCGAGCCGGCCGAGATCCGGGACCTGCTGCCCTACGTCCTGCTCGTGGAACTCGAGCGCGAGCCCTTCCGCGTGCGCTACCGGCTGGTCGGCACCGAGGTCGTGACCTGGTCGAAGCTGGACTTCACCGGCCTCTACCTGGACCAGCTCGACTTCTCCGACATCGAGGAGCCCGACGTCTTCACTCGCGGCTACCGGGAGATGCAGCGCAGCGGCCGGCCGCAGTTCGGCCGGATCCGCACCTTCAAGGTCCAGGAACGCATGCTCTACTACGAGTGCGGCCTGCTGCCGCTGTCGAGCGACGGCACCGCGATCGACCGCGCCGTCGCCATCGAGGACTACGAGAAGCTCTCCACCGACCACCTGAAGGCGATGCCGGCCAGCCATCGCAAGTAGGCCGCCGGCGAGCGGCAGTCAGCTCCCGGGCAGCCGCGGCGCGCCGCCATTGCCTCCCTGGGTCGAGCGGCACATCGCCACCGCGCGCTCCAGGAACAGCTCCTTCTGCCCCGCCATGTCCGGGTTCTCGGCGATCAGGGTCTCGATCTGGGCCGAGCGCTCGGCGATGCAGGCCGCCGCCGGATCGGCCGGATCGACGGCCTGGACTTCCGGCCCGGGAAAGAGGTCGGACCAGTGGATGGCGAGCAGCGCGCCGGCGACGGCGAGCAGCACGAGTCCGGCGACGAGGCGCGCGGCGAGGCCGTCGAGGCGGCTCTCGGTTCGGGAAGAGGCCATGGCCTATTGCTAGCCGCGCCGGCGGCTTCCGCCAAGGGCTGGAATCGTTCGAAGCATCGCCCGACGCAAATTGGGGGCGAAATCGGGCCGGTCGTGCGTTATGTTCGAGTGGAAAGAACGCTCCGCCGTCCGGCAAGGAGCGGCCCTCGGGCGCCCGGCCTGCCGGCCCGGCGCGGCCCGCGGGACCGCCGCGGAGCTGCTGGGAAAGCGAGGAGGACCGCATGACGGCTCAGACGGCCGAACTCCCGACCGCCGGTCGCCAGGCACGGAACGCAGCGATGGAAGGCGCGGCGGCGTCGCCGGCGCCCCTGGTCGATCCCTTCGAGCGCGCGATCAGCTACCTGCGCGTCTCGGTCACCGACCGCTGCGACTTCCGCTGCGTCTACTGCATGTCCGAGGACATGAGCTTCCTGCCGAAGGCGGAGGTCCTGTCGCTCGAGGAGCT
Organism: Alphaproteobacteria bacterium; assembly: GCA_030433005.1. GTDB lineage: Bacteria > Pseudomonadota > Alphaproteobacteria > Kiloniellales > DSM-21159 > Tistlia. The sequence continues at coordinate 48,393 of JAUILQ010000011.1, forward strand.
CGACCGGCTGTGCAGCGCCTTCGTCGGCCTCGGCGTGCGCAAGCTGCGCCTGACCGGCGGCGAACCGCTGGTGCGCCGCAACATCATGTGGCTGATCGAGCGCCTGGGCCGCCATCTCGGGACCGGCGCGCTCGACGAGCTGACCCTGACGACCAACGGCAGCCAGCTCGGCCGCTACGCCGAACAGCTGGCCGCCGCCGGCGTGCGCCGGGTCAACGTCTCGCTCGACACGCTCGACCCCGAGAAGTTCGCGGCGATCACCCGCTGGGGCAAGCTCGACAAGGTCATGGACGGCCTCGCCGCGGCCAAGGCCGCCGGGCTCGAGGTCAAGATCAACGCCGTGGCGCTCAAGGGCGTCAACGACGACGAGATCCACCGGCTGGTCGAGTGGTGCGGCGAGGAAGGCTTCGATCTCACCTTCATCGAGGTCATGCCGATGGGCGACATCGGCACCGAGCAGCGGCTCGGCCAGTACTGGCCGCTGTCGATGGTGCGCGCCGAGCTGGCGAAGCGCTGGACCCTGGAGGAGAGCGACCACCGCACCGGCGGGCCGGCGCGCTACGCCCACTGCAGGGAGACCGGCCGGCGCATCGGATTCATCACGCCGCTGACCCACAACTTCTGCGAATCCTGCAACCGCGTGCGGCTGACCTGCACCGGCACGCTCTACATGTGCCTGGGCCAGGAGGACGCCGCCGACCTGCGCGCGCCGCTGCGCGCGAGCGAGGAGGACGGCCCCGTCGTCGAGGCGATCCGCGAGGCGATCGGCCGCAAGCCCAAGGGCCACGACTTCGTGATGGACCGCCGGCGCAAGCAGGCGACCTCGGTCGGCCGCCACATGTCGGTGACCGGCGGCTGAGGCGTCAGCGAGAGGCTATCGACGGGGCCCTGCGGCCCCGGCTACCGCCGCAAAGCATTCCTTAACCCTGTTCGGCGACACTGGCCGGATCGTCCTGCCCCGGCGGGACCGTCCTGCCGGGCCGGAGGCCCGTTGCACCGTGTCGCTGATCGACTCCGAAGAGCTCTCCGCCGCCGAGCTGAACGCCCTGGCGATCGCCCACCGGCGGGCCGGCCGCCTGCAGGAGGCGCTGGTCGCGGTCGACCGGGCGCTGACCCTGGCGCCCGACGACGACGCCGCCTTCAACACGCTGGGCAACTGCCTAAAGGACGCCGGCGAGTTCGCCAGCGCGCTCGAGTCCTACAAGGCGGCGATCGCGCGCAACGCCGAGAACCACGAGGCCTTCTGCAACCTCGCCCTGCTGCTCAGCGACTTCGGCTGCAACGACGAGGCCGAGGCCTTCTACCGCCAGGCCCTGGACCTCGCCCCGGAGGATGCCGAGGCGCGCTTCGGCCTGGCCGTCACGCTGTTCCTGCAGGGACGGCTCGCCGAGGCCTGGCCGCTCTACGAGGCGCGCTGGCAACGCGCCGGCCTGAGCGCCCGGCGCTACGACAGCCCGCGCTGGGCGGGCCCGGCGGACAAGGCCACCGGCCGCCGGCTGCTGCTGCACGGCGAGCAGGGCTACGGCGACGACATCATGGCGCTGCGCTGGCTGCCGCTGCTGCTGGCGCTCGGAGTCCGGCCGCTTCTGCACCTGCCGCGTCCGCTGCTGCGCCTCGCGCGCCTCAGCTTCCCGGATGTCGAGTGCCTCGACGAGCGGGATCCGGCGCCCGCGCACGACGCCCACGCGCCGCTGCTCAGCCTGCCCGGTCTGTTCGCTGCCGAGGAGGCCACGCTGCCGGCCGCCGTGCCCTATCTCGCCGCCGACCCGGCAGACGTGCAGGCCTGGCGGCAGCGTCTGGCAGGCCTCGACGGGCCGCCGACCACGGGCCTGGTCTGGGCCGGCAGCCCCAAGCATCCCAACGACGCGCGGCGGACCCTGCCGCTCGAGGCCCTCGAGCCTCTGCTCGCCGCCCTGCCCGACCGCTGGGCCAGCCTGCAGGTCGGCTGCTCGCCGGCGCAGCAGGCCTGGCTGGCGCGCCAGGGAATCGCCGATCTCGGAATCGGACTCGGCGACTTCGCCGACACCGCGGCGCTGCTGCTCGCCCTCGACCGCCTGGTCGCGGTCGACACGGCGGCCGCCCACCTCGCCGGCGCGCTCGGCCGGCCGCTGGAGCTGCTGCTGCCCTTCGCGCCCGACTGGCGCTGGCAGTGCGGGCGATCCGACAGCCCCTGGTACCCGACGGCCCGGCTGCACCGCCAGACGACTCCCGGCGACTGGACGCCGGTGATGCAGCGGTTGGGCGAGACGCTCGCCGCCGCCTGAGTCCGGCCTTCCCGAAAAGCAAAAGGGCGCCGGCAATGCCGGCGCCCCTCGCGCATCCGTGTCGCCGGGCCGGGGTCAGGCCTGCGGCTGCGGTGCGCCCCCGCCGCCCTGGGACGGCCCCTCGGGGCGCCCCTCGTCCGACCGGCCGGGTCGGCGTTCGGCCATGAACTGCTCGAACTCGGCGCGGTCCTTGGCCTGGCGCAGACGATCCAGGAAGTCCATGAACTCCTTCTGCTCGTCCTCGAGACGGCGCAGGGTCTCGGCGCGGTACTCGTCGAAGGCCGTGTTGCCGCTCGACTGGCGATGGCGCCGGCCGCCGCAGGGCCCGTACCAGCGGCCGCGCGCGCGGCCCATTCCCTCGTTCTTCCAGAAACCCATGCGTCCGCTCCAGATCAGATAGCCCAGGATGGCCAGCCCCGCCGGCCAGAACACGATGAAGGCGACGACCATCAGGCCGATCCAGGCCGGTTTGCCGTAGTCGTCGATTTTCGCTGCGATATCCATTCTCTACCCCGCGACATGTGAATGTTAATGACATTCACATAGGTGGGCAACCCGCGCGCCCTTTCAAGACCCTCGCGCGGCGGAATCGACGGGCTTGCTGGCGTGCCCGCCGGGACGGCTCAGGAGCCCTTGCCGCCGGTGTCGATGCCCAGACCCTGGAGGTAGATCAGCACGCCGGCCTCGAGCAGGTCCTCGGGGTCCATCGGCAGGCGGCGCCGGCCGGCGTCGCCGCGCGCGAACAGCGAGGCGATGCCGTGCGCCAGCGCCCAGACGTGCAGCGCCATCATCAGCGCCGGCGGGCGCCTGTCCTTGGGCAGCGTCTCGCAGAGCGCGGCCGAGGCGTCGCGCACCAGGGCGAAGGCGCGGTCGCCGGCCTCGCGCAGCGCCGGGTGGTCGTCGAGCGGCACCCCGGCCTCGAACATCGCCGCGTAGTAGGCCGGCTCGGTACGCGCGAAGGCCAGGTAGGCGCGGCCGAGGTTGCAGAGCGCGGTGAAGCTGTCCGGCCGGCCGTCGGCCCAGGCGTGGCGCAGGAAGGACTCGAAGCGCTCGAAACCCTGGGTCGCGACGTCGGCCATCAGCGCGTCGCGGTCGCGGAAGTGGCGGTAGGGCGCGGCCGGGCTGACGCCGGCCGAGCGCGCCGCCTCGGCGAAGGTGAAGCCGGCCGGCCCCTTGCTCGCGATCAGCTCGAGCGCGGCCTGGATCAGCGCCTCGCGCAGGTTGCCGTGGTGATAGCCGCGGCGCTCGCCGCCGCCCTCGCTCTCGGCGCCGCCGCGTCGCTTCCTGGACCAGCTCATGTGAAAGGGTCTTACATCGCTTCGGGTCGGCCCGCCAGGGGCCCGGGGCCCGGGGCCCGGGGCCCGGGCCGCGCCTCCCCAGCCCCTGGAAGCCGCTACTCGATGTTGACGCGGTGCGCGTAGCTCTTGCCGTCGGTCACGGTGATCTGCTGGAAGCCGAGCATCTTGGCGAGGTCGAAGAAGGTGAACCAGTCCTGCAGCCCGTGCTCCTGGAACACCGGCAGCTGGCGCGCCATCGCGGTCAGCGCGGCGAGCAGGCCGCGCGCGCGGTAGAGCGTGTCGATCTTGCCCTCCTCGAGCGCCGTGATGATCATCTTCTCGGAGTCGCTGCCCTTGGCGTAGATCACGAACCAGATCGGCGTCGGCGACTCCAGCTGGCCCTTGGTGAAGCCGGTGATGAAGCCGAGCCGCAGCGTTCGGCTGGCCTCCTGCAGGGTGCGGGCGCGCGCGACGTAGGTCTCCTCGGTCTGCGGCGCCGGGTAGTAGTAGCCGGCGTGGCGCTCGTCCGAGAGGTCGGCCGGCCGCACCTCCTGCGCCGCCGCCGGGCCCGCGAACACCCCGGCCGCGACCAGCAGCCCCGCCATCGTCACCGTCCAGCGCATTGCCCTCTCCTTCCCTGCCCGTGCGTCGTGCCGGCGACACGGTAGGCGACCGCGGCGGGATTGTCGAAGGCGCCGCCGGCGCGTCTCGCGCTTGCGTGGTTCGACAGGCTCACCACGAAGCGCGATCTGCGGCCAGAGCGGAACATTGGAACGCTTCATGGTGAGCGCTTCACCCTGAGCGCGTCGAAGGGCGAACCATGCAAACGTGTGGGCCCGAACGCCTCCGCCCCTACCGCGCCTCGATGCGCCGCAGGAAGTCCTTGAGCACCAGGGCGTAGAGCTCGTCCTTGAGCACGGCGTCCTCGACGCCGCGGTCGATGTTGGGGTTGTCGTTGATCTCGATGACGAAGACGCCGCGGTCGTTCTGCTTGAGGTCGACGCCGTAGAGCCCGTCGCCGATCAGGTTGGCGGCCTTCAGCGCGATCTCGACGACCTGCTTCGGCGCCTGGTCGACGGCGAAGGTCTTGAAGCGGCCCTCGTCGTGCTTGCCGTCGGCCTCGTGCTTGACGATCTGCCAGTGCTTCTCGGCCATCATGTACTGCGAGACGAAGATCGGCTGGCGGTTGAGCACGCCGACCCGCCAGTCGAACTCGGTGTACATGAACTCCTGCGCCAGGATCACGTCGGAGCGCTTGAACAGGTCGCGCGCGATCTTGGTCAGCTCGGCGCGGTCGTTCGCCTTGAAGACGCCGCGCGAGAAGGAGCCGTCGGGGATCTTGAGGACCTGCGGGAAACCGAGCTGCTCCTCGGCCTGCTGCAGCTTGCTGCGATCGAGGATCAGGGTCTTGGGCGCCGGCAGCCGGTTGGCCTGCAGCAGCTCGGCCAGGAAGACCTTGTTGGTGCAGCGCAGGATCGACAGCGAGTCGTCGAGCACCGGCATGCCCTCGACCTCGGCCTTCTTGGCGAAGCGGTAGGTGTGGTTGTCGATCGCCGTGGTCTCGCGGATGAACAGCGCGTCGAACTCGGCGAGACGGAGGAAGTCCTTGCGCTCGATCGGCTCGACCTGCAGGCCGAGCGTCGCGCCGACCGACTGGAACTTCTTGATGGTGCGCTGGCTCGACGGCGGTAGCGCCTCGTTGGGGTTCCAGAGCACGGCCAGCGAATAGCGCGGAATCGCGGTCTTGCGCCGGCGCTCGCGGAACTCGGCGCGGGTGTAGCGCGCCAGCGCCGCCAGGAAGGCCTCGAACTCCTCCGGGCTGAGCGCGCTCGGCGCCAGCGGCTTCAGGGCCTTCACCTGCCAGCGCTCGTCCTTGGCGATCTCGGCGCGCAGCAGCGGGCAGCGGAAGCGGTCGAAGGCGACGCGCGCGAAGCCGGCGAAGCGGCCGTCGAGCGCCTGGCCGAACGACAGCGTCAGGGTGAAGGCCGAGCGCGGCGCTGCCGGCAGCTTCTCGATGTCGCGCCTGAGCGCCGCGTTGATCTCCGGCAGCTCCAGGGCATAGACGGACTTGCGCGCCAGGGTGGCGATCGTCTCGACGGTCGGGATCGGCTTCTGGCGGCGCGCCTCGGCGAGCAGCGAGCAGTAGTAGCCGAAGTCCATGTAGCTGTAGTCGCCCGACAGGTTGACGACGCGCTGGCCGCGCGTGCCGAAGCGCTCCGGGCTGCGCACGTACTCCTGGGCGGTGACGGCGGTGCCGGCGGCCTCGGCCCACTGCTTGTCGGCGGCCTCCTCGACGACGACGATCGGCCCGGCCATCAGGCGCTCTCCTCGCGCTTGCCGGTCAGGATCACCGCGGCCCGCAGCCGGGCGCTGCCGTAGCGCGCCATGCGATGGAACTCGGCGCGCGCGATCGGCACGTGGATGCAGTCGGTCGGCGTCTTGTCCTGGTCGACGTCGACGAAGGGGTCGTGAATGTAGAGGAAGCGCTCGTCGGCGCCGGTCACGGCCACCCAGTGCGGGTACTTCTCGCCGTAGATCCGGTAGGAGCTGATCAGCACGACCGGCACCGCGCCCTCGGCGACGAAGCCGGCCAGCTCGTCGGCCGAGAGGCCGCGCTGCTCGACCGGGATGCCGGCGACCCGCGCCTCGGCGACGAAGTCCTGGTGGACCAGGCGCATGACCTCCTTCTTCTCCTCGCTGCGCACCGAATCGAGGAACGGCGGGCCGGTGTCGGTGATGAAGACGCGCACCGCGAAGCCGCGCCGCCAGGCCGCCAGGGACAGGCCGTAGGCGCCGCAGCCGCCGTGGCCCGAGGTCATGAACACCAGGGTCGACTCGCGCCACAGCCGGAGCTCGGCCGAGCGGTCGCGCGGGCTGTCGGGGTCGAGCGCCGCCATGGCCATCATCAGGCTCGCCGGCCCGCAGGTGAAGTCGAGGCTCTGGGCGACGTAGGGCACCTCGCGCGCCGCCCCGGCGCCGCGCGTCAGGATCTTCTCCATGCGCTCGGCGGTCTCGTGGTCCTCGTAGTAGTCGAGCACGGTCGCGAAGCGCCGGTAGCCGACCGCGCGGTAGAGCGCGATCGCCGCGGCGTTGTCGGCGCGCACCTCCAGGCGCAGCACCGCGCAGCCCTCGGCCAGCGCGGCCCGCTCGGCCGCCGCCAGCAGCTGCCGCGCGAGCCCCTGGCCGCGCGCCGCCGGGTCGACCGCCAGGGAATAGAGCCTGGCCAGCGCGGTCTGGCCGTGGAACAGCACCAGGGCGTAGCCGGCGAGGCCGCCGTCCTGCTCGGCGACCAGCGTCGCGGCGTGGCCCTTGGTCAGCAGGTGCTGGAAGCTGCGCCGCGACAGGCGGTCGCTGTCGAAGCAGCGCTGCTCCAGCGCGACCAGCGCTTCCAGGTCGGCGGGTGCGGCCGGGCGTATCCGGGGCTCGGCGTCGGCGCGCGGCGCCCGTGCGGCGGCGGTCGGGACGGTATCGACGATCAACGGCGCCTCGCTGGCGGGGAACGGAGGGGAAGGTATCGGCGCGCAGCGGGCGAGCCCGGCTTTCTTGCCGGCCGGGGGTCCGCAAGGCTGTCGCTTCGACTGTGCAGCGCTATACTCCCGCCCTCGACAGGGGAGCAGAACAAATAGTGCAGGACGGTCCCGCCCCGCAATCATGCGCCGAGCCGGCCGAGGCGAGCGAGAGCCGGCCGGCAGCCGCCCCGGACTTCAGCCGCCTCGCCTTCGTCGCCGGCCCCAACGCCGAGGCCCAGGAGGCGCTCGAGGCGCTGACGGCGCGCTACGGCAGCGTGCCGATCGAGCGCGCCGACGCGGTGGTCGCGCTGGGCGGCGACGGCTTCATGCTGGAGGTGCTGCACGCCCATCTGGGCCACAGCCTGCCGATCTACGGCATGAACCGCGGCACCGTCGGCTTCCTGCTCAACGAGTACGGCGAGGACGACCTGCCCGGCCGGCTGGCGCGCGCCGACCGCGTCGTGCTGCACCCGCTGCGCATGGTCGCCGAGACGGTGGGCGGCGAGCGCGTCGCGGCCATCGCGATCAACGAGGTCGCGCTGTTCCGCGAGACCCGCCAGGCCGCCAAGGTGCGCATCCGCATCGACGAGATCGTGCGCCTGGAGGAGCTGGTCTGCGACGGCATCATGGTCGCGACGCCGGCCGGCAGCACGGCCTACAACCTCTCGGCCCACGGCCCGATCATCCCGATCGGCACGCCGCTGCTGGCGCTGACCCCGATCAGCGCGTTCCGGCCGCGGCGCTGGCGCGGCGCCCTGCTGCCGCACGGCGCGACCGTCGCCTTCGAGGTGCTGGAAGTCGACAAGCGGCCGGTCAGCGCGGTCGCCGACTTCACCGAGGTGCGCAACGTCGCGCGCGTCACGGTCCAGGAGGACCGGCGCACCGCCTTCACCCTGCTGTTCGATTCCGAGCACAACCTCGAGGAACGCATCCTCAAGGAGCAGTTCACGCCCTGAGCGGCGCCCGTTCCCTTCCCCCTCCCGAGTTCGCCATGCCCCGACTGGAAGACCTGCCGCTGCTGACCGGCCGCGGCCGCTACCTCGACGACCGCCTGCCCGAGGGCTGCCTGCACCTGGCGGTGCTGCGCGCGCCGCTCGCCCATGCCGCGCTCGGGCCGCTCGACCTGGCCGCCGCCCGCGCCGCCCCGGGCGTGCGGCTGGTGCTGACCGCCGAGGACCTGGCCCGCCACGGCGTCGGGCCGCTGGCCTGCCGCGCGTCGGTGACCAGCCGCGACGGCACGCCGATGGTCGAGCCGCGCCGCCCGGTGCTCGCCGAGGAAGCGGTCAAGCATGTCGGCCAGCCGATCGCCGCGGTCGTCGCCGACAGCCCGGAGGCGGCGCTCGACGCCCTGGAGCGGATCGACCTGCCGCTCGACGAGCGCCCGGTCGTCGTGGATCCCGAGGCCGCCGCGGCCGAGGGCGCGCCGGCGGTCTGGGAGGAGGCGCCGGGCAACCGCGCCTTCGACTGGGAGATCGGCAACCGCGCCGAGACCGAGGCGGCCTTCGCCGCGGCCGCGCATGTCGTGGCGCTGACCGTGCGCCACCCGCGCGTCGTCATCGCGCCGGTCGAGACGCGCGGCGCGCTCGCCGCGTACGACGCCGCGAGCGGCCGCTACACCCTCTGGACGCCGAGCCAGGGCGTCGTCTCGCTGCGCCGCGCGCTGGCCGCCTGCCTGGGCATCGGGGCCGAGCGGCTGCGCGTCGTCACCGAGGAGGTCGGCGGCAGCTTCGCGGTCAAGATCTGGCCCTACCCGGAGCAGGTCCTGGCCCTGGTCGCCGCGCGCGAGACCGGGCGCCCGGTCAAGTGGGTCGCCAGCCGGATGGAGAGCATGGCCGCCGACGCCATGGGCCGCGGCCGCGTCGACCGCGCCGAGCTGGCGCTCGACGGCGAGGGCCGCTTCCTGGCCTTCCGCATCGACGCGCTGGCCGACCTCGGCGCCTTCCTCAACGCCGTGGCGCCGAGCACCGCGACCGGCGGCGCGGTGCGCGTGTTCGGCCACTGCTACCGGATCCCGGGGCTGCACTACCGGGTCCAGGGCATCTTCACCAACGCCGTGCCGACCGACGCCTACCGCGGCGCCGGCAAGCCCGAGACCGTCTCGACGCTGGAGCGGCTGATCGACGTCGCGGCGGCCCGGCTCGGCCTCGACCGCGTCGAGCTGCGGCGGCGCAACCTCGTGACGCCCGCCGACCTGCCCTACGCCACGGCGATGGGCGAGACCTACGACGGCGGCGACTTCCCGGCCGCCCTGGAGCGGCTGCTCGAGGCGACCGACTGGGCCGGACTCGAGGCGCGTCGCGCGGAGAGCCGCGCGCGCGGCCGGCTGCGCGGCGCCGGCGTCGGCCTGCACCTGCACGCCACCGGCGGCTCGACGGTCGAGCGCAGCGAGGTCCGCGCCCTGCCCGACGGCACGGTGCGGGTGCGCAGCGGCAGCCAGGACTCGGGCCAGGGCCACCGCACCGCCCTGGCGCGCGTCGCCGCCGAGGTGCTGGAGATCCCCGCCGAGCGGATCCGCGTCGAGCAGGGCGACAGCGACTGGCTGGAGGTCGGCGGCGGCACCGGCGGCTCGAACCTGCTGGCCGTCGCCGGCAACACGGTGCACCGCGCGTCGCGGCGGCTGCTCGAGCGCATGACCGCGAGCGCCGCGCTGCTGCTCGAGGCCGCACCGGCCGACCTCGAGTACGCCGCCGGCCGCTTCCGCATCGTCGGCACCGACCGCGCGCTGAGCCTCGCCGAGGTCGCCGCCGGCTGGGACGCGCTGGACGAGCGCCTGCGCGAGGCCGAGCCGGAAGCCGGCTGCGTCGGCGCGCTCGACTTCGAGGGCATCCACACGACCTTTCCGAACGGCGCCTACGCCGTCGAGGTCGAGGTCGATCCCGAGACCGGTCGGGTGACGGTCGAGCGCTTCACCGGCGTCGACGACCTCGGCCGCGTCTACGACGAGGCCGGCGCGCTCGGCCAGATCCAGGGCGGCATCGCCCAGGAGGTCGGCGAGGTGCTGCTGGAGGCGGTGCGCTACGAGCCCGACAGCGGCCAGCTGCTCTCGGGCTCGCTGCTCGACTACGCGCTGCCGCGCGCCGACGACCTGCCCGGCTTCGACCTGACGCTGGCGCCGACCGCCAGCCCGAACAGCCTGATCGGCGCCAAGGGCGTCGGCGAGCTGCCCTCGATCGGCGCCCCGGGCCCGCTGCTCAACGCCGTGCTCGACGCGCTGAAGCAGAGCCCCGGATCGGCCGGGATCGAGCACCTCGACCCGCCGCTGACGCCGGAGAAGGTGTGGCGCGCGCTCAAGGGGCTGCCCCGAAACGCGTAAGGCCGGAAGCGCGCGGCTTCCGGCCTTATCGGATCGCTTCCTGCCGCGGCTGCCGCGGCGTCCTGTCTGGCATCGCTCAGATGCGCCAGAAGGGCTTGTCGGCCTCCCGGACCGCGTCGAGGCGGCTGAGCCCCATGTCGCGCAGCAGGTGCTCGTCGAGCGCCTTCAGGTGCTGGCGCTGCTCCCAGCGCTCCTGCCAGGCGAACAGCGTCTCGACCGCGGCGCGCAGCAGGCTGCCGCGCGAGGCGCGCGGCGCGGGGGCCGCGCGGCAGGCGGTCTTGCGCAGCTCCATCGTGGTCATATCAGCTCTCCTTATCGCTGACCGGCGTATCGCCCCTTTCGGCCACGCCGTCTTCCTGCCGATGAATGTGGAGAAACGCTCCGTTGGCGGCAAACGATGTTATCTCATCGTTCTCATTAGGCAGACTAATCCGTTAAGCTGTCCTTAGGCTCTGGCCGCCAGACTGCAGGCTCCCGGGATACGAGAACCCGGGAGACCGGACCGAGGAGACGCCGATGCCGCGCCGCCTGCCGCCGCTCAACGCCCTGCGCGCCTTCGAGGCCGCGGCGCGCCACCTGTCGTTTACCAAGGCGGCGGAGGAGCTGTCGGTGACCCAGGCGGCGATCAGCCACCAGGTCAAGGCGCTGGAGGATCACCTCGGCCTGCCGCTGTTCCGCCGGCTCAACCGCTCGCTGGCGCTGACCGAGGCCGGCAAGACCTACCTGCCGCTGCTTTCCGAGGCCTTCGACCTGATCGACACCGGCACCCGCCGCGTGCGCGCCCGCGACCTGGAGGGGCCGCTGCGCATCTCGGTGCTGCCCTCCTTCGCCGGCGTCTGGCTGCTGCCGCGCCTGCGCCGCTTCCGCGAGCGCCATCCCGACATCGACGTGCTGGTCCAGGCCGACGACCGCCTGGTCGACTTCGGCCGCGAGGACATCGACCTCGGCGTGCGCTACGGCTACGGCAACTACCCCGGCCTGCGCGTCGACTACATGATGGGCGACGAGATCTTCCCGGTGTGCGCGCCGGCGCTGGCCGGGGGCGATCCGCCGCTGCGCCGCCCGGCCGACCTCAAGCGCCACACCCTGCTGCACGACGAGGTCAGCCGCACCGACGACAGCCCCGACTGGCACATCTGGCTGCGCGCCGCCGGCCTGGAGGACGCCGGCATCGACGCCGACCGCGGCCCCGGCTACTCGGACATGTGGATGGTGCTGACCGCCGCGGCCAACGGCGAGGGCGTGGCGCTGGGCCGCCGCTCGCTGGCCGTCGACTTCCTCAAGGACGGCCGCCTGATCGTGCCCTTCGGGCCGCGGCTCAAGACGCGCCTGGCCTACTGGATCGTCTCGCCGCGCCCGACCGACGAGTGGTCGAAGGTGCGCGCCTTCCGCGAGTGGCTGATCGAGGAGGCCCAGGCCGAGGAGACCCGCGCCGATGTGCTGCTGCCGCCGGAGGCGGCCGACGGCCCCGACCCGGGCGCGGGCTAGCCCTGCGCGGTGGGCCTAACGGAGCGCCGCGGCCTGTGCTATGCCGGGGCTCCAGCCTTTTCGACGTCAACACGAGCGAGCCCAGCATGACCCGTCCGTCCGACGCCAGCGTCGAGATGATCCGTCGCCTGATCGGCTTCGACACGACCAGCCGCAACTCCAACCTCGAGCTGATCCACTGGATCCGCGACTACCTGAAGGACCTCGGGGTCGAGTCCGAGCTGGTCTACAACGACGAGCGCACCAAGGCGAACCTCTACGCCACCCTGGGCCCGACCGACCGGCCGGGCATCGCGCTGTCGGGCCATACCGACGTCGTGCCGATCGACGGCCAGGACTGGAGCGTCGACCCCTGGCAGGTCTCCGAGGCCGAGGGCAGGCTGTTCGGCCGCGGCACCTGCGACATGAAGTCCTTCGTGGCGATCTGCCTGGCCTACGCGCCGAAGTTCGCCGAGGCGAAGCTCAGCGAGCCGATCCACCTCGCCTTCTCCTACGACGAGGAGGTCGGCTGCGTCGGCGTGCGCCCGCTGCTCGAGCACCTGGCGGCCAAGCCGATCCGGCCGCGCATGGCGATCATCGGCGAGCCGACCGACATGAAGGTGGTCAACGCCCACAAGGGCAAGCTCAGCCACACCTGCCGGGTGCGCGGCTTCGAGTGCCACTCCTCGCTGGCGCCGACCGGCGTCAACGCCATCGAGTACGCCAGCCGGCTGATCGGCAAGCTGATCGAGATGGCCGAGGACAAGGCGGCCAACGGCCCCTTCGACGAGAACTACGACGTGCCGCACACCACGGTGCACACCGGCGTCATCGAGGGCGGCACGGCGCTCAACATCGTGCCGCGCGACTGCTGGTTCGACTTCGAGTTCCGCAACCTGCCGCAGGACGATCCCGAGGCCCTGATGAAGCAGGTCACCGACTACGCCGAGCAGGTGCTGGTGCCGCGCATGCAGGCGATCCGGCCGAACACCGGCATCGAGTTCGAGTTCTACTCGGCCTTCGCCGGGCTCGACACGCCGGCCGACCACGAGGTCGTGCAGCTGGCCAAGGCGCTGACCGGCGCCAACGCCAGCCACAAGGTCGCCTTCGGCACCGAGGCCGGGCAGTTCTCGCTGTCCGGCATCCCCTCGGTGGTCTGCGGCCCCGGCTCGATCGACCAGGCGCACAAGCCCGACGAGTTCGTCGCCCTGGAGCAGCTGGCGCTCTGCGAGCGCTTCATGGACCGGCTGATCGAGCGCCTGGCCGCCTGACGGTGGCCGGGTCGCCCTCCTCAGACACCCCGAGTCCGCGCTCCACGCGCCCGGCCTGGCCGCCCGACTGGGCCCGGCTCTCGGCGATCGCCCTGGCGCTGGCGCTCGGCGGGCTCGGCGGCTGGCTGGCCAGCCTCGCCAGCCTGCCGCTGGCCTGGATGATCGGCGCGATGCTGGCGACCACGGTCGCCTCGCTGTCGGGCGCGCCGATCGCCATGGCCGCCCCCTTGCGCACCGTCATGGTCGCCGTGCTCGGCGTCATGCTCGGCAGCGGCTTCACGCCGGAGATCCTGGCCGCCGCCGGCGCCTGGACGCCGAGCCTGCTGGCCATCGCGCTCTACATCGCGGTCTGCGGCCTGGCCGGCATGGCCTACTTCCGCGTCTTCTGTCGCTACGACCCCGTCACCTCCTACTTCTCGGCGATGCCCGGCGGGCTGTCGGAGATGGTGCTGGTCGGCACCGAGATGGGCGGCGACGGCCGGGTCATCTCGCTGATCCACGCGACCCGCATCATGCTGGTGGTGCTGGCCATTCCCTTCGCCTTCACGCTGGGCGGCGGGCTCGACCTCGGCGACCGCCCGGCGATCGGTCCGGCCCTGAGCGAGCTGCCGGCCTACGACTACGCGATCCTCGGCGCCAGCGGCCTGGTCGGCTACCTCGTCGCGCGCTGGCTCAAGGTGCCGGCGGCCGCGGTGGTCGGGCCGATGGTCGTCTCGGCGGCGGTGCATCTCGCCGGCATGACCGCGGCCAAGCCGCCGGCCGACATCGTCGCCTGCGCCCAGGTCGCGGTCGGCACGGCGCTCGGCGCCCGCTTCGCCGGCACGCCGCTGCGGCTGATCGGCCGCACGCTGCTCGCCTCGGTCGGAGTGACGGTGATCCTGGTCGCCATCACCCTGCTCTTCGCGCTGGCCCTGCACGCCGCGACCGCGCTGCCGACCGGCCCGGTCGTGCTGGCCTTCGCGCCCGGCGGCCTCGCCGAGATGAGCCTGATCGCGATCGCGCTGGGCGCCGACGCCGCCTTCGTGGCGATCCACCACATCGTGCGGATCTTCCTGATCGTCGTCTTCGCCCCCTTCGCCTTCCGCCGGCTGGGGTGGTGACAAATTACCTCTCCCGCGCCGCGGGAGAGGTAAAGTTCCCCTACGCGATGCGGGCGGTGATGCCGCCGTCGACGACGATCTCGGTGGCGGTGACGTACTTGGCCTCGTCGGAGGCCAGGAACAGCGAGGCGTAGGCGACGTCCCAGGCGTCGCCCATCTTGCCGGTCGGGCACTGGGCGTCGCGGATCGCGATCATCTTCTCGACGTCGCCGCCGGCGTAGGCCTCCTTCAGCGGCTCGCGGATCATCGGCGTGTTCATCAGGCCGGGCAGCACGGCGTTGGCGCGGATGCCCTGCTTCGCATACTGCAGCGCGACCGAGCGCACGAAGGGCACGACCGCGCCCTTGGTGGTGTTGTAGGCGACGTAGGGCACGCCGATGTCCCGGATGCCGGCGATCGAGGAGATCGCGACGATCGCCCCGCCCCGGCCGCTCGCCTCGAACTGCCGCTCCATGACCGGCAGCACGTGCTTGCAGGTCAGGAACAGGCTGGTCAGGTTGACGTCCAGGACCGTGCGCCAGGTCTCCTCGCTGGCCTCGACCGGTCCGCCGAGGCCGAGGATGCCGACGTTGAACTGCAGGACGTCGACGCCGCCCCAGGCCGCGACCGCGTCCTCGACCAGCGCCGCCACCTGCTCCGACTTCGTGACGTCGGCGGTGAAGGCGCGGGCCGTGCCGCCCTCCTCGGCGACGATCCCGGCGGTCTCGGCCGCCGCGGCCTCGTTGACGTCGACGCAGAGCACCTTCGCGCCCTCGCGCGCGAACAGCACCGCCGCCGCCTTGCCGTTGCCCCAGCCGGGCCCCGAGGAGCCCGCCCCGATCACGATCGCCCGCTTGCCGTCCAGCCGTCCCGCCATGCTCGCCTCCTCCCGCGCTTGGTTCTTGCCGCAGTCATAGCGAACCGCGGGCGTGCGGGAAACGGCCCGGCGGAGGCGGACCGACTGGCCCGCCGACTGGCCCCCCCCGACTGGACAGACTCCGCTGCAGCGCACAGTCTGCGGGTCATGGACCAGAGCGACATCGACCCGCACGGCGTGACCGGCGGCTTCCGCGACCTCGTCGGCTACCGCCTCGTGCGCTGGGAGGAGGGCTATGCCGAGGTCGAGCTCGAGCTGGTCGAGAAGCACCGCAACCGCTCGGGCCGGCTGCACGGCGGCGCGCTGACCACGCTGCTCGACGCCGCCTGCGGCTACGCCGGCACCTGGTGCCCGGTGCCCGGCAACGCCCGGCGCGCGCTGACGCTGACGCTGAGCACCCAGTTCATCGCCGGCGGCGAAATCGGCGAGCGCATCGTCTGCACGGGTCGCCAGACCGGCGGCGGCCGCACGGTCTTCTTCGCCGCCGCCGAGGTCCTGGGGCCGGACGGCCGGCTGATCGCGCGCGGCGACGGCACCTTCCGCTACCGCCGCGGCAGCGACCGCCTGGAGGGCACGCCGGAGTAGCGCTCCGCCCTGTCCATCCAGGCCTGCCGCAGGGTCGGGCTCAGCAGCCGGAGACGCAGGCGCCCCCGGCGTCGAAGCCCAGGGTGCGGCCGCTGAGCGGCAGGATCACGGTCGCCTGGGTCGCCTTCATGAAGCGGTCGGTCTTGCTGCCCTCGATGACCTGGCCGTCCCGGGTCGCCTGCTCGTTGGCGTGCGAGGCGATCACCGAGGCCGGCTTGATCAGCTCGTCGATCACCCAGGCCGCCTCGGTCGGGCCGGTCGTGAAGGTGTCGCCGATGTTCATGACCACCAGCTCGGCGCCGTACTGGTCCGCGACCACGGTCTTCTGCTCGGCGGTGACCCCGGTGTCGCCCGAGAGATAGACGACCAGGCCGTTGGAGAAGGTCAGCACGTAGCCGGTCGGCGGGCCGGCGTAGGCGGTCAGGCCGGCGGCCGAGAGCATGTCGCCGAGCTCGCCGCCGACCATGGCGCCGTGGATGCCGTTCGAGTGAACCGCCGGCACCGTGGTGATCGTGACCCCGCCGACGCTGCGCGAGGCGCCGAAGCGCACCAGCTGCGACTTGCCGGCGTCGCCGCCCAGCGCCGTCAGCTTGTTGGCGAAGAAGCTCGGCATCTCGCTGCCGGTGACGATGAGGGCGTCCTTGGCCAGCGCGATGTTGACGCTGTTGGTGTTCGGCAGGGCGACGGTCGAGACGTCGGGCCCGCCGCACTCGCCGGCGTTGGGCGCCGGCAGGTGGCGGTCGCCGACGTGGTCGCCGTGCATGTGGCTGACCAGGACGACGTCGATCTCGCCGAGCCGCGGATCGTCGGGGCCCGCGACCGTGCGGCCGGCGTCGTAGAGGAGGCGCGTGCCGTCCGGGTCCTCGAACACCATGGCACGGTCGAAGACGCAGAACTCGCCGTCGTGGCTGCCGAGCGGCGTCACCTTGACGGTGGCGTCCTGGGCGGCGGCCGGGCCGGCAGCCAGCCAGGCGCCGGCGGCCAGCAGCGCGGCGCTCAGCAGGGCGTGTCTGCTCGAGGTCCTGATCATCGCGGTTCTCCCCTGTTCGTCTGCCGGCGCGCCGGGCGGCGCGCCGTCCCGTCGAACGAAGATACGCCGTCTGCGAGCAGGGAAAACCGTCGGCCGGTCACTTTTCCGAGCGCCCCGGGGCGACCTTCGGCCGTCAGCGCCCCTGGAACTGCGGCTTGCGCTTCTGAAGGAAGGCGCGCACGCCCTCGCGGTAGTCCTCGCTGTCGCAGGACACGAATGGCTCGCGCCGCTCCTCCTCGTCGAGCGGCCGCGGGTCGAGGGCGCGAGTCGCGTTCTCCTTGTGCCAGCGCGCCGCCAGCGGCGCGGCGGCGGCGAGGCGGGCGGTGGTCGCCTGGACCTCCGCGTCGAAGGCCTCGTCCGCGACGACCCGATTGACCAGGCGCTTGTCGTAGGCCTCGGCGGCGTCGAACACCCGGCCCTCCAGGAGCAGCTCGAGCGCGACCGCCCGGCCGACCAGCTGGACCAGCGGGATCATGCCCTCGTAGGGCAGCACGTGGCCGATGCGCGCGATCGGGATGCCCAGGCGCGCCGAGGCGTTGCAGATCCTCAGGTCGCAGCAGAGCGCCAGTTCCAGGCCGCCGCCGGTGCAGGCGCCCTCGATCGCCGCCAGGGTCGGGTGCGGCGAGTGCGCCAGCGCCTCGAGCGCCGGATGCATGGTCTCGGCGTAGGCCTCGGCCTGGGCCGCGGAGAAGCGGTTTTCCTCGAACTCCGTGATGTCGGCGCCGGCGCCGAAGGCCCGGCCGCCGCGGCCGCGCACGACGAGGCAGCGCAGCGCCTCCTCGGCGTTGAGCGCGCCCAGCGCCGCGCCGAGCCTGCGCCAGGTCTCCAGGTCGAGCGCGTTCATGCGCTCCGGCCGGTTGAGCCAGACCGTCGCCACCGCGCCCTCGCGCGTCACCTCGACCGAATCGGCCACGCCCCCTCCTCCTTCGCCCGCGTCCTGCCTGCCGTGCCGGTTCAGGCTAGCCCATCGCGCCGCGCTTTCGCAGCCGCCACGGCACGCGCCAGCTCCCGGGCCGCCGCCTCGGGGTCCTCGGCGCCGGCGATCGCCGAGACCACGGCGACGCCGTCGGCACCCGCCGCGAGAGGCACCGCCGCGCGCTCGGCGGTCAGGCCGCCGATGCCGACGATCGGCAGCGCGCTGGCGGCGCGGATCCGGGCAATGCCCTCGGCGCCGCTCGCCGGGCGCGCGTCGGCCTTGCTCGTCGTGTCGAAGACCGGGCCGACGCCGAGGTAGTCGACGGCGCCCTCGGCGATGCCGGCGAGCTGGACCGGATCGTGAACCGACAGGCCGAGCAGGCGCTCCGGGCCGATCGCCGCGCGCGCCGCCTGGGCCGCGAGGTCCTGCTGGCCGACGTGCAGGCCGTCGGCGTCGAGCGCCGCCACCGCCTCGACCCGGTCGTTGACCAGGAAGGGCACGCCGGCCTCGCGGCACAGCGCCCGCAACTCCCGGCCGAGCGCCAGGTAGTCGGCCTCCGACGCCGCCTTGTCGCGCAGCTGGAGCAGGGTGACGCCGCCGCGCAGCGCCGCGGCCACGACCTCGGTCAGCGGCCGGCCGCGGCAGTCGCCGGGCCCGACCACGAGGTAGACCGAGAGGTCGAAGGCCGGCCGGCTCGACAGGGAGTGCGTCACGAGTCGCCCTCCTGCAGGCGCGCCGCCGCCTCCAGCGCGTCGGGGGTCAGGCCGTGCAGACTGTCGAGGTAGCCGACCCGGAAGCTGCCGGGGCCGGCCGCCGTCGCCGCGGCCTGCTCGCCGGCGACGCCGACCAGGGCGAGCGCGTGCAGCGCGGCCAGGAAGGGATCGGGCTCGACCGCCAGGCAGGCGCCGCTGACCGCGGTCAGCGAGCAGCCCAGCGCGGTCACCCGGGTCATCAGCGGATGGCCGTTGGCGACGCGCGCGACGCGCTCGCCGTCGGTCACCCGGTCGACCGGGCCGGTGACCGCGACGACGCAGTTGAGCCGGCGCGCCAGGGCGTCGGCAGCCGAGGCCGCGCCCTGCACCGTGTCGGCGCTGTCGACGCCGCGGCCGCCGCCCGCCGCCAGGCCCGAGAGCGCCAGGATCTCCGAGGCGTTCCCGCGCACCAGGCTGGGCCCGCAGGCGGCCAGGCGGCGGCCGTTCTCGCGGCGGAAGCCGGTGGCGCCGACGCCCACGGGGTCGAGCGTCCAGGGCTTGCCGAGGCGCCGCGCCTCGCCGGCGGCCAGCTCGGCGGCCTCGACCCAGGGCGGCGAGAAGGTGCCCATGTTGACGGTCAGCGCGTCGGCCGCGCCGACGACCTCGGCGACCTCCTCGCGGGCGTGCGCCATCAGCGGCGAGGCGCCGACCGCGAGCAGCGCGTTGGCCGCCAGGTCCATGGCGACGAAGTTGGTGATGTTGTGGACCAGCGGCCCGCGCGCGCGGATCGCCGCGAGGGTCGCGCCGGGGGAACCGAGTGCTGTCATGGACGTGTCTGCTGCCTTCCGGTCTGTGAGGGTATGCGAGTCGGCTTCCTTCGCCCCTCTCTCTCAGCGTCGTCCCCGCGCAGGCGGGCGACTGTGTTGCCAGTCAAGGTGCCGGCGTCCATGGCTGGCGCCTCTTGAGGACGGAGTTGGCGGTGACGACGAGCTTTCTTGCGATGGCGATTAGAGCGACCTTGGCGGGCTTGCCGCTGGCGCGCAGGGCTTGGTACTCGCGTCGGAAGCCTGCGTCGGCGCGGGCTGCGGCGAGGGCTGCCATGTACAAGGCGGTGCGCACGCAGGGCCTGCCGCCCTGGATGTGGCCGGGATCGAGGCGGGTGCCGCTGTGATTGGGATGTGGTGCGAGGCCGGCGAGGCTGGCGGCGGCCTTCCTGTCGAGGCTGCCGAGCTCGGGCATGTCGGCCATCAGGGTCATGGCCACCGCCGGGCCGATGCCGGGGATGGACTGCAGCAGCTCGCCGCGTGCCTGGCCGTCGGCCTGCGCCAGCAGGCGCTCGCGCAGGCGCGCCTCGAGCTGCCCGCGCTCGGCGCTCAGCTTGGCGATGGTCCGGCGACAGCTCTCGGCGATTTCCTCGTCGAGGCCGGCGAGCTGCTTGAGCCGGGTCTTTTCCATGGCGATCATCTCGACGAGCTGGCGCCGGCGCGTGGACAGCGCGCGGATCGCCAAGGCTTCGGCGCCGGGGATTGCTCGGGCGGCATCGCTCATCAGCAGAGCGAAGCGCGCAATCAGCTCGGCGTCCAGCCTGTCGGTCTTGGCGCGCCGTCCCTCGGCCAGGCGCAGGGCCCGGATCCGCTTGGGGTCGACGACGCCGACCTGGAAGCCGGCGTCGGCCAGCGCCCGGACCAGGCGGGCGCCGTAGCTGCCAATCGACTCCAGCACCACCCGCTGGACGCCGGCGCGCTGCAGCCGGCGCACCAGCGCGGCGATGCCGGCCGGCGCGTTGGCCTGGCGGAAGGCGCTCCCCAAGGGGGCGATGGCGACATCCAGGAAGTCCCGGCCGACGTCGACGCCGGCTGCACAGGCGATAGTCATCTGCTCCGCTCCTGTATCCGGACCGGGGCGACCATCGCCCCGCCCGAGCGACTGTTCGGAAAAGACAACGGCGGCCGCGCGCCTGCCCGCCTACGGTGCATCAACCGGGGATCCAACGCGCCACGGCCGCCAGGATCGTACTCCACAGACCCCACACTCGACATACAGGGATCCATAGTGACTCTCCGCCGACCCTACCGGGTTGGTCGTGGCGAGCCCTGCCTCCCTATGGATCCCCGCCTGCGCGGGGATGACGAGAGTGGGGGAGCGCGTGCGCCTAAGCGCCTCTCTCTAGGAAGCCAGCTGGGCGTCGAGCAGGGCGTGGCGGCTGACCCGGCCCCAGGCGACCGAGGCGCTGCGCGCGGCGCGCCAGGACTCCAGGATGCGCTCGAACAGCACGTCGCCCTCGGCGACGCCGTCGAGCACGCCCTCGGCCTCGCGCCGGGCCGCCTGCAGCACCGCCGGCGGATAGCGCAGCAGCTCGCTGCCGCCGGCCTCGAGCGTCTGCAGGGCCTGGGCGTTGTACCACTCGGCCTCGGCGAGGCCGCGGTTGTTCTCGGCCTCGCAGGCGGTCTCGATCAGCCCGACCAGGTCGTCGGGCAGGCTCTCCAGGGCCTCGGCGTTGACCAGGGCCTCGGCGCTGCCGTTGGGCTCGTGAAAGCCGGGCCAGTAGTAGTAGGGCGCGACCTTCTGGAAGCCGAGCGCGCTGTCGCTCCAGGGCCCGAGGAACTCGGCGGCGTCGATCGTGCCGGTCTGCAGGGCGGTGAAGATCTCGCCGGGCGGCAGCGACAGCGGCGCCGCGCCGAGCCGGCGCAGGATCTCCCCGCCCAGGCCGGGCATGCGGATCTTCAGGCCCTTGAGGTCCTCCAGGCCCTCGATGCGGCGGCGGTACCAGCCGCCCATCTGGAAGCCGGAGTTGCCGGCCAGGTAGGGCTTGACCCCGAAGCGGCCGTAGAGCGCGTCCCACAGCGCCTGGCCGCCGCCGTAGTAGATCCAGGCGTTGTGCGCCTCGGGCAGCAGGCCGAAGGGCGCGGCCGTGAAGATCGGCGCGATCGCCATCTTGCCCGACCAGAAGAGCGCGGCGGTGTGGCCCATCTCGGCAGTGCCCGAGGCGACCGCGTCGAAGACCTCGAAGGCCGGCACCAGTTCGCCGGCGCCGAACACCTGGACGGCGAGCCGGCCGTTGCTGCCACGCGTGATGCGCTCGGCCAGGCGGGCCGCGGTGGTACCTGGTCCCGGCGCGTTGGCCGGCCAGGAGGTGACCAGCTTCCACTGGCGGGTCTCCGCGGCCCGGACGGCCGGCGCGGCGATCCCGGCGGACGTCGCTCCCGCGGCGCCGGCGAGCGCGGCGCCGCCGCGCAGCAGGCGGCGGCGCGAGAGGGTGTTGTGGCTTGTCGTCATGGCGTCGGCTCCTCGCGTATCCTTGCGGGGCCGTCGGCGCGGTGCGCTCCGGCAGCGGAGCGGCGTGGCGTCGGCGACTCCCTGCGCTGGCATGATCCAGATCAGGTTCTTTGGGTCTGCTCTCAGCCTTCGCCGGCCGGCGCCGGAACGCCGCCGGGAAGACACCCCAGGCCTAACGCCTTCGAAGATGGCAAGCCGCTGCCGCCCTGTCAAAGGGGGCGGCGCACGGTCACTCGGCGACGGTCACTCGGCGGCGGTCACTCCGCGGCGGGCGGCAGGGCCGCGGCGGGCGGGGCGGCGTCGCGACCGTGCAGCAGCAGGCCATAGACGACCAGGGCGGCGGCGACCGCCAGCACCATCACCCCGGCCATCGCCACGGCCGGCGGCAGCGGGCCGATCAGCAGGGTGACCAGCGCGCCGGCGCCGGCGCCCATCAGCATCTGCAGCGAGCGCATCACGCCCGAGGCGGCGCCGGCCATGTGCGGCAGCGGGTGGATCGCGGCGTGGCTGATGTTGGGCGCCATCAGGCCGAAGGCGAAGACCATGCCGAAGATGCAGGGCACCAGCACCGCGACGTCGAGCAGGCCGGCGAGCGCCGCCGCCAGCGCGGTGACCGCGCAGGCGCCGGTGCCGAGCAGGCAGAGCAGCGCCAGCCGGCGCGCCGGGATCTCCAGCCGGCTGAGCCGGGCGGAGAGCAGCGAGCCGAGGATCAGCCCGAAGGAGGTCACGGCGAAGACCGCCGAGAACCAGAACTCGGTCAGGCCCAGGCCGTCCATCATCACCGTCGCGGAGCCGGAGATGTAGGCGAAGAGCGCGGCGAAGCCGAAGGCGAAGACCAGCGTGTAGCCGAGGAACGCCCGGTTCCCCAGCACCGCCAGGTAGTTTCGCAGCAGCCGCCCGGGGTTGAGCGGCTGCCGGCGCTCGGCCGGCAGGGTCTCGACGAACAGCAGCGCGACCACGGTCGCCATCAGCGCGCCCCAGGCGGCCTGCGAGGCGTAGATCGCGCGCCAGCCGCCGCCCAGCATGACCAGGCTGCCGAGCGCCGGCGCGGCGAGCGGCGCCACGCCGATCATCGCGGTGACCTGGGACAGGCGGTGGCGGGCGGTCGCGCCCTCGAAGACGTCGCGCACGATGGCCAGCGGCAGCACCACGCCGAGGCCGGCCGAGGTGCCCTGCAGGAAGCGCGCGGCGAGCAGGGTCGTGAAGCTCGGCGCCGCGGCGCAGGCCAGCGAGGCCAGCGAGAAGGCGAGCAGCGCGCCGAGCAGCGCCGGGCGCCGGCCGAAGCGATCGGCCAGCGGCCCGCCGATCAGCGGCGCGATCAGGAAGCCGGTGACGAACAGGCTGAGGGTCAGAGCGCCGTTGCCGGTCGGCTCGGCGAAGCTGGCCTCGATCGCCGGCACCGCCGGCAGGTTCATGTCGATGGAGATCGGCGGCAGCGCCGAAAGCGACGCCAGGAAGGCCGTGTAGCCCATCGAGCTCGGTTTCAGCGGCACGCGGACTCCCCGGACGAGGCGCGCCCCCGGCGCGCAGCGGGGATGCCGCGGTCAGGGGCGCCGCCGTTCTTTGATGCTGCGACGCAACATCAAGATAGCCCCATGCCGCCGGATTGCGACCTGCGTCGCGCTCATGGCTGCCGGCAGCGGCCGAGAACCGGGGAAGCTCCGCCCCTCGGTCTCGGCCTCGCCGCCGGCGATCGGCACCCTCAGCGGTAGACGAAGAACCAGAGCAGGATGGCCGCCAGCGCCACCACGCTGGCCAGGGTCGAGATGGTCAGCGCCCGCCAGTTGGTGCGGCTGCGCTCGGCCTGACGGGTTTCGTCCTTGGGTTTCTCGACGGTCATCTTGTGCCTCTAGGATGGTGTCTGGTACCGGGAAAACGGGGAGCGCCGCCCTCTCGTTCCGCGCCGGCTCCGCCCCGCCGCCGGCCGGCCGGCGGCGCCGCGCCTCACGAGCGTTGCCTGCTCGGGCGCCAGCGGCTATGACCGGCGCTCTCATCAGGGAGCCGCCGCCATGCCCGAGTCCCAGCCCGCCCGGCACGTCCTGACGGACACCGCCCGCCTCGCCGCCTCGACGCTGCTCGAGATCGACGCCGTGCTGATCCGGCCGGACGAGCCCTTCACCTTCACCTCGGGCCGCAAGAGCCCGGTCTACGTCGACTGCCGGCGCATCATCTCCTTCCCGCGCGCCCGCGCGACGCTGATGCGCCTGGGCATCGAGCAGCTGGCGCGCACCGCCGGGGTCGAGGCCTTCGACGCGGTCGCCGGCGGCGAGACCGCGGGCATCCCCTTCGCCGCCTGGATCAGCGAGAGCCTGGGCCTGCCGATGGTCTACGTGCGCAAGAAGCCGAAGGGCTTCGGGCGCAACGCGCAGATCGAGGGCACCTTCGCCGAGGGCGCGCGCGTGCTTCTGGTCGAGGACCTGGCGACCGACGGCGGCTCCAAGCTGACCTTCGTCGAGGCGCTGCGCACGGCCGGCGCCGAGGTGCGCCACTGCTTCGTGGTCTTCCACTACGGCATCTTCCCGCAGTCGACCGCCAGCCTCGCCGAGCAGGGCGTCGCGCTGCAGGGTCTGGCGACCTGGTGGGACGTCCTCGCGGTCGCCGAGGAGAGCGGCCGACTGACCGACGGTCAGGTAACCGAGGTGCGCTCCTTCCTGACCGACCCCGACGGCTGGGCGGCGCGCCAGGCCGGATAGCGGCTCACGAGCGCCGGGCTTCCGGCGCCTTCTGCCCGGCAGGTGCGTCGCCGCCGCCGCCTGTCAGGGCGGCGCAGCTGTCCTCGCCGCTCAGCAGCAGGGCCAGCGGCTGGAGTGCGGGGAAGCGCGAGAAGACCATCATGATCAGCACGGTCAGCGGGACCGCCAGCAGGGCGCCGGCGACGCCCCAGACCCAGCCCCAGAGCAGCAGCATGAACAGCGCGACCAGCGGCGAGACCGAGAGCTGGCGGCCCTGCATGCGCGGGTCCAGGTAGTTGCCGGTGACCTGCTCGATCGCGAGGATGCCGATCGCGACGATCAGGGCGGTGCCGGGCGGCAGCTGCAGGAAGGCGAAGGCCGCGGCCAGCCCGCCGGCGACCAGCGAGCCGAGCGTCGGCACGAAGTTCAGCAGCAGCGCCAGCAGGAACCAGACGATCACGAAGTCGACGCCCCAGAGCCACAGCCAGAGCGCGTAGAGCGCCCCGGAGATCAGGCCGACGAAGCTGCGCACCACGAGGTACCAGCGGAAGCGCCGGCCGACGTCGTCGACGACCCGCAGCCACTCGTCCGCGTCCTCGCCGCGCGCCGTGTCCTCCAGCTTGGCGCGCCAGACCCGGCCCTCGATAAGCATCAGCAGCACCAGGAAGAAGATCAGCACCAGCACGGCCACGACCTCCCAGGCCGACTGGATGATCGTCAGGGCGTAGCTCGACACGAAGCCGAGCACGTTGGGCGGCGAGGTCGCGCCGCCCTCCGCGGTGGCGCCGGTCCCGGCCTCGCCGGCGGCGCCGTTCGCGACGCTGCCGAACCACTGGATCAGGCGGTCCCACCAGGCCTGGAAGCGGTCGTCGTACTGCGGCCACTGCTCGGCCACGGTCGTCGCCGCATAGGAGATGCCGAGGAAGAACAGCGCCAGGACCAGCAGGATGATGGTCATGGCGGCGACGTAGCCGAGCCAGCCCAGGCGCTTCGGCAGGCGCCGCTGCACCCAGTCGGTGACCGGCCAGACGCCGACCGCGATGAAGAAGGCGGCGGTCATCGGCATGCTGACCCACAGGGTCTGGTGGAGCCCCCACAGGATGGCCAGCGTCAGCAGCAGCCCGGCGGTCCAGACCAGAACCTTGAGTCGCCGCTCCTGGCCCGTGCCCTCGGGACCGAGCACCGTCTTCCGGCCGTCCTTGCGTGCCTCGTCGCCGGTCCTCGCCATGCCGTCCACCTGTGCCTCGCCCGTTGCCTACGCCCTGGCCAACGGCGCCCGCGGAGTCCCGTTCCGCACCGCGGTCGGGAGCGGCGCTCACGAGCCGGCGCGCGCCAGCTCCGCGACGATGCGGTCGGCCAGCTCGCCGAGCGCACGGCTCATGCCCTCGGCCTGGCCGTCGGCGCCCGGGCCGCCGGCCACGGAGATCTCCTCGCGGCCGCGTGCCGACGGCTCCTCGTCCTGGCCGGCCAGCACGACCCAGGCGGCGTCGAGCCGGACGCGGCCGTCGGCCGCCGGCGCGAAGTCGTGCAGCGTGACCACCAGGGTGCGCGCCGGCCAGACCTCGCCGGGGCGCCCGGCGACCGCGACCTGGCCCGGCGGCATGCGCTGCACCAGGTCGTCGATCAGCACGTCGCGGATCATCGCCGCGAGCGGCGCCGCCCAGCGATCGACGTCCGAGACCTCGATCCGGTAGTCGCCCTGGCGGCGTACCAGCTCCGGGCGCTCCAGGGCCTCGGGTATCTCGACGGCGTCGACGACCAGCGGCGCGCCGGGCGCCGCCGTCGGCGGGCCTTCCGCCGGCACGCTGCCGAGCGTGAAGAAGCGCGTCTCCGGGCTTTCGCCCACGATGTCGCAGCCGGCGAGCAGCGCCACGGCGGCGAGAAGGGCGGCGGGAAGGCGGGTCATCGGCTTCGTCCTTGCAGCAGGGCTTCGGGATTGCGTTCGAGGTACTCGGCGAGCACCCGGAGGGCCCGCGCGGCGCCGGCGATCTCCTCCAGCGCACCGGGAAGGCTGCGGTGCGCCGCCCCGGCCCGGCCGCCGAGCACCTGCTCGGCGGCGGCGACCGCGTCGCGGGCGTCGGCGGCCGCGCGGCGCAGGCTGTCGATGGCCGGCCCGACCTTGCCGCGCGCCGACTGCGTGATCGTCTCGACGTCGGCGAGCGCCCGGTCGAGGTTGGCGAGGGAGCGGTCGATCTCCGGCGAGGTCACCAGCCCGTCGGCATGGCGGATCAGCTCGCCGGCCTCGCCGACCGCCTCGCGGATCTGGCGCGCGACCCGCGGCAGCTCCATCTGGCGGACGTCCTCGAGCGCGCCCTGCGCCGAACCGACCAGCCCGGCGATGCCTGCAGAGGCGGCGACCGGGATCGCCGGGTGCTCGCCGCCGGAGTCGAGCTCGGCCGGCTCGGCATCGGGATCGAAGGTCAGCGTCACGACCGGGCCGCCGATCAGGGGCGGGCTCAGCGCCAAGCGGGCGCGCAGGCCGTCCGCGACCAGCCGCGCGAGGGGGTCCGTCGAGCCCTCCCCGTCGCCGCCCGACGCCGGCTCGGCGAGGTCGAGGCGCGCGGCGTCGATCTCGATCGTCACCGGCGTTTCCAGGCGACTGCGCGCGGCGTCGTAGCGCAGCGAGCGGCCGACCACGCGCCCCACGACGAACCCGCGGAAGCGGATCGGCTGGCCGGGCCGCAGGCCGCCGACCGCACCCTCGAGCGCGAGCCGGTAGCGCGCGCCCTCGAGCGTGCCGGCAACCGCCTCCGGGTGGCCGGCGAACAGGCGGAAGCGCGGCGGCTCGTCGGTCCCGCCGGCCTGCCCCTGCTCCGCCGCCGCTTGCACGGCGCGGGAGGGCGGCGCCGCGGAGGGCGTCTCGAAGGCGATCAGGCCCGACAGCAGGGCTTCGGGGGACGCGAGACTGGCCGAGGCACCGCCGCCGCCGAGCGACAGCTGCAGGGCGCTGGCATTCCAGAAGCGGCTGTCGTCGCGGACCAGGCGGTCGTGCGGCGCGCGCACGAAGACCTCGATCTCGAAGCGATCGCCGGCATCGGGCGCGTCGGCACCCGCGAGGCGCGTCTCGACGACGCTGCCGACCTCGAGGCCGTGGTAGGTCAGCGGCGTGCCGGCGGCGAGGCCGTCGACGCGGTCGCCGGTCAGCACGAAGCGCCGGCCTTCGGCGCCCGGCGGCACCGGCGGCGCCGAGGCCTCGCCCTCGAACGTTCGCATCGGCTCGCCTGGGCCCGGCGACATCGCGATGTAGGGGCCGGAGACCAGGGTTCGGAGGCCGGAGAGATTGTCCAGCCCGACGTCGCCGCCGACCAGCCAGAAGCGCGTCTCCTCGCGCAACAGCTCCGCGACGCTCGACTGCATCTGCACGGTCGCCTCGACCTGCTCCCGGTCCTCGCCGAGCGCCAGGGATTCGACCGTGCCGACGGTGACGCCGCGGTAGCGCACCTCGGTGCTGCCGCTCTCGATGCCGCCCGCCTCCGGAAAGCTCAGGGTGATGCTGGGGCCTTCCTGCGCGAAGTGGCGGAAGGCCAGCCAGCCGACGATCGCCGCCGCCGCCAGCGGCACCGCCCAGATCCAGCCCGGCCAGCGGCTGCGCCGCACGGCGGCCTGCGTGCGCCCGCCCGTACCGCCCCGGCCGGCGGCGCCCTCTCCCGTAGCCTCGCGGCCGTCCTCGTCCTTCGTCTCGCTCATGGCCGGCGCTCCGCGGCGTCCCACATCAGCCGGGCGTCGAAGGCGCGCGAGGCCAGCATGGTCACCACCACGACCGCGAAGAAGAAGGCCGCGCCGACGCCGAAGTGCGCGGTGGCCAGCTGGCCGAACTGGGTCAGCGGCGCGAAGACGGCGATGATCATGACGTCGAGCATCGACCAGCGGCCGAGCCCGTCGATGGTCCGGTAGAGCCGCGTTCGGAAGCCCAGGAGCGCCCGGCTGCCCAGCCGGATCGAAATGACGAACCAGGCGATGGCCGGCAGCTTGAGGATCGGGATCGCGAAGCTGGTGAAGAAGATGAGAGCGGCGAGCGGCAGCAGGCCGGCGCCGACCAGGTCGAGGACGCTCGACAGGATGGTGTGGCTCTGGGTCTCGCCGAGGCGCGTCACCGTGGTCATCGGGTAGAGGTTGGCCGCCGGGTAGAGCATCAGCCCGGCCAGCACCAGGGCGCTCGTGCGCACCAGCGCGTCCGGCTTGCGGGCGTCCAGCCGGGCACCGCAGCGCGGGCAGGCGCTGCCTTCTGCCGAGGCCGGCACGACCAGGTCGCAGACCGAGCAGGAGATCGCGGGCGCGTCGTGCGGCGCCGGGCGATCCGGCGCGATGGCGCGCCAGACCGTGCGCCGGTCGAGCGTCGCGTTGGCGACCATCGCGAGGCCGGCGGCCGCCAGCAGGCACCAGCCGCCCGCGGCGATCTCGACGGCCAGGTACTGGCTCATGCGGGTGTAGCCGATGACCGCGCCGGCGAGCAGCACGTCGGGCATCGACCAGAGCTCGAGCAGCAGCGCCCAGCGGAACGCCTTACCGAGCCAGGCGGGACGGCGGCCGAGGCGCAGCGAGCCCAGGGTGACGGCGAGCAGGGCATGGCGGACGATCGGCAGCACGACCACGAAGGCGCCGACGCCGACGGCGATGAGCACCCATTCGCTGTCGAGCAGCGCCGGCACCACCGAGCCGATGCGCGACTGCTGCTCCCGGCCGGCCAGGCCGACGCGCAGGAAGGGCAGCAGGTTCGCCGCCGTGTAGAGCAGCAGGACGCTGGCCGAGAGCGAGAAGGCGATGGCCGTGCTGCGGCCGACCCAGCGCTCGAGCGGATTGCCGCAGCCGGCGCAGGACGCCACGGTGCCGCGCGGCAGCGGCGGCAGCCCCTGCAGGGTGCCGCAGTCGGGACAGCCGATCGTCATCTGCCCCCCGGACGCCGGCGCCGACGGTCCCGCCCCCGCGCCGTGCCGGCGGGACAGCGCCGAGCCGTGCCCCCGAGCCCGCCCGGGTAGGCGGCAGGGGCCGGGGACGGAAGCGCGGCCGGGGCAACGGGAACGACGGGATCGGCGACGGATCGCATTGGCTCTTAACGCAGCAGGCCGTCGGTCGGTTGCCCGCCATCCGGGTAGGGGAACCCGGTAAACCGCTGCTGCATTTTCACGGCATGATCGCACACGCCGACCGGTCGACGGATGGCACCCCGCCCTCCGGCGCGTCCGGAGAGGCCGGGGAGACCCCCGACGCCACCGCCGCGGAGGCCGCCATCGACGCGGTGCCGCGGAGCCTCGACGTCCTCTGCCGGGTCACCGGGCTGCGCTTCGCCGCGCTGGTCCGGCTGTCCGGATCGCAGTGGGTCGCCTGCGCCGTGCGCGACGAGATCGAAGCCGGCATCGCAGCCGGCGACGTGCTGCCGGCCGACGCGACGCTCTGCCAGGCGCTGTGCCGGAGCGGCGAGCCTGTGGTCCTCGACGACGTCGCCTCGCACGGCGTCCTCGCCGACCATCCGATGGCGCAGCGGCTCGGACTCCGCAGCTACATCTCGGTGCCGGTCCGGCGGCCCGACGGCAGCCTCTTCGGCGCGCTCTGCGCCTTCGACAAGCGCCCGGCGGCGCTCAGCGACGGTCCGGCGCTCGAGCTCTCCTGGCTGTGCGCGGAGCTGATCGGCCGCCGGCTCGGCGACGGGGCCGGCGACAGGGCGGGCGATCGGACGGGCGACCGGGCCGGTGACCGGGCCGGCGAGCAGTTCCTCGACCAGGCGCGGCTGCAGCGCAGCGAGGCGGAGCTGAGCGACGCCCGGGAGACGGCGGGCCTGCGCGAGCAGTTCATCGCGGCGCTCGGCCACGACCTGCGCAATCCCCTGGCCTCGATCGATTCCGGGCTGAAGCTGCTGCGACGCAAGGGCCTGGACGAACGCGGCGAGGAGATCGTCGAGCTGATGCATCGCAGCGTCTCGCGCATGCTCGGACTGATCGACAACGTCACCGACTTCGCCCAGGGCCGGCTCGGCCAGGGCATCGCCCTCGACGCCGAGCCGGACCCGCGGCTCGGCGACGCTCTGGAGCAGGTCGTCGACGAGCTGCGCAGCGCCTGGACCGAGCGCCGGATCGACAGCGACATCGCGCTCGACCGCGCGGTCGTCTGCGACAGCGCCCGCGTCGCCCAGCTGCTGTCCAACCTGCTCGCCAACGCGCTGACTCACGGCGATCCGGTGGCGCCGGTCTCGGTGCGTGCCCGCTCGGATTCGCGGAGCTTCGTGCTCAGCGTCGCCAACCAGGGCCCGCCGATCCCGCCGGAAGTCGCGCGCGAGCTGTTCCGGCCGTTCGCCGGCCACGGCCGCCGCAGAGGCGACCGGGGGCTCGGGCTCGGCCTCTACATCGCCGCCGAGCTGGCCCGCGCCCACGGCGGCACGCTCGACTACAGCTCGACGGAGGCCGAGACCTGCTTCGTCTTCCGCATGCCGGTCGAGGGGCCCGGCGCCGCTAGTCCAGCCGCGTGAATCCGTCGGCGCTCCAGGACTCGCTGCCGACCTGGTGGTGGCCGGTGAACAGCCCTGCCGGATCGTACTTCCGCTTGGCGGCGAGCAGCCGCGGGTAGTGCGGCCCCCAGGCGGCCTGCTGCCAGTCTTCCTCGAAATAGCTCATCTCTGAGGAGTAGGAGCCGCTGTCCGGCGCGAGGCGGCGCAGCTCGGCGTAGGCGGCGTCGATCGCGCCGGCCTCGGCGCGCGCCGCGGCGCGGTCCGGCTCGCGCCCCGGGACCCCGGGATAGCGCTGCGGCTGCCCGCCGGCGATGATCGCCAGGGCGAAGGCGTCGAGGGCGCCGGGATGGACGGCCGTGCGCCGGGCCTCCACGCGCCGGGCCTCGGTGGCGCCGGCAAGGCCCTTGTTGAAGTGCAGCCCGACCTTGTGGCGGCGCGAGGCGGCGAACAGCGCCTCGGCGAGCGCCTCGCGACGCTCGGGCGCGAGCAGCGCCTCGGGCAGCCAGAGCGACTGGTAGCCCGACAGGTAGATGCCGACCTCGCCGTCGTTGCCCGACCACCAGAAGCGCCCCGGCGCGGCCTCCGGGCGCTCGTCGACAATGATCGAGTCGGGCAGCTCGGCGCGCCGGTAGTCGTAGTCCCACCAGTGACGGGCCGGCATCGAGACCAGGCGCGGCGCCGGCGCCTCGGCGACGGCGTCGGGGTTGTCGTCGAGCCACTGCTGGAACGGCTGCCAGACGGCCAGCGCCTCGGCCTCGCT
The DNA here is from genome assembly GCA_030433005.1 of Alphaproteobacteria bacterium. Lineage (GTDB taxonomy): Bacteria > Pseudomonadota > Alphaproteobacteria > Kiloniellales > DSM-21159 > Tistlia. Next base: position 79,820 of record JAUILQ010000011.1, read on the forward strand.
CAGGTCCTGGAAGACCATCTCGATGCTCAGCGCGTTGTCCGGCGTCAGCGCGACCTGCTCGCCCCAGTGCGGGTTGACCAGGGCCGGCGCGAAACGGCAGAAGGCACCGACCAGTCGGCGGAAAGCCGTATCCGAGCGCGCCTTGACGGTCCGGCCGTAGAAGCCGAAGCGCCCGGGCAGCGGCAGCGTCGCAAGGGTCAGGCGCGTGGTGATGCCGAAGCCGGCGCCGCCGCCCTTCAGCGCCTCGAACAGCTCGGGGTCGTTGCAGGCGTTGACCACCCTCAGCTTGCCGTCGGCGGTGACGATCTCGGCCTCCAGCAGGCCGCCGGCGGTCAGGCCGCCGTACTTGGAGAAGCTGCCGAAGCCGCCGGTCTGGGCGTGGCCGCCGACGCCGACCGAGGTGCAGCCGCCGCCCTGGACGTAGCGGCCGGCCTTGGTCGTCACGGCGTCGTAAAGCTGCACGAAGGTGGCGCCCGAGCCGACGGAGACCGCCTGGCGCGGCTCGACCTGCCCCGCACAGCCGCGCGGCACGAAGGCGTCGTGCAGCTCAATGGCGTCGAGCCCCTTGGTCCAGAGCAGCAGGCTGTCGGGCGCGTTCGACTGGCCGAGGTAGCTGTGGGCGCCGCCCTTCACCACGAGGCGCAGGTTGCGCTCGCGCGCGAAGTCGACGGCTGCGACCACGTCGGCCGGAGTCTCGGCGACCACCGCGTAGACGCTGGGCGCCGCGGTCCAGCCGTCGATCCAGCCGGCCGACTGGGTGCCGCCGGGCTGGTCCTGGATCCAGAAGGGATTGCCGAGGTCCTTCAGGGCCTCGGCGCAGGGCGCGCCGCCGGGATCGCGCCGGCAGGCCGCGAGCGGCGAGGTTACCGGCACCAGCCGGCCGCCGACCGCCTCGCGCAGCCCCTGCCATTCGGCCTCGGAAGGCCAGCCCGGCTCGCCCGGCCGGACCCGCCGGCGCGGCAGGGCGGCACGGGACCGCTGCGGCCCGACGGCGAGCAGGGCACTCCAGAAGGCGGCGAGGGCGGCGGCCCCGGCCAGCAGGCTGCGACGCTTCATGGCCCTGTCTCCTCTTCGTTCTCCACGGCGACCAAGCAAGGCAGCCAAAGACTAACAGCCGCTTACCAGTCTGGCGCGCCGGATCGGCTGCACGCTTGCCTCGTTCCGCCGCTGGCTTAAGCTCCGACGACGGCCGTTCGCCGAGGACGGCCGAACCAGAGGAGGAGGCCGCGATGGGGCGTCGCGAAGGCGGAGGCCGCAGCGGGCGGGGCGCGCAGCGCCAGGCGGCCGGGCCGCAGCAGCTGACTTGGCGGCAGGTGCGCAACCCCTACCGGCCGGTCGCGGTGCTGTCCGACGACCAGGTCGAGGCGATCCACCGGGCCGCCCTGCGCATCCTCGAGGAGCTCGGCATCGAGGTCATGAGCGACCAGGCGCTCGACCGGCTCGCCGCCGGCGGCGCCGAGGTCGAGCGGGCGAGCGGCCTGGTGCGCTTCGACCGCGGCCTCGTCGAGCAGGCCCTGGCGAGCGCGCCGGACCGCTTCACGATGACGCCGCGCAACCCGGCGCGCGCGCTCGAGCTGGGCGGCGACGCGGCGATCTTCGGCCTGGTCAACGGCCCGCCCTTCGTCACCGACCTCGACCGCGGCCGGCGCGACGGCAACTTCGCGGACTACCAGGACCTGCTGCGCCTCGGCCAGTCACTCAACATCGTGCAGTACGTCACCCACCAGTCGGTGGCGCCGATGGATCTGCCGGCCGAGACCCGCTACCTCGACTGCTACCAGGCGATCCTGACGCTCACCGACAAGGCCTTCTACGCCGCCGCGACAGGCCGCGAGCGGGTCGAGGACGCGCTGGAGATGGTCGCGCTGGCCTCGGGCACCGACCGCGAGGCGCTGCGCGACCGCCCCTCGATCTTCAGCGTCATCAACGTCAATTCGCCGCGCCGTCTCGACGGGCCGCTCTCGGAAGGCCTGATCGCGCTCGCCGAACACGGCCAGCCGGCCGTCGTCACGCCGTTCTGCCTGATGGGCGCGATGACCCCGGTGACCCTGGCCGCGGCGCTCGCCCAGCAGCACGCCGAGGCGCTGGCGGGCGTCGTGCTGACCCAGCTCGTGCGGCCCGGCGCGCCGGTCGTCTACGGCGGCTTCACATCCAACGTCGACCTGCGCTCCGGCGCCCCGGCGTTCGGCACGCCGGAGTACGCCAAGGCCTCGATGGCCGCGGGCCAGCTGGCGCGCCTGGTCGGCCTGCCCTACCGCTCGTCGAACGCCAACGCCTCGACCTCGGTCGACGCCCAGGCCGCCTACGAGTCGATGATGTCGCTCTGGGGCTCGCTGATGGGCGGCGCGCACATGCTGCACCACGGCGCCGGCTGGCTGGAGGGCGGGCTGGTCGCCTCCTTCGAGAAGCTGGTGCTCGACGCGGAGCTGCTGCAGAACATGGCCGAGTTCCTGACGCCGATCGCGGTCGACGACGACAGCCTGGCCTTCGAGGCGATGGCCGAGGTCGGCCCCGGCGGCCACTTCTTCGGCACGGCGCACACCCTGGCGCGCTACGAGACCGCGTTCTACCAGCCGCTGATCTCCGACTGGCGCAACTTCGAGAGCTGGCAGGAAGCCGGCGCGAAGACCGCGACCGAGCGGGCCAACGCGCTCTGGAAGCGGCTGCTCGCCGACTACCAGCCGCCGCCGCTCGACGAGGGTCGCCGCGAGGCCCTGGCCGCCTACGTCGCCAGGCGCAAGGAGCAGGCGGGGCGCCTGGCGGCATGACCCCGGTGCTGCTGCGGCTCGGCCTGCCGCGCGGCTGGCCCGACTTCCGCGGCCTCGAGCCGCGGGTCGCCTGGACCCTGGTCGGCGCCGCGGCGATCCCGCTCTGGGCGCTGTGGCCGAGCCTCGCCGTCGCGGCCTCGCAGCTGCCGCCCTTCCAGCTTGTCGCCGGCGCCTTCGCGGTCGGCTGGCTGCTGCTGAGTTGCCTGGAGCGGGGCCGGAAGGACGCCGAATCCGACCGCGGGAGGCCGGTCCGGCCGATTCCCGCGCTGATTCCCGTGCTGGTCTGCGCGCTCGGCCTGACCGGAGCCGACGTCTTCTTCATCCTGGCGATCGAACGCGTCTCGCCGGCCCAGGCCAACCTGATCTCCTATCTCTGGCCGGTCGTCCTGCTCGCCCTCGGCGCCGCCTTCGGGCTGCTGCGCCTGCGGCGCCGGCACGGCGCCGCGCTGACGCTCGGCTTCCTCGGCGCCGCCCTGGTGATCGGGCCGGGCCTGGGCTCGGTCGACTGGAGCGGCATCGCCCTGGCCGCACTGAGCTGCCTGTCCTGGGCCGGCTTCTGCCTCTATCGCCTGCGCCAGGGCGCCGCGGCCCGCGACGTGCTGGCGCGCGGCTGCGGCCTGTCCGCGCTGCTCTGCGCCGCCTGCCACCTGGCGCTGGAGCCGGCCTTCGTCGTGCCCTCGTCGGAGGCGCTGCTCGCCGTCCTCGGCATCGGCATCGCGCCGCTCGCGCTCGCCAACCTGGCCTGGGACCGCGGCCTCAGGCGCGGCGACGGGCGGCTGCTCGCCGTGCTGGCCTACGCGACGCCGCTCTGCGCGACCCTGCTGCTGGTCGCCTTCGGCCTCGAGACGCCGAGCGTCGGCCTGTTCGCGGGTGCCCTGCTGATCGTCGCAGCCGGCCTGCTCGGCCGCGCAGCGAACCTGTCGAAGCCTTAACTTCGGACCGGCGGACGCAACCTGCTAGGCTGCCGCGCTACGCGAGCGGGCGACCACCAACCACGGAAAGGCGCGATGCGACGGATCCTTGTGATGCTGGCCTGCCTGGCCGGCCTCCTCTCGGCGCCGGGAGCGGCCCGCGCAGAGGGCACGCTGACCATCGGCATGACCCAGTACCCGGCGACGCTCAACCCGAACATCGAGTCGATGCTGGCCAAGACCTACGTTCTGGCCATGACCATGCGGCCGCTGACCCACTTCGACCACGACTGGCAGCCGGTCTGCATGCTCTGCGTCGAGCTGCCGGACCTGGAGGCCGGCACGGCGGTGCTGGAGACGACCAGCGAGGGCAAGGAAGGCATCGCCGTCACCTACGCGCTGCAGCCCGAGGCGACCTGGGGCGACGGCACGCCGGTGACGACCGAGGACGTGCGCTTCACCTACGAGGTCGGACGCCACCCGCAGTCGGGCGTCTCGAACTTCGAGCTCTACCGGCGCATCCTGGAGCTCGAGGTGCACGACGAGAAGCACTTCACCTTCCACCTCGACCGCGTCACCTTCGACTACATGAGCGCCGGCGACTTCCGCCTGCTGCCGGCGCACATCGAGCGGCCGATCTTCGAGGCGGACCCCTCGCAGTACCGCTTCCGCACCGCCTTCGACAGCGACCCGACCAACCCCGGCCTGGCTTTCGGGCCCTATCGCATCGAGTCGCTGACGCCGGGCGCCGAGATCGTGCTGGTGCGCAACGAGACCTGGTACGGCGAGACGCCCTTCTTCGAGCGCATCGTCGTCAAGACCATCGAGAACAGCGCGGCGCTGGAGGCCAACCTGCTGTCCGGCTCGATCGACATGATCGCCGGCTCGCTGGGCCTGGCGCTCGACCAGGCGCTGGCCTTCGAGCAGCGCCACGGCGAGGACTTCCAGGTCATCTACAAGCCCGGGCTGGTCTACGAGCACCTCTCGCCGAACCTCGACAACCCGGTGCTCGCCGACCTGCGCGTGCGCCGCGCCCTGCTGCTCGGCGCCGACCGCCAGACCCTGACCGAGCAGCTGTTCGCCGGCAAGCAGCCGGTCGCCGACAGCTCCGTCAGCCCGCTCGACTGGGTCTACGACGCCTCCGTGCGGCACTATCCCTACGATCCCGAGCAGGCCGCGGCGCTGCTGGACGAGGCCGGCTGGACCAAAGGCGCCGGCGGGCTGCGGCGCAACGACGCCGGCGAGCCGCTGCGCCTGACCCTGATGTCGACCGCCGGCAACCGCAGCCGCGAGCTGGTCGAGCAGGTGCTGCAGGCGCAGTGGAAGCAGCTCGGCATCGAGATCGTCATCAAGAACGAGCCGGCGCGCGTGTTCTTCGGCCAGACCGTGACCCAGCGCCGCTTCGACGGCCTGGCGATGTTCGCCTGGCTGTCGTCGCCCGAGAACGTGCCGCGCACGACGCTGCACTGCGAGCAGATCCCGACGGCCGAGAACGGCTGGGGCGGCCAGAACGTCATGGGCTACTGCGACCCCGAGATGGACCGCCTGATCGACGCCATCGAGGTCGAGCTCGATCGCGACAAGCGCGAGGCGCTCTGGGCCGAGCTGCAGCAGCTCTACGCCGAGACCCTGCCTGCCCTGCCGCTCTACTGGCGCGCCGAGCCCTACGTCCTGCCGCGCTGGCTCGAGGGCGTGCGCCCGACCGGCCACCAGGGCACGACGACCCTGTGGGTCGAGGAGTGGCGGCGCGGCGATGGCTAGGCCGCCGCGGCTGATTCCGGCATCCCGGTCCCTATTCCGTCGTCCCCGCGAAGGCGGGGACCCAGGGGCCACGGGCCGGGCGCTCGCCGCCCTGGATCCCCGCCTTCGCGGGGATGACGGGAAGAGGAGCGGGGACGACGGGAGAAGGGGGGAGGCAGCGGGGGACGCGCGAAGGAGGGTCCGATGACCGCCTACCTCGCGCGCCGGTTGGCCGAATCCCTGGTCGTGCTGTTCCTCATGTCTGTGGTGGTCTACGCGCTGATCGGGCTGATGCCGGGCGATCCCATCGACCTGATGATCACCGCCGACCCGAACCTGACGCAGCAGGACGTGGCCCGGCTGAAGGCGCTCTACGGCCTCGACGAGCCCTTGCACGAGCGCTACTGGAACTGGCTGACGGCGGCGCTGTCGGGCGACCTCGGCTACTCCCGTCTGTTCGCCCGGCCGGTCGAGGAGATCCTGCTGCCGCGCCTCGGCAACACGCTGCTGCTGATGGGTTTGGCCTTCGCGGCGGCGGCGTTGATCGCGCTGCCCGGCGCCATGCTGGCGGCGCGCCGGCCGGGGGGTGCTGCCGACGGCGCGGTCAACCTGGCCGCCTTCGCCGGCATCTCGCTGCCGCCCTTCTGGCTCGCCATCCTGCTGATCATGCTGTTCTCGGTGACGCTCGGCTGGCTGCCGGCCGGCGGCATGGGGGAAGGTGGTGTCGTCGCCACCGCCACGCACCTGGCGCTGCCGGTGCTGGCGCTGACCCTGGCCAGCGTCGGCGGGCACCTGCGCTACCTGCGCGCCTCGCTGATCGAGGCGCTGCGCGCCGACCACATCCGCACGGCGCGCGCCAAGGGCCTGTCCGAGCCCCAGGTGGTCTGGGGCCACGCCCTGCGCAACGCCCTGATCCCCTACGTGACGATCCTGGCGCTCGACTTCGGCACCCTCTTCTCCGGCGCCCTGGTCACCGAGACGATCTTCGGCTGGCTGGGCATGGGCAAGACGATCTACGACGCGATCCTGGGCAACGACTACAACCTCGCCCTGGTCGGCCTGCTGCTGGCGACGGCGACGGTGCTGCTGGCCAACCTGCTGGCCGACCTCGCCTACGCCTGGCTCGATCCGAGGGTCAGCTACCGATGAGCGACAGCGGGCTTCGTCTCGCCGCCGAGGCGCGCGGCGCCGCCCGGCCCGGCGGCAGCCCCTCGCAGGCCTTCCTGCGCCGCTTCCGGCGCCATCCCCTGGCCCTGGTCTCGCTGCTCGTGCTGCTGCTGCTCGGCGCGGCCAGCGCCTCGGCGCCGCTGGTCGAGCAGGCGTTCGGCTTCACCGCCGAGGACATCGACCTGCTGGCCCGCTCGGCGCCGCCCTCGGCCAAGCACCCGCTGGGCACCGACGAGCTCGGCCGCGACCTGCTGCTGCGCCTGCTCCACGGCGGCCGCGTGTCGCTGCTGGTCGGGCTCTCGGCGGCCCTGGTCAGCGCGACCATCGGCACCGCGCTCGGCCTGCTCGCCGGCTACCTCGGCGGCCGCGTCGACGCGCTGCTGATGCGCCTGGCCGACAGCGTCATCGCGCTGCCGCTGCTGCCGCTCTTGATCGTGCTGGCCGCCGTCGACCTGACCAAGCTCGGCCTGTCGCCGGAGCTGGCCAACGCCAGCTCGACCAACCTCTGGCGCATCGTGCTGATCGTCTCGCTGGTCGGCTGGACCACGACAGCGCGGCTGGTGCGCGGCACGGTGCTCAGCCTCAGGGCGCGCGAGTACGTGCGCGCCGCCGAGGCCCTGGGCGCCGGGCCGGCGCGCATCCTCTGGCGCCACATCCTGCCGAACGCGCTGTCGCCGGTGATCGTCGCGACGACGCTGTCGATCGGCAACGTGATCCTGCTGGAGTCGGTGCTGTCGTTCCTCGGCCTCGGCATCCAGCCGCCGCTACCGAGCTGGGGCAACATGCTGACCGGCGCCCAGGAGACGCTGTGGAGCGCGCCGATGCTGGCGGTCTGGCCGGGCCTGCTGATCTTCGTCACGGTGATCGCCGCGAACTTCCTCGGCGACGGCCTGCAGGACGCCCTCGACCCGCGCACCGAGCGTCGCTGAGCGGCGGCCCGCAGCCCTCTCACGGGTGACCGATGAAGGGCCGCTGCCGCAGATAGCGCTCGCCGTCGAGCTGCGCGACCACGAAGTCGGCGACCTCGGCCGGCGTCACCCGGCGCAGCACCGTCTCCGGGCCGACGGTGCAGTGCACCTCGAGGGGGCCGGCCGCCGCACGGTTGGAGAAGGGGGCGGGCCGCACGATCACCCAGTCGCGGTCCGAGGCCGCGATCAGCGCCTCCTGGCGCTCCTTGTCGCGGTAGCGCGCCCGGGTGAACAAGGGAAAGACGACGCGGTCGTAGAGCCAGCCGCCGTGGCCGCGGGTCTCGCCGGCGCCGACGCCGGTGATCGCCACCAGCCGGCGCACCCCGGCCGCGGCCATGGCCGGCAGCAGGACCGCCGTGGTCTCGGAGAACAGCCGGGTCGATCCGCCGCCGCTGCCGAGGGCGAAGACGACGGCATCGGCGTCCTCCAGGAAACCCGGATAGGCGGCGGCGTCGCCGGGCTCGAAGGCGCGGACGCGGATCCGCCCGGCGAACTCGGCGAGCCGCTCGGCCCGGCGGCTCTGGCCGGTCACCGCCCAGCCTTGCGCCAGCGCGCGCCCGACGACCTGCCGGCCGACCCGGCCGGCGGCGCCGAGCACCGCGACCCGGCGGCGGCCCGGCTGCGCCCCGACGGGCGAGCCGGGCATCGCCGTCAGTGGCTCATCAGGGCCGGCATCGCCAGGTGCTGCAGCACCGAGCGGGTGACGCCGCCGAGCACCAGCTCGCGCAGGCGGCTGTGGCCGTAGGCGCCCATCACCAGCATGTCGCTGCCGAGGTCGCTGGCCGAGGACAGGATGGCGTCGGCGATCGAGATCTCCTTGGCCACCGCGTGGCGGGCTTCGGCCTTGACGCCGTGGCGCGCGAGGACCGTCGCGATGTCGGCGCCCGGCTCCTCGCCGTGGCCGCGGATGCCGGCCTTGGGGTTGACCGAGAGCACGTCGACCTTGTCGGCGGCCTGCAGCAGCGGCAGGGCGTCGTCGGCGGCGCTCGCCGCTTCGCGGCTGGCGTCCCAGAGCAGCAGCGGACGCTTGCCGAAGCCGGCGGTCGCGCCGACGTAGGGCACCAGCAGGATCGGCCGGCCGATCGCCAGCACGGCGTGCTCGACCGCGCTCTCGCTCATCGAGCGGGCGTCGTCCGGATCGTGCTGGCCGAGCACCACGAGGTCGGCGTAGCGGCCGTGCAGCCCGAGCAGGTCCTCGACCTCGTCGGCATAGGCGCGCGCGCTGCGCGGCTCGGCGTGGACGCCGGCCTTGCGGGCCGCGTCGTCGAAGGCGGCCAGGGCCTTGTCGCAGGCCTCCCGGCTGCGCGCGGCCTGCTGCTCCAGCAGGTCGCTCGGCATCTGGGCGGCCAGGTAGGCGGGTGCCGCGAACTCCAGGGCCAGGTAGAGGCCGACCAGGTGCGCGTCCTGCCGCGCCGCCAGGTCGAGCGCGGCCTTGACCCGCTTGTCGCAGGCCTTGCTGTCGTCGAGATGCACCAGGATCGTCTTGTAGGCCATGTCCGCTGCTCCTTCCTGCTTGCCGTCGGCGAGGTAACGGAGCGCATCAGAAGGCCGCGCCCCCGCGCGGGCATTGACGTGGGTCAAGCCCACCCGGCGCGCAAGCGCGGAACGGCCGGAAGCCCCGTAGGCGTCCCCGGCTCAGTCCCGGCGCAGCTCGCTCTGCACGACCTCCTCGGTCAGCCGGCCCTCTTCCACGGCGTGGCAGCGCACCTGGCCGCCGCCCGCCGGGCTCGGTGTCGGCGCCGGCTCCTCGCTGCGGCAGCGCTCGTTGGCGAAGGGGCAGCGTGGGTGGAAGTGGCAGCCGCTCGGCGGGTGGATCGGGCTCGGCACCTCGCCGGCCACCGGAATGCGCTGGCGGCCGCTCATCTCCAGGTCCGGGATCGCGTCGAGCAGCATGCGGGTGTAGGGATGCTGCGGCTTGCGGAAGATGTCGCGCGCCTCGCCCCACTCGACCAGGCGGCCCAGGTACATGACGCCGACGTAGTCGGAGATGTGGTAGACGACCGCCAGGTCGTGGCTGATGAACAGGTAGGTCAGCCCGAGCTCGCGCTGCAGGTCGCGCATCAGGTTGAGGATCTGCGCCTGCACCGACACGTCGAGCGCCGAGGTCGGCTCGTCGCAGACCAGGAACTCCGGGTTCGAGGCGAGCGCGCGGGCGATCGAGATGCGCTGGCGCTGGCCGCCCGAGAACTCGTGCGGGAACTTCTCGCCGTCGCGCGCCGACAGGCGGACCTGCTCGAGCAGCTCGCCGACGCGGCGCAGCACCGCGCGGTTGTCGTCGAGCAGGCCGTGGGCGCGGATCGGCTCGGCGACGATGTCGGCGACCCGCCAGCGCGGGTTCAGGCTGGCGAAGGGATCCTGGAAGATCATCTGCAGGCGCCGGCGCACCGGCGCCATCTGGCGCCGCGAGGTCAGGTCGGCCAGGCGCTGGCCGTCGAACACGACCTCGCCCTGGGTCGGGCTGTAGAGCCCGACGACGAGGCGCGCGACGGTCGACTTGCCGCAGCCGGACTCGCCGACCAGGCTGAAGGTACGCCCGGTCGGGATGTCGAAGGACACGCCGTCGACGGCGCGCACCAGGGTGCGCCCCTCCTTGCGCAGCACCCGGGTCAGCAGCGGCGGCGAGACGTCGAAGTGCTTGGCCAGGCCCTTGACCCGGACCAGCGGCCCGGAGCCCGCGGCGGTCTCGCGCGCGGCGATGGCCTCGGCGACCTCAGCCATGGCTGCCGCTCCTCCCCCCGTTCGCGGTGGCGCCCTCGTTCTCGTCGTACAGCCAGCAGGCCACCTGCGTCTCCTCGACCGGGATCAGCTCCGGGCGCTCGTGGCGGCAGCGCTCGAAGACCTTGGGACAGCGCGGGTTGAAGGGGCAGCCCGGCGGAATCTCCGTCAGGCGCGGCATCGAGCCCTCGATCTGGGTCAGGCGGTCGAGGTCGTGGCCGACCATCGGGATCGAGCCCATCAGCCCGTGGGTATAGGGGTGCTTGGCGTTGCGGATGACCTCGCGCACCGGGCCGACCTCGACGATCCGCCCGGAGTACATGACCGCGACGCGGTCCGCGGTCTCGGCGATCACGCCCATGTCGTGGGTAATCAGCATGACCGCCGCGCCGTGCTCGCGGCAGAGCTTGTGCAGCAGCTTGATGATCTGCGCCTGGATCGAGACGTCGAGCGCCGTCGTCGGCTCGTCGGCGATGACCAGGCGCGGATTGACGCAGAGCGCGAGCGCGATGACCACGCGCTGGCGCATGCCGCCGGAGAACTGGTGCGGGTACTGGTCGATGCGGCGGTCCGGCGCCGGGATGCCGACCTCGGCGAGCAGCTCGATGGCGCGCTTGCGGGCCTGGCTCTCGGACAGGTCGGTGTGCGTCTGGATCGTCTCGATCAGCTGGTGGCCGACGGTGTAGAGCGGGTTGAGGCTGGTCAGCGGGTCCTGGAAGACCATGCCGATCTCGCGGCCGCGGATCCGGCGGATCTGCTCGTAGGGCAGGTTGTCGATGCGCCGGCCGCCCAGGCGGACCTCGCCGCCGGCGATGCGGCCGGGCGGCTCGAGCAGGCCGATGATCGCCGAGCCGGTCATCGACTTGCCGGCGCCCGATTCGCCGACCACGCCGAGCACCTCGCCCTCGTTGATGTGGAAGGAGACGTCGTCGACCGCGACCAGCGTGCCGCGGCGGGTCGGAAACTCGACGCGCATCTTCTCGACCTCGAGCAGCGCCGGCTTGCCCGCCGCGCTCCTCTCGGCCTGCCCCGCCGCCTGCGCGGCCGGGGCGCGATCCTGGATCGGGGTGTCGCTCGGGCTCATTGCAGGGGACTCATCGCAGGGGGACTCATCGCAATCTCGGGTTCAGGGCGTCGCGCAGCCAGTCGCCCAGCAGGTTGACCGCCAGGACCAGGATGACCAGCACGAGGCTCGGGAAGATCGTCAGCCACCACATGCCGGAGAACAGCACGCCCTGGCCGAGGCGGATCAGCGTGCCGAGCGAGGGCTCGGTCGGCGGCACGCCGACGCCCAGGAAGGACAGCGTCGCCTCGGTCAGGATGGCGATGGCCAGGGTCAGCGTGGCGATCACCAGCACCGGCCCCATGACGTTGGGCAGCACGTGGCGCAGCATGATCAGCGCCGGCCGGATGCCGATGACGCGCGCGGCCTGCACGTACTCCTTGTTCTTCTCGACCAGGGTCGAGCCGCGCACCGTGCGCGCGAAGTTGACCCACTGCGAGGCGGCGATCGCCAGCACCAGGATCGGCAGCTTGAAGGCCTGGTGGGTCTCGGCGTCCATGAAGCCGCGGCTCACCCCGTCGATCAGCAGCGCGATCAGGATCGCCGGAAAGGTCAGCTGGATGTCGGCGACGCGCATGATCACCGAGTCGATCTTGCCGCCGACGTAGCCGCTGACCAGGCCGAGCAGCGTGCCGAACACGGCGGCCAGGATCACCGAGGCGAAGCCGACGCCGAGCGAGATGCGCAGGCCGAACATGATCGCCGAAAGCAGGTCGCGGCCCTGCTCGTCGGTGCCGAGCAGGAAGCGCGGGTCGGCCTCGACGATGAAGCCGTTGTCGTCGAAGGTCGAGCCGATCGGCGGATAGCGCGCGTCCATCAGGTTGATCGACGAGAGGTTCAGCGTGTCGTAGGGCGCGAGCCAGGGCGCCAGCAGCGCGACCAGGAACAGCACCAGCGTCACCCCGGCCGCGAACATGGTCAGCGGCGAGCGCCGGAAGGAGTGGAAGACGTCGCCGTCGAGGAAGCGGCGGCCGCCGTCGAGGATGCGCGCGCCGAGCCCCGGCGAGACGCGGATCTCCTGGCTGTCGAGTGCCATCGGCCGGGCCCTCCTCAGTGCGCCGCGCCGCCGAGCGTCTCGGCGCGCAGACGCGGATCGACTGCGTAGTACAGCAGGTCGACGGTCAGGTTGATCATCACGAAGAAGAAGGCCATCAGCATCAGGTAGCTGGACATCACCGGGATGTCGACGAACTGGATCGCCTGCAGGAACAGCCGGCCCATGCCCGGCCAGGCGAACACCGTCTCGGTGATGATCGAGAAGGCGAGCAGCGAGCCGACCTGCAGGCCCATGATGGTGATCACCGGCACCAGGGTGTTCTTCAGCGCGTGGCCGTAGTTGATCGCCCGGTTGCGCAGGCCGCGCGCCTTGGCGAACTTGATGTAGTCGGTGCGCTGCACCTCGAGCATCTCGGCGCGCACCAGGCGCATGATCAGGGTCAGCTGGAACAGCGCCAGCGTGAAGGCCGGCATGATCAGGTGGCTCCAGCCCTGCAGGGTCAGCAGGCCGGTCTGCCAGACGCCGAGGTCGACGACGCCCTGGCGCCCGAAGGTCGGCAGCCAGCCGAGCCAGACTCCGAAGATCAGGATCATCAGGATGCCGATCACGAAGGTCGGCAGGGAGATGCCGATCAGCGAGACGGTCAGGAACACGCGGCTGAGCGCCGCGTGGCGTTTCAATCCGGTATAGACGCCCATCGGCACGCCGATCAGCAGCGCCATCAGCGCCGAGACGAAGACCAGCTCGATGGTCGCCGGCAGGGTCGTCGCGATCAGCTCCTCGACCGGCTTGCCGACGCGGTAGGACAGGCCGAACTCGCCCTTCGCCGCGTTGCCGATGAAGTTGATGAACTGCACCGGCACCGAATCGTTGAGGCCCAGCCGCTCGCGCAGCGCCTCGCGCTGCTCGATCGTCGCCTCCGGCCCGAGCATGTTGTTGACCGGGTCGCCGGTGAAGCGGAACAGCGCGAAGCTGATGATGCCGACGACCAGCATCACGAGGATGGCCTGGAAAAGCCGCTGGACGATGAACGCGAACATGAGCGGGGGAGCCTCGTCGCTGGACCTGCCCGGGGTCTTGGAAGAACGGGGGTCTCGGTAGAGCGGGGTCTCGTAAAAGACGACGGCCCGGGCGAGTGAGCGCCCGGGCCGCCGGTTTGGCCCTGACGGGCTCTACTTCATCACGACGTAGCGCAGGTCGACGTCGTTGAACGGGCGCTGGATGACCTCCTCGATGGTGTCGGTCCGCACGCCCCAGGCCAGCGCCTGCTGGTGCAGCGGCAGGTGGCCGACCTCGTCCTTGTGGATCTGGAAAGCCTCGCGGATCAGCGCGTTGCGCTCGTCCTCGTCGACCGTCACCGCGATCAGGTCGTGCAGCTCCTCGACCCGCTCGTTGCTGTAGCGGCCGCTGTTCCAGGCGCCCTGGCCCGAGCCTTCCTCGCCCAGCGTGATGATGTTCTGCAGCACGTTGAGCGCGTCATAGGAGCCCGGCGTCCAGCCCAGCATGTAGAAGCTGGTGTTGTTGCCCTCGGCCCGGCCGATCTTGTTGAAGTGCAGCGACTTGGTCTGCGCGTTCAGGGTGACGTCGACGCCGATGCGCTCGAGCATCGGGACGATCGCCGTGCAGATCGCCTCGTCGTTGACGTAGCGGTCGTTCGGGCAGTCGAAGGTGACGGGGAAGCCGTCCGGATAGCCGGCCTCGGCCATCAGCTTCTTCGAGAGCTCCGGGTCGTAGGCGTAGGGAGTGTTCATGTCCTCCTGGAAGCCGTTGATGCCCGGCGCGATCATCAGGCCGGTCGGCGTCGAGGCGCCGCGCATGACCACCCGCTGGATCGCCTTCAGGTCGATGGCGTGGGCGAAGGCCTTGCGCACGCGGACGTCCTTGAAGGGGTTCTTGCCGGAGCCCGGCATGTCGAGCAGCTCGTCGCGCCACTGGTCCATGCCCAGGAAGATCGTGCGCAGCTCGGGGCCCTGCACGACCTCGACGTTCGGGTCCTGGTCGAGGCGCTGAACGTCCTGCAGCGGCACCGGGTACATCAGGTCGATCTCGCCCGACAGCAGCGCGGCCACGCGCGTCGCGTCGTTCGGGATCGGCGTGAAGACCGCCTCGGTGACGTTGGTCATCAGCTGGTCCTTGCCCCAGTAGTCCTCGAAGGGCACGACGACCAGCCGGTTGTCCTGCACCCACTCCTGCAGGCGGAAGGGACCGGTGCCGTTGGCGTTGAGGTTGGCGAAGTTGGTCTTGCCGGCGCCGCGGACCACCTCGAAGGCGTTGTTCTCCTCCATGAACTCCTGGTCGACGATGTAGAAGTTCGGCAGGTTCAGCAGCAGGATCGGGTCCGGCCCCTTGGTCGTGATCTCGACCTCGTGCTCGCCGACCTTCGTGATGTCCTCGACGGAGGCCAGCGCGAAGCTCATCTCCGAGGCTTCCTGCGTCTGGCGCTTGAAGGAGTAGACGACGTCGTCGGCGGTGAAGGGGTTGCCGTTGTGGAAGGTGACGCCCTCGCGCAGCTTGAAGCGCCAGGTCGTGTCGTCGAGCCGGTTCCACTCGGTCGCCAGGTCGGGCTCCAGCGACAGGTCGGGCTGGCGATGCACCAGCCGGCCGTAGATGTTGCCCTTCATGGTGTTGGTCGGACCCTCGTTGTTGGCGTGCGGGTCCAGGCCGAGAATGTCGCCGGTGGTGGCGTAACGGAAGGTCTTCGCTTCGCCGGTAGCGGCGAAGCCGACGACGGCGGCCAGAGCCGCGGCCGCGAAGAGACCCTTGCGAAGTCGCATTGCTGTCTCCCTGTTGCCTCTGTTCACTGACGCCCGTGGGATCGGGCGCCGCGTCTTGCCCCGTTGGTTTTCTTGCTCCGCCGGTCGATGCCGGCGGGGGACGGCCGGGACGGGCCGCGCTCGGAAGCCGTAACCTTGTCGCAGGCCACGATAGGTGACAAGCGGAAATCGCCGCGCCGCTCAAGGCCTTGTGAAAGCTGGATTTCGGCGGCTTGCGGCAGGCTCGGCGAGGGCCTCCGCCGGGCCTCGGAAGGCGGTCTCAGAACAGGACCATCTCGGCGAAGGAGACCAGCGCGCCGACGCCGAAGCCGGCGACCAGCAGGCCGAGCGCGACATTGATCAGACCGATGGTGCGCGGCGGGATGCGGTGGCGCATCGCCGCGACGCCGCCGGTCAGCAGGCTCCACCAGGACATCGAGCCGGCGAACACGCCGGCGACGATGACGGCGTTGGCGAGGCTGGTGTGCGGCCGGTCGTGCAGCAGGCCGAGGCCGGCGAACACGCCGACGAAGGCGAACAGCGTCGCCGGATTGATGATGGTCAGGCAGAAGCCGGCGGTCAGGCCGCCGCCGAGCTTGTCCATGCGCAGGGCCGCGGCCGGCAGTTCGCTCTGCCGCAGCTTCTCGATCAGCTTGCGGCTCTGCGCCACCATGCGCAGGCCGAAGATCAGCAGGAACAGGCCGCCGAACAGCCGCAGCCATTCCTCGTAGGCCCACAGGAAGTCGGTGATCAGCGACAGGCCGAAGACGGCGCCGACCGCCAGGATCGTGTCGGCGACCGCGGCGCCCAGGCCGGTCGCCAGGCCGACCACCCACTGCCCCTGCAGCGCCCGGCGCAGGCAGAGCGCGCCGATCGCGCCGACCGGCACGGCGACGATGAAGCCGCCGACCAGGGACTTCAGGAACAGCACGACGAGCGGCGTCACCAATCCGGATCCAGGGCTGCCCGAGACGGGTTGACCGGGCCGAGAGGGTTGTCTGGGTAAGCGGACTGGCCGAACGCGCTGCCGCCCAGCGCCGCTCTATACCAGCGGGCCGCCGCGGCGCGCTAGCCTCAGCGCGGCGGGCGTCGCGCCCGCCGAACCGGAGCCGGCCCCCGGGACCGCCCGCTCAGGTGGCAACGTCGAACAGGCCGCGATGTTCGGGCTGGCGCGAAACTCTTTCCAGCCAGGCCCGCAGCGCCGGGAAGCCCGCGAGGTCGTAGCCGCCGTCCTCGGCGACATGCGTGTAGGCGTAGAGCGCGATGTCGGCGACCGTGTAGCGCTCGGCGACCAGGAAGGCGCGGCTCGCCAGGTGGTCCTCGAGCACCTGCAGCGCCTGGCGGCCGCGCGTCCGCAACGCCGGCAGCTCGGCCTGGCGCGGATGGTCGGCCGGCAGGTGGCGCGCCACGTAGCGGGCGACCGCGACATAGGGCTCGTGACTGTACTGCTCGAAGAACAGCCACTGCAGCGCCAGCGCCTTCTCGTAGGGCTCGGCCGGCAGGAAGGCCGTGCCCTCGGCCAGGTAGCAGAGGATGGCGTTCGACTCGGCGAGCGGCCGGCCGTCCTCGAGCAGCAGCGTCGGCACGCGGCCGTTGGGATTGATCGCCAGGAAGTCGGGCGTCCGCGTCTCGCCCTTGTCGATGTCGAGCTCGATCCGGCGATAGGCGCGCCCGAGTTGGGCCAGCAGCAGGCGCACCTTGTAGCCGTTGCCGGAGTCCAGATAGTCGTAGAGCGTCAGCATGGCTCGGGCCCCTTCTCGCCTTCCGCCCCGACGCCCCCACGGCGCAGCGGCCGGCGCGATTAGCCGCCGAAGCCGGGCGCCGGCACAAGCCAGAATCTCTCACGTGCCGATTAGGATTCCTTGCTCGCGCCGCGGCGCGAGCCTGCTAGAAGCGGACCCATGAGCGACCTCCAGACAGCGCCCGACGACTGCGTGATCCGCCGCGCGACGCCCGCCGACGCCGAGACGATCGGCGGGCTGGTGCAGCGCCTGCTCGCCGCGATCATGCCGCCCGGGCAGGTTCCCGATGCCGGCGAGCTGGCCGAGGCGGCGCGCCGGCTGTTCGCGGAAGGCCCCGGTTTCGCCGCCTATCTCGCCGAAGAGCCCGGCGGGGCCGACGGCACGGCCCCCCGCGCCGTCGGCCTGGTCACGCTGACCGAGCTCGGCGCGGTCTTCGCGCGCGGCCGCTTCGGCGAGGTCGCCGAGCTGTTCGTCGCCGATTCCTGGCGCTCGCGCCGGCTCGGCCAGCGCCTGATCGAGCGCGCCGTCGAGCACGGCCGCGCCGCCGGCTGGAGCCGCCTGGAGCTGACCGCGCCGCACGCCGACGAGGCCCCCGACGCCGCGCGCGCCTGGGCCTTCTACCGCCGCCTCGGCTTCGTCGAGGCCGGCCCGCGCCTGAAGGTCAAGCTGTAGGCGGGCGCGTTCCCGGGCGCGTTCCAGCGCACGCGGACCCGGGCGCGCTCGCGAGCCGTCGTTTTCCGCATGCCTCCCCTGCTCGGCGCCGGCCGGCCGCGCGCCCGGCTTGCTGAGCCCCCGGGGCCGGGACTAGGCTAGCGCGCATCTCATTTCCCTTCGTCTTTCGGAGTATCCGCCATGGCCTCCCGCGCCAATTCCCCCGAGTTCCGCGACGTCGCGGTGCACCTCCACCCCTACACCAACGCCCGCAAGCACGAGGAAAAGGGCGCCATGGTGATCGACCGGGGCGAGGGCATCTACGTCTACGACACGGCCGGCAAGCAGTACATCGAGGGCCTGGCGGGCCTGTGGAGCGTCGCCGTCGGTTTCGGCCAGGACCGCCTGGTCAAGGCGGCGACCGAGCAGCTCTCCAAGCTGCCCTACTACCACTCCTTCGCGCACAAGAGCCACGAGCCCTCGATCGCGCTGTCGGAGAAGCTGCTGGAGCTGGCGCCGGGCGAGATGAGCAAGGTGTTCTACACCTCGTCCGGTTCGGAGGCGAACGACACCGCCGTCAAGATGGTCTGGTACTACAACAACGCCATCGGCCGGCCCGAGAAGAAGAAGATCATCGGCCGCGTCAAGGGCTACCACGGCATCACCATCGCCTCGGGCAGCCTGACCGGCCTGCCGGCCAACCACCGCGACTTCGACCTGCCGATCGCCAACATCCTGCACACCGCCTGCCCGCACCACTACCGCTTCGCCTGGGACGGCGAGAGCGAGGAGGAGTTCGCCAGCCGCCTCGCCGGCCAGCTCGACGAGCTGATCCAGCGCGAGGGCCCGGAGACGGTGGCCGCCTTCATCGGCGAGCCGGCGATGGGCGCCGGCGGCGTCATCACCCCGCCCGCGACCTACTGGGAGAAGATCCAGAAGGTCTGCCGCAAGCACGACGTGCTGGTCATCGCCGACGAGGTGATCAACGGCTTCGGGCGCACCGGCAAGATGTTCGGCTCGAACACCTACGGCATCGAGCCGGACATGGTGGTCATGTCGAAGGCCCTGACCTCGTCGTACCTGCCGCTCTCGGCGCTGCTGATCAACGACAAGATCTACCAGGGCATCGCCGACAACACGGCGAAGATCGGCACCTTCGGCCACGGCTTCACGGCCTCCGGCCATCCGGCGGCGACCGCGCTGGCGCTGGAAAACATCAAGATCATCGAGGAGCAGGACCTGGTCGCCAACGCCGCGAAGCAGGGCGAGCTGATGCAGCGGCGCCTGCGCGCCCTGGCCGACCATCCGCTGGTCGGCGAGGTCCGCGGCGTCGGCCTGATCGCCGCCGTCGAGATGGTCGCCGACAAGCAGACCAAGGCGCCCTTCGACCCCGTCGGCGTGCTCGGCCAGTACCTCTTCGACCGCTGCCAGGAGCACGGCCTGATCCTGCGCAACCTGGGCGACACCCTGGCCTTCTGCCCGCCGCTGATCATCGACGAGAGCCAGATGAACGAGCTGCTCGACCGCTTCGAGAAGGCGCTGGCCGAGACGCTGGAGTGGCAGAACAGCCAGGGCAAGGCCGCCGAGTAGCCGGCCCCACGACGCACCGGCGGGCGGCGCTCCGGCCATGCTCTCGGGCGTGCTCGACAGCCTGCTCGCCGGCTTTCCCTACTTCCTGATGCATTCGGGGACGGCGCTGGCGATGCTGGTCGCCAGCGTCGCGCTCTACATCGCCGTCACGCCGTTCCACGAGCTGCGCCTGGTGCGCGCCGGCAACGCCGCGGCCGCGGTCGCGCTGGCCGGCGCCAGCCTGGGCCTGGCGATCCCGCTGGCCTTCTGCCTTGCGGCCTCGGTCAACGTCCTCGACATCCTGGTCTGGGGCAGCGTGACCCTGGTCATGCAGCTGCTCGCCTACCTGCTCGCCGCGCTGCTGCTCGGCGGCTTCGCCCGGCGCATCGAGCAGGGCGACCTGGCCGCCGCCGTCGTCCTGCTCGGCATCCAGCTCTCGGTCGCGGCGATCAACGCCGCCGCGGTCTCCGGCTAGGCGGGAGCCGCGCCGCCGTGCCCAAGCTCAAGTGGGGCACGACCTGGATCGTCATCGCCGTCGCGCTGGTGATCCTGTTCCGCAACTTCGCCGGCACCGCCCCCGAGCAGCGCCGCCCGCCGCCGCTCGAGCGCGAGTCCTGGTCGCTCCCGCAGGACGCGCCCGGCGCCGAGGGACTGCCCGAGGCCTACCGCCGGGCGCCGCTCTACGACCTGGCGCCGGGCGGCCCGGCCGGCAACTCCGTCGGCACCGCCTTCGCCGTCGGCGAGGGCCTGTGGCTGACCGCCCAGCACGTCGTCGAGCACTGCGACAGCGGCTACCTGCTGCCCCGGGCCGACCCGACACGCGCCACCCCAATCGCCGCGGTGACCGTCCACCGCTCGGCCGACGTCGCCGTGCTGCGCCTGGCCGCCTCGGCCGACAGCCTGCCGGTTCGCGAGCAGGCGCCGCTCGAGGCGGGCGAGCCGGGCTACGCCTTCGGCTTCCCGGCGGGCGAGCCCGGCGCCGTGCGCGGCACGCTGATCGGCCCGATCCGCTTCCGCCGCGGCGACCGGGGCACGGTCGAGCCGAGCGACGCCTGGGCCGAGAGCGAGCGCCGCCCGGCCGGGCTCGACAGCCTGGGTGGGCTGAGCGGCAGCCCGCTGCTCGACGGCGGCGGCGGCGTGATCGGCGTGGTCAGCGCCGAGTCGGCGCGCCGCGGCCGCTTTTACAGCGCGCCGCTGAGCGCGGCCTGGCAGCTGCTCGAGCCGGACGGCTCGGCGCCGCGCCCCTCGGCGGCAAGGCCGCTGCGCCTCGACGCGCAGAGTTTCTGGCGAACCGGCGAGGAGCTGCGCGCCCGCGAGAGCGTCAGCCTGGTCTACTGCCGGGTCGACTGAAGCGCAGCCCCGAAGGGGCCTACGCGGCGCGCCCGCCGCGGGCCTCGGCGGCCAGTGTCTTGAGCGCGTCGACCTCCAGCTCGCGCAGGTCGACCCGGAAGTCGCCGGCGCCGATGCGATCGTAGAAGGCGATCGCCCGGTCGTTGCTGCGGTGCACGCCCCACCAGATCGAGACCCGCCCCTCGTCGTCGGCGATGCGCGCCAGCTCGGCGAGCAGCGCCCGGCCGACGCCGCCGCTGCGCGTGCCGGGATCGACGAAGAGGTCGCAGAGGAAGAAGCCCGGCTTCATGAAGTCGCTGTTGAAGTGCTCGCAGTAGAGCGCGTAGCCGGCCAGCCTCCCGGCTCCGCCCTCGGCCTCGGGCCGCTCGGCGACCAGGCAGGCGCAGGGCGGCCGCTCGGCGAACAGCTGGGACTCGAGCAGCGCCGGCGTCGCCGGCGAGGGCGGCAGTCCGAGGTGGCGGTGCAGCGCCACCATCATCGCCGCCAATTGATCCAGGTCACCGCGCGCGGCGGGCCGTACCGTCAGAACAGCGTCCATGTCTCATCCCGGTCTTCGAAGGCCGTGCGGCGAGGCGGTGGCGGGGGTGCGGCAGGGCAGCGCGCGTCACCGCGCTCGCAGCTTCGTTCGTTGCCCCCATCTTAGGCAATCTGCGAAGCTCTGGCGCGCCTGCCGGCGCCCGTTCCGACGCCCCGAGAGACCTTCCGCCAAACCAGCCGAGTCGACCATGGACTACGATGCCTTCTTCCAGCAGCGCCTCGCCGCCCTCAAGAGCGAGGGGCGCTACCGCGTGTTCGCCGAACTCGAGCGCCGCGCCGGCAGCTTCCCGGCGGCGCTCGACCACGGCGGCGAGGGCGCGCCGCGTCCGGTCACGGTCTGGTGCTCGAACGACTACCTGGCGATGGGCCAGCACCCCGCCGTGCTCGAGGCCATGCAGGAAGCCGTCGCCCGCTTCGGCGCCGGCGCCGGCGGCACGCGCAACATCTCGGGCACGCACCACCTGCACGTCCAGCTCGAGCGCGAGCTCGCCGGGCTGCACGGCAAGGAGGCGGCCCTGCTGTTCACCTCGGGCTACGTCTCGAACTGGGCCAGCCTGGGCACCCTCGCCGCGCAGCTGCCGGGCTGCGTGGTGCTGTCGGACGAGAAGAACCACGCCTCGATGATCGAGGGCATCCGCCACAGCCGCGCCGAGAAGCAGCTGTTCCGCCACAACGATCCCGAGGACCTGGCGCGCCGCCTGGCGGCGCTCGAGCCCGAGCGGCCCAAGCTTGTCGCCTTCGAGAGCGTCTACTCGATGGACGGCGACATCGCGCCGATCGCCGAGATCTGCGAGGTCGCCGAGGCGCACGGCGCCATGACCTATCTCGACGAGGTCCACGCCGTCGGGCTCTACGGCCCGCACGGCGGCGGCATCGCCGAGCGCGAGGGCCTGATGGACCGGGTCACGGTGATCGAGGGCACATTGGCCAAGGCGTTCGGCGTGATGGGCGGCTACATCGCCGGGTCCGCGGCGCTCGTCGACTTCGTGCGCTCGCACGCCAGCGGCTTCATCTTCACGACCTCGCTGGCGCCGGCCCTCACCGCCGCCGCCCTGGCCAGCGTGCGCCACCTCCGGCACAGCGACGCCGAGCGCCGGCAGCAGTGGGCCAACGCGCAGGAGCTGAAGCGCCGTTTCCGCGCCGCCGGCCTGCCGCTGATCGAGAGCGAGAGCCACATCGTCCCGCTGCTGATCGGCGACGCCGCGCTCTGCAAGGCGGTCAGCGATGCGCTGCTCGGGCGCTTCGCGATCTACGTCCAGCCGATCAACTACCCGACCGTGGCGCGGGGCACCGAGCGCCTGCGCTTCACGCCCTCGCCGCTGCACGGCCGCCGCGAGATGGACGCCCTGCTGGCGGCGCTCGAGACGGTCTGGGCCGAGCTCGGCCTGCGGCGCGCGGCCTGACCGCCCAGAAACGGCGGGGCGCTGCAATCGACGGGGGTCCCGCCCACCCGCGTTGTGCGCCGCCAAAAAACTGACTCGAAATCGCGACGGCGTTGAAATAGCATCCGCTCAACGGGCTGCGACAAGGCAGCCATACGAAAAAGTCATGGGGCACAGAATAAGACGGCCGTGCGGACGCGGGGGATCTGAGGCGACGCGGGAGCCGATGGCAGGGAATGGCAAACAAGAACGACGTACTGGTTCGATTCACGGACGTTCAGAAGAGCTACGACGGCGAAACGCTGGTCGTTAAGAACCTCAACATCGACATCAGCCGCGGGGAATTCCTGACCCTGCTCGGTCCGTCGGGCTCCGGCAAGACGACGACGCTGATGATGCTGGCCGGGTTCGAGACGCCGACGCACGGCGACGTCGAGCTGAGCGGCCGAAGGCTGAACAACGTACCGCCGCACAAGCGCGACATCGGCATGGTCTTCCAGAACTATGCCCTGTTCCCGCACATGACGGTGTACGAGAACCTCGCCTTCCCGCTGCAGGTCCGCAAGAAATCGAAGAGCGAGACCGAGGAGCGCGTCAAGCGGGCGCTCGACATGGTCCAGCTCGGCAGCTTCGGCAACCGCCGGCCGGCGCAGCTCTCGGGCGGCCAGCAGCAGCGCGTCGCCCTGGCCCGCGCGCTGGTCTTCGAGCCGACGCTGGTGCTGATGGACGAGCCGCTCGGCGCGCTCGACAAGCAGTTGCGTGAGCACATGCAGCTGGAGATCAAGCATCTCCACGAGCAGCTCGGCATCACCGTGGTCTACGTCACCCACGACCAGTCCGAGGCGCTGACGATGTCGGACCGCATCGCGGTCTTCAACGACGGCGTCATCCAGCAGCTGGCGACGCCCTCGGACCTCTACGAGCGGCCGGAGAACGCCTTCGTCGCGCAGTTCATCGGCGAGAACAACAAGCTGAGCGGCAAGGTCTCGCGGCTCAACGGCGCGAACGCCTGCACGGTGACGCTGGACAGCGGCGGCGAGGTCGAGGCCCTGCCGGTCAACGTCGGCGGCGAGGGCAGCGCGACGACGCTGTCGCTGCGCCCGGAGCGGGTCCTGATCGATCCGCCCGAGGGCACCCTGCCCAACATCTTCGACGCCAAGGTCGAGGAGCTGATCTATCTCGGCGACCACATCCGCACCCGCTGCAGCGTGGCGGGCAGCGACGACTTCGTCGTCAAGGTGCCGAACGCCCAGGGCCACAGCCGGCTGCAGGAAGGCAGCCAGGTCAAGCTCGGCTGGGCGGTCGAGGACTGCCGCGCGCTCGACCCCTGAGGTCTCGGGCCGGGCAGTCGCTTTCTCTCGGGGGAGCCTATCCACCAGGCCGCACCGATAGCGGCCGTAAAACAGGGAGTGTTCTTGTAATGACCCATCTTCTGAGGACCACAGCCGTCGCGCTGGCGCTCGGCGGCTTCGCCGCCGGGGCCGCGACCGCCGAGCCCCTCACCGTCGTCTCCTGGGGCGGCGCCTACTCGAAGAGCCAGGTCGAGGCCTATCACAAGCCCTACACCGAGAAGACCGGCACCGAGATCGTCTCGGCCGACTACAACGGCGGCCTCGCCGAGATCAAGGCGCAGGTCGAGTCCGGCAACGTCACCTGGGACCTGGTCGACGTCGAGCTGTCCGACGCGGTGCGCGGCTGCGACGAGGGCCTGCTCGAGCCGATCGACGCCTCGATGCTGCCGCCGGCCCCCGATGGCACGCCGGCGACCGAGGACTTCCTGCCCGGCACGCTGACCGACTGCGCCGTGGCGACCATCGTCTGGTCGACGATCTACGCCTACGACGCCACGCAGTTCGGCGACACCAAGCCGACGACGCTGGAGGACTTCTTCGACACCGAGAAGTTCCCGGGCAAGCGCGGCATGCGCAAGACCCCCAAGGTCAACCTCGAGTTCGCCCTGATGGCCGACGGCGTGCCGGCCGACGAGGTCTACGAGGTGCTCTCGACTCCCGAGGGCGTCGACCGTGCCTTCGCCAAGCTCGACACCATCAAGGACGACGTCATCTGGTGGGAGGCCGGCGCGCAGCCGCCGCAGATGCTCGCCGACGGCGAGGTCGTCATGACCACCGCCTACAACGGCCGCATCTTCAACGCCATCGCCGGCGAGGATAAGCCCTTCAACATCGTCTGGGACGGTCAGGTCTGGGACCTCGACCTCTGGGTCATCCCGACCGGCGCGCCGAACAAGGAAGAGGCGCTGGAGTTCATCAAGTTCTCGACCGACACCCAGCGTCTGGCCGACCAGGCCTCCTGGATCTCCTACGGCCCGGCGCGCAAGTCGTCGGTGCCGCTGATCGGCAGCTACCACAACAAGCCGGACCTCGCGATGGGCCCGCACATGCCGACGGCGCCGGAGAACTTCGAGAACGCCGTGCAGAACGACTTCGAGTTCTGGGCCGACTACCAGGTCGAGCTGAACGAGCGCTTCAACGCCTGGCTCGCCCAGTAGGCCGAGCCTGACGCGGCCCGGAGCCCTCGGGCTCCGGGCCGACGGCCTTCCCGCGGGGAGGCCCGGCAGCCCTCGGCTCGCCGCCCTCCCCGCGGTCCTTATCGCGAAACCAGAACCCAGTTTCCGGCAGCCGGGGGGCATCCGACATGGCGCAAGCGACGGTCGACGAGCTGCAGGGCCTTACGACGGCGGACGGCACGCCGCTCCGCCAGGCCCTGCACCGCGCCGAACGCCGTGCGAAGGTCCGCGCCTTCCTGCTGGTCGCGCCGCTGCTGGTCTTCCTGACCGTCACCTTCATCTACCCGATCGCGCAGATGCTGTTCCGCAGCGTCCACGACGCGACCATCGTCGAGCTGCTGCCGCGCACGGCCGAGGCCTTCCCGGCCTGGGAGGACCGCACTCAGCTGCCGCCGGAATCGGTCTTCGCCGCCTTCGCCGCCGACCTCAAGGAGACCCGCGAGAACCGCACGATCGGCCAGGTCGCGACGCGGGTGAACTTCGAGGAGGGCGGCCTGCGCAGCACCTTCACGCGCACCGCCCGCCACATCGACGACGTCGAGGACCCGCCGAGCTGGCGCGACTGGCTGATCGAGGACAATGCCGACTGGGGCAAGCTCGACACCTGGGCGGTGCTCGAGCGGCTCAGCCACCCGATCAACGCCCTGCAGTACCTCGCCGCCGTCGACCTGGAGTACAACACCCAGGGCGAGGTCGTGGCGGTGCCGCCCGAGCGGCAGATCTACGTGCCGATCTTCGTGCGCACGCTGTGGATGTCGCTGCTGGTCACCGGCATGACGCTGCTGCTCGGCTATCCGATCGCCTACTTCCTGGCGACGCTGCCGCTGAGGACCAGCAACCTGCTGATGATCATGGTCCTGCTGCCGTTCTGGACCTCGCTGCTGGTGCGCACGACCTCCTGGATCGTGATCCTCGGCACGGAGGGCGTGCTCAACGACATCCTGGTCTGGGCGGGGATCCTGTCGGACGAGGGGCGCATCCAGCTGATCTACAACCAGACCGGCACGGTGATCGCGATGACGCAGATCCTGCTGCCCTTCATGGTGCTGCCGCTCTACTCGGTCATGAAGACGATCTCGCCGAGCTACATGCGCGCCGCCATGTCGCTCGGCGCGCCGCGCTTCCTGGCCTTCTGGCGGGTCTACGCGCCGAACACCCTGCCCGGCGTCGGCGCCGGGGCGCTGCTCGTCTTCATCCTGTCGATCGGCTACTACATCACGCCGGCGCTGGTCGGCGGCCGCACCGGGCAGATGATCTCCAACTTCATCGCCTTCCACATGCAGTCCTCGCTGAACTGGGGCCTGGCGGCGGCGCTCGGCGGCATCCTGCTGGCCGGCGTGCTGATCCTCTACGCGCTCTACAACCGCCTGGTCGGCGTCGAGAAGCTGTCGCTCGGCTGAGGGAGACCCGTCCATGTCGCAGTCCCTGACCTCCCTGCCGCCCTATGCCGGCCCGGTCGAGAAGGCCTGGTACGTCATCTTCCGGGTGATCTGCGCCTTCGTGTTCCTGTTCCTGATCGCGCCGATCCTGATCATCATCCCGCTGTCGTTCAACGCGGTGCCGTACTTCACCTTCACCAGCGAGATGCTGGCCTTCGACCCGGCCGGCTACTCGACGCGCTGGTACGAGATGTTCCTCACCGACGACCGCTGGATGAACTCGGTGAAGAACTCGATCATCGTCGCCTTCTTCGCGACGCTGCTGGCGACCTTCCTGGGCACCCTGGCGGCGCTCGGGCTGTCGCGCAGCCACATGCCGGCGCGCACCTTCTTCATGTCGGTGCTGATCTCGCCGATGATCGTGCCGCTGATCATCACCGCGGCCGGCATCTACTTCTTCTACGCCACCGTCGGCCTGACCGACTCGCTGCTCGGCATCATCCTGGCGCACACCGCGCTCGGCACGCCCTTCGTGGTGATCACCGTGACCGCGACGCTGATCGGCTTCGACCAGTCGCTGACCCGCGCCTCGGCGATGCTCGGCGCCAGCCCCAGCACGACCTTCTTCAAGGTGATCATGCCGCTGATCCTGCCGGGCGTGATCTCGGGCGCGCTCTTCGCCTTCGTGACCTCGTTCGACGAGGTCGTGGTGGTGCTGTTCATCGCGCTCAACCCCGAGGAGTACACGATCCCGCGCCAGATGTGGTCGGGCATCCGCGAGCAGATCAGCCCGGCGATCCTGGCCGTGGCGACCTGCCTGATCGGCCTGTCGATCGCGCTGATGACGGTGATCGAGCTGCTGCGCCGGCGCTCCGAGCGCCTGCGCGGCATGACCCCGCAGTAACCCCCGGACACCGCGGCGAAAAAAGCATGCCCGGCGCCCCCGCGCCGGGCTCATGATCGGCGCCATGACGACTCTGCTGGCCGGTCTCGACGAGGAGGGCGCGCGGCTCGCCCGGGGCCGCGCGCTGGTGCTGCTCGCGACGGTCTTCTGGTCGCTCGGCGGCCCGCTGGTGCGCTTCATCGAAGCGGCCGAGGCCTGGCAGATCCTGTTCTACCGCTCCGCCGCGCTGCTCGTCTTCCTGCTCGCCTACCTGACCCTGTTCGAGGGCCGGCGGCTGCCGGCCGTCTTTCGTGCCGCCGGCTGGCCGGCGGTGCTGGCGGGGCTGTGCATCGGCTCGACCTTCTCGGTCTACATCCTGGCGATCACCCAGACGACGGTCGCCAACGTGCTGTTCCTGCTGTCCTGCGCGCCGATCCTCGGCGCCGTGCTCGGCCAGCTGCTGCTCGGCGAGGCGGTGCGGCGCACGACCTGGATCGCCATGGCGGTCGCCCTGGTCGGCGTCGGCGTGATGCTCGGCGACGGCCTCGCCAGCGGCGGCGCGCTCGGCGACTTCCTCGGCCTCGCCGCCGCGCTCGGCTTCGCGCTCTACTCGGTGGTGCTGCGCTGGCGGCGCAACGCCGACATGCTGCCCTCGGTCTGCTACGGCGGGCTGTTCGGCACGGCCTTCGCGACGCTCTTCTGCCTGCTCGGCGGCCTCTCCTTCACGCTCTCGGCGCAGGACACGGCGCTGGCCCTGCTGCTCGGCACGCTCAACCTCGGCGTCGGCCTGCTGCTCTACACCCGCGGCGCGCGCCTGCTGCCGGTCGCCGAGGGCACGCTGCTGTCGCTGCTCGAGGTCGTGCTCGGGCCGCTGCTGACCTGGCTGCTGGTCGCCGAGGTGCCGGAGGTCGCGACCCTGGTCGGCGGCGCCATCCTGCTCGCGGCGGTCCTGATCTACGCCTCGACCGGCCTCAAGCGCCGGCGACCGCCGACCGGCGTGGTGAGCTGAAAGGTCGGGCGGTCCTCCCGACCGTCATCCCCGCGACGGCGGGGATCCATAGTGAGGCGCCGGCGAGGTCAGTCGCCTACTCCGAGCTCAGACCAGAGTCCCTATGGCTCCCCGCCGTCGCGGGGATGACGAGAGGAGCGGCGGCCGGCGCGCCGGCAACCGCCCCCTACCCTCACCCCAGGTCCAGCAGACCCTCGATGTGGCGCTCCAGGGCGACGGCCTCGGGCTCGTCGCCGCGGCGCGGGCGCGGCAGTTCCACCGGCACGGTCTCGACGACGCGGCCCGGCGTGCCGCGCAGCACGACGACGCGGTCGGCCAGGGTCACGGCCTCGGCGAGGTCGTGGGTCACGAAGACCATGGTGAAGCGCTCGGCCTGCCAGAGCTCCAGCAGGTGCGCCTGCATGGCCCGGCGGGTGAAGGCGTCGAGCGCGCCGAAGGGCTCGTCGAGCAGCAGGATCTGCGGGCGCCGGGCGAGCGCCCGGGCGATCGCCACGCGCTGCGCCATGCCGCCGGACAGCTGGCGCGGCAGCGCCTGCTCGAAGCCCTGCAGCTTGACCTTCTCCAGCGCCTCGGCGGTGCGCCGCGCCTGCTCCTCCCTCGACAGGTCGCCGAGCGCGAAGCGCACGTTGTCGGCGACCGTCAGCCAGGGCATCAGCCGCGGCTCCTGGAACACCACGCCGGTCTCGCTGCGCGGCCCCTCGACCGGCCGGCCGGCGAGGCGCAGCGCGCCCTCGCTGGGCGCGTCGAGCCCGGCGACCAGGCGCAGCAGGGTCGACTTGCCGCAGCCGCTGGTGCCGACCAGGGCGACGATCTCGTGCTCGCCGACGGCGAGGTCGATGCCGGCCAGGGCGTGATGCGCGACGCCCGAGCGGTCGGCGAAGGCCTTGCCGACGCCCTCGAGCTCGAGCATCGGGTCGGCCCGGCCCGTCCGGGCCTCGGTGATCATGTCAGACATTGCCGGCGTCCTCCCGGTTTCCGACGGAGTCCTGCCAGGTCAGCAGCCGGCTGCCGGCGCCGGCGAGCAGCGCGTCGCTGGCCTTGCCGACCAGGGCGAAGAGGATCAGCGAGGCGACGATCAGCGCCGGGCGGCCGGTCATCTGGCCGTCGACCATCAGGAAGCCCAGGCCCTCGCTGGCGCCCATCAGCTCGGCGGCGATGACGAACATCCAGCCCAGCGCCAGGCCGCCGCGCAAGCCCACGAAGTAGCTCGGCAGGGTCGCCGGCACCAGCACGCGCCGGGCGATCTGCCAGCGGCCCAGGCCGTAGACGCGGGCGACCTCGACCAGCTTGCGGTCGGTCTGGCGGATGCCGGCCATCAGGTTGAGGTAGACCGGGAAGAACACGCCGACCGCGATCAGCGCGACCTTCGAGGTCTCGAAGATGCCGAACCAGAGGATGAACAGCGGCACCCAGGCCAGCGAGGGCACCGCCTTGAGCGCCTGGATCGTCGGATCGAGCAGCTCGCGCGCCGTCGTCGAGGCGCCGGTCAGGGTGCCCAGCAGGGTCGCCGCCAGGGTGCCCCAGAGGAAGCCGAAGAAGACCCGGCCGCCGGTCACCGCGACGTGCTCGACCAGCTCGCCGCTGTTGGCCAGCGCCAGGATCTCGCCGATCACCGCCTCGGGCGAGGGCAGCAGCTGCGGCGAGACCAGCTCCAGGCGGCTCGCCGCCTGCCAGAGCAGGACGATGGCCAGCGGCAGCAGCCAGCCCTTGAAGGCGCCGAGGCGCCCCAACGCGCCGGACGGCCTGCCCGGGGACGCCGGAACGGCGGCGCCTTGCGGCGCCGCCTGCGAGGCATCCCGGTCCCCCCGCTTGCCGAGGCCGGCGGCGAGCCGGCTTCGCAGTTCGAAGGTGCTCATGGTGTCCTCTTTCCCCGGCTCAGTGGCTCGGCAGGCCTTCGATGAAGCTCGGGTCGATCAGCTGGTCGACCACGGCGGCGACGTCGGTGCCCTCCTGCAGCACGCCGATGTCGAGCAGGGTCCGGCCGGCCGCGACGAAGGCCTCGCGGTGCTTCGGGCCGATCACCGGGTTGGAGAGGTCGGTGCGCTCCTGCAGCTGCTTGTCGGCGACCTCGTCGCTGATCCGCGTCGCCTCGACCAGCACGCGGCGCAGCTCGTCCGGGTTCTCCAGCGCGTACTTGCGGCCGCGCTCGTAAAGCGCCAGCACGCGGCTGACGATCTCCGGGTGCTCGGCGGCGAAGTCCTCGCGGACGTTGAGGATGCCGTAGGTGTTGTAGTCGGGGTTCCGGTAGAACAGCACCGAGCCGGACTCGAGCTCGGCCTTGGCCATGTGCGGGTCGAGGCCGGCCCAGGCGTCGACCTGGCCGCGCACCAGCGCGGTGTAGCCGTCGGGGTGCTGCAGCAGGACGGTCTTGATGTCGTCCTCGCCGAGGCCGGCGTCGGCCAGCGCGCGCAGCAGGAAGATGTGCGGGTCGGTGCCGCGGGTCACCGCGACGCGCTTGCCCTTCAGGTCCGCGACGCTCTCGATGCCGCTGTCGGGCTGGGTGACCAGCGCCGTCCACTCCGGCTTGGAGTAGACGTAGACCAACTTGATCGGCAGGCCGCTGGCGCGGCCGATGACGGCCGCGGCGCCGGCGGTCGAGCCGAAGTCGACCGAGCCGCCGCGCAGGAACTCCAAGGCCTTGTTGGAGCCCAGGCTGAGCACCCAGCGGACGTCGATGTCGTCCTGGGCGAACTCCTCCTCGGCCCAGCCCTTGTCTTTGATCAGCAGGGCGACGGGGTTGTAGTAGGCGTAGTCGATGGTGACGCGGTCGAGATCGGCGGCCTCGGCCGGGCCCGCGGCGGGCAGCGCGGCGGCCGAGAGGCCGAGCGCGGCGCCCGCGGCCAGGGCGACGAGGGAACGGCGGGTAACGGACATGACGACACTCCTCTTCTCCGGCTCCCCGGGTCTCGGGAAGCGCTGGTGACGAGGCTCTTCAAGGAACGGGCCGGAGATCTGCGGTCTGGCCGTCGGCGCGCATAAAGAAAGCCCGCCGAGGCTGACGCGGCGGGCTCCGTGCCCGCTCGCTTTAGCGAGTATTTCTATAGCGCCCGCAAGCTGAGCCTCAAATCGGCGCTGTGGGAAAGAAACTATGGCGGGCCGACCCGGCTGTAAACGGGCTAAATGATATATTCCGGCACAGATAATATATGATGCGCCGCGATTGGTGACTGAGCGGCATGGGCGAGGGGGTCTCCCTGCCTGCCGCTCTGCCGCCACCCTCGCGAAGGCGAGGGTGACGGAACAGGGGAAGTGGCTAGCCCTCGCGCCCGAGCGTCGCCATCAGCTCGCGCCACTCGCGCGGGGAGAGGCCGCTGTCGGGCTGCTCGACGGTCTCGCCGGCGAGCAGGCGGCGGACGATGTCGAGGCCCTGGCGCGACAGGCGGGCGCCGCCGGCCACGTAGTCCTCGTAGGCCTCGTAGGTCGCCGGCACCCAGCGCCTGACGACCTGCAGCAGGGCCTCGGCGTAGGCGCGGATCTCGTACTGCGCGTGGGCGTCGGCGCGCAGCGACAGGAAGTGCAGCAGGTTGTGCAGGTCGACCTTCCAGTACCACTGGGTATAGAAGTTGACCGGCAGGTTCATGCGCGCCAGCTCGCGCGCCAGGCCCCGGCGCTCCGCGTCCAGCACCGTGCCGTCCTCGCGCGCGTTGAGCAGCCGCTCGTAGTGATCGTAGGCGGTCTCGGCGTCGTTCTTGAGGATCGCCAGCGCCTCGGCCGCCTCGGCGCCCTCCAGCACGTCGCCGCGGCCCTGGCGGTTCGAGGCCGACTGCGCGGCCAGGTGCTCGGGCGCCGGCACGTAGAACTCGCGGTCGAGGATCGAGTAGCGCCCGGAGTACTCGTTGACGTTGGCGGTGCGGTGCCGGATCCACTGGCGCGCCACGAACATCGGCAGCTTCACGTGGACCTTGAGCTCGCACATCTCGAAGGGCGTGGTGTGGCGGTGGCGCAGCAGGTAGCGGATCAGCCCGCGGTCCTCGTGCACCTTCTTGGTGCCGGTGCCGTAGGAGACGCGCGCCGCCTGCACGATGGCGGCGTCGTCGCCCATGTAGTCGACGACCCGCACGAAGCCGTGGTCGAGCACCGGCAGCGGCTCGAAGAGGATCTCCTCGAGCGCCTCGACGGTGGCTCGGCGGGTCGGGCGGCTGGCGCCGCGCTGCGCGGCGATCTCCGCGCGCTGGTCGTCGCTGACGGGCATGCGCCAAAGCTCCGCGCGGGGCAGAGTCGAGTCAAGCCAGTCCTCCCGCTCCGCTCACCTTGGGAGGCGAGAGGCGTAGGGGCCGGTCTCGCTGGCAACGCCGGCCCACCTCACCCTCCCACGGCCTTCGGCCGCGGGCCCCTCCCTCTCCCCCCTGAAGGGCGGAGAGGGAAGGGCGCGGGCTGGTCCGAACCGGTAAGATAGCTGACAGATTGGACCGGCAAGATCGTTGACAGGTTTCCTGCTCGGCAAAGGGGGGACTTTGCCGATGCCGTTCAAGGAGACCTGTGTATTGGACGAGACGCTCAGTTTTGTCGCGGCCTGCCTGGAGGGCGAGGAGACGATGGCGTCGCTGTGCCGCCAGTTCGGGATCAG
>JAUILQ010000078.1 GCA_030433005.1 Alphaproteobacteria bacterium
GAGGATCAGGCCGTAGGTCAGCCAGAGGGCGACGCCGGCGACCAGCACCAGGAACATCGACAGCGAGATGTCGCGGGTCGAGCGGGTGCGCCAGGCCTTCAGCGCCTGGGGCAGGAAGGCGAGGGTGGTGCCGGTGCCGGCGGCGAGGCCGATCAGCGTCGTCAGGTCCATGGCGCGAGCGATTTTCCGAAGAAGGTGAGGGGCGGCCGCGAGGCGTTTCAGGGCCTGCAGGCGCCAGCCATAGAAGCGTCGCGAAAGCTTGACAAGCGGCGGCTTGCGGGCGCTTCGTCCGTGCCCATATCGTCGGCTTCGGCACGGCGCCCTCCGCGTCTGCCCGACCCTTCCATCCGCGAGGCCCCTCCCATGTCCGCCGCCCTGTCCATCGACGCCATCCGCAGCCAGGCCCAGGGCCTCAACTTCCGCAGCCAGGCCTTCATCGACGGGCGCTACGTCGACGCCGCCGACGGCCGCACCTTCGACTGCATCAGCCCGGTCGACGGCCGCGTGCTGGCCAAGATCGCGCGCTGCGGCAAGGAGGACGTCGACCGCGCCGTCAGGGCGGCGCGCGCGGCCTTCGACGACGGCCGCTGGTCGGGCCTGGCGCCGGCGCAGCGCAAGCGCAAGATGCTCAAGTTCGCCGAGCTGATCGAGCAGCACACGACCGAACTGGCGCTGCTCGAGACGCTCGACATGGGCAAGCCGATCGGCGACTCGACGCGCATCGACGTGCCGGCGACGGTCAACGTGATCCGCTGGTACGCCGAGGCCATCGACAAGGTCTACGACGAGGTCGCGCCGACCGCGCAGAACGTCGTCGCGATGATCCGGCGCGAGCCGGTCGGCGTGGTCGCCGCCATCGTGCCCTGGAACTTCCCGATGATCATGGCCGCCTGGAAGATCGGCCCGGCGCTGGCGACCGGCAACTCGCTGATCGTCAAGCCGGCCGAGCAGTCCTCGCTGAGCGCGATCCGCCTCGCCGAGCTGGCGCTCGAGGCCGGCATCCCCGAGGGCGTCTTCCAGGTCGTGCCCGGCTTCGGGCCGGAGGCCGGCGAGGCGCTGGGCCGCCACATGGACGTCGACGCCATCGCCTTCACCGGCTCCGGCGAGGTCGGCAAGCTGCTGCTGCGCATGTCGGGCGAGAGCAACATGAAGCGCGTCGGCCTGGAGTGCGGCGGCAAGACCCCGCACATCGTGCTCGCCGACACCCACGATCTGGACGCCGCCGCGACCGCCGCCGCCTGGGGCATCTTCTTCAACCAGGGCGAGGTCTGCAACGCCGGCTCCCGGCTGCTGGTCGAGCGCTCGATCAAGGACCGCCTGCTCGAGAAGGTGCTGGAGGTCGGCAAGGCCATGCGCTTCGGCGACCCGCTCGATCCGGCCACCCAGATGGGCGCGATCGTCGACAAGGACCAGCTCGACAAGGTCATGTCCTACATCGGCCTGGGCGCCGAGGAGGGTGCGAAGCTGATCCTCGGCGGCCAGCGCGCGCGCGCCGAGAGCGGCGGCTTCTACATCGAGCCGACGATCTTCGACGGCGTCGACAACCGCATGCGCATCGCCCAGGAGGAGATCTTCGGTCCGGTGCTCTCGGTGCTGACCTTCGAGGACCTCGACGAGGCGGTGAGGATCGGCAACGACACGATCTACGGCCTGGCCAGCGCGATCTGGACGCGCGACATCAACAAGGCGATGCACGCGGCCAGGAAGCTGCGCGCCGGCTCGGTCTGGGTGAACTGCTTCGACGGCGGCGACATCACCACGCCGTTCGGCGGCTACAAGCAGTCCGGTTTCGGGCGCGACAAGTCGCTCCACGCGCTCGACAAGTACAGCGAGCTCAAGACCATCTGGATCGAGCTGCACCAGGCCTAGCCGCGCGCCACGGGCAGCGCCCGGCCTTGCCGGCCGGGCCGAGCGACTGACACCCACCCTCGGACAGGGGAGCGGCCGACATGCTGTTCGTGCTGCTGTCGGGCATCGCCTTCATGATCATGGGCCACGGCCTGCAGACGTCCCTGCTGGGCGTGCGGGCCGGGTTCGAGGGCTTTCCGGACTACGCCATCGGCCTCGTCCAGTCGGCCTTCTACGTCGGCTTCGTGGTCGGCACGCTGTCGGGCCCCTGGTTCGTCCGGCGCGTCGGGCACATCCGCACCTTCGCGGCCTTCGCCTCGCTGGCCTCGATGGCGACGGTGCTGCACGCCATCGCGGTCGACCCCTGGGCCTGGATCGGCCTGCGCGCGGTCACCGGCGCGGCGCTGGCCGGCACCTTCATGGTCTCCGAGGCCTGGCTCAACGCGACCGCGACCTCGGCCAGCCGCGGCCGCATCCTGTCGCTCTACACCCTGGTCAGCCTCGTCGCCTACGGCGGCAGCCAGCTGTTCCTGACGGTCGCGCGGCCGGAGTCCTTCGAGCTCTTCGTGCTGGTCTCGATCCTGATCTCGGCCTCGCTGATCCCGCTGTCGGTCAGCAAGATCGAGAACCCGCCGACCGTCCGGGTCGACCGCATGGGCCTCGACCGGCTCTACGTGACCTCGCCGCTCGGCGCCTTCGGCGCCTTCGTCTCGGGGCTTGTTATCGCCGCCTTCTACGGCCTCGGCGCCGTCTACGCCCAGCGCCTCGGCCTCGACGAGGACCAGGTCGCGCTGTTCATGACCGTCTCGATCCTGGGCGCGGCGGTCATCCAGTGGCCGATCGGCGCGCTGTCCGACTGGTTCGACCGGCGCACCGTGACCGCGGCGACCTGCGCCGGCGCCGCCCTGGCGGCCCTGGCGATCGCCCACTTCGTCGGCGACAACCGCCAGGCGCTGCTGGTCGCCGGCTTCCTGTTCGGCGGGCTGACCGGGCCGATCTACGCGCTCTGCGTCGCCCACGCCAACGACTACATCGACAGCAGCGACGCGGTCGGCGCGGCGAGCAGCCTGCTGACGCTCTACGGCATCGGCGCCGCCGTCGGGCCCTTCGCCGGCGGCTTCGTCATGGGCCATCTGGGCCCGTCCCAGCTGTTCGACCTGCTGGCCGGTTGCTGCGCTGCGATCGTCGCCTTCGCGCTCTGGCGGATGACCCGCCGGCAGTCGCTGCCGAACCAGGAGCAGGGCGCTTTCGTCGCGGTCGCCACGACGGCCGCGACGCCGGTCGCCAGCGAGCTCGACCCGCGCGCCGACGACTCCGAGCCCGAGACCAGCGACCCGATGGTCGAGCCGGACGGCGACCACCTGGACGAGGAGGTCGCCGGCGATGCCGTGCTGGTCGGCGGCGGTACCGAGCCGGCCGGCGAGCCGCCGCGCCGTTGAGGCGCTACCGGGGGCAGTAGACCAGGGTCAGGCGCCAGGGCGAGACGCTGCCGGCGGCGCTGCGCGTGGTGAAGTCGTAGCCCTCGAAGGCGAGCCGGCGGGCCAGGGCCCGGGCGTGGCGGACCTCGGAGGCCCGGCGCCCGTCGACCAGCAGGAACAGGCCGCTGCCGGCCAGTGCCGGGTTCTCGGCCTGCTGCTGCGGCGCGATGCGCGACAGCCAGATCCGGCCGTGGCCCTGGTCGTACTGGCGCAGGCTGTCGAGCAGCCGGTCGATCTCGGCCGGCAGGTAGGGATCGCGCTGTTCCAGGACCGCCGGGCAGAGCATCAGCTCGTAGTCCCAGCCGTCGACCTCGCCGTTGTCGACCAGCCCGAAGGTCAGGCCGTCGTCGGGATCGTCGTCGACGGCCGGCGCCTCCGGGCCGGCCAGCGCGTCGGCGGCCTGCTTGGCGGCGAGCGGATCGCCGGCCTCGTCGCGGAACAGCGAGAGCATCTGGCGGCGGAAGGGACGCTCCGGCAGCGCCGCCAGATAGCCGACCAGCGAGCGCTGGCGCGCGGCGTCCTGCTGGGCGATCGCGTCGAGCGCCATCTGCAGCAGGCCGAGCTCGAAGACCTCGCCTTCCGATGCCGGCGTCGCGGCCGAGCCATTGGCCGCGCCCTCCGCCGGGGCCGGCGCCGCGCCTGCCGCGTTCCCCGGTCCTCGGTCGGCCGGTGCCGCCGCCTCGCCGTCCGCAGGCTCGGGCGGCAGCCGCTGCTCCAGCTGCGCCAGGCGCCGGCGCAGCTCCTCGCCCTGGCCCTCGACGGCCTGCAGCCGGTAGGCGAGCCAGCCGCCGACGGCGAGCGCGATCGCCAGCAGGGCCGCCAGGGCGACCAGCAAAACCACCTTCGCGCCGAGCCCCTCGCCGGGACGCGCCCCCGAACGCACCATCGCCACTCCCCCGTCCAGGGCCGCGACAGCCGCGGCCCGACCCTGCCGGCCCCCGGCGGCGGTCGCGTCTACTCCGCCGCGTGCGGCGGCCGCTCGAAGGCGTGGAAGTCCGCCTGCTCCTCGGGCTGGTTCGGGAAGCCCTCGGCCGGGCCGAGCTGCTGCTGGTCCCGCTCGACCGCCGGGTAGGACTGCATGTAGGCGGTCAGCAGCCGCGCCAGGCCCTCGAGCGAGGAGAGATGCGTGCGCTCGTAGCCGTGGGTCGCGTCGGTGCCGAAGCAGACGACCGCCGTGCGGATGTCGTTGCCGGCCTCGAGCGCCGCGGCGGCGTCGCAGCTGTAGTAGCGGAAGACGTCGCGCACGTGGGAGATCTCGTTCTCCCTGGCGATGCCGAGCAGCAGGCGGTTGAGGTGCCAGTCGAAGGGGCCCGAGGAGTCCTTCATGCCGATCGTCACGCAGGTCTCGATCGATTCCTGACCGGGGGCCTGCGGCGCCGTGTCGATGGCGACCAGCTCGGCGACGTCCTGGTGCAGCACGCCCGAGGCGCCGACGCCGACCTCCTCGGAGATCGTGAACAGCGGGTGGCAGTCGACCGGCAGGCGCACCTTCTGCTCGACGACCTCCTTGATCGCGGCGAGCAGCACGGCGACGCCGGCCTTGTCGTCGAGGTGGCGGCTCTTGACGAAGCCCGAGTCGGTGATGCGGGCGTTGGTCTCGACCGCGACGAAGTCGCCGATGGCGACGCCCATGCTCTCCAGGCCGGCGCGGTCGTGGACCAGCTCGTCCAGCCGCAGCTCGACGTTCTCCCAGCTGACCGGCTGGCTGTCGACCTCGGTGTCGAAGGTGTGACCGGAGGCCTTCAGCGGCAGGATCGTGCCGCTGCGGATGCCGTCGCCGGTCATCACCGCGACCTCGGCGCCCTCGGCGAAGCGCGACGACCAGGTGCCGATCGGCGTCACCGAGAGCCGGCCGTTCGGCTTCAGCGCCGTGACCATCGCGCCGATCGTGTCGAGGTGCGCGACGATCGCCCGGTCGGGCGCCCGGCGGCTGCCCTGCAGGCTGGCGCGGATGGCGCCGCGGCGCGTCAGCTCGTACTCGACGCCGAGCGCCTCGAGCTCCTCGCAGACGACGTGGACGACCTGGTCGGTGTAGCCGGTCGGGCTGTAGTGCTCGAGCAGGCGCAGCATGACGCGCTGCAGGTAGTCCATGTCGATCGGCAGCGCCTTGGGCAGCGGCTTCTCGTCGGGGGTCGACTGGTGCGTCGCTTTCGGCGTGGCCATGGGCCCTCCTCAGGCGGCTGTGTGCGGGAACAACAGGTCGACGAAGCGCTCCGCGGTCGGCGCCGGTTCGTGGTTGGCCAGGCCCGGGCGCTCGTTCGCCTCGACGATAGCGTACTTCGGCTGCTCTGCCGAGGGCACCAGGAAGTCGAGGCCGACGACCGGGATGCCGAGCGTGCGCGCCGCCTCCTCGGCGGCCGAGCGCAGGCTGCCGTTGAGCTGCTCGGTGACGTCGTGGATGGTCCCGCCGGTGTGCAGGTTGGCGGTCTTGCGCACCGCGATCGTCTTGCCCTCCTCCAGCACGTCGTCGAAGCTGTAGCCGGCCGCCTCGACGACCCGGCGCGTCTCGGCGTCGACCGGGATGCGGCTCTCGCCGCCGGTCGCGGCGGCGCGGCGGCGCGACTGCGCCTCGATGAGCTCGCGGATCGTGTGCTTGCCGGTGCCGGTCACCTCGGCCGGGCGACGGATCGCGGCGGCGACGACCTTGTAGTCGATGACGATGATGCGCAGGTCCTCGCCCTTGACGTACTCCTCCAGCAACACCGTGTCGCTGAAGCGCTTGGCGTCGGCGACTGCGCGCTCGACCTCGTCGTTCGTCGTCAGGTCGACGTAGACGCCGCGGCCCTGCTCGCCGCGCAGCGGCTTGACCACCAGGCTGCCGTACTTCTCCAGGAAGGCGGCATTGTCCTCCGCCGAGCCGGCGCGGCGCTGCGCCGGGACCTTGAGGCCGGCGGCGGCGAGCAGGCGCGAGGTCACGGCCTTGTCGTCGCAGCGGCTCATCGCGACCGCCGTGGTCAGCTCCGACAGCGCCTCGCGGCAGACGATCGAGCGGCCGCCGTGGATCAGCCGGAAGAAGCCGCCCTCGGCGTCCAGCACCTCGACGTGGATGCCGCGCCGGCGCGCCTCGTCGACGATGATCTGGGCGTAGGGGTTGAGCCTGGCGATGTCCGGCTGCTCGGGGCCGGCGAACAGAACCTCGTTGATCTGGTTGCGGGTCTTCATGGCGAACACCGGCAGCCGCTCGAAGCCGAGCTTCTCGTAGAGCCGGATCGCCTGGCTGTTGTCGTGCAGCACCGAGAGGTCGAGGTGGCGGCGGCCGCGCTCGGCCAAGCGGCGCGCGAGGTCGCGCACCAGCGCCTCGCCGATGCCGGGGTAGGCGGCCTGCGGGTCGACGACCAGGCACCACAGGCTGCTGCCCTGCTCGGGATCGCCGAAGATCTCGACGTGGTCGAGGCCGGTGATCGTGCCGATGACCTCGCCGCTCGCGGCGTCGCGGGCCACCAGGTGCAGGAAGCGCTCGTCGTCGCGCCGCTCCAGCAGGAAGCCGTCGGGCAGGCGCACCATGCCGGCCTTGGCGTAGCAGCGGTTGATGCCGTCGGCGTCGGCCTGGCTGTCCAGCAGGCCGATCTCGTAGGTCGCCGGCGGCTCGGCGGCCCCGAGCGTCGAGAGGTCGAGGCGGAAGGCGTGTGAGGGGTCGAGGAAGACCTGCTGCGGCGCCATCGACTGGATGACGTGCGGCTCGGTCACGTAGAAGGCGATGTTGCGCGAGCCCTCGCTCTCGCGCAGCAGCTCCTCCAGCAGCTCGGCGTGGTCGTCGAAGGTCTGGCCGAACAGCAGCCGGCCCCAGCCGCAGTCGAGCGCGACGCTGCGCGCCATCGCGGGCGCGCCCGCCACGCTCTCGGCGATTCCGGCCTGGGGTGCGTTGGGGACCATCTTGCGCTCTTCCTCTGTGCCGTGCTCGTCCTTCGAAGGGTCTTTCGCGGAAGCCGGGCGGCTCATCAGTAGCCGTGCACCTGCAGCCAGTTCTCGAGCAAGGCGATCTGCCAGAGCTTGGAGCCGCCGAGCGGCGTGATGTGATCGTTCGGCGCCTGCAGCAGGCGCTCGACGTAGTCGCGGCGGAACACGCCGCGCTCGCGTGCCTGCCGGCTGTCCAACGTGTCGCGCACGCGGTCGAGCACCGCGCCGTCGAGGTACTTCAGCGCCGGCACCGGGAAGTAGCCCTTCGGCCGGTCGATGACCTCGGCGGGAATGACCTTGCGCGCCGCCTGCTTCAGCACGTGCTTGCCGTCGCCGGCGACCTTGTGCTCGGCCGGGATGCGTGCCCCGAGCTCGACCAGCTCGTGGTCGAGGAAGGGCACGCGCGCCTCCAGGCCCCAGGCCATGGTCATGTTGTCGACCCGCTTCACCGGGTCGTCGACCAGCATCACCGTGGTGTCGAGGTGCAGCGCCTTGTCGACCGGCCGCGCCCCGTTCAGCGCGTCGAAGTGACGGCGGATGAAGGCACGGCTGTGGTCCTCGCCGAGGTAGCCGTCCTCGACCGCGGCGGCGAAGTCGCGGTGGTCGCGGTCGGCGAAGACCTTGGCGTAGGCCTCGACGGCGTTCTCGTCGCTCTCCTCGAGCAGCGGCGGATACCAGTGGTAGCCCGCGAAGATCTCGTCGGCGCCCTGCCCGGACTGCACGACGCGCACGTGCTTCGAGACCTCCTCGCTGAGCAGGTAGAAGCCGATGTTGTCGTGGCTGACCATCGGCTCCGACATCGCGCGGATGCAGTCGTCGAGGTTCGGCAGCAGGCGCTCGCGGCTGTTGACGCGGATGCGCGTGTGGTCGGTCTGGTAGCGCTCGGCGATGACGTCGGAGTACTTGAACTCGTCGCCGGCCTCGCCGCCGACGCTCTCGAAGCCGACCGAGAAGGTCTTGAGGCCGGTCTGGCCGAGCTCGCTGAGCAGGCCGACGACCAGGCTGGAATCGACGCCGCCGGAAAGCAGCACGCCGACCGGCGTGTCGGCGACCAGGCGACGGCGCACCGAGGCGCGCAGCGCCTCGAGCACGCGCTCGACCCACTCGTCCTCGCTGCGCGTCAGGTCGGCGTCCTCCTGCGGGCCCGGCGTCAGCTGCCAGTAGCGGCGCTGCTCCATGCGGCCCTCGGGCCCGACGCTCAGCGTGTGGCCCGGCGGCAGCTTGCGCACGCCCTTGAGGATGGTGTGCGGCGGCGGCACGACGGCGTGGAAGGACATGTAGTGGTGCAGCGCGACCGGGTCGATCGAGCGGTCGACCTCCTCGCCGCGGGCGACGGCCGGCAGGTAGGAGCCGAAGCGCAGGCCGCCCGGCACCTCGGCGAGGTAGAGCGGCTTGATGCCCAGGCGGTCGCGCGCCAGGAACAGCTTGCCGCTGTCGCGCTCCCACAGCGCGAAGGCGAACATGCCGTTGAAGCGCTCGACGCAGGCCTCGCCCCATTCCCGGTAGGCCTTGAGGATGACCTCGGTGTCGCCGTGGGAGAAGAAGCGGTGGCCCTTGGCCTCGAGCGTCTCGCGCAGCTCCGGGTAGTTGTAGATCGCGCCGTTGTAGACGATGCCGAGGCCGAGCTCGGCGTCGATCATCGGCTGCTGGGCGGCCTCGGAGTGGTCGATGATCTTCAGGCGGCGGTGGCCGACGGCGATGCTGTTCTGGACGAACAGCCCTTCGGAGTCGGGCCCGCGCGATTCCATGGCGCGCGCCATCTCCTGCACCAGCGTCGCCGAGGCCGGACGCCCGTCGAAGCGAATCTCACCGACGATTCCGCACATGTCGTCTCGTGTTCCCCTGTTCCGATGAAGACCGCGAGCCGAAGCTCAAGCGTGTCAAAAGCAAGCCCGGCTTGAACAAGCCGGGCAAAAGCATCTCGTCGTTGGCTCCCCAGTCGAAGCAACGTGCCCACAAGATATGGGAGGGGCGCCTCCCAGTGTCAACCAACCCTATGAGAAATGCGGATACTGCCGGCTTGTTCCCGCCCCGCCGGATTCCGCCGTCGTCCGCCCTGCAGAGGGACGTCGCCCGCCGCTCGTTGCTCAGGCGCCGGCGGCCGTCATTGGGGCGAGTCCGGCGCCTCGCCTTCGAGCAGGGCCCGGTGCGACAGCACCGCAGGCGCGACGAAGTCGAGGAAGGCGCGGACCCGCGCCGTGTGCCGGAGATCGCGGTGGAGCAGCAGCCAGAGGCTGCGGTCGGGGCGCACGGCGGCGCCCGGCACCCTGCGCAGGCCCGGCGTGCGGTCGCCCAGGAAGCAGGGCAGCAGGCTGACGCCGAGGCCGGCCCGGGCCGCCGCGACCTGCAGCGCGTGGCTGCCGAAGCGGTGGCGCAGCGGCAGGTCGGGGAAGTCGGTCTCGCGCGGCCAGGAGGCGCTGCCGTGGTGCGGACTCCAGCCGAGCCAGCAGGCCGCCGGCTCGGCCGCGCAG
This sequence comes from Alphaproteobacteria bacterium, assembly GCA_030433005.1. Classification (GTDB taxonomy): domain Bacteria; phylum Pseudomonadota; class Alphaproteobacteria; order Kiloniellales; family DSM-21159; genus Tistlia. Next base: position 9,695 of record JAUILQ010000078.1, read on the forward strand.
GCGGCCGGGTCGCGCAGCGCGACGCGCTGGAGCAGCGCCGGCGCGGCATAGGCCGTCTTGGCGTAGCGCAGCAGCCGGCGGCCGATCACGGCATCCTCGTGCTCGGCATCCAGGTCGTGAGCCATGCGCAGCGAGACGTCGGCTTCGCGGCGCGCCAGGTCGGAAAAGCTGTCGGTCAGCTCGACCTCCAGCTCGATCCCCGGGTGCAGCGCGGCGAAGCGGGCCAGCTCCTCGGCCAGGAAGGCCTCCATCAGGGCGTGGGGCAGGCTGAGCCTCAGCCGGCCGGCGAGCGCCGTGTCGCGTCCGTCGAGACGGCGACGGGCCGCGAAGAGCTGCGCCTCGACCTGCTCGGCCGGCTCCTGCAGGGCCTCGCCGGCCGCCGTGGGCACCAGGCCCTCCGGCCGTCGCTCGAAGAGCGCGCTGCCGAGCGCGCCTTCGAGGCCGCGCAGCCGCCGGTCGACGGTCGCGTGGTTGATCCGCAGAGCCCGCGCCGCGCCGCGCAGCGAGCCGGCGCGCGCCACGGCCAGGAAAATGCGCAGGTCGTCCCAGTCGAGACTGTCCTGGGTGGATGAAGAACGATCCGGCATGGCGCGGATTCTCTTGCTTCCGGAGTCTGAGTGCGCCGGCGAGCTTAGCGTCGTTCGCCTTCGCCGGGGAGATCCGCCGTATGCCGCCGCCTGCCCGCCTGCACGCCTCGATCCTCGAGCGGATCGGCGACACGCCTCTGATCGCACTGCAGCGCCTGGCGCCGCCGGGTTCGGCGCGCATCCTGGTCAAGCTGGAGAGCGCCAATCCCACCGGCTCGATGAAGGACCGCATGGCGCTGGCGATGATCGCCGCCGCGGAAGCCGACGGGCGGCTCGCACCGGGTGGCCGGGTCGTCGAGTACACCGGCGGCAGCACCGGAGTCTCGCTGGCCCTGGTCTGCGCCGCGCGCGGCTATCCGCTCGACATCGTGACCTCCGACGCCTTCAGCCGCGAGAAGCGCGACCACATGGCCGCACTCGGCGCCTCGTTGACGCTGGTGCCGAGCGACGGCGGCGGCATGGACGAGGCGCTGACCCGCACCATGATCGAGACCGCGCGGCGGACCCGGGAGGAGAAGGGCGGCTTCTGGACCGACCAGCTCAACAACGCCGACCAGCTTTCAGCCTACCGGGCGCTCGGCGAGGAGATCTGGCGCCAGACCGGCGGCCGGCTCGACGCCTTCGTCCAGGCGACCGGTACCGCCGCCTCGGTGCGCGGCACGGCCGAGGCCCTGAAGGCGCGGGACCCGGGGATCCACGTGACCGCCGTCGAGCCCGCCGAGTCCGCTGTCCTCTCGGGCGGTCCGAGCGGCGTCCACCGCATCGAGGGCGTCGGCGCCGGCTTCGTCGTGCCGCTCTGGGAGCCGGCCCTGGTCGACGAGATCGCCCCGGTCTCGACCGACGCGGCCAAGGCCATGGCGCGCCGCCTGGCGCGCGAGGAGGCGCTCTTCGCCGGCACCTCGAGCGGCGCCAACCTGGTCGCGGCGTTGGCCCTGGCCGAGCGCCTGGGCCCGGGCAGGACGGTGGTGACGCTGCTCTGCGACAGCGGCCTCAAGTACCTCTCGACCGACCTCTACCGGGCGCCCTGCGGCCCGGCCCAGGTCTCGCCGTCGAGCGTCAGCACGCGGCCGTAGAGGTCCGGCCGGCGGTCGCGGTAGAAGCCCCAGGAGGCGCGGCGCGCCCGGATGCGCGCCAGGTCGACGGTCGCGGTGACGACCTCCTGGCGGTCCTCGGAAGCCTCGGCCAGCTTGTTGCCGAGCTCGTCGGCGATGAAGGAGCTGCCGTAGAAGGTCATGGTCGCCGCCTCGTTCGGCTCCGTGCCGACGCGGTTGGAGGCGACGATGGGGACCATGTTGGCGGCGGCGTGGCCCTGCATGGCGTGCTGCCAGTGGGCGCGCGAGTCGATCGTCGGGTCCTGCGGCTCGATGCCGATGGCCGTCGGGTAGAACAGCACCTCGGCGCCCATCAGCGCCATCGCCCGGGCGCACTCCGGATACCACTGGTCCCAGCAGATGCCGACGCCCAGGCGCCCGAAGCGGGTGTCCCAGACGCGGAAGCCGGTGTCGCCCGGATTGAAGTAGTACTTCTCCTGGTAGCCCGGGCCGTCGGGGATGTGGCTCTTGCGGTAGAGGCCGAGCACCGTGCCGTCGGCATCGACGATGGCGATCGAGTTGTAGTGCGCGTTGTTGGCCCGCTCGAAGAAGGAGACCGGCAGCACGACGCCCAGCTCCTTCGCGAGTCCGGCGAAGCGGGCGACGATCGGGTTGCCCTCGAAGGGCTGGGCCAGGGCGAAGAGCTCCTCCTTCTGGTCGGGGCAGAAGTAGGGCGTCTCGAACAGCTCCTGCAGCAGGATGGCGTTGGCGCCTTGCGCCGCGGCCTCGCGCACCAGCTCCTCGGCGCGCTTCAGGTTGGCCTCGCGGTCCCAGTCGCAGGCCATCTGCGTCGCGGCCAGGGTGATCGTGCTCATCGGGCGGCCTCCGTCGGTGGGGCCTCAACCATTGGGGCGGCCCCGCGCGCGGTCAAGATGCCGGTCCGACTGCCGGATCGACCCGATTGGCCGCTTGCGTCCTCCGCGCACTCGGCTACTGTCCGCCCCATGAGCGAGAGCCGCCCGACCCGCCAGCTGCGACGTCGCGCCCCCTGAGGGGCGCGCGGGCGACTCGCTTGTTCGATCACAGGACAGCCAGCACCTGCCGCCGAGGACGGCCGGCGGCGTAATCCTGCGTGCAGCGGTCCTCTTCGGCGGTCCAACCCCGGAGAGGAGAGCTCCCGATGACCGCTGCCTTCGATGCCCTGATGACCATCACCCATCGGCCCGAGACCGTGTTCCTGCGCGGCGAGGGCTCCTGGCTGTTCGATTCCGAGGGGCGCCGCTACCTCGACTTCGTGCAGGGCTGGGCGGTCAACTGCCTCGGCCACTGCCCGGAGCCGCTGGTCCGTGCCCTGGCCGAGCAGGCGGCGACGCTGATCAGCTGCAGCCCGGCCTTCTACAACGCGCCGATGGTCCGTCTCGCCGAGGCGCTGACGACGGCGAGCGGCCTGGAGCGGAGCTTCTTCGCCAACTCGGGCGCCGAGGCCAACGAGGCCGCGATCAAGCTGGCGCGCAAGTGGGGCGGGCTGCGGCGCGGCGGCGCCCACGAGATCGTCACCTTCGAGCAGGGCTTCCACGGCCGCACGCTGGCGACCATGTCGGCGTCCGGCAAGGCCGGCTGGGAGCGGCTGTTCGAGCCCAAGGTGCCGGGCTTTCCCAAGGTGCCGCTCGGCGACCTCGGCGCCGTCGAGGCGGCGATCGGCCCTGAGACCGCCGCGGTCATGCTGGAGCCGATCCAGGGCGAGGCCGGCGTCGTGCCGGCCGGCGACGGCTTCCTGAGGGAGCTGCGCGCGCTGACCGAGCAGAAGGGCGTGCTGCTGATCCTCGACGAGATCCAGACGGGCATGGGCCGCACCGGCAGCCTGTTCCACTACCAGCAGCTCGGCTTCCGTCCGGACATCCTGACGCTCGGCAAGGGGCTCGGCGGCGGCGTGCCGCTGGCCGCACTGCTCGCCCGCGAGGCGGTCTGCTGCTTCGAGCCGGGCGACCAGGGCGGCACCTTCAACGGCAACCCGCTGATGACCGCGGCCGGCCTGGCGGTACTGGAGGCGGTGAGCGCGCCGGGGTTCCTGGAGCAGGTCCGCGAGACCGGCGCCCGCCTCTCGGCCGGCCTGGAGCGCCTGTCTGCGCGCCACGGCTTCGGGGCGGTGCGCGGCCGGGGCCTGCTGCTGGCGCTCGAGCTCGGCCGGCCGGTCGGGCCGGCGCTGGTCGCGGCGGCGTTCGAGCGAGGCCTGCTGATCAACGCGCCGCGGCCGGGGTGCCTGCGCTTCATGCCGGCGCTGACGGTGTCGCCCGCGGAGGTCGACGAGATGCTGCGGGGGCTCGACGAGGCCTGCGGCGCGCTCGCCTGACCTCGATCGCCGACCGAGCCGACGAGCGGACAGGCGGGAGGCGGTGCGTGCGCCTCCCGCCTTCCGGTCAGGCTCCCAGGTCCTTCGCCGTCAGGTCGAGGCAGCGGCGCAGGCGCGAGACCAGTTCGTCGATCTCGTCGGTGGTGATGGTCAGCGGCGGCGACATGACCATGGCGTCGCGCACCGCGCGCAGGACGACGTTGTTCCTGAAGCAGTGGTCGCGGCAGATGCCGCCGGCCTTGCCGGCCTCCGGGAAGCGCGTGCGCGGGTTCTTCTCCTGCACGATCTCGACGGCACCGATCAGGCCCAGCGAGCGGACCTCGCCGACGATCGGATGGTCGGCGAGCTCGGCCAGCCGCTTGGCCAGGTGCGGCCCGGTCTCCTCGCGGACCTTCCGGACCAGCTCCTCGCGCTCGATGATGCCGATGTTGGCGAGCGCCACCGCGCAGGCCGTCGGATGGCCCGAGTAGGTGTAGCCGTGGAAGAACTCGCCGCCCTTGTCGACCAGGGTCTCGCCGATCCGGCCCGAGACCATGACGGCCGAGAGCGGGATGTAGCCGGAGGTGATGCCCTTGGCGAGGGTCATCATGTCCGGCTCGATGCCGAAGTGCTCGCTGGCGAACATGTGGCCGGTCCGGCCGAAGCCGCAGATCACCTCGTCGGCGACCAGCAGCACGTCGTACTGGCGGCAGATGCGCTGGATCTCCGGCCAGTAGCTGTCGGGGGGGATGATGACGCCGCCGGCACCCTGGATCGGCTCGCCGATGAAGGCGGCGACCTTGTCGGGGCCGATCTCCAGGATCTTCTCCTCGACCTTCTTCGCCGCCTGGCGGCCGAACTCCTCGCGGTCCATCTCGCCGCCGAAGTCGAACCAGTAGGGCGGGTCGACGTGGTGGAAGCCGGGCAGCGGCAGGCCGAAGCCCTCCTGCATCGGCGTCATGCCGCCGAACGAGGCCGAGGCCATGGTCGAGCCGTGGTAGGCGTAGGTCCGGCTGATGAAATGCGCCTTCTCCGGCTGGCCCCTGAGCTTCCAGTAGAAGCGGGCAAGGCGGGCTACGGTGTCGTTCGATTCCGAGCCCGAGGAGCCGTAGAACACCATGTCGAGGCCCTTGGGCGTGATCCCGGCCAGCTTCTCGGCGAGCTCGACCGGCGGCGGCGTCGCGGTCTTGAAGAAGGTATTGTAGTAGGGCAGCTCCAGCATCTGCTGGTAGGCCGCCTCGGCCAGCTCCTTGCGGCCGTAGCCGACGTTGACGCACCACAGGCCGGCCATGCCGTCGAGGATCTTCTCGCCCTCGGAATCGGTCAGCCAGACGCCGTCGGCCTTGGTGACGATCCGGGCGCCGGCCTCGGATCCCTTGAGCTGCTTGTAGTCGGTGAAGGGGCTGAGCTGGTGCTTGCGGTCGGCCTCGCGCCAGTAGGCCGTGGTGTTGCGCGCCGGCTTGTCGCTGATCTGCGTGGACATCGTTGGACTCCTCGGGGTCGGGCTTGACGGATAGGGGCGACGGCCGGGCGCGGAGCCGGGCTGCCGGGGCACTCGTCGAGCCGACGCTAGGGGTTGTAGCCGATGCGCGCGCAGAGGATCAGCAGCTCGGCATGCCGCGTGCGCGGCTCGCCGAGGCGGAAGCTTCGAAGACTGCCGATCCCACCCTGCATGGCGCCGAGAATAGCCGCCGACCGCGGCGCGGCCAAGGCGCTTGGCCGCGGAACACGCGGCGGGCCGCCACGTTAGCCTGCCGACGATCGGCGCGCGCGTCGCGCTCGACCGGGACCCAGGGGCGAGAAGCAGGAGCGGAGCGGCGACATGTTCGAATGGCTGACCTCCCAGTCGGGCGGGCTCAACGTCCTCATCAACGTCGGCATGCTGCTGGTCTGGCTGTTCTATTTCCAGATCCTGTTCGCGAACTTCCGCGACCAGAAGCGGCCGAAGATCCTGGTGAACCGCGGCGGCGGCGGCGGCTGGGACAGCCGCTGCCTGGTCACAAACATGAGCGAGAAGTCGGTCTACATCTACGCCGCCATCGTCAAGGTCGAGACCGGCGAGGACAGCTGGCAGACGATCCTGACCGAGCGGCGGGGCATCGAGGAGGGCCGCTCGGCGGCGGAGAGCCGCGAACGCATCGGCCAGGGGCCGCTGGCGCACGGCGAGATGATCGACCTCGCCTCCTACCGCGAGATGATCGCCCTGGCGCTCGGCCGCGACCTCGCCGGCGAGGAGGCCGGGGAGGACGCCTGGCGCGAGGTCGACACCGTCGAGGTCAAGGTCGCGGCGATCTACGACTCGGAGGACATCATCATCGGGGCGAGCCGCCGCTTCGCCGTCCTGGAGGACGGCAAGCTCAACCCGGAGACGATCTACACCCGCCAGATCCGCGCCCGGCGCCACCGCAAGGTGCTCGCCGACGACCTGCTCCAGCAGATCAGCACCTGAGCGCCGGCGCCGCCGCTCAGGGTTCGTCGTCGGGGCCCGGCTCCTGGCCGCGCAGGATCTCGATGAGCTCGGCGACCCGGCCCTTGGGCAGCGAGCGCATGTCGTTGACCAGGGCCTCGTCGCTCGCCAGCCAGCCCCGGGCCTCGCGCAGCTCCTGCTCGCTGGCTCCGCTCGCCGCGACCTCCGCCGCGGTGCTCTCGTCGACCGGGCCGAGGATCTGCGCGACGTCCTGTCTGGTGAGTGCCATGGCTGTCTCCCTCGTGGTCGGCGGCACCCTCGTGCCGTGCCGCCGTCCCGACATGGGGAGCGCGAGACGCGTCGCAAGGCGTCGGCCCGGCCGGTGCCCGGCCCGCGCGCTGCGGCTCAGGCGGCGTCGCGCGGGAGCGGTCCGACGTAGCGGGACTGCGGGCGCAGCAGGCGGCCGGTCGCCTGCTGCTCGCGGGCGTGCGCGATCCAGCCGGCGCAGCGGCCCATCGCGAAGACGCAGGTGAAGCTGTCGCGCGGGAAGCCGAGCGCCTCGAGCAGCAGCGCGGTGTAGAACTCGACGTTGGTCTCGAGCCTGCGCTCCGGCCGGTGCCGGCCGAGCAGCGTCAGTGCCGCACGCTCGACCGCCTCGGCGAGCCTCAGCCGGTCGCTGTCGACCAGGCCCTCGCCGGCGAGCGCCGCAACACCGGCCTTTAGGGCGTCGGCGCGCGGGTCTCGCACCCGGTAGATGCGATGGCCGAAGCCCATCAGGCGCTCGCCGGCCTCGAGCCGAGCCGCGAGCCGCGCCTCCGCGGCCTCGGGCGTGCCGACGGCATCGAGCATGTCGAGCACCGGTCCGGGCGCGCCGCCGTGCAGCGGCCCCTTGAGCGCACCGAGCGCCGCCAGCACCGCAGAGGTCAGCCCGGCGCGCGTCGAGGCGACGACGCGGGCGGCGAAGGTCGAGGCGTTGAGGCCGTGGTCGCTGACCGTCACCAGATAGCGGTCGAGCGCGGCGGACTGGGCATCCGAAGGCGGCGTGCCGGAGAGCATGCGCAGGCAGTCGGCGGCAAGGCCGAGACGCGGATCCGGCGGCAGCGGCCGTGCGCCGCTGCGCAGGCGCAACAGCGCCGGCGTCAGCACGGCGGGAGCCGCGATCAGGCGCAGCGCCGCGTCGAGTCCCTCGCCGTCGTCGAGCCGGGCCATCAGGGCCCGCAGGGTCTCGACCGGCGGCAGTGCCGAGGTCACGGCGCCGGGCGGGTCGAGCAGGGCGAAGACCTCGCCGCGCGCCGCCGCGAGCGCGCGGGCCAGCCCGGCTTCGTCGGGCAGGTCCTCGAACGCCTCTTCGAGCAGCATCCGCACGACGGTCTCGAAGCCCACCCGGCCGGCGAGCCGGTCGAGCGGTTCGCCGCGGATGGTCAGTTCGCCCGCCGCGCCGTCGACGTGGGAAAGGCGGGTTTCCGCGACGACGATGCCGTCGAGGCCGGCCGCGACCGGGACGCCGGCGGTCGCTTCGGAAGCGGCATCGCGCAGGGAACGGGGACGGTCGAGGGTCATGGCGCATCTCCTTTGCTTTCGTCTGAGATCGCGCGCAGACTGTTTTTCGTCAATCTTGATCAATATAATCAATTTAAGGTGCCCGATGAGCCACTGGATCACGGCCGCCGAGGCGCTGGAGCGCCTCGGTACCAAGCCGCAGAGCCTCTATGCGAGCGTCAGCCGGGGGCGCGTGCGGGCGCGTCCGGATCCCGCCGATCCGCGGCGCAGCCTCTACAGCGCCGAGGACGTCGCGCGCCTGGCCGGGCGTCGCCGCGGCCGCCGCGCGGCCGGGGCCGTCGCCGCCGAGACGATCCGCTGGGGCGAGCCGATCCTGGAGTCGGGCCTGTCGGCCATCGTCGAGGGCCGGCTGTACTATCGGGGACGGGATGCCGTCGCCCTGGCCGACGGCGGCGCCGGCCTCGAAGAGGTGGCCGGGCTGCTGTGGCAG
>JAUILQ010000079.1 GCA_030433005.1 Alphaproteobacteria bacterium
GCGATGACGCTGGCCCGCGCGTTGTCCATGTCGCCGAGGAAGTTGATGTTCTCGGTGATCAGGTCGAGCCGCAGCAGGACCCAGGAGATGATCGAGAACTGGCTGTCGTAGATCCACCAGAAGGCGATCGCCGAGAGCACCGTCGGCACGATCCAGGGCAGCAGCACGATGGCGCGCAGCAGCGCCTTGAAGGGCAGGTGCTTGTTGAGCAGCAGCGCCAGCCAGAGGCCGAGCAGGAACTTCAGGATGCTGGCCACGACCGTGTAGAGGAAGGTGTTGAAGACCGACAGCCAGAAGACCGTGTCGTCGGACAGCCAGGAGAAGTTCTCCAGCCCGATGAAGACGCCGTCGCGCCCGATCGTCGTGTCGGTCATCGACAGCCAGACGCCGAGCAGCAGCGGCCAGGCCAGGAACAGCAGCAGCACGGCCGCCGCCGGCAGCATGAACCAGAAGCCCAGGAAGTTGCGGTCGGTCAGCAGCCTCGACCAGAGGCCCATGCGGTAGGCGTCGCTGCCGGAAAGGGGGCGTGTCTCGGCGACCATGCGCGGTCCTGTTCTCCTCGGGCCCTCGGCCGGCGCGGGGTCCGGCCGGCGCGGGGGCTGAAAGGGCGGAAAGGGGGCGGCGCGGTGCCGCCCCCTCCCGGAATGCCCGCTAGATGCGGTAGTAGCGCTCGGCCCGCTTGGCCGCCCGCTCCGCCGCTTCCTTCGGCGTGCGGTCGCCGGCGCAGGCCTCGGCGAACATGTTGACGACGATGTAGTCGGCCATCGCCGCCGCCGAGGCGTAGCCGAGGTCGCCCGAGTAGCCGTTCCACAGCATGTTCTTCACGCAGTCGCGGTACGGCGTGTGCTTCGGGTCGTCGGTCCAGATCGGGTTCTTCTCGTAGGCCGCGAGCGGCTGGGTGATGTAGCCGATCGCCGCCTCCTGCCAGGGCATGTACTGCTCGGCCTCCCACATGAAGCGGAGGTACTCCTTCGCCGCATTGGGGTACTTCGAGTAGTTGAACAGCATCGCCTGGGTGAAGAGGTGCAGCTCGGTCGGCTCGCCGACCGGGCCGATCGGCATGTTGACGTGGTAGATGTCCTTGGCAAGCTCCTGCATCGCCGGGTCGTCGGACTTCTTGGCCGCGTAGTAGACCGAGATGCCGTTGTTCGTGGCGCCGATCTCGCCGGCCAGGAAGGCCTTGTTGTTGTTCGAGTCGAGCCAGGACAGCGTGCCCGGCACGAAGCTGCCGTAGAGCTCCTTGACGTACTCCAGGGCGTCGACGGTCTCCTGGCTGTTCAGCACGACCTCGTTGTTCTCGTCGACCATCTTGCCGCCGAAGGCCCACAGCAGGGTGTGGGTCCAGCCGTTGCCGTCGCCGACCGCGTTGCCGAGCGCCATGCCCATCGGGTGGCCGTTCTTGGCCAGCGCCTTGGCGCACTTCAGGACCTCGTTGTAGTCCTGCGGGAACTCCTCGAAGCCGGCCTCCTGGACCCATGACTTGCGGTAGACCATGCAGGCGCCGGCCGCGCCGAGCGGCAGGCCGATCCAGCGGCCGTCGCGCTGGGCGTAGCGCTGGGCGACCGGGTACCAGCCGCCGTACTTGTCGCCGAGGTAGCCGGCCAGGTCGCTGAGGTCGACCAGCTTGTCGGGATACTGGTGCGGGTCGTCGAACCAGCCGACGATGATGTCGGGGCCGTCGCCGACGTTGGCGGCGACCGCCGCCTTCGGCCGCACGTCCTCCCAGGCCTCGCCGTCGACGCGGACCTCGACGCCGGTCATCTCGGTGAACTTGCGGGTGTTCTCCATCCACATCACCTCGTCGCCCTCGACGAAGCGACGCCAGCGCAGCACGCGCAGCGAGGCGCCCTTTTCGGGCTCGAAGCTCATGCTGTCCTGGGAAAAGGCGCGGCCCGGGCGGAGCAGTCCCGACCCGAGGGCGCCGGCGGCGGCCAGGCCGGCGCCGCTCTGCAACACGTCACGTCTGGTGAACTTCATGACCATCTCCTCCCGTCTTGTTTCGGCCCCTTCTCGTGGCCCTCTCTTCCGGGGCCCTTGGCCGCCGGCTGCGGCACGGGCCTTCTTGGTGGCGGTGCCGGCGAGGCCTCAGGAAACGAGGCGCTGCCCGCTGTCCGCGTCGAACAGGTGCACGTGGTCCGGCATCGGCGTGATGCGGATCTCCTCGCCCGGCCGGAAGCGGTGGCGCTCGCGGAAGGCGGCGATCACCTCCTGGCCATCGAGCGTCGCGACGACCTGGGTCTCGGAGCCGGTCGGCTCGACGACCACGACCTCGGCCGGGGCGCCGTCGGCGGCGAGCTGCAGGTGCTCGGGACGCACGCCGAGCACCACCGGCCTGCCGTTGGCGCCGGCCGGCGGCGCGCTGAGCGGCAGGCTGACGCCGCCGGCGGTGACGAAGCGCGGCGTGCCCTCGCTCTCGATTCTGCCGTTCAGGAAGTTCATCGCGGGCGAGCCGATGAAGCCGGCGACGAAGAGGTTGTCGGGCCGGTCGTAGAGCTCCAGCGGCTCGCCGATCTGCTCGACCCGGCCGTCGTGCATGACCACGATCTTGTCGGCCATGGTCATGGCCTCGATCTGGTCGTGGGTGACGTAGACCGTGGTCGATTTGAGCCGCTGGTGCAGCGCCCGGATCTCGGTGCGCATGGCGACGCGCAGCTTGGCGTCGAGGTTGCTGAGCGGCTCGTCGAACAGGAAGACCTTGGGATCGCGCACGATCGCGCGCCCCATGGCGACGCGCTGGCGCTGGCCGCCGGAGAGCTGGCGCGGATAGCGCTGCAGGTAGGGGCCGAGGTCGAGAATGCCCGCGGCCTCCTGGACCCGGCGGTCGATCTCGTCCTTGGCGGCGCCGCGCAGTTTCAGCGAGAAGGCCATGTTGTCGAACACGCTCATGTGCGGATAGAGCGCGTAGTTCTGGAACACCATGGCGATGTCCCGCTCCTTGGGCGGGACCAGGTTCACGACCTTGCCGTCGATCGCGATCTCGCCGTCGGTGATCGACTCCAGGCCGGCCAGCATGCGCAGCAGGGTCGACTTGCCGCAGCCCGAGGGGCCGACCAGCACGACGAACTGTCCGTCGGCGATGTCGATGTTGACGCCGTGGATGACCTCCGTGGTCCCGAACGCCTTGCGCACCGAGACGATATCCACCGACGCCATGAACGCTCCCCCGTGGTCATGAACCCTGTTTTGCGCCCCAGGCTTCTGCATCGCTTCTGCATCGCTGGATGCGTCCCGGGATGGCGCTCATTAGGGGCCCGCATGGGTGGCAGGGTCAAGGCGATAGCGGGGAGCGTTCGCGAAGAAAAATCGCAGGAAACTTGCGCTGCAGCGCAGCTAAAATTTTAGTGCAGTAGCGAAATTGGCCTGCTTGCCAGACCGCGCAGCCCGCCCGATGCGGTTGCTTGCCGCCGCCTTCTTTCATGCTGCGCAGCGGCGACGGGCAATGGATCACCGGTGGGCGCCCGGCTGCTGCGCTTGGGGCCGTGAGTCTTGTGATGCCAGCGGTCGCTCCATACAATACAATCAAAAAGAGCATCAATATTGGATTCATAGCCCGCAAGGGGCGTGGCGCGAGCGTCGGGAGCCGGTCGATTCGGCCTCGCCGGGGGCGCCACCGAGGGAGGACAGTCATGACCGGAAGAATTGACGCGCAAGCGTCCGCGATCCCTGAGGCCGAGCGGACCGAGGCTTCCGAGCAAAGCCGGCCTGCAGGCCGGGGCCTGTCCCGCCGGCGCGTGCTGGCCGCGGCCTCGGCGCTCGCTGCGACGACGGCGATGGCCCCGGAGGCCTTCGCCCGCAACTTCGGGCCCGACGCCGAACCGGTGCGCTATCCCGAGCCGGACGTCGTGCCGCTCGACCCGCGCTTCACCGCCAAGATCGGCAACGCGCCGATCCAGCGCCTCTACACCGGCACGCTGTGGGCCGAGGGCCCGGCCTGGAACGGCGCCGGCCGCTTCCTGGCCTGGAGCGACATCCCCAACGACGAGCAGCTGCGCTGGCTCGAGGAGGACGGCCACGTCGCCCGGCGCTTCCGCTCCCCCTCGCACAACAGCAACGGCAACAGCTTCGACTTCCAAGGCCGCCAGCTGTCCTGCCAGCACGGCAGCCGCAACGTCGTGCGCTACGAGCACGACGGCAGCGTGACCCTGCTCGCCGGGCCGGCCAAGGGTCAGGAGCTGAATGCCCCGAACGACGTCGTCGTGCATCGCGGCGACGGCTCGATCTGGTTCACCGACCCTGGCTACGGCAGCCTGCTCGACTACGAGGGCAACCAGGCCGATACCGGCTCGCCGCAGCCCTACCAGAAGGAGGCGGTCTACCGCATCGACCCCGACAGCGGCGCCGTGGCGAAGGTCGCCGACCAGCCCTTCAAGCCGAACGGCCTGTGCTTCTCGCCCGACTACTCGATTCTCTACGTCGCCGACACCGGCGCCTCGCACTACGCCGAGGCGGAGAAGATCGTCTGGGCCTTCGACGTCGACGGCGCGACGCTGAAGAATCCGCGGACCTTCGCCGACATGACCCTCGACGGCCGAGCCGGCCTCGCCGACGGCATCGACTGCGACGAGGACGGCAATGTCTGGGCCAGCGCCGGCTGGGTCGGCGACGGCTACGACGGCGTCCACGTCTTCGCGCCGAACGGCGACCGGATCGGCCAGATCCGCCTGCCGGAGATCTGCTCGAACCTCTGCTTCGGCGGCAGCAAGCGCAACCGGCTGTTCATGACCGCCAGCCAGTCGCTCTATTCGGTCTACGTGCTGACCCACGGCGCCCATGTGATGGGCGCCTGAGGGCGGGCGTGGGGCCCGCCGGGCCGATCAGGCGGCCGCCGCCTCGGGGTTGATCTCGCGCTTGGCCAGACGCGACAGGCGCTCGTCGGCCGTGCGGTGCTCCTCGCAGCAGCGGTGCAGCACCTGCTGCTCGTCGACCAGCCCGAGCTGGCCGGCCAGCGCCGCGGCCGTGCCGAAGGCCGCGACCTGGTAGAGCGCGATCTTCTGGGACGAGGCGATCAGCCCGGCGTCGCGCAGGTCGTCGCCCTCCAGCAGGTCGAGCATCTTGCCGGTCTCGGCGAGCAGCGCCTCCATGGCCTGGTCGTGGTGGGCGGAGGGGCTGGCGGCGTGGCCCTCGAGGATCGTGGCGAGTCGCCGGCGCTGCGCCTCGTTCTCCTCGCGGTGATTGGCCAGGATGTCCTTGAGCGCCGGATGCGCGGCCCGTCGGGCCAGTTCCGGGGCCGCCTTCTCGAGCTGATCCTGCACGCTGGCCAGCTCCTGCAGCTCGGCCAGATACATCTGCATGAAGCTGTCGATCTTCATGGCGCGCTCCCATGTCTGCTGCCCCGGCCGGGAACCGGCCCGTCGCGGACCGGAGGCCGCCGGGCGGGACGTGGTCGGCCTCTTGTCCCGTCGAACGACGACAGCCGAGGCGGGTTCCTCGATCGGCGCGCCCGGCAGGAACGCGGCGCGCAGGGGCCAGGACCGGCAGGAAAAGGGCGGCGCCAATTGGGCCGCCGCCAGGCTCGGGCGGCCATCGGGCCAGGGGCGTCGCCGCGCTCGCGCAGGCTGAGCGCGAGGTAGCGGCACCGGGCCGCCGCGGCCGCTGCCTTGCGCGGCGGCCGGCCCGGTCCACTCCTAGACCATTCGCCGCATCCGCGGAACGGAGACGCCTGCACAGGCGGTCCGCCCTTCGTCGGCCGCGGACGCGGCACCGGCGGGAGCTGCGACGGCCTGCTGCCTCGCGGCCGGCCGAGGGTCTTGTCCCCAGGCCTGACCGGAGCGAGGCTCCAGGTCGCCGCCCAGCGCCGGCAGCGACAGCGCCAGGGCGAGCACGATGCCGAGCAGCAGCCAGCAGGCCGCGGCGGCGACGACCCAGACCAGCGGCTTCGGCTTTTCGCTGCTCCAGCGCTCGAGGACGGCGAGCAGGTCCTTCACGGCTCGCGCACAGCTGTCGCGAATGGGCGCGCGTCGGGCACGGCGGCTCTCCTCTACTCGGCCCGGCCCTCGTCGGCCGGCAGCGGCAGAAGTCAGCAACTGCCGTGCCAGGGCGTCACCGTGCAGGGGCAAGCCCTTGCCGCAACTCGCCTTTCGTGGCGTCGGCCCGGCGAGGGCGTGGCCGCCGGGTGGCAGGATCCTTGACAGCCGCGCAGCGGCGGCGTCAGCGCTGCCGACAGGTTCTCCGCCCGGGCGCCGGCGGACGCCTGCGGCGCTCGGCGCGAAGCGGCCTCGCCCGCGCCCGCCTCACGGCCGCACCGGACAGAGACGGCGCGGCAGCGCCCGGCGAATGCCTGGACTGCGTCGCCGAATCAGAATGAAGAGCAGAGGAGGAGATGGTGCCGCCGGCGTGAATTGAACACGCGACCCCACCCTTACCAAGGGTGTGCTCTACCCCTGAGCTACGGCGGCGCCAAGTCGGTCCCGGAACCCCTGGGGCCCGAGAGCGGCCGGAAGATGCACCGATCGCGCCGCCGGTGCAAGCGCCTAATCGACGGGCCGCTGCGTTCGAAACGAGGCGGGCGCGTCGCCGCCTGGAGATCCTTGCCCGGACCCGGAGCCGCCCCGGCCTCGCCTTGACCCCGCCACGGTGCTCGGCCACCTTCCGGGCCATGGACGCAGCAGACGACGAGCGCCGGGGCGATGCCGCCGGCGCGGGAGCCGGCACGGGAGCCGCGCCCGCTGCCAAGCGGGCCGAGCGCGAGGCGCGCCTGGCCGCCCAGCTGCGCGCCAACCTCCAGCGCCGCAAGCAGCAGGCGCGCGGACGCGCCGGGCCGCAGGACGACAGGCCCGACGGCGCTGCGCGCGACGCGAACGAACCGCCACCCGACGGCCCGCCCGGTTCCGGCCCCTCCGGCGCCGGCCCGGACCGCAGCGCCTGAAGGCTTGAGCGGCTTTCCCGTGGCAGGCTAGAACAACCTGTCGGGGCGGGCTGCCGCTGGCCCGAGTCCCTCTTCCCTATCGTGTCCTCTCCACCGGGCCGCCGGCACGGGCCGGCACAGGACCAGAAAGAAGTCTATGGATCGCATCGTCATTCGCGGCGGCCGCCCCCTGGAGGGCGAGATCTACGTCGGCGGCGCCAAGAACGCCGCGCTGCCGCTGATGGCGGCCTGCCTGCTGACCGACGAGACGCTGACGCTCACCAACCTGCCGCATCTGGCCGACATCTCGACGCTGGCCAAGCTGCTCTCGACGCTCGGCGTCGAGCTGCACATGAATGGCAACGGCGGCGCCGGCGGCTCGAGCGGGCGGGTGCTGGAGATGACCGCCGGCCGCATCGCCGACACCTGCGCGCCCTACGACCTGGTGCGCAAGATGCGCGCCTCGGTCCTGGTGCTCGGCCCGCTGGTCGCGCGCGAGGGCCTGGGCAGCGTCTCGCTGCCCGGCGGCTGCGCCATCGGCACGCGGCCGATCGACCTGCACCTGGCCGGGCTCGAGGCCCTCGGCGCCGAGATCGAGCTCAAGGAGGGCTACATCGAGGCGCGCGCGCCCAACGGCCTGACCGGCGGCGAGGTCGTCTTCCCCAAGGTCTCGGTCGGCGCCACCGAGAACATCCTGATGGCCGCCTGCTTGGCCAGCGGCGAGACCCGCCTGGTCAACGCCGCGCGCGAGCCGGAGATCGTCGACCTCGCGAACTGCCTGACCGCGATGGGCGCCGAGATCGAGGGCGCCGGCACGGCGAGCATCACGGTGCGCGGCCAGAGCCGGCTGCACGGCGCGCGCCACGAGGTCATCGCCGACCGCATCGAGGCCGGCACCTACGCGATGGCCGCCGCGATCACCGACGGCGACCTGCACCTGGTCGGCGCGCGGGGCGAGCACCTGCGCAGCGCCCTCGAGGTGCTCGGCCAGGCCGGCGTCGCGGTCACCGAGACCAACCGCGGCCTGCAGGTGCGCCGCGCCAACGGCCGCCTGCAGGGCACCGACGCCATGACCGAGGCCTTCCCGGGTTTTCCGACCGACCTGCAGGCCCAGTTCATGGCCCTGATGGCGACCGCCCAGGGGGCCGCGATGATCACCGAGACGATCTTCGAGAACCGCTTCATGCACGTGCCGGAGCTGGCGCGGATGGGCGCCAACGTCACGGTCCACGGCGCCTCGGCCCTGGTGCGCGGGGTCGAGCGGCTGACCGGCGCGCCGGTCATGGCGACCGACCTCAGGGCCTCGGTGTCGCTGGTGCTGGCGGGGCTGGCCGCCGAGGGCGAGACCGTGCTCAACCGCGTGTACCATCTCGACCGCGGCTACGAGCGGGTCGAGGACAAGCTGAGCGCCTGCGGGGCCGACATCCGCCGGGTCCCCGAGTAGGACGCGACGAGGACAGGGCAGGGGAATAGGGACGACTGCGATGGCCAAGCCGCCGCGCCTGAAGCTGAGGGCCCGCGATCCGGGCGATATGGACGTCATCGCCTCGATGCTGCAGGACGCCCTGGTGCCGCTCACCGAGGTGACCTTCCTGCGCCGCGAGCGCCGCTTCGTCATGGTGCTCAACCGCTTCCTCTGGGAGCGGGTCGAGGAAGCCGAGGCCGAGGCGGCGGCGCGACGCGCTTCCGATCCGGCGCTCGCATCGGAAGCCGATCGGGACGGCGAGGAGGAGGCGCGGGACGCCGCCTTCGACGAGGCCGGGCCCCGGCCGACCTACTACCGCAGCCACTGCGGCGTGACCTTCGACAAGGTCGAGGCGGTGCGCATCCGCGGCATCGACCAGGCCGACCGCAACCAGATCCTCAACCTGCTGACCATCGCCAGCGAGCCCCGGCGGGTCGAGCTGCACTTTTCCGGTGGCGGCCGCATCCTGCTCGAGGTCTCGGCGCTGCGCTGCCACCTGCAGGACTTCGACGAGCCCTGGCCGACCTGGTCGCGGCCCGGCCACGACGAGTCGGGCGAAACGGGGGAGGCCGGCGAAACGGGGGAGGCCGGCGCAACGGGGGAGGCCGGCGCGCCGGCGCCCGATCTGGACGCGCCGAAGCCTGCGGGGTAAACCCTGCCGCGACCGCGGGCCGGCGGCTTCGGCCGCCCGGCAGCGCGGCCTCGTGGCCCACCCCAGCGGAGCACCTTTCCGTGCCCTCCGAGTCCCCGAACCGCCCGCCGTCGGACCGGCGCCCGGCCGAGCAGCCCCTGGTGCTGGCCCTGCCGAAGGGCCGCATCCTGCGCGAGCTGGTGCCGCTGATGCAGCAGGCCGGCATCGAGCCGGAGCCCGAGTTCCACGACGACAAGTCGCGCCGCCTGCGCTTCTCGACCAGCGTGCCCGGCATCGAGCTGGTGCGCGTGCGCTCCTTCGACGTCGCGACCTTCGTCGCCCACGGCGGCGCCCAGCTCGGCGTCGCCGGCAACGACGTTCTGATGGAGTTCGACCATCCCGAGATCTACGCCCCGGTCGACCTCGGCATCGGCCGCTGCCGGATCTCGGTGGCCGAGCGCCGGGAGCTGATGGAGAGCGACGACCCGACGCGCTGGAGCCACGTGCGCATCGCCACCAAGTATCCGGAGATCACCCGGCGGCACTTCGCCGCGCGCGGCGTGCAGGCCGAGTGCATCAAGCTCAACGGCGCCATGGAGCTGGCGCCGATCCTGGGCATGTGCCGGCGCATCGTCGACCTGGTCTCGACCGGCGCCACGCTGGCCGCCAACGGCCTGGTCGAGGTCGAGCACATCGCCGACGTGACCAGCCGCTTCATCGTCAACCGCACCGCGCTGAAGACCCGGCCGCGGGTGGTCATGGACTGGACCGAGCGCTTCCGGGAGGTCGCCGATGCCGCATGAACTGGACGCCCGGGCAGGGAACGCCGGCTTCGCGGCGGCCTTCGAGGCCTTCCTCGGCGCCCGGCGCGAGGCGGAGGCCGCGGTCGACCGCACCGTCGCCGAGATCCTGGCCGCCGTGCGCGCCGAGGGCGACGCCGCGCTGCTGCGCTACACCGAGCGCTTCGACCGGCTGAGCCTGGACGCAGCGGGCCTGCGCCTCGATCCGGCGGAGCTGGAGAAGGCCCGCGCCGCCTGCGCGCCCGAGACCCTCGAGGCGCTGGAGGTCGCGGCGGCGCGCATCGAGGACTACCACCGCCGCCAGCTGCCCGAGGACCTGGACTACGAGGACGCGGCCGGCGTCCGGCTCGGCCACCGCTGGACGCCGATCTCGGCGGCTGGCCTCTACGTGCCCGGCGGCACCGCGGCCTATCCCTCCTCGGTGCTGATGAACGCGCTGCCGGCGCGCGTCGCCGGCGTGCCGCGCGTCGCCATGGTGGTGCCCAGCCCGGACGGCGTGCTGAACCCGCTGGTGCTTGCCGCCGCCGGCATCGCCGGGGTCACCGAGGTCTACCGGGTCGGCGGCGCCCAGGCGATCGGCGCCCTGGCCTACGGCACGGCCACGATCGCGCCGGTCGACAAGATCGTCGGCCCGGGCAACGCCTACGTCGCGGCCGCCAAGAAGCAGGTCTTCGGCACGGTCGGCATCGACACCATCGCCGGGCCGTCGGAGATCCTGGTGGTCGCCGACGGGCAGAACGACCCGGCCTGGATCGCCGCCGACCTGCTCAGCCAGGCCGAGCACGACCGCTCGGCGCAGTCGATCCTGATCACCGACGACGCCGGCTTCGCCGAGGCGGTGCGCGGCGCCATCGAGAGCCAGCTCGCCCGGCTCGAGCGCGGCGCCATCGCCCGCGAGAGCTGGCAGGCGCACGGCGCGATCATCCTGGTCGACAGCCTCGCGCAGGCGCCGGCGCTGGTCGACCGCATCGCGCCCGAGCACCTGGAGCTCGCGATTGCCGAGCCCGACGCCCTGGCGGCCGGCATTCGCAACGCCGGCGCCATCTTCCTCGGCCGCCACACGCCCGAGGCGATCGGCGACTACGTCGCCGGCCCGAACCACGTGCTGCCGACCGGGCGCGCGGCGCGCTACGCCTCGGGCCTGTCGGTGCTCGATTTCATGAAGCGCAGCTCGATGATCGCCTGCGACGCCGACTCGCTGCGCCGGCTGGCGCCCTCGGCGGTCGCCCTGGCGCGCGCCGAGGGGCTCGACGCCCACGCCCGCTCGATCGCCATCCGGCTCAACCTGGCGGAGGACTGAGCGACCGTGCCCGACCGGCGTCTCGTCAGGATCACCCTCGACGACCGCAGCGTGGTGCGGCGCAGCGGCGACGTCGAGCACGAGCGGGCGGTCGCGATCTACGACCTGCTGGAGGAGAACCACTTCGCGCCGGTCGGCGACTTCGCCGGCCCCTACGGCCTGCACCTGCGCATCGAGGAAGGCCGGCTGCTGTTCGAGATCTACGAGGGCACGGCCGAAGGCGAGGGCGAGGCGGCGAAGCTGGCGACGGTGCCGCTCGCGCTCGGGCCGTTCCGGCGCATCGTCAAGGACTACTTCACGGTCTGCGAGAGCTACTACGAGGCGATCAAGACGGCGAGCCCCTCGAAGATCGAGGCCATCGACATGGGCCGGCGCGGCCTGCACAACGAAGGCGCCGAGGCGCTCCGCGAGCGCCTGGCCGGGCGCATCGACATCGACGAGAACACGGCGCGGCGGCTGTTCACCCTGCTTTGCGTGCTGCACATCAAGGGCTGAGGCGATGGCCGGTCCGGTGGCGCCCGCTTTCGGCCCCGACCCCTCCGGCGCCTCGATCGCCGGTCCTGCGGGCGCGCTGCCCGGCGCCGTGCTGTTCTGCTGCTCGGAGAACGCGATCCGCTCGCCGATGGCCGAGGCGCTGCTCAAGCACCTGCTCGGCCATCGCATCTACGTCGACTCCGCCGGCGTGCGCGCGGGCGAGCTCGACGGCTTCGCGGTGGCCGTCATGGAAGAGCTCGGCATCGACCTCTCGCGCCACCACGCCAAGACCTTCGACGACCTCGAGGACGGCTCCTTCGACCTGATCGTCTCGCTGTCGCCGGAGGCGCAGCACAGCGCCATCGAGATGACCCGGACCTGGGCCTGCGACGTCGAGTACTGGAACACCTTCGACCCCTCGATCGTCGAGGGCGGCCGCGAGGAGCGCCTGCAGGCCTACCGCCAGGTCCGCGACCAGCTGATGGAGCGCATCAGCAAGCGCTTCCCCGGCGACCTCAAACCGCAGGTCTGAGCGCGGGCGCATGGCGGCCCTCGAAGCGCCAGGGGCGAAGCACAAGTTGTTCCCGGGCGCTTCAATCCCTATATTCCCGACCTTCACGGCGCTCCCGAGGCTGCCTTTTTGGGGCAGCGGCGGATTTACGGGGGCTCGGAGCGCCGGCCGACGAACAAGAAAACGGATCGCATGTCGAAAGAAGACCTGATGGAGTTTCAGGGCACGGTCGCCGAACTGCTGCCCAACGCCATGTTCCGCGTGAAGCTGGACAATGGCCACGAGGTTCTGGCCCACACCGCCGGCAAGATGCGCAAGCACCGCATCCGCGTCCTGGCCGGTGACCGGGTGAACGTCGAGATGACGCCCTACGACCTGACGAAGGGCCGCATCACCTTCCGCTTCAAGTAAGCCGGGCTGGCCGTCATGGCCGCGCCGCTGATTCTCGCCTCGGCCTCGCCGCGGCGGCTCGCGCTGCTGCGCCAGATCGGCGTCGAGCCCGACGCCGTCGAGCCGGCCGAAGTCGACGAAACGCCGCTGCCCGGCGAGCTGCCGGTGCCCCACGCCCAGCGTCTGGCCGACGCCAAGGCCGAGGCCGTCGCCCGGCGCCGGCCGGACGCCTTCGTGCTGGCCGCCGACACCGTCGTCGGGGTCGGCCGCCGGGTGCTGCCCAAGACCGAGGACGAGGCCGCGGCCCGGCGCTGCCTGGAGCTGCTGTCGGGCCGGCGCCACCGGGTCCAGGGCGGCATCGTGCTGCGCCTGCCCGACGGCCGCGCACTGCGCCGCCTGTCGACCACCCGCGTTGCCTTCAAGCGGCTCTCGGAGGACGAGATCGCCGGCTACCTCGCCGGCGGCGAGTGGCACGGCAAGGCCGGCGGCTACGCCATCCAGGGCGCCGCCGCGGCCTTCGTGCCCTGGATCAACGGCTCCTATTCCAACGTCGTCGGCCTCGACCTCGCGCTGGTCCACGCGCTGCTCCAGGGCGTCGGCTGGCGGCCGGCCGGCGGCTAGCCGAGCGATGGCAGCCCCGGCGCCGCAGGGCCTGCGCTGGCTGGTCTCGGGACTGCCGGGCGAGCGCCGCTGGGCGGCGTGGGACGCCGAGGGCGTGGCCTGCGAGGCCGGCGTCGAGCGCGCCGACCGGCCCGGCGCCGAGGGCGACCTCTGCCTCGGCCGGGTGTCCGGCCTCGACCGGCGCCTGGGCGCCGCCTTCGTCGATATCGGCCTGGCCCGTCCCGGATTCCTGCCGCTCGCCGGCCTCGAGCCGGCGCCGGGCGAGGGCGCGGCGCTGGCCGTGCGCGTCCAACGGCCCGCGACCGCCGACAAGGGCGTCAAGCTGGCCTTGGCGGAGGGAGTCCCAGTGCCGTCCGGCGCACGGCCGCCGGCGCTGCTCGACCGCCGCGACGCCCTGGCCGGAATCCTGATGGCCGGCACCGCGCCGCCGGAGGCGGTCCTGGTCGACGATGCGGCGACGCTGAGCGCCCTGCGCGAGGCCCTGGCCGCGCGCCCGGAGGTTGCGGACCGCCTCAGGCCGGTGCAGGGCGCCGAGGCCGCTGCCCTCGAGCGCGCGCTGGCCGAGCTCCGCGAGGCGCTGCTGTCGTCCCGTGTCGCGTTGCCGGAGGGCGGCACGCTGTGGATCGAGCCGACGCGCGCCCTGGTCGCGGTCGACGTCGACCGCGGCGGGGCCGGGCAGGCCGAGGCGCTCAACGAGGCGGCCGCCCGCACGCTGGCCCGCCAGATCCGGCTGCGCGGTCTCTCGGGCGTGATCGCCGTCGACTTTCTCGATCCCGGCGGCCCCGAGCCTCGGGCTCGCCTGCGCGGCGTTATGGAGGCGGCGCTCGCGGCAGAGGCGCCCGAGGTCGAGCTCGGCCGGCTGGGCGGGGACGGCCTGGCGCTGCTGACCGGGCGCCGGCGCCGGCCGGCGCTGCACGAGCTGCTGTCGCTGCCTGCGGACGAGGGCGGCTGGCGGCGCGACCCCGTCGCCCTGGCCTACGAGCTGCTGCGCCGCGCCCGCGTCGCGCCCGCCGCGCCGCGCCTGACGCTCGCTGTCTCGCGCGCCGTCGCGCGGGCGCTCAAGGGCCCGGCGCGGCCGGCGCTGGACGCGGTGGCGGCGTTGCGCGGCCAGGGCCTCGAGCTGGCGGAGGAAGCCGGGCGTTGCGACGCGCAGAGCGAGCTCCAGCTCTAGGGGAACCCCGCGCGGGCGAGACCCGCCCCAGGATCGTGCTAGGTTTATCGTGCTAGGTTTCGAGCCATGAGCGACAACGACCGCATCGTCCCCTTTCCCGAGCGCCGCCGGAAGGCCGCCGCCCGGCGCTGCCCGATCTGCGGCAAGACCGGCGGCGCGCCGGACAGCGACCCGCGGCACAGCCCCTTCTGCTCGGCGCGCTGCAAGCAGATCGACCTCGGGCGCTGGCTGAACGGCAGCTACCGCGTCGAGACCGAGGAGGCGCCCGATCCGGGCGACGCGGCCGGCGGCGACCCCGGCGCCGAGTCGGGCGGACGCTCCGAGGGATGAGGCGGGCCGGCGCCCTGCTGCTGCTCGCGGCGGCTTGCCTGGCGACGGCCTCCCTCGTACCGGCCCGCGGCGGCGCCTTCGAGCTGCCGGCCGGTACCGAGGCCTCGCTGGTCTCGGTGCTGCCGGTCTGGCCCGACCGGCCGCAGGGCGGGCCCGAGGTGCCGCCGGGCACGGCGCCCGAGGGCAGCGGCGTGGTCTATGCCGAGGGCGGCTGGATCGTCACCGCCCGCCACGTCGTCGAAACCGCGCTGTCGATCGACGTGCGCCTGGCCGACGGCCGCTACCTTGCGGCCGAGCTCGCCGCCGACGACCCGCTGACCGATCTCGCCCTGCTCAGGGTCGAGGCCGATCTGCCCCCGCTGCCGGCCGCGCCGGCGCCGCGCGTCGGCCAGGCGGTCTGCGCCGTCGGCAACGTCTACGGCCTGGGCCTCGCCCAGTCCTGCGGCGTCGTCTCGGCGCTCCACCGCAGCAACGCCCGCTTCAACCCGATCGAGGACTTCGTGCAGACCGACGCCGCGGTCAATCCCGGCAGCTCGGGCGGCGCCTTGCTGGACGGGCAGGGCCGCTTCGTCGGCCTGCTCTCGGCGATCTTCGCCGGGCCGGGCGACGGCAACATCGGCGTCAACTTCGCGCTCGCCCAGCCGATGGTCGCGCGCGTCGCCGACGACCTGATCGCCCACGGCCGGGTCCGCCGCGTCGAGCCGGGCCTGACCGGGATCGCCGCCGACCCGGCCGAGCCGCCGCGCCGCGAGGCCGTGCGGGTCACCGCGCTGGCGCCCGGCGGGCCGGCCGCCGCCGCCGGCCTGGCGGTCGACGATCTGCTGCTGTCCTGGGGCGGGCGGCCGCTGCGGAGCAGGCGCGACGTCGCCGCCGCCGTCTACCTGCTGCGTCCCGGCGACCGCGTCCCCCTCGAGCTGCTGCGCGACGGCCGCCGGCAGACGCTCGAGCTGAGCCTGCCGGCCGAGTAGCGCGCCGCCCCCTTCGATCGCGGAGACCCTGCCGATGCCCCGCCGCCCCCTTGCCATTCCCTCCCGTGCCGCCCCCTCCTGGGCCGCCCCTTTCGTCGTCGTCCTGCTGACGGCCCTGGCACCGGCCGGTCCGGCCGTCGCCCAGGACCAGTCCGAGGGGCGCTGCCCGCACCCGGAGCCGGTCTGCGCCGCGCGCGCCGCGGTCTTCCCGATCGCCGCCTTCAGCCCGGTCGCCTCGGCGGTGCGCCTGGGCCCGGAGCTGCTGGTCACGGCGCGCCACGCGGTCGCCGACGAGACCGGGATCGAGCTGCTGCTGCTGCCCGACGGCGCGGTGCTGCCGGCCGAGGCCGTGCCCAGCCCGCTGCCGCTCGACCTCGTGCTGCTGCGTGTCGAGGGCCTGCCCGAGGGGCCGACGCTGGAGCTCGCCGACGGCCTCGACGCGGACGCCACGGTCTACGTCGTCGGCGCCGACATCGGCTCGGCGCGGGTCGAGGTCTTCGAGCCCGGCACGGTGCTGGCGACGCCGCCGGCCGAGGCGCCGCTGGCGCGCCTGCACCACCAGGCGCACACGCAGCCGGGCAACAGCGGCGGCGCGCTGGTCGACGCCGAGGGCCGGCTGGTCGGCATCGCGGTCGCCGGCGGCTCGGGCCGCTACGAGGCGATCCCCGCGGCGGCGCTGGCGCGTCTGCGAGACGAGAGCGGCGCGGATGCGGCGGCCGCCGACGCCGCCTTCGACGCCGCGGTGCGCGCCTGCACCCTGGCGCTGGAGGAGTTGCAGGGCGCGCCGGCGCCGGAGGGCGCGGCGGCGACGGCGCTGGCCGAGGACTGCCTGGCCACCGGCAACCGCCAGTTCTACGACCTCGCCGGCCAGGTCTTCGGACGCGCCGGCGACCTGGAGCGCGCGACCGAGCTGTTCGAGGCCTCGCTGGCGCAGGACCCGCAAGCGCTCAACGCCCGGCTCAGCCTCGCCATCACCCTGCACCTGGCGCGCCGCTTCGAGGCCGAACTGGAGCACCTGCGCTGGCTGCTCGAGCGCCTGCCGGCCGACCCCCAGGTGCTGCGCCTCGCCGTCCAGGCCGGCAAGTGGGGCGGCGACGCCGAGCTGGCCGAGCGCGCCTACGCCGGCATCGAGCGGCACTTCCCCGAGCAGGCCCCGGCCGCCCGCCAGTTCCTCGACTCCGACGCCCCCGCGCCGCGGTAGGGGGAAGGGCGGCCGGGCGGTTGCATCCCCTCTTTTCCGTCATCCCTGCTTTCGCAGGGATGACGAAAAATGGAGGGCGGCCGCCTGCCCCGCTCCCTCTTACGGATGCGCCAGCGGGTCGCGCAGCCAGCCGGCGGCGACCAGCCCGGGCTGCGGCGGCGGCTCGGCGAGGCCCAGGATCGCGGCCTTCAGCTCGGCGGCGCGCCAGTCCGGGTGGCGCGCCTTGAGCCGTGCGGCGAGCGCCGCGACGCGCGGCACGGCGAAGCTGG
This sequence comes from Alphaproteobacteria bacterium, assembly GCA_030433005.1. GTDB lineage: Bacteria > Pseudomonadota > Alphaproteobacteria > Kiloniellales > DSM-21159 > Tistlia. The sequence goes on from JAUILQ010000079.1 coordinate 16,976, forward strand.
AGCCCGAGGCGGTCTTCTCGCGGCCCCGGTAGTCGAAGACCGCCTGTCGCTCGGCCGGCACCAGCAGGTCGACGTTCGCCGCACCCCAGTTGGAGCCGGCGGCGAGGCGCCCGTCGGCCTCGCTCGAGGTCACGACCAGCAGGTTGTCGAGGCCGGAGGCCGCCGGCCACACCGGCCGGGCGTCGATGTCGCGCCCGTCGTTGCCGGCCGAGACCACGAACAGCAGCTTCGGGTGCGCCGCGGCGGCGTCCAGGAAGGCCTCCCAGAGCTCGCGGCCGTTGCTGCCCATCGGCAGCGCCACGATCCCGGCGCCGGCGGCCGCCGCCGCGGCGACCAGGTCGGCCATGCGGCCCATGTCCGGGCGCGGGTAGCGGTAGGGCACGAGGCGCGCCTGCGGCGCCTCGGCGAGCAGCAGGCTGGCGACCTCGGTGCCGTGGCGCGCCGGGAGGAAGGGCGAGCCGGCCGGGTTGGCGTCGTAGGGTCGCGGGTCGAGGTCCCACCAGTCGTAGCCGAGCGCCCGGCCTTGCGCGTCGCGGGCCAGCGCCGCGGCGATCGCCGGCAGGTCGTAGGCGACGCCGGCGTCGACCTGCGCGACGCGCACGCCGCCGCTCTCCTGCCCCTCGGGGGCCGGCGGCAGCGGCGGATCGAGCGGCTCGCGGCCGAGCTCGCTCGTCAGGTCCGGGCCGAGCAGGACCAGCGCGTCGGGGCCGCCCGGCTCGGGGCCGGCCGCGTCGCCCCAGTCCAGCGCGCGACCCTGGCGGAGCGCGCAGGACCCGTCGGCGAGCGCCAGCAGCCGGGGCCGGACGCCCTCGCCGGAGGGCTCCTCGTAGGTCGCGGTGAAGCGCCGCAGCCGGCCGCCGGGCGCCAGCCGCTCGAGCGTCAGCCGGCCGCCGTCGGCGAGGCGGATCCGGCGCCGCTCGCCGACCGGCCGCGCGGCCGATCGGCGAGCG
>JAUILQ010000012.1 GCA_030433005.1 Alphaproteobacteria bacterium
AGGCCGCCTGGCAGGCGGCGCTCGGCCGCTCGGGCCCGGCGACCCTGATCCTGCCCGCCGACTCGGCCTGGGGCGCGGCCGCGCCGCGGCCGGTCGAGGCGGTGCCTGCGCCGGCCGCGCCCGCCGCGGCGCAGGAGGCGCTCGAGGCCGCCGCCGCGGCGCTGGCCGGCGGCGCGCGCTGCGGCCTGGTGATGACCGGCCGGGCCCTGCGCGCGGAGGCGCTGGAGAACGCCGGCCGGATCGCCGCCAAGACCGGCGCGCGGCTGTTCGCGCAGACCTCGAACGGCCGCATCGAGCGCGGCGCCGGCCGCGTGCCGGTGACCCGCATCCCCTATCCGGTCGATCAGGCCCTGGAACTGCTCGGCGAGCTCGAGGTCGCGATCCTGGTCGGCGCCGCCGAGCCGGTCGCCTTCTTCGCCTACCCCGGCAAGCCCAGCCGCCTGCTGCCCGAGGGCTGCCGGGTGCTGCGCCTGGGCGCCATCGGCGAGGATCTGGAAGGCGCCCTGGAGGCGCTGGTCGAGGCGGTCGGCGCGCGCCGGACGGCGCCGGCGGTGGCGCGGCCCGAGACGGCGGGCGGCGAGCAGCCGCGCGGCGCGCTCACCGCCGACGCGCTCTGCGCCACGGTCGCCCGGCTGCTGCCGGAGAACGCCATCGTCTGCGACGAGTCGGTCAGCTCGGGCCGCGTGTTCTTCCCGACCACCCAGGCGGCGCCGCCGCACGACTACCTGCAGCTGACCGGCGGCGCCATCGGCCTGGGTATCCCGCTGGCCGCCGGCGCCGCGCTGGCCTGCCCGGAGCGCAAGGTCGTCGCCCTGCAGGCCGACGGCAGCGGGCTCTACACCGCCCAGGGCCTCTGGACCCAGGCACGCGAGAACCTCGACGTCGTCACCGTGGTCTTCGCCAACCGGGCCTACGCGATCCTGCAGGGCGAGATGCGCAACGTCGGGGTCAACAGCTTCGGGCGCAACGCCGAGCGCATGCTCAGCCTCGACGCGCCGCCGGTCGACTGGGTCGGCCTGGCGCGCGCCCTCGGCGTCGAGGCGGCGCGCGCCGAGACCGCCGAGGAGCTCGCCCGCCTGTTCGAGGGCGCGCTGACGCGTCGCGGCCCCTTCCTCATCGAATGCCTGACCTGAGCGTGACGCGGAGCGAAAGGCGCCGCCGTCGCCTGGACGCTTCGCGGGCGCTTTCCTAGGATCGCCCTCCCCGGGACCGCCTGCCCGGCCTCGGCCAGTCTGATGGGAGCAACTCCATGGCGCGCCTTCCTCTCTCCACCGACGCGGCCGCCGTGCTGCCAGAAGACCGCGGCGCGGGCTGCTTCGTCCTGCGCGTCGGCACCGAGGCCGGCCCCCACGTCTGCCGGCTCGACGGCGAGTCGGTGGTCGACGTCACGCCGCGCTTCCCGACCGTCGCGCACCTGCTGCGCGAGGCCGAGCCGGCGGCGGCGCTGCGCGCCGCGCCGGGCGAGACGCTCTGCCCGCTCGACGCGCTGCTCGCCAACAGCGACGCCGAGGCCCGCGACCCCGGCCGGCCGCACCTGCTGGCCCCGGTCGACCTGCAGGCCGTCAAGGCGGCCGGCGTCACCTTCGCCGCCTCGCTGATCGAGCGGGTCGTCGAGGAGGCCGCCGGGGGCGACCCGGCGAAGGCCGGCGAGACCCGGGCGCGCCTGGCCGAGACGCTGGGCGTCGACCTCGCCTCGATCGTGCCGGCCTCGCCCGAGGCCTTCGAGCTGAAGCGCCTGCTGAGCGAGCGCGGCCTCTGGTCGCCCTACCTGGAGGTCGGCCTCGGCGAGGACGCCGAGATCTTCACCAAGGCCCAGCCCCTGGCCTCGGTCGGCTTCGGCGCGTGGGTCGGCCTGCACCCGCGCTCCAGCTGGAGCAACCCCGAGCCCGAGGTCGTGCTGGTCGTGGCGCCGGGCGGCCGCATCGTCGGCGCGACGCTCGGCAACGATGTCAACCTGCGCGACTTCGAGGGGCGCAGCGCGCTGCTGCTCGGCAAGGCCAAGGACAACAACGCCTCCTCGGCGCTCGGCCCGGTGATCCGGCTGCTCGACGAGGGCTTCGGGCTCGACGCGCTGCGCGAGGCCGAGGTGCGGGTCGAGGTCGACGGCGAGGACGGCTTCCGGCTCGATGCGAAGAGCGACCTGAAGAAGATCAGCCGGGACCTGACCGAGCTCGCGCGCCAGCTGGTCGAGACCCACCACTATCCGGACGGCGCGGTGCTCTACACCGGCACGCTGTTCGCGCCGACCCAGGACCGCGGCGCGCCCGGCCAGGGCTTCACCCACAAGGTCGGCGACCGTGTCGCGATCACCAGCCGGCGCCTCGGCGCCCTGGTCAACCGGGTCGGCCTCTCGACCGAGCTGCCGGCCTGGGAGTTCGGCGCGGTCGACCTGATGCGCTCGCTGGCGGCGCGGGGAATCGCGCTCTAGGAGCGACGGCTGCACCGTCGCCGGGGCCGCAATGCAGCGGCCCGCCTCACGCCGGCGCGGGCGGCGGCTCCTCCTTCACGGGCAGCGGCGGCAGGAAGAACAGGCGGATCGAGATCAGCAGCGCGGCCAGGATGGTCGCGCCGATGACCAGGGCGACCCCGGTCCAGGCCCAGTGGTTCCAGGCGTAGCCGCCGAGCGTGCCGATGGTGCTGGAGCCGAGATAGTAGAAGAACAGGTAGAGCGCCGTCGCCTGGGCCTTGCCGTCGCGCGCGCGGCGGCCGACCCAGCTGCTGGCGATCGAGTGCGCGCCGAAGAAGCCGAAGGTCACCACGACCATGCCGCCGATCACCGCCGCCGTGCTCGGCAGGCAGTTGATCGCCAAGCCCACGGCCATGATCACGATCATCAGCCAGAGCACCCGGCGCCGGCCCAGGCGCTGGGCCAGCGCGCCGATCCAGGTCGAGGCGCCGGTGCCGATCAGGTAGACCAGGAAGATCAGCGAGATCGCCGCCTGGCTCAGCTCGTGGGGCGGCTCGAGCAGGCGGAAGCCGGTGTAGTTGTAGAGCGCGACGAAGCCGCCCATGACCAGGAAGGCCTCGGCGAACAGCCAGGGCAGGCCGCGGTCGCGGAACTGCCGGCGGATCGCGCCCAGGAAGGCGGCGGCGTCGACCTGGCGGCTCGGCGAGTGCCGCGGCGCCGGCAGCAGCCACCAGATCAGGCCGGCGCTGGCCAGCACCACGAGGCCGAGCGCCAGCAGCGCGACGCGCCAGCCGGCGACGTCGGCGAGCAGGCCGACCAGCAGGCGGCCGGACATGCCGCCGATCGCGTTGCCGCCGATGTAGAGACCCATCGAGAAGCCGAAGGCCTCGGGCTCCATCTCCTCGGCGAGATAGACCATGGCGACCGCCGGCACGCCGGCGAGGGCGATGCCGAGCAGCGTGCGCAGTACCAGGTGGCTCGGCCAGTCCGGGGCGGCCACCACGAGCAGGCCGAGCGCGGCGGCGACCAGCAGCGAGACGACGATCACGGTCTTGCGGCCCCAGCGGTCTGCCAGCCAGCTGGCGAGCAGCAGGCAGACCGCCAGCATGGCGGTCGAGAGCGACAGCGACAGCGAGGAGGTGCCGGCGTCGACCCGGAACTCGGCGGCGAAGACCGGCAGCAGCGGCTGCACCGAGTAGAGCAGCGCGAAGACCGAGAAGGCTGCCAGGAAGAGCGCCACGTTGGCGCGCCAGAAGGCCCGGCTGCCGCGCCCGATGCGGGGGCCGGGGGACGGCGGGTCTTTGGCGGCTCCTCCGGGGTCGGGGGGCGCGGCGGGAGGCGGCGCGCTCGCGGGCATCGACGAAGGCCTTCTGCAAGGGTGGCGCGGCGGCGGCGCCGGCTGCCATCCTTAGGCGTCCCGCCTGGCGCTGTCGAACCCGGGCCGCGAATCCGGCGGGTCAGGGGCGAGCCGGGCGCGGGGCTGGCGCGGTCGCCGGCTTGACGTCGACACATTCGAGTTTACTTAACTGTTATCCGCCGGGTCGGCCGGCGGTCTCGACAACGAAGCGAAAGCCGAAACCTTGGAAAGCTACCTGCCCGCCCTCGCGGGGGGCCTGATGATCGGGCTCGCCGTGACCCTGCTCCTCCTGCTGAACGGCCGCATCGCCGGCGTCAGCGGCCTCGTCGCCGGCGTGCTGCGCCGGCCGGCCGGCCCCTGGCCGGTCAACGCGGCCTTCGTCGCCGGGCTGCTCGCCGGTGCGCCGCTGTTCCTGCTCGCCGCCGGGCACTGGCCGGCGGTGCGCATCGAGGCCTCGAGCGGCCTGCTGGTGGCCGCCGGCCTGCTGGTCGGCTACGGCACGCGGCTCGGCTCCGGCTGCACCAGCGGGCACGGCGTCGCGGGTCTCGCCCGGCTCTCGCCGCGCTCCCTGGCCGCGGTCCTGACCTTTCTGGCGGCCGGCGTGGCGACGGTCGCCCTGCAGCATCTGGTGGCGCCGTGACGGGCGGGGCCGGCGCCAGGACCGGCGCCCTCGCGGCCGCCAGGCTGCTCGCGGCGCTGGCCGCCGGCGCCCTGTTCGGCTTCGGGCTGTCGCTCTCGGGCATGGTCGACCCGACGCGCGTGCGCGGCTTCCTAGACGTCACCGGCGACTGGGACCCGACCCTGGCCTTCGTGCTCGCCGGCGCGGTCGGCGCGGCGCTGCCCGGCTATCGCCTGGTCCTGCGCCGGCGCCGCCCGTTGCTCGCCGAGCGCTTCGACCTGCCGACCAGCCGGCGCATCGACGGCCGCCTGATCGGCGGCTCCGCGCTGTTCGGCGTCGGCTGGGGCTTGGCGGGCTTCTGCCCGGGGCCGGCGGTGACCGCGCTGTCCTTCGCGGGCATGCCGGCGCTGCTGTTCGTCCTGGCCATGCTGGCCGGCATGATGCTGCACGACCGCACGGCGCTCGGCCGGCTCGGCACTTCCCGGGAGAGCGCTTCCCGGGGGGAGGCCACCGGCCGGCCGGGACGCACGTGACCGGCCTCAGGCCGCGATGTCGGTCATCGTCGGGTAGTCGGTGTAGCCCTTCGCGCTGCCGCCGTAGAGCGTGTCCCGGTCGAGCTCGTTGAGCGGCGCGTCGCGGCGCAGCCGCTCGACCAGATCGGGGTTGGCGATGAACGGCCGGCCGAAGGCGACGAGGTCGGCCGCGCCGCCCGCGACGGCCTCGACCGCAAGGCCGCGGTCGTAGCCGTTGTTGGCCATGTAGGGGCCATCGAAGCGTCGGCGCAGCGCCGTGATGTCGGCGCCCTCGGGCAGATCGCGGCTGCCGCCGGTCTGGCCCTCGACGAAGTGCAGGTAGGCCAGGCGGAACTTGTTCACCCGGTCGACGGCGTAGCCGAAGGTCTTCATCGGATCGCTGTCGGCGATGTCGTTGGCGTTCGAGAAGGGGCTCAGCCGCAGGCCGATGCGGCCGACCGGCCAGACGGTGGTCAGGGCCTCCAGCACCTCGATCAGCAGGCGCGTGCGGTTCTCCAGCGAGCCGCCGTAGGCGTCGTCGCGCCGGTTCGAGCCGTCGCGCAGGAACTGGTCGATCAGGTAGCCGTTCGCGCCGTGCAGCTCGACGCCGTCGAAGCCGGCGGCCCGGGCATTGGCCCCGGCCTTGCGGAAGTCCTCGACGACGCGGCCGATCTCCGCGGTCTCGAGCGCCCGCGGCGTCGAGGTCTCGACGAAGCCCTGGCCGTCGAAGGTCCGCGTCGCGGCGGCGATCGCCGAGGGCGCGACCGGGGCCCGCCCGTCGGGCTGGAGCGAGACGTGCGAGACGCGGCCGACGTGCCAGAGCTGGGCGAAGATGCGGCCGCCCGCCGCGTGGACCGCATCGGTCACCGTCCGCCAGCCGGCGACCTGGGCTTCGCTGTAGAGGCCCGGCGTCCAGGCGTAGCCCTTGCCTTCGGGCGAGATCTGCGTGGCCTCGCTGACGATCAGGCCGGCGCCGGCGCGCTGGGCGTAGTACTCCGCGTTGAGCGCGTGGGGAATGTCGCCGTCGGGCAGCGCGCGGTTGCGGGTCAGCGGCGCCATCACCACCCGGTTGGGCAGCGTGAGGTCGCCGAGGGTGATCGGGCTGAAGAGGGCTTCGGTCATCGCTGTCTCGTCCTTGTCGTTGCGGGGATGGATCATATTCGGGATCGAATGGTCCAGAATTGAGTGAAAGCGCCCCGGCGGCGGCCGGGGCTCCGGGGTCAGTCGTCGATCAGGCGATCGGCCTGGGCGAGCACGGCGGCAAGGCGGGCGGGGTCGGTGCCGGCCTTGCGCAGGGTCGTGGCGCCGAGCGCCAGCGACAGCAGGGCGGCGGCCCGGCCGTCGGGTGCCGGGGCGCCCCCCGGCACCGGCTCGGCCTCGCTCAGAAGGCCGGCGATCAGCGCCTCGGTGCGCTCGAGCTGGCGGCGCAGCAGGGCCTCGATCTCCGGATCGTGCGGCGCCAGCTCGCTGACGCAGTTGGCGAGGAAGCAGCCCTCGCGGCCGGCTTCGGGTGCCGCGATCGCGCGGATCACCGCGCGCGCCGCCGCCGCCGGCTCGGCTTGCGCCTCGGCCGCCGCCCGGAGCGCGCACAGCGTCTGCTCGCAGTAGCGTTCGACGGCGGCGAGCAGGGCGCCGTGCTTGGACTTGAAGCAGGCGTAGAAGCTCGAGCGGCTGATGCCCATGGCCCCGATCAGGTCCTCGATCGAGGTCTGCTCGTAGCCCTGGCGCCAGAACAGCGTCAGGGCCTCGCCGAGGGCCGTGTCGGCGTCGAAGCCGCGCGGGCGGCCCGGCCCGCACGCGCAGGCGTCGCGCCGCGACGCGGACAGGGAGCCGGGCGGAGAGGCGGGCAGGGAGCCGGACTGGTCGGGCGGCGGGGTCATGGACGCTATTTTGGACTCGGCGTTCCGCATTGCAAGGCCTCGCCCGTCGCGAGACCAACGCTCGCGCGAACTTGCCTGAAGGGTGAAACGACCGTCGGTCGGTGATTTTGTCGGCCTACGATTAACCTCGCGGCAATCCTTTGGCTGGATCGTGGCAGCACAAGACCCGCCTCGGGTGGGCCCAAGAGCGCTATCGGAAGGAAAGCCACATGACCCTGCAGCACCGGATTGCCGCCGCTGCCCTGGCCCTCGGCCTGGGCGTCGCCGGACCCGCCCTCGCCGAGCCCGGCGTCAGCGCGGACAAGATCGTGTTCGGCCAGTCGGCCGCCCTCGACGGCCCTGCCTCGGCCCTCGGCCAGGGCATGCGCCTCGGCCTGATGGCCGCCTTCGAGGAGGCCAATCGCAACGGCGGCGTCAACGGCCGCACGCTCGAGCTGATCAGCAAGGACGACGGCTACGAGCCCGAGACCGCGATCGCCAACACCGAGGCCCTGATCAACGAGGATCAGGTCTTCGCGCTGATCGGCCCGGTCGGCACGCCGACCTCCAAGGCCGCCCAGCCGGTCGCGACCGGCGCCGACGTGCCCTTCGTCGGCCCCTTCACCGGCGCCGGCTTCCTGCGCGACCCGGCCCTCAAGAACGTCGTCAACCTGCGCGGCACCTACGACGCCGAGACCGAGGCCTGGATCGAGCACCTGACCAAGGACCTCGGCTACTCGAAGATCGCCATCCTCTACCAGGACGACTCCTTCGGCCGCGCCGGCCTGTCCGGCGTCCAGAAGGCGATGGAGGCGCGCGGCCTCAGCCTGGCCGCCGAGGGCACCTACCAGCGCAACACCACGGCGGTGAAGACGGCGCTGCTCGACATCCGCAAGGCCGACCCGCAGGCCGTGGTCATCGTCGGCGCCTACAAGCCGGCCGCCGAGTTCATCAAGCTGGCGCGCAAGGTCAAGCTGGACGCCACCTTCGTGAACATCTCCTTCGTCGGCTCGCTGGCACTGGCCAAGGAGCTGGGCGCCGACGGCGAGGGCGTCGTCGTGACCCAGGTCGTGCCCTTCCCCTGGGACACCACGATTCCGGCCGTCGCCGCCTATCAGGAGGCGCTCAAGGCCTACGATCCGGCGGCCGAGGCAGAGTTCGTCTCGCTGGAGGGCTATCTGGTCGGGCGCCTGGCGATCGCCGCGCTCGAGCAGGCCGGCGCCGAGCCGACCCGCCGGTCCTTCCTGGACGCCATCTACAGCGCGGGCAGCTTCGACCTGGGCGGCGTCACGCTGACCTACGGCCCAGGCGACAACCAGGGCATGGACCGCGTCTTCCTGACGGTCATCCAGCCCGACGGCAGCTTCAAGGCCGTCGAGACCCTGGGCGGCTCGAGCTGAGCCGCCGCCGATGAGGGGGCCGCGGAGCGCGCCGCAGCGGCGCTGCTCCGCGGTCCGCCTCCCCCGCCTCCCGGGACCGGGACGGGGCCGGCGCGACCGCGGTCGCCGCACCGCCCCCGACAACCGTTCCGCCTTCGCAGGAGCAGACCACGGCATGAGAGACGAGCAGATCACCTCCCCGGCTTCGGCCGCCGACGATTCCGCCGAGTCCGCCGCCCGCGCCCAGGGCGCCAAGCCGGCACGCTCGCGTCGCGGCTTCGGCCTCGGCCCGCGGCTGTTCCTCGCCTTCGGTGCCGTGGCCGGCCTGACCGTGCTGGCCAGCGGCACCGCCTGGTTCACCTACGGCGGGGTCGAGCAGGCCTTCGAGCGCACCGTGACGCGGACGGCGCCGGCGATGGAGCAGGCGCTGCGCCTGCAGGTCGGCGCGACCGAACTGGCCGGCTCGGCGCCGGAGCTCGCGGCCGCGCAGGACGACTCGGCGCGGCAGATGCAGGTGGCGACGCTCTCGGCCAAGGTCATCGGCCTCGAATCGCGGCTCGACCGGCTGAAGGAGCTCGGCGCGTCGGCCGAGACGATCGAAGCCACGCGCGCGCAGGTGGTCCGCATGAGCGAGGCGATCCAGGCCCTGGACGCGGCGGTCGCCAAGCAGCTCTCGCTGTCCCGCGAGGCCGCGCAGCGCATCGCCGAGGTCGAGGCGGCGCAGGCCCAGGTCGACGGCCTGGTCACCCCGCTGATCGACGACGCGGCCTTCGAGCTGGTGATCGCCAGCGAGATGGCCGGCAGCGACCTGCAGGACACGCTCTCGGGGCTGGTCAACGTCCAGATCGCGCGGCTCCGCGCAGGCCTCGAGGCCACCGCCGTGATCAACCACATGGCCGGTCTGGTCGCCCAGGCCGGCACTCTCGACGGACCGGCCCGGCTGATCCCGCTCCAGGAAAGCTACCAGCGCGACCTGCGGGCGCTGCGCGAGGATCTCGATGCCCTCTCGCGAGTCGAGGGCGCGCGCGAGCTCGACTCGCTCTACGAGCAGCTCGGCGCAATCGGCGCCGGCGAGAGCGGGGTCTTCTCGCAGATCGCCCGGGGCTTCGAGGTCGGCGTCTACAGCGAGGCCGGCCGCCGTGCCGTGGCCGACGCCGACGCGCAACGCGAGACCATGGCGAGCCTGCAGACCCGCTTCCTCGAGCTGCTGGCACCGGTCGTCGACACCGCCAACTTCGACCTCGTGCTCGGCAGCGAAGAGGCGGCGGCGCGCTCCAGCGCCACGGTGTCCGAGCTGATGGACGGCGGCGTCGGCATGATGGCCGGGCTGCTGCGCCTCAAGGCCGACCTGAATGTCGCCGCCGGCCTGCTGCACCAGTCCAACGGCGTCTCGGAAGTCGCGCTGCTGCAGCCGATGAGCGAGCGCTTCAACGCGGCCGCCGCCTCGGTCGAGAGCGAGCTGCAGGCGCTGCCCGACGAGATCGCCGGCGGCGAGCTCGCCGAGGCCATCGCCGGACTGCTCGGCCACGGCCGCGGCGAGGACAGCCTGTTCGCCAGTCAGGCCGCCAGGCTCGAGTCGGCCGCCGCCGGGGACAAGGCGCTGGAAGACAGCCGGGCGGCGAGCGAGCTGCTGGGCCTCGAGGTCACCATGCTGCTGACCGACGCCGAGGCCGAGATGGCCGCCGCCACCCAGGGCGTGACCCAGGCCATCGAGGTCGGCAAGCTGGTCCAGCTGGTGCTGGCCGGCGCCTCGGTCGCGGTCGCCCTGCTGATCGCCTGGCTCTACGTCGGTCGGCGCATCCTGCGGCGCGTCGGCGGCCTCGCGGCCTCGATGCAGCAGATCGCCGGCGGCGACTATGCCGCCACGGTGCCGCAGGCCGGCAGCGACGAGATCGCCGCCATGGGCCGCGATCTCGCCGCGCTGCGCGACGGCCTGGCCGAGGCCGAAGCCGAGCGGGCGCGCGGCGAGGCCGAGCGCGAGGCGGCGCAGCAGCGCCGCCGTGACGAGATGCTGGCGCTGGCCCGTACCTTCGAGGACAGCGTCAAGGGCGTCGTCGATTCGCTGTCCGCCGCCGCCACCGAGATGGAGGCAACCGCCGAATCGATGACCGGCACCGCCGACTCGACTCGCCAGCGCGCCGAGCAGGTCGCCGGCGCCGCCGAGGAGACCAGCGGCAACGTCGATTCGGCCGCCGCGGCGGCGCGCGAGCTGTCGAGCTCGATCTCCGAGATCGGCCGCCAGGTCTCGCGCTCGACGGCGGTCGCCGGCGAGGCGAGCAGCAAGGCCAGCGAGACCAACGGCAAGGTCGAGGGCCTGGCCGAGGCGGCGCGCAAGATCGGCGAGGTCGTCAACCTGATCTCGGAGATCGCGGAGCAGACCAACCTGCTGGCGCTCAACGCGACCATCGAGGCGGCGCGCGCCGGCGAGGCCGGCAAGGGCTTCGCCGTCGTCGCCTCGGAGGTCAAGAACCTGGCGACCCAGACCGCCAAGGCGACCGAGGAGATCTCCCAGCAGATCGGCGGCATGCAGTCGGCGACCGGCGAGGCGGTCGAGGCGATCCGTTCGATCGTCAAGGTGATCGAGGAGATGAACGAGATCTCCGCGTCGATCGCCGGCGCGGTCGAGGAGCAGAACGCCGCGACGGAGGAGATCGCCCAGACCGTCGAGCGCGCCGCCCAGGGCACCAAGGCAGCCGGCGAGGGCATCGTCGAGGTCAACCGCTCGGCCGTCGAGAGCGGCTCGGCCGCCGAGCAGGTGCTGATCTCGGCGCGCGAGCTGTCGCGCGAGTCCGAGGGGTTGCGCGGCGAGGTCGACCGCTTCCTGCAGGGCGTGCGCGCGGCCTGACGCCCCGAACCTCGCTGCCGGTCCCGACCCGCGGGCCCGGCGTCGCTTGGAGCGGCCCCGGCGGCATGCAGCCGCCGGGGCCCGCGCCGCGCGCGGGGATCGCCGGATCGCGAGAGGCGGTCCTGCAGAGAGTTTCTGAGCCCGCCCCTCCCGCCTCCTTCCGCTTTGCGCTACCGTGCCCGGACGCGACGACGGCGAGACAGCCGGACGCTTGAGCGCAAGCGCAGAAGTCGGATCGGCGGGAGGCAATCGATGACGAGGGATGTCGAGAACCGCAAGGCGCAGTTGATCCATGCCGCGGCGGAAGAGGCCGGACGCCGGGTCAAGGGCAAGGAGTCCGCGCGCGCCGCGAGCTTCGTGCGGCTGTTCCACGCCCAGGTGCCGCCCGACGACCTGCTGCACGAGAGCGCCGAGGACGTCGCCGGTTCGGCGCTTTCGCTCTGGTCCTTCCTGCAGCAGCGCCGCCCGGACGAGGTCAAGCTCAGGGTCTACACCCCGAAGCGCGAGGAGCACGGCTGGGAGTGCGGCCACACGGTCGCCGAGATCGTCAACGACGACATGCCTTTCCTGGTCGATTCCGTGACCCAGGAGCTGAACCGCCTGCAGGCCGAGGTCTTCCTGGTGATCCACCCGATCCTGGCGGTCGAGCGCGACGCCAAGGGCAAGCTGAAGGAGGTCGGCCTGCCCGGCGACGCCGACGCCGAGGGCCGCCCGGAATCGGTGATGCAGGTGCAGTTCGGCGAGCAGCCGGCCGAGCGCCACGCCGAGATCGAGAAGGCGCTGGCCGGCGTGCTGCACGACGTGCGCGTCGCCGTCGAGGACTGGCGCGCGATGCGCGCGCGCTGCCGCGACCTGCTGCGCGAGCTGGAGAAGAACCCGCCGAAGCTGCCGCGCGAGGAGATCCTCGAGGCGATCGCCTTCCTCGACTGGCTCGACGACGACAACTTCACCTACCTCGGCTACCGCGAGTACCGCTTCCAGGGCTCGGGCGAGGACGCGGTCGCGCGCATCGATCCGGACAGCGGCCTCGGCCTGCTGCGCGACCCGGCCTTCTCGGTCTTCGACGGGCTGCGCAACCTCGGACAGCTGCCGCCCGACGTGCGCGCCTGGGTCACCACGCCGATGCTGCTGCGGGTCAACAAGGCCAACCGGCGCTCGACGGTGCACCGCTCCAGCCACCTCGACACCGTCGCCGTCAAGATCTTCGGCCGCAAGGGCGAGGTCGTCGGCGAGCGGCTGTTCGTCGGCCTCTTCACCTCCAGCGCCTTCAACACCAGTCCGCGCAGCATCCCGCTGCTGCGCCGCAAGGTCGACGGCACGGTGGAGAGCGCGGGCCTGCTGCCGGGCAGCCACGACGGCAAGGCGCTGCTGCACATCCTGGAAACCTACCCGCGCGACGAGCTGTTCCAGATCGACCAGGACGAGCTGGCCGAGATCGCGCTCGGCATCCTGCACCTGCAGGAGCGCCAGCGTACCGCGCTGTTCGTGCGCCAGGATCCCTTCGAGCGCTTCGTCTCCTGCATGGTCTTCGTCCCGCGCGAGCGCTTCGACACCAACTTGCGCCTGAAGATCCAGGCGCACCTCGCCGCCGCCTACGGCGGCACCGTCACCAACTTCCATACCGAGATCGGGGAATCGCCGCTGGCCCGCCTGCACCTGATCGTGCGCACGCGCCAGGGCGAGGTGCCGTCGGTCGATCGCGCCGCGGTCGAGGCCGAGCTCGCCGAGCTGGCGCGGGCTTGGGACGACCGCCTGCGCGAGGCTCTGGTCGAGGCGTACGGCGAGGAGTACGGCCTGCGGGCGCACCGCCGCTACCGCGAGGCATTCCCCTCCAACTACCGAGAGATATTCGGCGCCCGCGATGCCGTCGCCGACATCCGCAGCCTGGAACGTACGGTGCGCGACGGCGAGCTCGCCCTCGATCTCTACCGGCCGCCGCGGGCCGCCACCGAGCGCGTGCACTTCAAGGTCTACCACGGACCCGACCCGATCCCGCTGTCCGACGTGCTGCCGCTGCTCGAGCACATGGGCCTCAAGGTGATCGGCGAGGTGCCCTACGAGGTGCGGCCGGGCGGTGCCCAGGACCCGATCTGGATCCACGACTTCGACATGCGCCTGCAGACCCGCGAAGAGGTCGACCTTGCGGCGGTGCGCGAGGCCTTCCACGAGGTCTTCGACCTGACCTGGCGCGGCCAGATGGAGGACGACGGCTTCAACGCGCTGGTGCTCGCGGCCGGCCTCGACGCCGCGGCGATCCGGATCCTGCGCGCCTATGCCAAGTACCTGCGCCAGGCCGCGATTCCGTTCAGCCAGGAGATGATCGAGGCGACCCTGGTCGCGCACCCGAAGATCGCCCGGACGCTGGCCGAGCTGTTCGAGCGGCGCTTCGATCCGGCGCAGGCCGGCGGCAAGTCGCGCGACACGGCGATCGAGGCCTGCCAGGACCTCGTGCAGTCGATCGAGGAGCGCCTGGAGACGGTGACCAGCCTCGACGAGGACCGCATCCTGCGCCGCTACCTGAACCTGATCCAGGTCACCGAGCGCACCAACTACTACCAGCTCGACGCCGAGGGCCGCCGCAAGGGCTACGTCTCCTTCAAGTTCGACGCCGACAAGATCGAGGAGCTGCCGGCACCCAAGCCCTACCGCGAGATCTTCGTCTATTCGCCCCAGGTCGAGGGCGTGCACATCCGCTTCGGTCCGGTCGCGCGCGGCGGCCTGCGCTGGTCGGACCGTCGCGAGGACTTCCGCACCGAGGTGCTCGGCCTGGTCAAGGCGCAGCGCGTCAAGAACGCGGTGATCGTGCCGGTCGGCTCGAAGGGCGGCTTCTTTCCCAAGCGGCTGCCGGAGGGGCGGGCCGAGCGTCTCGCCGAAGGCGTCGCCAGCTACCGGACCTTCCTCAAGGGCCTGCTCGACATCACCGACAACCTGAAGGGCGACAAGGTCGTGCCGCCCGAGCAGGTGGTGCGCTACGACGGCGACGATCCCTACCTGGTGGTCGCGGCGGACAAGGGCACGGCGACCTTCTCGGACTACGCCAACGCCGTCTCGGTCGACTACGGCTTCTGGCTCGACGACGCCTTCGCCTCGGGCGGCTCGGCGGGCTACGACCACAAGGCCATGGGCATCACCGCGCGCGGCGGCTGGGAGGCGGTCAAGCGCCACTTCCGCGAGCTCGGCAAGGACATCCAGTCCGAGGACTTCACGGTGATCGGCGTCGGCGACATGGCCGGCGACGTCTTCGGCAACGGCATGCTGCTGTCGCAGCACATCCGGCTGATGGCGGCCTTCAACCACCTGCACATCTTCATCGATCCCGACCCCGACGCCGCCGAGAGCTGGGCCGAGCGCAAGCGGCTGTTCGACGCCGCCGGCGGCTGGGACCAGTACGACACGGCGAAGATCTCCGCCGGCGGCGGCGTGTTCGACCGCAAGGCGAAGTCGATCAAGGTCACCGCCGAGATGAAGAGCGCCTTCGGCCTGGCGCAGGACAGCGTGACGCCGAACGAGCTGATCCGCTTCCTGCTGCGCAGCCGGGTCGAGCTGCTCTGGTTCGGCGGCATCGGGACCTACGTCAAGTCGGCCCAGGAAAGCCACCTCGACGTCGGCGACCGGGCCAACGACGCGCTGCGCATCGACGGCGAGGAGCTGGGCTGCAAGGTGGTCGGCGAAGGCGCCAACCTCGGCATGACCCAGAAGGGCCGCATCGAGTTCGCCCAGAACGGCGGGCGGCTCAACACCGACGCCATCGACAACTCCGCCGGCGTCGACTGCTCGGACCACGAGGTCAACATCAAGATCCTGCTCGGCAAAGCCGAGCACGAGGGCAAGCTGACGCGCGCGGCGCGCGACAAGCTGCTCGCCAGGATGACCGAGGAGGTCGCCGGGCTGGTGCTGCGCGACAACTACCTGCAGACCCAGTGCATCAGCGTCACCGAGCGACTCGGCGCGCACCTGCTCGACCGCCTCGGCCGCTACACCCGCACGCTCGAGCGCGCCGGCAAGCTGGACCGCGGGCTCGAGTTCCTGCCCGACGACGAGGAGCTCGGCGAGCGCTTCAACGCCGGCAAGGGCCTGACCCGGCCGGAGATCTCGGTGCTGCTGTCCTACGCCAAGATCGACCTGTTCGAGCGGCTGATGGATTCGCCGCTGCCCGACGACGGCTATCTCGAGCTGGAGCTGCGCCGCTATTTCCCGGAGCCGCTGCAGAAGGACTACGGCGCCTACATCGAGAGCCACCGCCTGCGCCGCGAGATCGTCGCGACCCAGGTCACCAACGCCGTCGTCAACCGCATGGGCATCGCCTTCGTCCACGAGATCGGCGAGAAGACCGGCATGCCGGCCTCGGCGATCTGCCGCGCCTACATGGTGGCGCGCGAGGCCTTCGGGCTGCGCGAGCTGTTCGGGCGGATCGAGGCGCTCGACAACCAGGCGACGGCCTCGGCGCAGGCCTCGATGCTGATCGAGTGCGGGCGCCTGGCCGAGAGCTTCGTCGTCTGGCTGCTGCGCAACGAGACGCCGGGCAGCGGGCCGCAGGACTTCGACATCGCGCAGCTGGTCGAGACCTACGGCGCCGGCGCCGCCGAGCTCGGCGAGTCGATCGTCGGGCTGCTCTCGGAGGACGACCGCCGGCTGCTCGAGACCGAGGTGCTGCGCCTGACCGACGACCGCGTGCCGGAGGACCTGGCCCGCCAGGTCGCGGCGCTGCGCTATCTGGCGCCGCTCGGGGACGTGGTGCGCATCGCGCGCGCCGCGGGGCTGCCGGTCGCCGACGCCGGCCTGCTGTACTTCCGCATCGGCACCCGCTTCGGCTTCGACTGGCTGCGCCGGGTCGCCGGACGGCTGCCGCGCGACAGCGCCTGGGACAAGCTGGCGGTCACCGCGATCGTCGACGACCTCTACAGCTACCAGCACCAGGTCGCCCAGTCGGTGGTCGCCAACGGCGCCGCGGCCGCCTCTGGCGGCAAGCGCCGCAAGGCTTCCGGCAAGAGTGGCGACGGCAAGAGCGGGGACCGCGGCGGCGACGGGGCCGACCGCTCGCTCGATGCCTGGGCTGCCGAGCGCGCCGTCCAGGTCGCACGCACCGACCAGCTGCTGGCCGAGCTGCGCGCCATGGCCAGCCCGGACCTGGCGATGCTCGCCGTCGCCAACCGCCAGCTCAAGTCCCTGGTCGGCACCTGACGCCGACGCAGCCCGAGCCTCGCGCCTCGACCATCGCCAAGGAGAAGAACCATTCCGGCTGAGACATCTCGCGACGACATCGACCAGGCCTCGGGCCGCCTGCACGGCGTCTACGGCGCCGCCGGGCAGGACGAGCTGATGGAGCGCTACGCCCGCTGGGCGCGCGACTACGACCGCGACGTCATGGTCCTGGGCTACCAGCTGCCGCCGGTCGTCGCCGGCCTGTTCGGCCGCCATGTCCCCAAGGGCGCCGGTGCGGTGCTCGACATCGGCTGCGGCACCGGCCTGATCGGCCTGGCGCTGAAGGCGCTCGGCTACGGCGGGATGACCGGCGCGGACCTCTCCGAGGCGATGCTGTCGGTCGCCGCCTCGCGCGGCTGCTACGACGCGACCGTCAAGGCCGACCTGGCACAGCCCCTCGACTTCCCCGACGGCAGCTTCTTCTCGATCGTCGCCTCGGGCGTCTTCACCCAGGGCCACGCGCCGGCCTCGGCCTTCGCCGAGCTGGCCCGGCTGCTGGCGCGCGGCGGCCGCTTCGTCGTCACCTGGCGCGCCGACGGCGACCACGCCGACGTCTATCGCGCGGCGGCCGACGACCTGGCGGCCCAGGGCGTCTGGCGGCTGCTCGACCACAGCGAGCCCTACGTCGTCTTCCCGCTGTCGGAAGAGGACGCCGGCGTGCTCAACGTCGTCTCGGTCTACGAGAAGCTCTGAGCCGAGCGCAGGGAGAGTTCCGCTCGCGCGGGCTGGTGCCGCCAGGCGGGACTTGCCCTACTCCAGCACGACCGCCGTGCCGTTGGCCGAGACCATGAGCATCGAGGTGTCCTTGCCGACCGCCTCGTAGTCGAGGTCGACCCCGACCACGGCGTTCGCGCCGAGCCGCTCGGCCTCGCGGGCCATGTCGTCGAGCGCCGCCTCCTTCGCCTCGCGCAGCGACTTCTCGTAGGAGCCGGAGCGGCCGCCCAGGATGTCGGTGATCGAGGCGAAGAAGTCGCGGAACACGTTGGCGCCAATCACGGCGTCGCCGGAGACGACGCCGAGGTAGCGGCGGATCGGCCGTCCGTCCACCGTGTCGGTCGTGGTCAGCAGCATGCCGCCGGTCCTCCTGTCCCCTTCGGTGCCGGGCGGCAGCCTAGCGCCTTGAGCGCCGCGGGGTAAGCTGCCAGCGTGGCAGCAGGGACGGACGGCGCGACCCGGCGCCTCCCGGGCACGGCAAGGAGGCGCCGCCAGGTGACGGAATCCAAGGAAGGCGGGCCAAGCAGCCCGGCGAGCCCGACGGCGGCGGCGCCGAACCGCCGGGCGATCGCCGCCTGGTGCCTCTACGACTGGGCCAACTCGGCCTTTCCGACGGTCATCGTGACCTTCGTCTTCGCCGCCTACTACACGCGGGCCCTGTCGACCGACGCCGAGAGCGGCACCGGCGAGTGGGGCCTGGCGATGTCGCTGTCCGGCGTCGCCATCGCCATCCTGGCGCCGATCCTCGGCGCGGTCGCCGACCAGGGCGGGCGCCGCAAGCCCTGGATCGCCGCCTTCTCGCTGCTCTGCATCGCCAGCGGCGCGGCGCTCTGGTTCGCCGAGCCCGACCCCTCCTGGGCGCTCTTCGCGCTGGTCGTCGCGGCGCTCGCCAACCTCTCCTTCGAGATCGGCACGGTGTTCTACAACGCCATGCTGCCGGAGGTCGCGCCGCCGCGGCTCTGGGGCCGCGTCTCCGGCTGGGCCTGGGGCCTCGGCTATGCCGGCGGCCTGGCCTGCCTGGTGCTGACGCTGCTGCTCTTCGTGCGGCCCGAGGAGCCGCTGTTCGGGCTCGACAAGGACGCCTCGGAGCACGTGCGCATCGCCGGGCCCTTCGTCGCCGCCTGGTTCCTGGCCTTTGCGCTGCCGATGTTCCTGCTGACCCCGGACCGGCCGCGCAGCGGGCTGCCGGTCCGCCGGGCCGTCGCAGAGGGCGTGCGGGCCCTGCGCAAGTCGCTGGCCAAGCTGCCGCGGCAGGGCGCGGTGCTGCGCTACCTGATCGCGCGCATGCTCTACACCGACGGCCTCAACACGCTGTTCGCCTTCGGCGGCATCTACGCCGCCGGCAGCTTCGGCATGGACTTCCAGGAGATCCTGGTCTTCGGCATCCTGCTCAACGTCACCGCCGGCCTGGGCGCGGCCGCTTTCGCCTGGATCGACGACTGGATCGGCCCGAAGCGCACCGTGCTGATCGCGGTCGGCTGCCTGACCCTGCTCGGCACGGCGATCCTGCTGATCGAGACCAAGCTGTGGTTCTACATCCTGGGCAGCGCGATCGGCGTGTTCATCGGACCGGCGCAGTCGGCGAGCCGCACCCTGATGGCGCGCCTGGCGCCGGCCGAGGTGCGCACCGAGATGTTCGGGCTCTACGCGCTGTCCGGCAAGGTCACGGCCTTTCTCGGCCCGGCGGCGGTCGGCGCCGTCACGGTGGCGACCCAGTCGCAGCGCTGGGGCATGGCCAGCATCCTGGTGCTCTTCGTGCTCGGCTTCGCGCTGCTGCTGCCGCTCAAAGAGCCGCCGGCCGAGCGCGGCTGACGGCGGTCCGGGATCGGGCCGCGGCGAGGCCGCAGGCGGCGGCGGACAGCAGCCCGCCGAGCCCCGCCGCGCCGCCTCCGAGGATCCGTCCCAGGGACTGTCTGACCGCGCGGGCCTGCAGGTCGGCGCCGCGGGCCAGCAGCCGCGCCGTCTCGGGGCAGCCGGTGATCGCGTTGGGCTGGTAGGCCATGACAATCTCTCCGCGTCGCGCGGGCGCCCCCTTGCGGCGCCCGTTCCGAAGCAACAGCTAATCCCTGGAAGCGCGCGGCATAATCCTTGACAGGAGACGAGGATTATTGCCTAAGGGGCACAAATTCGGCGGCAAGCGGGGCCTGGACCATGGATAACGTCAGCGAGATGGAGGTCTTCGTCCGCGTCGTGCAGGCGAAGTCCTTCTCCGAGGCCGCGCGCAGCCTGGGCCTCTCGCCCTCGGCCGTGTCCAAGCAGATCGGCCGGCTCGAGGACCGCCTGGGCGCCCGTCTGCTCAACCGCACGACGCGCCAGCTCTCGCTGACCGAGATCGGCGCCGCCTTCCACGAGCGCGCCGAGCGGATCGTCGCCGACATCGCCGAGGCGGAGCGGGCGGTCAGCCACCTGCACGGCGCGCCGCGCGGGCTGCTCAAGGTCAACGCACCGGTCGCCTTCGGCATCGACCACCTGGCGCCGCTGCTGCCCGGCTTCATGGCCGGCAATCCCGAGGTCGCGGTCGATCTCTCGGTCAACGACCGCTTCGTCGATCTTGTCGAGGAGGGCATCGACATCGCGATCCGCATCGGCGAGCTCGCCGACTCCAGCCTGATCGCGCGCCGCCTGGCGGCCAACCGCCGCGTCGTCTGCGCCGCGCCGGCCTACCTGGACCGGCGCGGCCGGCCGAGCGGCACGGCCGACCTCAAGGCCCACAACTGCCTCGTCTACACCTACCGCCAGCAGCGCCGGGACTGGCACTTCGACGGCCCCAACGGCCATGAGATCGTCACGGTCAGCGGCGACCTGGAGACCAACAACGCCCAGGTCCTTCGCATGGCTGCGCTTGGCGGCCTGGGCATCGTGCTGCTGCCGCTCTGGCTGGTCGGCCAGGACCTGACCGAGGGCCGGCTCATCGAGGTGCTGCCGCAGTACCACGTGCCCGACAGCTCGATCTACGCGGTCTGGCCGGCCGGCCGCCACCTCTCGCCCAAGGTGCGCGCCTTCGTCGACCACATCGCCACCGAGATCGGCGAGCTCGCCAAGGGCTGGGAGCGCAGCTGAGGGCAGCCGCGGCGCTTGCAGTTCCCGCTTTCCCGGGCGCTAGGCGAGCCCGGAAGCCGTCAGGCTTCCGGGTGGCGAGCCTTGCGACCCGGGACCCAGCCCCGCCGGCCGTGCCATCCTCCGCGGATGCGGCCCTGCCTCTACATCCTCGCCAGCAAGCGCAACGGCACGCTCTACGTAGGGGCGACGAGCGATCTCGCGACGCGCGTCTGGCAGCACCGGACCGGAGCAGTCGAAGGTTTCACCAAGCAGTATGGCGTGCGCTCGCTCGTCTACGTCGAGTTCCACGCGACAATGGGAGAAGCGCTGGAACGGGAACGGCGCATCAAGCGCTGGCGGCGTGCCTGGAAGATCGCGCTGATCGAAGAGGACAACCCGGGGTGGCGCGACCTCTTCGAGGATCTGCCGGCGTAGCGGCGCGTGGCCCTGGGTCCCGGATCGCTCGCTTTGCCTGCGACAGCAGAGCTGTCGGGCAAAGCGGCGTCCGGGAAGACGGGATAATTCCCGGGCCTCGTCCGCGCGCCTACTCCGCCGCTGCGACCTTGCTGACGTCGGGCGCGCCGTAGGTCTTGCCGATGCGTCCGGCGTGGGTCTGCATCAGCTCGGTGCGCAGCTCCTCCTCGTCGCTGACCGGGGTCAGCGCGGTGTCCCGGTAGTCGCGCACGCTCGGGTCCTTCTTGAGCGCCCGGCGGATCCGCCAGAAGGACCAGAGGATGGCCAGCCAGCGGCCGTGGTCGCGGAGCGTCTCCCAGACCCGGCGCGGGAAGAAGACCAGCGGGTTCTCGCGGCCCAGGGTCGGGCGGCGCTGGCTCCAGACCTTGCGGCGGAACCAGCCGCCCTGCAGCGGGTGCACCTTCTCGACCCTGATGCAGCCGTAGAACCACAGCATCAGGAACATCATGTTGCCGACGTTCATGCGGCAGGCCGCGGCCCGGCGCAGGATCGTCTCGACGTGGGCCAGCGTGTAGTAGCGCTCCCAGGCCTCGTGATAGATGCCCTGCAGCTCCTCGGCGGACATCGTGGCGTGCGCCGTGGTGACGTGCTCCAGGTCGTAGATGTTCATGTCGGGGTCCATCCAGACGCCGGCCTTGTGCAGGCGCTGGTGGTCCTCGGAGCCCGGCAGCGGCGTCAGGATGAAGAACTCCAGCAGGTCGATCGGCAGCTCGTGCTGGATGATCTCGATGTCGCGGCGGATCTTCTCCGGCGTGTCGGCCGGGAAGCCCAGGATGTAGCCGGCGTAGGTCAGCACGCCCTCGGCCTTCCAGGCCTGGAGCATCTTGCGATACTCCCAGATCTTGTTCTGGCGCTTCTTGGCGGCCGTCAGGTTCTCCGGGTTGATGTTCTCGAGGCCCAGGAAGACCCGCTTCACGCCGGCGCGCGCGCACTTCTCGATGAAACCCGGGATGCGGTGGCACAGCGTGTCGACCTGGATGACGATCGAGAACTTCAGGCCCTCGCCCTCGCGGAGCTCGATCAGCCGGTCGACCAGCTCCTCCCAGTGCTTGTTGCGGGCGAAGTTGTCGTCGGTGATGAAGAAGCGCTTGACCCCCTGGGCGAGGTTGGCGCGCACGATCGCCTCGACGTCGTCGGGGCTGCGGTAGCGGCTCTTGCGGCCCTGGACGTTGATGATCGTGCAGAAGGAGCACTGGAAGGGGCAGCCGCGGCCGGCGTCGAAGGTGGTGTGCGCACCGGCGGTGCGGCCGACCACCTCGGCCGGCAGGAAGGGCACGGTGGCACCCTCCAGGCCCGGCAGGTCGTTCATGTGGTCGTAGAGCGGCTTCAGGGCGCCGTCGCGGGCGTCGAGCAGCACCTGCTCGAGCCGGCCCTCGGCCTCGCCGGCGAACAGGCTGACGCCGAGATCCTGGGCCTCGCGGATGTCGGGCGGCAGCTCCGGCAGCATGGCGAGGCAGCCGGAGACGTGGAAGCCGCCGACCGCGACCTGGATGCCGGCCTCGCGCAGCGGCCGCGCCAGGTCGAGCGCGCGGGGGAACTGGTTCGACTGCACGCCGACCAGCGCGACCAGGCCGGCCCCGTCGCGCTCGATCTGCCGGATGATCTTCTTCAGCGGGACGACCGTGTTGGTCTCGTCGTAGGCCTCGAGGACCAGCTCGACGTCCGGGCCCAGCGCTTGGCGCTCGGCGCATTCCCGGGCCAGGCCATAGAGCTGCGCCAGGGTGTTCGAGGGGATCGCCGCGCGCAGCCACTGGATCGGGTAGCCGTCGTCGTCGTAGTGCGTCGGCTTGATCATCACGAAGCGGAAGCGCTTGGCGGCCATCGGTGCCCCTTTCCGGGTGCGGTCGCGGCGGCGCCCCGGCGGAACCCGCCGGCCCGCGCCGCGTCTTCGAGCTGCGCGCAGCCTATTCAACCGGCCGGTGCAGGGCAAGAACGGCCCGGCGGTCCGCCTCAGTGGCGGAAGTGGCGCATTCCGGTGAAGACCATGGCCAGGCCCTTGTCGTCGGCGGCGGCGATGACCTCGTCGTCGCGCACCGAGCCGCCCGGCTGGATGACCGCGGTGACGCCGGCCTCGGCGGCGGCGAGCAGGCCGTCGGCGAAGGGGAAGAAGGCGTCGGAGGCGACGACGGCGCCGGTCGTCGCCTTGTCGCCCAGGGCCTCGCGCGCCTTGCGCGCGGCGATGCGCGAGGAGTCGACGCGGCTCATCTGCCCGGCGCCGACGCCGACCGTGGCGCCGTCCTTGGCGTAGACGATGGCGTTCGACTTGACGTGCTTGGCGACGCGGAAGGCGAACAGCAGGTCGTCGAGCTCGGCCTGGTTCGGCGCGCGCTTGGTCACCACCTCCAGGCGGTCGCGGCGGACCCGGCCGTTGTCGCGGCCCTGCAGCAGGAAGCCGCCGGCCAGCGACTTGAAGGTCCAGCCCGCGGCCGCAGGGTCGGGCAGGGCGCCGGTCGCCAGCACCCGCAGGTTCTTCTTGGCGGCCAGCAGGGCCGCGGCCTCGTCCTCGATCTCCGGCGCGATCACGACCTCGGCGAACAGCTCGGCGATCCGGCCCGCGGTCGCGGCGTCGAGCGGCCGGTTGAGCGCGACGATGCCGCCGAAGGCGCTGACCGGGTCGCAGGCCAGGGCGCGGCCGTAGGCGGCTTCCAGGCTGTCGGCCTCGGCGACGCCGCAGGGGTTGGCGTGCTTGACGATGACCACGGCCGGGCGGTCGAACTCGGCGACCGCCTCGAAGGCGGCGTCGGTGTCGTTGAGGTTGTTGTAGCTGAGCTGCTTGCCCTGAAGCTGGCGCGCCGTGGCGACGCCCGGGCGGGCCTCGCCGCCGCGGTAGAAGGCCGCCTGCTGGTGCGGGTTCTCGCCATAGCGCAGCGGCTCGCCGCGCGTGCCGGCGAGGGTCAGCTCGGCCGGGAAGGGCTCGCCGAGCTGGCCGGCGAACCAGCGCGAGATCGCGGCGTCATAGCCCGCGGTGTGGGCGTAGGCCTTGGCGGCGAGGCGGCGGCGCGTCTCGGCCTCGGTGTTGCCGGCCGTCTCGACGGCCTCGGCCGCCGCCTCGTAGTCCGCCGGGTCGGTCAGCACGGTGACGTGGCCGTGGTTCTTGGCGGCGGCACGGATCAGCGCCGGGCCGCCGATGTCGATGTTCTCGATGCAGGTCTCGAAGTCGGCACCGCCGGCGACGGTCTCGCGGAAGGGGTAGAGGTTGACCGCCAGCAGGCCGATCGGCGCGATGCCGTGCTTCGCCATCTGCTCGGCGTGGGCCGGCAGGTCGGGCCGGCCGAGCAGGCCGCCGTGGATCTTCGGCTGCAGCGTCTTGACGCGGCCGTCGAGAATCTCGGGAAAGCCGGTGAAGTCGGCGACCTCGACCACCGGCAGGCCGGCCTCGCGCAGCGCCCGTGCCGAGCCGCCGGTCGACAGCAGCTCGACGCCCTGCGCCGACAGGCGTCGGGCCAGCTCGACCAGGCCGGTCTTGTCGGACACCGACAGCAGGGCGCGCTCGATCCTCGGCGGGGACTGGGTCATGAAACTCCTCGGGTCGGGTGTCGGGCGGGGCAGGGCGCGCTACTGCGCGGCCGCGGGCTTGCCGAGCGGCGTCGCCTCGGCGGTCAGTTTCGCTTCCGGAACGAGCCGCTGGAGCAGGGCGAGCAGCGCGGCGCGGTCGTGGCCGCGCGCCGCCTCGCCCAGCTCGTCGAGGGCGCGCGCCAGCAGCGCCGGATCGGCGGTGCGCGGCGCCGCCAGCAGCAGGCCCGGCTGGCCGGTCTGCACCGGCGGCTCGGCGTCGTGGAACAGCTCCTCGTAGAGCTTCTCGCCCGGGCGCAGGCCGGTGAACACGATGCCGACCTCTTCGTAGGGCTTCTTGCCGGCCAGGCGGATCATCTGCTCGGCCAGCTCGACGATCCGGATCGGCTTGCCCATGTCGAGCACGAAGATGCGCCCGGCGAGGGACTCCGCCGCGGACTCCGCCGCCGCGCCGCCTTCCCCGACCTCCTGGCTGCCCAGGGCGGCGGCCTGCAGGATCAGCCGCACGGCCTCGCGGATCGTCATGAAGTAGCGGGTCATCTCCGGATGGGTGACGGTCAGCGGCCCGCCGGCGGCAAGCTGGCGCTGGAACAGCGGCACCACCGAGCCGGTCGAGCCGAGCACGTTGCCGAAGCGCACGGTGACGAAATGGGTCGCCGGGCGGCCCTCCGCGCGCCGGCCGCGCGCCGCCAGGTCGAGCGCCTGGCAGTAGGATTCGGCGAGCCGCTTGGTCGCGCCCATGACGCTGGAGGGATTGATCGCCTTGTCGGTCGAGACCTGGACCATGGTGCCGACGCCGTGGCGCAGGCAGGCCTCGGCGACGACGCGCGTGCCCAGGGTGTTGGTCAGCACGCCTTCCTCGGGGTTCTCCTCGACCAGCGGCACGTGCTTCAGCGCCGCGGCGTGGAACACCAGCTCCGGCCGGAGCTCGGCGAACACCGCCTCGATGGCGCCGGCGTCGCGGACGTCGGCGAGGCGCGCCAGTCGGTCGACGCCCGGATGGCTCTCGGCCAGTTCGCGGTCGATCGAGTAGAGGTTGAACTCCGAGGCCTCGAGCAGGATCAGCCGGGCTGGGCCGAGGGCGGCGACCTGGCGCACCAGCTCGCTGCCGATCGAGCCGCCGGCGCCGGTGACCAGGACGCGCCGGCCCTCGACCAGGCGGCGCGGCGGCTCGGGATCGAGCACGGTCTGCGGCCGGCGCAGCAGGTCCTCCAGCGCGACCGGGCGCAGCGCCGCAGTCTCGCCGCCGCTCAGGTCGGACAGCCGCGGGACGCGCGCCAGCGTCATGCCGTTGGCGTCGGCGAAGGCGAGCAGGCGGGTCAGCGCGTCGCGCCCCAGCGAACGGGTCAGGACCAGGCGCTGCGGGCGCCGGCCGCTGCTCTGCTCGGCGCGCTCGACCACGCGCTCCAGCTCGTCGAGCCGGCCGAGCACCGGCACGTTGCGGATCGAGCGGCCGACACGCTTGCCCTTGATGTCGAGGATGCCGAGCACCTCGTAGGGCGCGTGGCGGTCGCGCGCGGCGTTGCGGATGAACTCGTCGGCCTCGTCGCCGGCGCCGACCAGCAGCACCGGCACGCGCAGATGGGCGTCGCGCTCCATCAGGTGCTCGGTCGAGCGGTACTTGAACAGCTGGTAGAGCAGCCGCGGTCCGGCCAGCAGCGCGCAGAGCACGAACCAGTTGATCGCCAGGGCCGAGCGCGGATAGGCCTCGAGGCGGGTCATCATGAAGGTGATCAACAGGAACACCGCCAGCGCCACGGTGACCGCCCGCACGATGGCGACGAGGTCGTTCAGCGAGGCGTAGCGCCAGATGCCGCGGTACAGGCCGCCGGCCAGGAAGACGCCGGCGCAGCACAGCGCGTAGACGCCGAGCGAGGGCAGCAGGTCCCGCTCCAGCCGGACCAGGCCGTAGTCGCCCTCGCGCAGGTAGAGCGCCAGCACGAAGGCCAGCAGCGCCATGACCAGGTCGTGCAGAAAGGCGATCGATGCCTTGACGCGGAATCCGCGCAGCCTTTCCATCAAGTCCCGACGCTCCGTGTCATCGCCGACCGGCGCGTCCGGGGCGGGCGGATTCCTGCGCTGTGCCCTGGGTCTGTGGCCTGGGGCAGCCACCCGGTCCGCCGCGGCTCCGGCCTGCCGATCCGATGGCCAGAGGCCTTAGCAGGCGCCGCCGGTGCCTTCAAGCATCCTGACCCCAAGGCTCAGCCGGGGGCCGCTCCGGCGCCGCGCGCCAGCCGGCGCAGCAGCAAGGCGACCAGCAGCACCGCGGCGCCCAACGCTAGCCAGGGCAGGGCCGGCCAGGTCGGCGCCGGCTGGGACGCCGCGGGCAGGACGCGAGGCAGCAGGCTGACCAGGGCGAGCAGGATCAGGCCGGCGTTGGCCAGCGCGATGCGCCGAACCACCTGGTCGTGACGCAGGCCGCGCTGGACCGCGCGCTGGTAGGCGTGCTCCCGGTGCGCGCGCCAGACCCGCTCGCCGCGCCGCGCGCGGCGCAGCAGCGTCACCGTGGCGTCGGCCCAGTAGACGCCGGGCAGGATCAGCGCCGCCGCCCAGGCGCCCTCGGCGGCGGCCAGCAGCAGCAGCCAGCCGAGCAGGAATCCGAGCGGCACCGAGCCGACGTCGCCCAGGAAGATCCGTGCCGGGTGCCAGTTGACCAGCAGGAAGCCGAGCGCCGCCGCGGCGGCCAGCAGGGCGAGGCCCGCCGGCAGCACCAGCCCGGACAGCGCGAAGACCAGCGCCAGGCCGAGGCCGAGGCTGGCGGCCTCGACGCCGGCGATGCCGTCGATGCCGTCCATGAAGTTGAACAGGTTGACGAACCACAGCCAGGCGAGCGCCGCCAGCAGACGGTCGAGCCAGAGCGGCAGCAGCCCCTGGAACACCGGGCCGAGGTCGCCCATCAGAGCCAGCGCCGCGGCGACCGCGGCGACCTGGGCGGCGAGGCGCGGCGCGGCGCCGAGCGTCGCGAGGTCGTCCGCGAAGGACAGCAGGGCGAGCCCGAAGGTCGCCGCGTAGACGACCCAGAGGCCGGAGACGAAGCCGGCCGGCGCCGCGGCGCCGGGCTCGACCGCCAGCAGCAGCAGCGGCCAGGCCGCGAGCAGCGTGCCGACGACGGCGATGCCGCCGCCGCGCGGCGTCGGCGCGCTGTGGCTGGAGCGCTCGTTCGGCCGGTCGAGCACGCCCCGGCGCGCGAGCAGGCGTGCCAGCAGGCGGCTGCCGGTCCAGGCCAGCAAGAAGCTGGCGGCCAGCAGCGCGGCCAGGACCGCGAGGTCGGCGGCGGACAGACCGAAGGGGGCAAGGGACTCGGCGGCGGGCATCGCCGCCCGGCTTAGCGCCGCGGCGAGTCCGCGGCAATGCGGAATCCGTGCGGAATCCGTTTGACCCCTCGCGGGACCCTGCCTATGTTCCGCGCGCTGCCGTCAGGTCGAGCCTGCGGTTCCGAGGAGCCACGCCAGTCCGCGAGTGTCGCGCACTGGCGCGTTTTGCGTTGACCCGTCCATCGCCCTTCCGGTCGTGCCGGCGGGCGAGACCACCGAGCGAAGGAAGCGCCCCTTGTTCGAGAGCCTTCAGAGCCGCCTGTCCGACGTCTTCGGCAAGCTGACGCGCCGCGGCGCGCTCAGCGAGGCCGACGTCCAGGCCGCGCTGCGCGAGGTCCGCGTGGCGCTGCTCGAGGCCGACGTCGCGCTGCCGGTGGTCAAGGACTTCGTCGACCAGGTCCGCGAGAAGGCGGTCGGCCAGGAGGTCCTGCGCTCGGTCACGCCCGGCCAGCAGGTCGTCAAGATCGTCAACGACCACCTGGTCGAGATGCTCGGCGGCAAGGATGCCGAGACCGGCCTCAACCTCGCCGCGACCCCGCCGGTGCCGGTCATGCTGGTCGGCCTGCAGGGCTCCGGCAAGACGACCAGCTGCGGCAAGATCGCGGTGCGCCTCAAGGACCGCGAGCGCAAGAAGGTCCTGATGGCCTCCCTCGACGTGCGCCGCCCGGCCGCCCAGCAGCAGCTCGCGGTGCTCGGCCAGCAGGCCGGCGTCGCGACCCTGCCGATCGTGCCCGGCGAGCCGCCGGTGGCGATCGCCAAGCGGGCCATGACGACCGGCGGGCTCGAGGGCTACGACGTCGTCCTGCTCGACACCGCCGGCCGCCTCGCCATCGACGAGGAGCTGATGGCCGAGGTCGCCGCCGTGCGCGACGCGGTCAAGCCGCGCGAGACCCTGCTGGTCGCCGACGCCATGACCGGCCAGGACGCGGTCACGGTCGCGCAGAGCTTCAACGAGCGGGTCGGCGTCACCGGCATCGTGCTGACCCGCGTCGACGGCGACGCCCGCGGCGGCGCCGCGCTGTCGATGCGCGCGGTCACCGGCCGGCCGATCAAGCTGCTCGGCATCGGCGAGAAGCTCGACGCCCTGGAGACCTTCCATCCGGACCGCGTCGCCTCGCGCATTCTCGGCATGGGCGACATCGTCTCGCTGGTCGAGCGCGCGGCCGAGACGATGGAGGCCGACGAGGCCGAGAAGCTCGCCAAGAAGCTGGAAAAGGGCAAGTTCGACCTCAACGACATGGCCAGCCAGCTGCGCCAGCTGACCAAGATGGGCGGCCTGTCGAAGCTGATGGGCATGCTGCCGGGCACGCCGCAGATCCAGCAGCAGATGAAGAACGCCAAGGTCGACGACAAGATGGTCAAGCGCCAGCTCGCGATCATCTCGTCGATGACCCCGCAGGAGCGTTCGCGCCCCGAGGTCATCAAGGCCTCCCGCCGCCAGCGCATCGCCAAGGGCTCCGGCACCTCGGTGCAGGAGGTCAACAAGCTGCTCAAGCAGTTCGCCGACGCCTCGAAGATGATGAAGCGCGTCCAGAAGCTCGGCAAGAAGGGCCTGGCGCGCTCCGGCCTGCCCGGCCTCGGCGGCCCGGGCGGCGGCCCCGGAGGCATGGGCGGGATGGGCGGCGGCCTGCCGCCCGGCTTCGGGGGGCGCAAGTGAGCGCGCTCTCCGCCGTCGTGCTGGGCTACAACGACTTCGCCCGGGCCTGCGCCTTCTACGACGCCGCGCTGGCGCCGCTCGGTCTGCTGCGCGTCGTCGAGCGGGACGATTCGGTCGCCTACGGCGGCCGCGGCGCCGACCCGGCGGCCTGGCTGCTGCCGCCCTTCAACGGCCTGCCGGCGAGCTGGGGCAACGGCACGCATGTCGCCTTCCTGGCCGGCTCGCGCGAGGCGGTCGAGGCCTTCCACCGCGCCGGCCTCGCCGCCGGCGGCTCGGACGAGGGCGCGCCCGGCCTGCGCGTCCACTACGCCGACGACTACTACGCCGCCTACCTGCGCGATCCCGACGGCAACAAGCTGCAGGCCGTGCACTACCTCGGCCAGGATCCGGCGGAGGCCGCCGGCGAGGCTTTTTCGCACATCACGCTGGGCTGCAACGACCTGGAGCGCGCCCGCGCCTTCTACGATCCGGTGATGGCGGCGCTCGGCCTGGCCCGCGTGATCGACGAGCAGGACCTGTCCTACGGCTACGGCGCGGCCGGCAGCCGGCTGCCCTGGGTCTACGCGCACCGGCCCTTCGACGGCCGCCCGGCGACCTGGGCCAACGGCTTCCAGGTCAACTGGCGCGCCGACAGCCGCGCCCAGGTCGAGGCCTTCCACGCCGCCGGCTTGGCCGGCGGCGGCCGCGACGAGGGCGCGCCGGGCCTGCGCCGCTACGCGCCGGGCTACTACGCGGCCTATCTGCGCGACCCCGACGGCAACAAGCTTCACGCCTTCTGCACCGCCGAAGGCTGAGACCGACCCCAAGATCCAGTTCAACGAGGAGTTCAGAGACCCATGTCGATCAAGATCCGCCTGGCGCGCGGCGGCGCCAAGAAGCGCCCCTTCTACCAGATCGTCGTCGCCGACACGCGCAGCCCGCGCGACGGCCGCTTCATCGAGCGGGTCGGCAGCTACAACCCGATGGTCCCGCAGGACCATCCGGAGCGCGTGATCCTGCAGGAGGAGCGCATCAAGCACTGGCTGTCGGTGGGCGCCCTGCCGACCGACCGCGTCGCGCGCTTCCTCGGCCAGGCCGAGATCATCGCCAAGCCGACCTACAAGGAGCAGCCGAAGAAGAGCGCGCCGAAGGCGAAGGCTCAGGAGCGCCTGAAGGAGCGCGAGGACGCGGCCAAGGCGGCGGCCGAGGCCGCCGCGGCCCCCGCCGAGGGCGCGGAGGAGGGCCAGGCCGAGGCGTGAGCCTGCGGCCCCGGCCCGCGAGACGCCAGCCGCCATGGCCCGGAGTTCGTCCGATACTCCCCGGCGCCTGTGCCTGGCGGCCGTCGCCGGGGCCCACGGCGTGCGCGGCCTGGTCAAGCTGAAGAGCTTCACCGAAGAGCCGGAAGCGGTCGCGGCCTACGGGCCGCTGACCGACGAGGCCGGTCGGCGGACCTTCCGGCTGACGCTCAAGGGCCGGGTCAAGGACCTGCTGCTGGCGGCGATCGACGGCGTCGAGGACCGCGAGGCGGCCCAGGCCCTGCGCGGCACGCGGCTCTACGTCGAGCGCTCGGCCCTGCCCGAGCCGGAGGACGCCGAGGAGTTCTACGTCGCCGACCTGGTGGGGCTGGCGGTGGAGAGCCCGGACGGCGAGACGCTCGGCCGGGTCGCCTCGGTCGCCGACCACGGCGCCGGCTCGGTCCTGGAGATCGAGCCCGCCGAGGGCCCGGCCTTCGACCTGCCGTTCACCCGGGCGGTGGTGCCGACGGTCGACCTGGCCGGCGGCCGCCTGGTCGTCGAGCTGCCGCCGATGCTGACGGGAGACGAGGAAGCCGGAGCCGGTGACGGGACGGCGGTTGAAGGGACGGGCGATGCACCGGGTTGAGTCGCCGGAAGGGCTGCGGAAGGGCTGGACAAAGCGCCGTCGACCCGCCATAAAGCGCGCCTTCCGGAGGAGCGGCTGCCTGCGATGAGCCAGCCTGGGACCAGCCGACCCGAAACGGCGGCGCCCGGGGACCCGGCTCACGGGGCGGTGCCCTGGAGCGCCTCGGTGCTGACGCTCTTCCCGGAGGCCTTTCCGGGCACCCTGGGCCTGAGCCTCGCCGGCCGGGCCCTGGCGCGCGGAAGCTGGCGGCTCGAGGTCACGGACGTCCGCGACTTCGCCACCGACCGCCACCGCTCGGTCGACGACTCGCCGTTCGGCGGCGGCGCCGGGATGGTGATGCGGCCGGACGTGGTCGATGCGGCGCTGGAGAGCGTCGCCCGGCGGCCCGGGCCGCTGGTCTATCTCAGCCCGCGCGGGCCGCTGCTGACCCAGCAGCGCGTGCGCGAGCTGGCCGCCGGGCCGGGCATCCGGCTGCTGTGCGGGCGCTACGAGGGCGTCGACGAGCGGGTGCTCGAGGCGCGCGGCGTTGAGGAGATGAGCATCGGCGACTATGTCCTCTCGGGGGGCGAGGTCGCCGCGCAAGTCGTTCTCGACGCGGTCGTGCGCTTGCTGCCGGGCGTCATGGGCAACGCCGAGAGCCCGGCGGAGGAGAGTTTCGAGCGGGGCCTCCTGGAGTACCCGCAGTACACGCGCCCGGCCGTCTGGCAGGGGCGCGAGGTTCCGGAGGCCCTGGTCTCCGGTCATCATGCGCGGGTCCGGCAGTGGCGCCGGGAGCGTGCCGAGGAGTTGACGAGACAGCGGCGACCGGATCTCTGGCGCCGTTACCAGCAGGCCGCCGAGGGCGGCGACACGAAGGATTAGGGACCCAAGGCCATGAACGTGATCCAGCAGCTCGAGCAGGAGCAGATCGAGGCCCTCACCGCCCAGCGGCCGGTGCCGGAGTTCGCCCCGGGCGACACCCTGCGCGTCAACGTCAAGGTGGTCGAGGGCACCCGCGAGCGCGTCCAGGCCTTCGAGGGCGTGTGCATCGCGCGCAAGAGCCGCGGCATCAACTCGAACTTCACCGTGCGCAAGATCTCCTACGGCGAGGGCGTCGAGCGCGTCTTCCCGCTGTACAGCCCGCGCATCGACTCGATCCAGGTCGTACGCCGCGGCGACGTCCGCCGCGCCAAGCTCTACTACCTGCGCGGCCGCACCGGTAAGGCGGCGCGCATCGCCGAGCAGACCACCGGTGCCAAGGCCAAGGTCGCCCAGGCCGAGCGCGACGCCGCCACGGCCGCCAAGGCCGAGGCCAAGCAGGACGCGAAGTCCGGCGCCTGATCCGGCCGCCCGCTCGCGCGGGCGCTGCCCGCACGCGTTCGAACCGCCGCGGCCCCGGGCCCGGCGGTTCCGCGCGTCCGCTCCCGGCCGGCTGCCGGTCCGAGCGGTCAGTCCAGCATCATCTTGAAGCCGACGTGGGTCGCGGCGAAGCCCAGGCGCTCGTAGAAGCGGTGGGCGCCGGCGCGGCTGTTGTCGCTGGTCAGCTGCACCAGGCCGCAGCCGGCGGCGCGCGCCTGCTCGACCGCGTGCAGGATGAAGCGCCCGCCGTGGCCGCGGCCGCGCAAGGGGGCCGCGATGCGCACAGCCTCGATCTGGGCGCGGGTCAGGCCCTGGCGCGCGAGGCCGGGCAGCAGCATCAGCTGCAGGCAGCCGACGACCGCGCCGTCGCCGTCGACCGCGACCAGCAGCCGGTGGCCGCCCTGCGCGCGGATCCGCTCGAAGGCCTCCGTGTAGCAGGCCGGCAGCGGCGTCTCGTTGCGCTCGCGCGCGGCGCCCAGCGCGTCGTCGGCGAGCAGCGCGACGATTGCCGGCAGGTCCGCGGCCTCGGCATCGCGGAAGCTCAGCGCTTCGTCCGAATCGAGAATGTCGCTCATGGACGACAGTCCTACGCCGCCCGGCGCTTCGGGGAAAGCGCCGCCGGGCGGGCCGGCGACCGCCATGCGCGCCGCGAAGGGCCGCCCGGCCTTTGACGCCGCCGGCTTCGGCGCTATGCTCCCGCGCCTTTTCCCGCGAAGGCCCCGGCGAGAAGGGCCCGGCGGGCGAAGGACGTCATCGGCCAAGAGGAAGAGACCGCCCGACATGGCACAGCCGCGCACGCTGTTCGAGAAGATCTGGGACAATCACCTGGTCGAGCGCCAGGACGACGGGACCTGCCTGCTCTACATCGACCGCCACCTCGTCCACGAGGTCACCAGCCCGCAGGCCTTCGAGGGCCTGCGCCTCACCGGCCGCAAGGTGCGCCGGCCCGACGCCACCCTGGCGGTGCCGGACCACAACGTGCCGACCTCGGACCGCTCCAAGGGCATCGAGGACGAGGAGAGCCGCATCCAGGTCGAGACCCTCTCGGCCAACTGCGCCGAGTTCGGCGTGCCGCTGATCGAGATGAACGACGCCCGCCAGGGCATCGTCCACATCATCGGCCCCGAGCAGGGCCTGACCCAGCCGGGCATGACCATCGTCTGCGGCGACAGCCACACCTCGACCCACGGCGCCTTCGGGGCGCTGGCCTTCGGCATCGGCACCAGCGAGGTCGAGCACGTGCTGGCGACCCAGACGCTGATCCAGCGCCCGGCCAAGAACATGCGCATCGCGGTCGACGGCGACCTGCCGCCCGGCCTGACCGCCAAGGACCTGGTGCTGGCGATCATCGGCAAGATCGGCACCGCCGGCGGCACCGGGCACGTCATCGAGTACGCCGGCCCGGCGGTGCGCGCGCTCTCGATGGAAGGCCGCATGACGGTCTGCAACATGTCGATCGAGGGCGGCGCGCGCGCCGGCCTGATCGCGCCCGACCAGACCACCTTCGACTACCTCAAGGGCCGGCCGATGGCGCCCAAGGCCGGCGCCTACGAGCAGGCCGTCGCCTTCTGGCAGACGCTGCCATCCGACGAGGGCGCGCGCTACGACCGCGAGGTCACGCTGTCGGTCGGCGAGATCGAGCCGCAGGTCACCTGGGGCACCTCGCCGGAGGACGTGCTGCCGATCTCGGGCGTCGTGCCCGACCCCTCGGCGCTCGAGGACGAGGGCGAGCGCCAGGGCATGACCCGCTCGCTGAAGTACATGGGGCTGACGCCGGGCACCCGCCTGCAGGACGTCGCGGTCGACAAGGTCTTCATCGGCTCCTGCACCAACGGCCGCATCGAGGACCTGCGCGCCGTGGCGGCGATCGCCGAGGGCGCTCTGAAGCAGGGCCGCAAGGTCGCCGAAGGCGTCTACGCGATGGTCGTGCCGGGCTCCGGCCTGGTCAAGGAGCAGGCCGAGTCCGAGGGGCTCGACCGCATCCTGGTCGAGGCCGGCTTCGACTGGCGCGAGCCGGGCTGCTCGATGTGCCTGGCGATGAACGCCGACAAGCTGAAGCCGGGCGAGCGCTGCGCCTCGACCTCGAACCGCAACTTCGAGGGCCGCCAGGGCCCCGGCGGCCGCACCCACCTGATGAGCCCCGGCATGGCCGCGGCCGCCGCCTTCAAGGGCAAGCTGGCGGACGTGCGGGAGTTTTTGGGCTAGTTGGCGGCGTTGCCGCCGCCGGCCCCGGCCCGCTCCCCCACCCGGCCACCCACGACAGTATCCTGAACGGGTGGCCGGGTGGGGGAGAGGGCCGGGGCAGAGACACCGGAGAGACCGATGGAGAAGTTCACCACCCTCACGGCCGTCGCGGCGCCGCTGCCGATGGACAACGTCGACACCGACAAGATCATCCCGGCGCGCTACCTCAAGACGATCAAGCGCACCGGGCTGGGCGCCGGGCTGTTCTCGGACATCCGCAAGGACGGCGACGGCAAGGGCGGGCCCTTCGTGCTCGACCAACCGGCCTACGAGAACGCGAAGATCCTGGTCGTCGGCGACAACTTCGGCTGCGGCTCGTCGCGCGAGCACGCCGCCTGGGCGCTGCTCGATGCCGGCATCCGCTGCGTCATCGGCGAGTCCTTCTCGGACATCTTCTCGTCGAACGCCGGCAAGAACGGCATCCTGCTGATCCAGCTGCCGCCCGAGCAGATCGCCAAGCTGCTCGACGACGCCTCGCGCGGCGCCAACGCGACGCTGACCGTCGACCTGGAGGCGCAGACCATCCAGGGCCCGGACGGCGGCACGATCTCCTTCGAGGTCGATCCCTGGAAGAAGCACTGCCTGCTCAACGGCCTCGACGACATCGGCCTGACGCTGCAGAAGAAGGGCGAGATCGACAGCTTCGAGGCCGGCCAGAAGGCCCAGCAGCCCTGGCTGTATTAGCGACGGTCGCTCGCGCGACCGCGGCCCCGGCCCGCTCCCCCGCCCGGCCACCCATTCAGGATACTGTCGTGGGTGGCCGGGCGGGGGAGCGGGCCGGGGCCGGCGACGGCGGAGCCGGCGCTCCACAGGAAGGATCCCCATGATCGACGTCGCCATCGTCGGGGCCGGCGCGGCCGGGCTCGGGGCCGCCGGGCGGCTCGCCGAGGCCGGCCGCTCCTGCGTGCTGCTCGAGGCGCGCGACCGCGTCGGCGGCCGCACGCACACCGTCGAGACCGCCGAGGGCTGGCCGGTCGACCGCGGCGGCCATTGGCTGCACTCGCCCTCGCTGAACCCGCTGGTCGGGGTCGCCGAGGCGCGCGGCTACAGGGTCGACCGCTGCGAGCAGGTCTGGGCCCAGGAGTGGGCCCGGCAGGTGCTCGGGCCGCGCTACGCCGCCTACGAGGCGGACTGGCAGCGCCTGCACGACGGCATCGAGGCGGTCGGCGAGTCGGGCCCCGACCGCGCGATCTCCGAGCTGCTGCCCGCCGACGCGCCCTTCCGCCCCGCCATCGGCGCGGCGATCGGCTGGATCTGGGGCGGCTCGCTGGAGGACATCTCGGCGGTCGACTATCTGCGCTCGCAGGAGACCATGGAGAACTGGCGCCTGCCGGTCGGTTACGGCCGCTTCGTCGCCGGCCTGGCCGAGGGCTGCGACCTGCGTCTCGGCCACGGCGTCGAGCGGCTGGAGCGGCGCCCCGGCGGCGTCCGCCTGAGCGGCCGCTGGGGCAGTCTGGAGGCGGCCGCGGCGATCGTCGCCGTGCCGGTCTCGCTGCTGCAGGCCGGGCGCATCGCCTTCGAGCCCGGCCTGCCGGTCGCGGTCGAGCGGGCCGCCGAGGGCCTGCGCCTGGGCTCCGACAACAAGATCTACTTCCGCTTTCCGACCGAGCCGGACCGCGATCCCTTCGGCGGCCGCCGCGACTTCCAGACGAACAGCAACTTCGACAGCCTGCGCGCCGCGCACATCCACGTCGCGCCCTTCGGCCGCGGCTTCGTCGAGGTCTACGTCGGCGGCCCGCTGTCGCGCGAGCTGGAGGCGGCGGGCGAGGCGGCAATGTACGCGTACGGCCGCGAGGCCTTGGCCGAATGCTTCGGCAGCGCTGTCACCCGCGACCTCGAACCGCTGCTGACGACCGCCTGGGACAGCGACCCGTACAGCCTCGGCGCCTATTCCTACGCGCTGCCCGGCCGCGCCGACGACCGCCGCACGCTCGCCGAGCCGCTCGACGAGCGGCTGGTGCTCGCCGGCGAGCATACGCACGAGAGCTTTCCGGCCTGTGTCCACGGCGCCTGGCTGTCCGGGCGGCGCGCCGCCGAGCAGCTGTTGGAGTCCGTGCCCGCGGCCTGAGCCGGGCTCAGCGCTGCGGCCAGCTCCAGGCCGGGACAGCCGGCTCGTCCTCGATCGCCGCGACCGTCTCGCCGAGCTCCTTGCGCAGCTCGATCAGGCGGCTGCCGGGCTCGCCGGCGAGGGCCTCGACCAGCGGCGCCGCGTGGGTGACCACGACGACCTGGGTCGTCGCCGCGGCGCGCGCGATCAGCCGGCCGAGCGGCGCCAGCAGGTCCGGATGCAGGCTGGTCTCCGGCTCGTTGAGCACCAGCAGCGAGGGCGGCCGCGGCGACAGCAGCGCCGCGGTCAGCAGCAGGAAGCGCAGCGTGCCGTCGGACAGCTCGGCGGCGCGCAGCGGCCGCAGCAGCCCGGGCTGGCGCATCTCGACCGAGAACAGGCCGTCGGCGATGGCCACCTCGACGCGGCTGCCGGGGAAGGCGTCGTCGAGCGTCGCGTCCAGCGCCTCGGCCTCGCCGATCTCGCGGATCGTCTGGACCGCCGCGGCCAGGTCGGCGCCGTCGGCGGCCAGCACCGGCGTGCGGGTACCGACCTGCGGCCGGCGCGCCGGCGCCTCGGCATCGCTGCGGACATGGTCGTAGAAGCGCCAGGCTCCCATGCGCTCGCGCAGAAGCAGCAGCTCGGGCGCCTGCCGCGGGTCGGCGACCTGGGTCATCATGGAATCGAAGGCCGCCAGGTCCTGGGCGACCAGGGCGCGCGCCGCCGAGTCGTCGAGCAGGCGCACGCTCGGGCCGTTGCGCGTCGCGAAGACGTTGCCGCGGCGCAGGACCTCGCCGGCCCAGACCGCCTCGGCCTTGATCTCGGGATCGCGGCCGAAGACGCCGCCGCCGACCGGCAGGCCGAGGTCGATGGCGTAGCCGTAGTCCTCGGCGGCGAAGCCGAGCCTGAGGTGCACGCGCTCGCGCCGCACGGTGCCCTGGACCTCCGCCTCGCCCCGCTTCATGGCGCGCGAGAAGCCCTCCGGCCCGGCCCAGAGCGTCGAGTCGAGCCCGCCCTCGGCGGCCAGCGAGGCGACGACGCGGCCCTGCGCCGTGTCGGCGAGCAGCCGGATCGCGCGGTAGAGGCTCGACTTGCCGCTGCCGTTGGCGCCGGTGACCACGTTCAGGCGGTCGAGCGGCAGCACCAGGTCGCGCAGCGAGCGGTAGCCGGAGACGGCGAGGGTCAGAATCACGGGCGGGCTCGG
The DNA here is from genome assembly GCA_030433005.1 of Alphaproteobacteria bacterium. Taxonomy (GTDB): domain Bacteria; phylum Pseudomonadota; class Alphaproteobacteria; order Kiloniellales; family DSM-21159; genus Tistlia. The sequence continues at coordinate 37,582 of JAUILQ010000012.1, forward strand.
CTCCGCTGTCGATGGCACTCGGCGCAGGCGCGCGAGGATAGCGCCAGCCGTCGGGTTCGAAAACGCCGGCCGGCAAGGCTGCCCTGCCGGCCCGAGACTTGCCCGGACCGGGGCTTTCCGCTAGGCGAAGCGCCAGAGTGTCACGAAACGCGTGCAGAGAAACGCCAGAGGGGGAGGCCCAGCGATGCCGTCCAACAAGTCACTTCTCGTCCTGCCCGGCGACGGCATCGGCCCCGAGGTCATGGGCCAGGTCCGCCGCGTCGTCGACTGGATGGACAAGCGCCGCGCGGTCAGCTTCGACATCAGCGAGGACCTGGTCGGCGGCGCCGCCATCGACGCCCACGGCATTCCGGTCACCGACGCCACGGTCGAGAAGGCGATGGGCGTCGACGCCGTGCTGCTCGGCGCGGTCGGCGGGCCGAAGTGGGACAGCCTGGATTTCTCGAAGAAGCCGGAGCGCGGCCTGCTGCGCCTGCGCAAGGACCTGCAGCTCTACGCCAACCTGCGCCCCGCCCTCTGCTTCGAGGCGCTGGTCGAGGCCTCGACCCTGAAGCCCGAGGTCGTCGCCGGGCTCGACATCATGATCGTCCGCGAGCTGACCGGCGGCGTCTACTTCGGCGAGCCGCGCGGCATCGAGACCCTGCCGAACGGAGAGCGCCGCGGCGTCAACACCCAGGTCTACACGACCAGCGAGATCCGCCGGGTCGCCGCCGTCGCCTTCGAGCTGGCGCGCAAGCGCAACGGCCGGGTGACCAGCTGCGAGAAGGCCAACGTCATGGAGTCCGGCGTGCTCTGGCGCGAGGAGGTGCAGAAGCTGCACGACGAGTCCTTCCAGGACGTCGAGCTCAGCCACATGTACGCCGACAACGCCGCCATGCAGCTGGTGCGCAATCCCAAGCAGTTCGACGTCATCGTCACCGACAACCTGTTCGGCGACATCCTCTCCGACGAGGCCTCGATGCTGACCGGCTCGCTCGGCATGCTGCCCTCGGCCTCGCTCGGCGACGTCGACGAGACCGGCCGGCGCAAGGCGATGTACGAGCCGGTGCACGGCTCGGCGCCCGACATCGCGGGCCAGGGCAAGGCCAACCCGGTGGCCACGGTGCTCAGCCTGGCGATGGCGCTGCGCTATACCTTCGACCTCGCCGACGACGCCGACCTGGTCGAGAAGGCGGTCGAGAAGGTGCTGGCCAAGGGCATCCGCACCGCCGACATCCAGGCGCCGGGCAGCCAGGTCGTCTCGACCGGGCAGATGGGCGACGCCCTGCTCGCCGAGCTCGACGCCATGGCCGCCTGAGGAGGCCCGTGATGCCGCAGCGGCCGAAGAGCCACGACATCCTCTTCGAGCCGCTGCGCCTCGGCCCGGTCACCGCGAAGAACCGCTTCTACCAGGTGCCGCACTGCAGCGGCATGGGCTGGCAGCGGCCGAACACCCTGGCGGCGATGCGCGGCGTCAAGGCCGAGGGCGGCTGGGGCGTGGTCTGCACCGAGTACTGCTCCTACGACCCCAGCTCCGACGACGGCCCCTATCCCTACGCCCGGCTGTGGGACGCCGACGACCTGCGCGCCCAGGCGCTGGTCACCGAGAGCATCCACCGGCACGGGGCGCTCGCCGGGGTCGAGCTGTGGCACGGCGGCAGCGCCGTGGCCAACTACGACAGCCGTCTGCCGCCGCTCGGCGTCGCCAGCTTGCCGGCCCCGGCACCGCATCCGGTGCAGAGCCGGCGCCTCGACCTCGCCGACATCCGCGAGCTCAGGCGCTGGCACGCCGCGGCGGCCCGGCGGGCGCTCGAGGCCGGCTTCGACCTGGTCTACGTCTACGCGACCCACGGCTACCTGCTCTCGCAGTTCCTCGACCCGCGATTGAACGACCGCACCGACGCGTACGGCGGCAGCCTCGGGAACCGGGTCCGCCTGGTCCGCGAGCTGATCGAGGAGACCCTCGAGGCGGTCGCCGGGCGCGCCGCGGTAGCGACGCGCTTCACCGTCGACCCGGCCGAGCCGGAGAGCTACGAGGCCTTTTCGCTGCTCGCCGAGCTGCCCGACCTCTGGGACCTGACGATCCGCGACTACGAGGTCGAGATGGGCGTCTCGCGCTTCGTGCGCGAAGGCGCCCTGGAGGCCGCGGTCGCGCCGGCCAAGGCGATGACCGGCAAGCCGGTCGTCGCGGTCGGTCGCTTCACCGCGCCCGACACCATGGCGCGGATGATCCGAACCGGCGTGCAGGACCTGATCGGCGCCGCGCGGCCCTCGATCGCCGACCCCTTCCTGCCGCGCAAGATCGAGGCCGGCGAGGCCGACGCGATCCGCGAGTGCATCGGCTGCAACGTCTGCTACGCCCACGACACGCTGGGCGTGCCGCTGCGCTGCACGCAGAACCCGACGATGGGCGAGGAGTGGCGTCGCGCCTGGCACCCGGAGCGCACCGTCCCGACCGCCCGGCCCGCCCGGGTCCTGGTGGTCGGCGCCGGGCCGGCCGGCCTGGAGGCGGCGCGGGTGCTCGGCGAGCGCGGCTACGATGTGCTGCTCGCCGAGGCCGGGCGCACGCTCGGCGGCCGGGTCACCGCCGAGAGCGCCCTGCCGGGCCTGGCCGAGTGGGCGCGCGTGCGCGACTGGCGGCTCGGCCGGCTGGAGCGGCTGCCTGCCGTCTCGGTCTTTCCCGAGAGCCGGATGACCGCCGAGAGCGTCCTGGAGGTCGAGGCCGAGCACGTCTTTCTGGCGACCGGATCGCGCTGGACGGTGGACGGCGTTGGGCGCAGCCGCGACCTGCCGCTCGAGCCGGGGCCCGGCGCGCGCGTCGTTTCAGCCGACGCGCTGCTCGCCGGCGAAGCGCCGCCGCCGGGCCATGCCGTGATCTTCGACGACGACCACTATTACATCGGCTCGGTGCTCGCCCTGCTGCTGCGCCGCCACGGCACCGCGGTGACGCTGGTGACGCCGGCCGGGCGGGTCGGGGAGTGGGGCCAGCGCACCGCCGAGGCGACGGCCTCGACGGCGGCTCTGCTCCACGCCGGGGTCGAGATCGTCGCCAACCGCACCCTCGAGGCGGTCGCCGCCGGCGCCGTCACCGTAGCCTGCGTGTTCACCGGTGCCCGGCAGGAACTGGCGGCCGACTGGCTGCTGCCGCTGACCCGGCGCGCGCCGACCGACGGCCTCTACCGGGAACTCGATGCCCTGCGCGAGGCAGGAGGGGCGCCCGGGATCCGCAGCCTGCAGCGTCTCGGCGACTGCGCAGCGCCGGGCACCATCGCCGCGGCGGTCTACGCCGGCTACGCCGCCGCGGTCGGGCTCGATGCCGCCCCGGCCGAGCGGCCCTGGCGCCGCGACGTCATCTAGCTGGCCAGCAGCGCGGTCACCAGGCTTCCGGCGATCGGCGACAGCAGGGCCGCAATCGAGCTGACCTCGTCGGTCAACGCGAACTTGGCGCCGCGCGCCATCAGTCGCCAGGCGACCAGCAGGTAGGCCGAGACCAGCATCGTCGACATGACGATGGCCCAGTACAGCACCAGGCTGTCGGCGAAGGCGCTGGCGTCGGCCGCGGGCGTTCCGAGGCCGGCGCCGGCGCTCACGGCGGCCGACGTTGCCGGGCGGGCGGGCTGCGCCGCCCCTGCGCTCCCCGTCTCCCCGGCCTGCGCGGCGGAGGCGGCCTGCAGGGCGGCGGCTGCGGTGATCGCCCGGGTCGTCCATTCGAAGCGGGTGCCCATGACCACGACGCCGCTCATGATCACCAGCGAGCCGACCAGCGCGACCAGGCGCAGGCGTCGGACCTGCGAGCGCACGGCCTCCGCCATTGCGGGCTCGGCTGCCGCAGCCCCGGCCGGGCGGGTCGTGCCCCCCGCGCAGCCGCAGCTGGCGAAGGCGAGCAGGATCAGCACCCCGCTGACCATGCCCATCAGGTAGTGCGCCACGGTCAGCGTCCTGAGCGCCCGGGCCTTCCAGTCGGCATCGGCGAAGTAGCGGCGCTCCGGCGGCCGCTCGCCGGGGCCGGCCTCGACGGTGATGTCCGCCAGCAGCTCATGGTGCACCGAGAAGTGGATGTAGCCGATGTCCTCGGCGAACGCCGACAGGACGAGGAACAGCAGCACGATCGCCGCCACCGCCGCGCCCGGCAGCAGCCATTCCACCAGCCGTTCGCTGCGGCAGGCGGGCGCAGGCCCCCAGCGCAGCGGAGCCTCGGGGGTGTGGCTGCCGCGCAGGCCGCTGACCACGACCGCCAGGGCGAAGGCCGAGCCGAGCAGCACGACCAGGGTGTAGGCGAGGCTGGCGGCGAAGTAGAGCGAGCGGTTCGGCAGCTCGACGCTCTGCATGGCGACCAGGCTGTCGCGCGGAATCGCCAGGTCCCGCTCGGTCAGGAACAGCAGGACGGTGTCCTCGGGGTGCTCGATGAAGAGCTCGAACAGGGCCAGGCCCGCCAGCAGGATCAGGCTGGCCGGCAGGATCGTCCAGAGGTCCTCGCGGATGCGCCGCCTGGTCGACCCGAGCGCCGCCTGCCAGACCGGGTCCATGCCGCCTCCCCTGCCGCGCCGGCACCTGAACCGCCAACCTGCAAAGGTAGCGTCCCAGGCAGCGCATAACAACGCTCGCGGGATCGGGCAGGGGCGCGGGCGGCCCAGGCGGGTGCCGTCGCCTTGTTGACCGGAACCGCCTCCGCGCGTAGCATTCCGGCCTCTCTGACCTCGCCAGGAGGGTATCGACCCATGGCCAAGTTCAGCCTGTTCGTCGCCACGCTCGCGCTCGTGGCCTTCGCCGGTTCGGCCGCCTATGCGGCCTGCGGCCATCTGAAGAGCGCGCAGCAGACCTCGGTCCAGACGGCCGAGCAGCCGCAGCAGACCACGAAACCGACGACCACCAAGACCGAGGACGACGCGCAGTAGTCCCCCGGCAGGACCTTCCATTGCTCGAAGGGCCGCCCGGTGGGGCGGCCCTTCGGCGTTTCGGGGCCGGCCGGCCGCCGCCGGACGGGCCGCGCGCGAGCGGCCTCGCCTCATTCGAGCGGTTGTAAATCGACGGGCGCGCGCGTAGATGCAGCGCCGTCCTCGCATGCGAAAGGAAAGCAAGAGATGGGTTATCGGGTCGCGGTCGTCGGTGCGACCGGCAACGTCGGGCGGGAGATGCTCCAGACGCTGGTCGAGCGGAAGTTCCCGGTCGACGAGGTGGTGGCGCTGGCCTCCGAGCGCTCGGCCGGCCAGCAGGTCTCCTACGGCGAGGACGAGGTGCTCAAGGTCCAGGACCTCAAGTCCTTCGACTTCAAGGGCATCGACATCGGCCTGTTCTCGCCCGGCGCCAAGGTCTCGGCCGAGTTCGCGCCGGTCGCCGCGCGCGCCGGCGCCGTCGTCATCGACAACACCTCGCAGTTCCGCATGGACCCGGACGTGCCGCTGGTCGTGCCGGAGGTCAACCGCGAGGCGATCGCCGGCTATCCGCGCAAGAACATCATCGCCAACCCGAACTGCTCGACGATCCAGATGCTGGTCGCGCTGAAGCCGCTGCACGACCGCGTGCCGATCAGGCGCATCGTCGTCTCGACCTACCAGTCGGTCTCCGGCGCCGGCAAGGAGGCCATGGACGAGCTGTTCAACCAGACCCGGGCGATCTACGTGAACGACCCGATCAAGAGCGAGCTCTTCCCCAAGCAGATCGCCTTCAACGTGATTCCCCACATCGACGTCTTCATGGAGGACGGCTCGACCAAGGAAGAGTGGAAGATGGCGGTCGAGACCAAGAAGATCCTCGATCCGCGCATCAAGGTCCACGCCACCTGCGTGCGCGTGCCGACCTTCATCGGCCACGCCGAGGCCGTGAACCTGGAGTTCGAGGACGAGCTCGACGAGAACGAGGCGCGCGAGATCCTGCGCGAGGCGCCCGGCGTCTCGGTCTTCGACCACCGCCAGGCCGAGGGCTACGTGACCCCGGCCGAGTGCGCCGGCGAGGACGCCGTCTACGTCAGCCGCATCCGCAACGACCCGACCATCGACCATGGCTTGTCGCTGTGGATCGTTTCCGACAATCTGCGCAAGGGTGCGGCGCTCAACGCCGTGCAGATCGCCGAGGCCCTGGCCGAGGACTACCTCTGACGCGGGGCTCTCGGCCTGGCCTGAGGCATCGGGGCGCGGCGGCGGGCTGACCGCCGACCGCGGCCCGGATTTTTGGGGGAACCGCGATGGGGGACGGCCCGGGGCGCGGCCGGCAGGCGGCGACCTCGCGCGGCGGCAGCGCCGGCGCGACGGCGACGCGCGACGCCCCCGCGACCCAAGACGCTCCCGCGCCCCGCGCTGCTCCGGCGACATCCGCCTTCGCCCCCGACAGTCCCGAGCCGACGGCGCCCTGGGAGGCCGAGGCGGAAGCCGGGCGTCCCGGGGACGCGGCCGCCGACCACGAGGCCGAGCGCATCTTCGCGCGCGCGGTCGAGGTGCATCGCGCCGGCCGCGTCGTCGAGGCGGTCCGGCACTACGCCGAGGCCCTGGCACGCGACCCCGCTCACATCCAGGCGCTCAACAATCTCGGCGTGCTGCTGCGCGGCCAGGGCAAGCAGGCCGCCGCCGAGGCCTGCTACCGCCGCGCCCTGGCCCTGGCCCCGGGCAACGCCAGCCTGTCCAACAACCTGGGCAACATCCTGCGCGAGGCGCTGAGCCACTACCTGAGCGCCGTCGAGACCAGCCCCGAGGACGGCGGCCTGCTGCGCGGCCTGGGCCGCGCGCTCGCCGACCTCGGCCGCTACGACGAGGCGGCGGCGGCCTACCGCGTCGCGCTGGAGCGCCAGCCCGGCTCGCCGCGCCTGGAGGTCGAGCTCGGCACGGTGCTGCTCGCCGCCGGGCGCTACGCCGCCGGCTTCGAAGCGCTGGAAGCGCGGCGCCGCCTGAAGGGCGCGCGCGGCCCGTTTCACGAGCTGCCGCCCTGGCAGGGCGAGGCGCTGCCGGCCGGCGGCCTGCTGGTCCACGGCGAGCCCGGCGCCGGCGACACGCTGTTCTTCCTGCGCTGGCTGCCGGCGCTGGCCGAGCAAGGCCTGAGCTACCACCTGGTGCTGCCGGCCGAGCTGCGCCGCCTGGTCGGCAGGCTGCCCGGCTGCCTGTCGCTGATCGACGAGGAGGGCGGCGGGCTGCCGAGCGGCGGCCGCGGCCTGTTCAAGGTCGGGCTCGGCTCGCTGCCCCATCTGCTGGGCCTGCCCGAGCCGCCGCGCCTCGACGAGCGCGGCTTCCTGACGCCGCCGCCGGGCCCGGTCCTGGCGCCGCCCGGGCAGCCCGGCCGGCGGCTCGCGATCGGCCTGGTCTGGGCCGGGCGCGACGGCGACCAGGGCCCCGGCCTGGAGCGCCTGATCGCGCTGGCCGGCCGGCCGGGCCTGCAGCTGCTCGCGCTGCAGAAGGGCAGCGCGGTCGCCGACCTGGTGACCGCCGGCGCCTCGGGTCTGGTCCACGACATGAGCCAGGCCTTCGACAGCTTCGCCGACATGGCCCGGCTGCTGCCGCGGCTCGACCTGGTGGTCGCCGTCGACGGGCCGATCAGCCACCTCTGCGGCGCCATGGGCGTGCCCTGCTGGCTGCTGCTGCCCTACGCCGGCGACTGGCGCTATCCGCGCGGCCGCGACGCCAGCCCCTGGTACCCGCGCCACCGGCTGTTCCGCCAGCGCGAACCGGGCAACTGGGCGAGCGCGGTCGAGGCCCTGCTGGCCGCGGTCGACGCGCGGCTGACGGAGGCGGCCCATGGCCAGGCGTGACGGCGAGCCCGCAAGGCCCGGCGCGGCGCCTCCGAAGCCGGCCGCAAGGCCGACCCCCCGGTCCGCCGCGAAGGCGGCCGGCAAGGCGGTCGCTGGCGCCCCCGCTCCCGGTCCGGCTCCCGTCCCGGCCCCGGCCGGCGCCGATCCCGAGCGCCTGCGCGCCGAGGGCCTGGCGGCGCAGCGGCGCGGCGAGCTCGGCCTCGCCGTCGAGCGCTACCGGGACTACCTGGCCCTGCGGCCGGACGAGGCCGGCATCTGGAGCAACCTCGGGGTCGCCTACCGGCGCGCCGGCCGCTTCGCGCTGGCCGTCGGCTGCTACCGTCGGGCGCTCGACCTGCAGCCCGGCGACGGCAGCTTCCTCGGCAACCTGGGCAACGCGCTGAAGGACCTCGGCCGCCTCGACGAGGCGGTCGCCACGCACCGCCGCGCCGTGGCGGCCCGGCCGCAGGACGCCGGCTCCTGGCACAACCTCGGCATCGCGCTGCGCGAGGCCGGGCGCTTCGCCGAATCGCTGCAGGCGCTCGAGCGGGCGCTGCAGCTCGACCCCAAGGCCCGGCGCATCGACTGGGACCGGGCGATCTCGCTGCTGCAGCTCGGCCGCTTCGAGGAGGGCTGGAAGGCCTACGAGGCGCGCTGGCTGCTCGGCGAGCTGCCCGACCGCCGGCCCGAGCTGCCCCGCTGGCGCGGCGAGGACCCGCTCGGCACCCGCCTGCTGGTGCTGCCCGAGCAGGGCTTCGGCGACACCCTGCTGGCGCTGCGCTTCCTGCCGCGCCTGCGCGAGCTCGGCGCCGAGGTCTGGCTGGAGTGCAAGGCCGAGCTGTGGCGGCTGCTGCAGGGCGCGCCCTTCGTCGACCGACTGGTGCGGGTCGACGAGCCGGCGCTGGAGCCGCGCTGGCGGGTCTCGATGATGTCGCTGCCGGGCCTGCTCGAGGTCGACGACGGCGCCCGCCTGCCGCCGCCCCCACCGTTGACCGTGCCGCGCGCCGCCGAGGCCAAGGTCGAGCGGCTGCTGAAGCCCTTCGCCGGGCGCGTGACGGTCGGCATCGTCTGGTCGGGCAGCGTCACCTTCAAGAACAACCGCAACCGCGCGGTGCCGCTGGAGCGCTTCTACGAGCTGGCCGAGGTGCCAGGCGTGCAGCTGGTCAGCCTGCAGAAGGGCGAGCCCGAGCAGCAGCTCAAGCGCCAGCGCGCCGAGCCGCTGGTCTTCGACCTGGCGCCGCACCTCGCCGACTTCGCCGACACCGCGGCGGCCTGCCGGCAGCTCGACCTGGTGATCATGACCGACTCGGCGGTCGCGCACCTCGCCGGCTCGCTCGGCACGCCGGTCTGGAACCTGCTCAACTTCGTGCCCTACTGGCCCTACCGCGGCCAGGCGGCGACCACGCCCTGGTACCCCTCGATGCGCCTGTTCCGCCAGCCGGCGCCGGGCGCCTGGGACGAGGTCTTCCGCCAGGCCAAGGCGGCGCTGGCCGAGTTCGCCGAGCACAAGCGGTTGGAGAAGGCCGGCGGGCAGCGCCCGGAGGTCTAGGGTCGTCTCAGAGGGCGACGGCCTCGAAGCGCCGCGGCGCCTCGGCCAACCGATCCTGCGCTGCGACCAGCTCGAGCTCCGGTGCGGCCGCCGCCAGCGTCGCCTCGAGCACCGCGAAGAGCGCGTTGCCGGCGCCGCTCAGCGCGGCGGGCGGCGGCTCGCGGCGCAGCAGCCGGTCGAGCAGCAGGGCGGAGAAGAGGTCGCCGGCGCCGCTCGGCGGCGTCGCGAAGGGCAGCAGCGGCGTGCTCAGCCGCCAGGCGCCCTCGCCGCTCACCGCCAGGTTCGAGATCTCGCCCTCGGCCGGGCCCGGCAGCGAGGTCGCCACGACCAGGCGCGTGCGGCCGACCAGCAGCGACCTTGCGGCGGCCGCGGCCTCGTCCAGCCGGGCGACCGGGGTCCCGGCCAGGAGGCCGAGCTCGAAGGCGTTCGGCGTCAGCACCTCGGCTTCGGGCAGGGCGTCGCGGAAGGCCTCGACCAGTCCCTCGCCGACGTAGAGCCGCCCGAGATCGCCCATCACCGGATCGCACAGCCAGAAGGCTGCGGGATTGCCTGCCCGCATGCGCCGCGCCGCATCGCGCACCGCCTCGGCGTTGCCGGCAACGCCCAGGTAGCCGCTGAGCAGGGCGTCCAGCCCGCCCGGCCCCAGGTGGTCCAGCGTGCCGGCGATGACGGCCGCGACCTGGGCGGTCTCGAACGCGCCGCCCGCCGGCCTGCCGTGCCCGGGATGGTGGGAGAACTGCAGCGTATGCACCGCCGCGACCCGCCGGCCCAGGCGCTCGAGCGCGAAGACCGCGGCGCGGTTGCCGACGCAGCCGGCGGCGACGTGGGACTGCACGGAGAGGACGGTCGCTGACATGGGGCGGCACGCTGCGCCATGGCCCGCACCGTGGCAAGCGGCCAGGACGCCGCCAGGGCTCCGCGCCGGGCCCATGACAAGCCGTCCGCCGGCCGCCTATAGTCCGGCGCGGGCGTCCGCGACCCGATCCAGAGCCTCTTTCCGGGACTCCAGCATGGCGACCACCGACCGTCCGCGCCGCAGCCTGCTCTACATGCCGGGTTCCAACACCCGGGCGCTCGACAAGGGCCGCTCGCTGCCGGCCGACGGCCTGATCCTCGACCTCGAGGACGCCGTCGCGCCCGACGCCAAGGCCGAGGCCCGGCGCAACGTCGCCGAGGCGGTGGCCGCCGGCGGCTATGGGCGGCGCGAGATCGTCGTGCGGGTCAACGGCCTGGAGACCGCCTGGGGCCGCGACGACGTCGCCGCCCTGGCGACCGCCGGGGCCGATGCGATCCTGCTGCCCAAGGTCGAGTCGGCGGCGATGGTGCAGGCGCTCGAGCGGCTGCTCGACGAGGCCGGCGCGCCCGCGGATCTGGCGATCATGTGCATGATGGAGACGCCGCGCGGCATCCTGAGGGCCGAGGAGATCGCCGGCGCATCGGAGCGCCTGTCCTGCCTGGTCATGGGCACCTCGGACCTGGTCAAGGACCTCGACGCGGCGCACACGCCGGAGCGCCTGCCGGTGCTGACGTCGCTGTCGCTCTGCGTGCTGGCGGCCCGCGCCAGCGGCCTCGCGGTCGTCGACGGCGTCCACCTCGACCTCGAGGACGCCGAGGGCTTCGCCGCGCAGTGCCGTCAGGGCCGCGCGCTCGGCTTCGACGGCAAGACCCTGATCCACCCGAAGACGATCGCCGCCGCCAACGAGGCCTTCGGTCCCTCGGAGGCCGAGGTCGCCGAGGCGCGCCGCGTCATCGCCGCCTACGCCGAGGCCAGCAGGGCCGGCAAGGGCGTCGTGGTGCTCGACGGCAAGCTGGTCGAGAACCTGCACGTCCAGGCGGCCGAGCGCACCGTCGCCCTGGCCGAGGCGATCCGCGCGCTCGAGGCGGACGCCGGACCCGCTGCCGGGAAACCGGCATGAGCCGGCGATGAACCTGCGCGATCTCGGCTACCTCGTCGCGCTCGCCGACTGCGGCCACTTCGGGCGCGCCGCCGAGCGCTGCCACGTCAGCCAGCCGACGCTGAGCGCGCAGATCCGCAAGCTGGAGGACTTCCTGGGCATCGCGCTGTTCGAGCGGACCTCGCGCCAGGTCGCCCTGACCCCGGCCGGCGAGGCCGTGGTGGCGCGCGCGCGCCGCGTGCTGGAGGAGGCCGAGGCGCTGGTCGCCGAGGCGCGCGGCCGCGGCGAGCCGCTGACCGGCCGCCTGGCGCTCGGCGTCATCCCGACGCTCTCGCCCTACCTGCTGCCCAGCCTGATCCCGGCGCTGGCCGAGGCCCACCCCGGACTGGAGCCGGTGATCCACGAGGATCTGACCGAGCCGCTGCTCGCCCGGCTGCGCGACCGGGCGCTCGAGGCCTGCCTGCTGGCGCTGCCGGCCGAGGGCACGGACCTGACCGCGCTGCCGCTGTTCGAGGAGCCCTTCCTGCTGGCCGCGGCCGAGGACGACCCGCTGGCCGCCGGCGAGCCGGTGTCGCTCGCCGCGCTCGGCGGGCCGCGGTTGCTGCTGCTGACCGACGGCCACTGCCTGCGCGAGCAGGCGCTGACGGTCTGCCGCGCGGCCGGCGCACCGCCGCCGGCGCTCGGCGACTTCCGGGCGGCGAGCCTGGAGACGCTGCGCCAGCTCGCGGTCGCCGGGCGCGGCCACACGCTGCTGCCGGCGCTGGCCTGCCGGCAGCCGACGCCTGGCCTGGCGCTGCGCCGGCTCGAGCCGGCGGCGAGCCGCACGATCGGCCTGGTGCATCGCGCTTCTTCGTCTCGGGCGGCCGAGCTCGCCCTGCTGGCCGAGACGATCCGCAGCCGCCTGCCGGCGGGCGTCACGGCGGTCGAGTAGGGTCGGTCGCCCTGCGAGACTCCGGGAGGGGGAGCAAGTCGGGGTCGGCTCGGACAAGGGAAGGGTGGCGATGACGCAGGCCGCTCGGAGCAGCGCTGCCGGCTCGACGCGCCGGCGGCTGCTGCAGGGACTCGCGGCGGCGCCGCTGCTCGCTGCCTTGCCCGGGCGGGCCGGCGCCGCCGAGCCCGACGTCGCGGTCGTCGGCGCCGGGATCGCCGGGCTGACCGCCGCGCGCGCCCTGGCCGACGCCGGTCTCGCGGTCCGCGTGCTGGAGGCGCGCGCGCGGATCGGCGGTCGCGCCTTCACCGAGAGCCGGACCTTCGGGTTTCCCTACGACCACGGCTGCGCCTGGCTGCACTCCGCCGACGTCAACCCGCTGACCGCGCTGCTCCGGCGCCGGGGCGTCGCCTTCTTCGACGAGGGCGCGCGCGATCTCTGGCTCGCCCTGGACGGCGAGGACGCGACCGGCGCCGAGGAGGCGGCGCTCGAAGCCGCCGCGGCGCGGCTCGACGCCGCGCTGGAGCGGGCCGACGAGGAGGGCGCGGCCGACGCCGCCGTGGCGGCCCTGTCACCCGTCCGCGACCGCTTCGACCGCATCGCCCACGCCGCGCTCGGACCGCTCGAGCACGGCGTCGAGACCGACCGCCTGTCCTGGCGGGACGTCTGGCGCCAAGTCGGCACCGGCAGCGAATGGCTGGTCCCCTCGGGCCTGGGGGCTGCGCTGCTCGAGGCCCTGGCGCCGCCGGCCGGCGTGGCGATCGACACCTCGACGCCGGTGACCGGTGTCGACTGGCGCGGCCGCCGGATCGCGCTCGAGACACCGCGCGGCCGCCTGACCTGCCGCGCCCTGCTGATCACCCTGCCGCCGCCGGTCCTCGCCGCCGGGAGCATCGCCTTCGCCCCGCCGCTGCCCGCCTGGAAGCAGTCGGCGCTCGCCGGGTTCCAGGGCGGCGCGCTGGAGAAGGTCGCGCTCGGCTTCCGGCCGGGCTTCGCCGGACTCACCGGTGCCGGGGGCGAGACGCTCTATGCCCAGTCGGGTGCGCGCGGGCCGGTCTGGGACCACCTCCTTCGGCCCTTCGGCCGGGACCTCTGCGTCAGCTTCTTCGGCGGCGCCCTGGCCCGCGATCTCGCGTCCGCGCCCGATCGGCAGGCGGTGGCCAGGGAACTCGCGCTCGAGTCCCTGGGCGAGATCTTCGGCGGCGAGGTCCGGCGCCTGTTCGTCGCGGGCCATGTCACCGATTGGCTGGGCGATCCGCTGGCGCGGGGCGCCTACGCCGCGCAGCGTGTCGGCGCGGACGGCAGCCGCCCGGCGCTCGGCGAGCCCATCGACGGCCGCCTGTTCTTCGCCGGCGAGGCGATTCCGGAGGACTGGGCAACCCAGGCGCCCGGCGCCTATCTTTCCGCGCTCCGCGCAGCCGAGCGCATCGTCGAGGAGCTGAGATGAGCGACAAGACCAACCCGGGCCACTTCTTCGAGGATTTCCGGCTCGGCCAGCGGCTGGTGCACGCCACGCCGCGCACCGTCACCGAGGCCGACGTCGGCCTCTACATCGCGCTCACCGGCAGCCGCTTCCCGCTGCACTGCTCGGACACCTTCGCCGGCGCCTGCGGCCTGGAGGCGGCGCCGCTCGACGACCTGCTGGTCTTCCACATCGCCTTCGGCAAGAGCGTGCCCGACGTCTCGCTCAACGCCGTCGCCAACCTCGGCTACGCCGACGGCCGCTTCGGCGCGCCGGTCTACCCGGGCGACACCCTGACCACGGTCAGCGAGGTGATTGGCCTCAAGCCCTCGTCGGGCGGCGCCACCGGCGTCGTCTGGGTGCGCTCGCACTGCGTCAACCAGGTCGACGAGCCGGTGGTCAGCTGGGTCCGCTGGGTGCTGGTCGAGAAACGGGATCCCGATTCCCTTGCGCCGGAGAGCGTCGTGCCGGAGCTGCCGGAGGCCGTGCCCTTCGCCGAGCTGCAGGTGCCGGCCGGCTTCGAGGGCGCCGGCTACGACTGCCTGCTCGCCGGCAGCCCGCACCTCTGGGAGGACTACGCCGTCGGCGAGCGCATCGACCACCGCGACGCCATGACCCTGGAGGAGGCCGAGCACCAGCTGGCGACCCGGCTCTACCAGAACACGGCGCGGGTCCACTTCGACCAGCTGGCCGCCGCCGGCAACCGCTTCGGCCGGCGCATCGTCTACGGCGGCCACGTCATCTCGCTGGCCCGCGCGCTGTCGTTCAACGGCCTCGCCAACGCCTGCCGGATCGTCGCGATCAACGGCGGCCGCCACGTCGGCCCGACCTTCGCCGGCCACACCATCTCGGCCTGGAGCGAGGTGCTCGACAAGGGCGCGCTGCCCGGCCGCGACGACCTCGGCGCGCTGCGCCTGCGCACGGTCGCGACCAAGGACCGGCCCTGCGCCGACTTTCCGGACCGTGCTGCCGACGGCAAGCCCGACCCGGCGGTCGTGCTCGACCTCGACTACACGGTGCTGATGCCGCGGCGAGGGTAGGAGCGAGTCGGGGCAGCAACGAGGCGCCGGGGCGGGCGGCTGGCACTCCGCCTCGCCGCGGCGGCGCGCGCCGCGGGCCCCGACGCCTCGCGAGGGAGCCGGGCGGGACGCGGCGGGCCGCGCGGCCGGGCTCCGGGGCAGCCGGGCGTGACCGGAGAGGCGTCGGCGCGGCGGCAGGCCTGGCAAACGCTGCCGCCGCGCCGGACCGCGGCCCGGTGTCCGACGCCCCGACGCTGGAGGCCTTCCGCCGGGTGCGGACCGCGTGGCCGGCGCCGCGTTCGTGACCCCGAGGGGCCCGACCCGGCGACGGCCCCGGCTGCGGCCGGGTGGCGCCTCGCGGCGACGGCCCGGCAGCGGCCGGTCGGGAGTCCTTTGCTCTTCGCGGGCGGGCCGCCCCGTCGCGGGGGCCGGTGCGCCGGCGAGAGACCGGGAGATCCCGGCACGCCCTGGTGCTGGCAGGGATGGTCGCGCAAGCCGGCGCCGCCGGGAAGTCCGCGGCTGCGCGGGCAGACGCGAATCCTGGGGGTCGTTCGTGCGCTTGCGCACAGCTCGTCGGCAGACGCTCCACCGTCTTATCCACAGGCTCGGGAACGTCGGTGTTTTACCAATCGCCTCAGACACTTGAGCCGAGACGCTTTGGCGTGGCCGGGGGCGGCTTCGTTGACTTGTTTGCCGCAGCGCAGTATCCCGGAGCCCGGATCCCCCAAGCGCGCGACCGCCGGTCGTCGGCGGCGCGCCCCGACCGCGCGGAGGTACGCCCGCATGTCCACGCAGAACCGGCCCCTTTCCCCGCATCTCCAGGTCTATCGGCCGCAGTGGACCTCGGCGCTGTCGATCTTCCACCGCGGCACCGGCATCGTGCTCGCCCTCGGCACGCTGCTGCTGGTCTACTGGCTGGCCGCCGCCGCCGCCGGCCCGGAGGCCTTCGCTGGTGCCCAGTCCTTCGTCGGTTCGCCGATCGGCGTGATCCTGCTGTTCGGCTGGTCGGCGGCGCTGTTCTACCACCTGTGCAACGGCATCCGGCACCTGGTCTGGGACGCCGGCTACGGCTTCGAGCTGTCGGTCGCCTACCGCAGCGCGCTGGCCGTGCTGATCGCCACCGCGGTGCTCACGGTCCTCGCCTGGATCGTCGGCATCGCCCTGCTCTGACGCGCCGGACAAGGAGCCCGACCATGAGCCTGCGCAGCCCGCTCGCCCGCGTCCGCCACCTCGGCTCGGCCCGCGACGGCACCAATCACTGGTGGGCCCAGCGGGTCACCGCCATCGCCCTGGTGCCGCTGGTCATCTGGTTCGTGATCTCGGTGATCTCGCTGGTCGGCGCCGACCATGCGGCCTTCGTCGCCTGGGCCGGCAGCCCGATCTCCGGCGCCCTGCTGGTGCTGCTGATCGCCGCGACATTCCACCACGCGGCGCTGGGCTTGCAGGTGGTCATCGAGGACTACGTCCACCACGAGGGCGCCAAGATCGCCGGCCTCCTGCTCGTCAAGGGCGCCTGCCTGCTGCTCGGCGTGATCGCCGTGCTGTCCGTCCTGTCCCTGATGTTCTGAACGGCCGCCGCCCCGAAGGCCGCGCGCGCCGTCCGCGAGAGCTGAAAGCCAAGAAAGGCCAGTCGCCATGCCAGAGGCCTACACCACAGTCGACCACACCTACGACGTCGTCGTCGTCGGCGCCGGCGGCGCCGGCCTGCGCGCCACGCTGGAGCTCGCCGCGGCCGGCCTGAAGACGGCCTGCATCTCCAAGGTCTTCCCGACGCGCAGCCACACCGTGGCCGCGCAGGGCGGCATCTCCGCGGCGCTCGGCAACATGGGCCCGGACGACTGGCGCTGGCACATGTACGACACGGTCAAGGGCTCCGACTGGCTCGGCGACCAGGACGCCATCGAGTACATGACCAAGGAGGCGATCCCGGCGATCATCGAGCTGGAGCACTACGGCGTGCCCTTCAGCCGCACCGAGGCCGGCAAGATCTACCAGCGCCCCTTCGGCGGCATGACCACCGAGTACGGCAAGGGCACCGCGCAGCGGACCTGCGCCGCCGCCGACCGCACCGGCCACGCCATCCTGCACACGCTCTACCAGCAGTCGCTGCGCAACAACGCCGAGTTCTTCATCGAGTACTTCGCGCTCGACCTGATGATGGAGGAGGGCGAGTGCCGCGGCGTCGTCGCCTGGAACCTCGACGACGGCACGATCCACCGCTTCCGCGCCCACAAGGTGATCCTGGCGACCGGCGGCTACGGCCGGGTCTACTTCTCCTGCACCTCGGCGCACACCTGCACCGGCGACGGCAACGCCATGGTGCTGCGCGCCGGCCTGCCGCTGCAGGACATGGAGTTCGTGCAGTTCCACCCGACCGGCATCTACGGCGCCGGCTGCCTGATCACCGAAGGTTCGCGCGGCGAGGGCGGCTACCTCACCAACTCCGAGGGCGAGCGCTTCATGGAGCGCTACGCGCCCTCCGCCAAGGACCTGGCCAGCCGCGACGTGGTCTCGCGTTCGATGACCATCGAGATCAACGAGGGCCGCGGCGTCGGCGCCAACAAGGACCATATCCACCTGCACCTCGAGCACCTCGACCCGAAGGTGCTGCACGAGCGCCTGCCCGGCATCTCGGAGACCGCGAAGATCTTCGCCGGCGTCGACGTCACCAAGGAGCCGATCCCGGTGCTGCCGACCTGCCACTACAACATGGGCGGCATCCCGACGAACTTTCACGGCGAGGTGCTGACCAGCAAGGACGGCGACCCCGATTCGGTGGTGCCGGGCCTGATGGCGGTCGGCGAGGCGGCCTGCGTCTCGGTCCACGGCGCCAACCGCCTGGGCTCGAACTCGCTGCTCGACCTGGTCGTCTTCGGCCGCGCCGCCGGCAAGCGCTGCGCCGACACCATGACCCCGGGCGAGGGCCACCGGCCGCTGCCGGCCGACGCCGACGAGCCGGCGCTGAGCCGCCTCGATCGCCTGCGCAACGCCAAGGGCGGCACGCGCACGGCGCAGATGCGCCTCGACATGCAGCGCGTCATGCAGACCCACGCCGCGGTGTTCCGCACCGGCGACACGCTCAAGGAGGGCGTCGACAAGCTGGACTCGGTCTGGGCCCAGAAGGACGACATCTCGGTCAGCGACCGCTCGATGGTGTGGAACTCCGACCTCGTCGAGACCCTGGAGTTCGACAACCTGATCAGCCAGGCCGTGGCGACCATCACCTCCGGCCTCGAGCGCACCGAGAGCCGCGGCGCCCATGCCCGCGAGGACTACCCGGACCGCGACGACGAGAACTGGATGAAGCACTCGATCGTCTGGGTCGACGACAAGGGCAAGGCGAGGCTCGAGACCCGGCCGGTGCACATGCAGCCGATGACCAACGAAGTGCAGTCCTTCCCGCCCAAGGCGCGGGTCTACTGAGCGGGCTGGATCTGAAGGGAACGACCGACCATGGCTGAATTCGCGCTGCCTGCGAACTCGAAGATCGGCACCGGCAAGACCTGGCCGGCGCCCTCGGGGGCGAAGAAGACCAAGACCTTCAAGGTCTATCGCTGGAATCCCGACGACGGCCAGAACCCGCGGGTCGACAGCTACAGCATCGACCTCGACGACTGCGGCCCGATGGTCCTGGACGCGCTGATCAAGATCAAGAACGAAGTCGACCCGACGCTGACCTTCCGGCGCTCCTGCCGCGAGGGCGTCTGCGGCTCCTGCGCCATGAACATCGACGGCGTCAACACGCTGGCCTGCACGATGAACCTGCACGACGTCGACGGCGACGTGAAGATCTACCCACTGCCGCACCAACCGGTGATCAAGGACCTGGTGCCCGACCTCAGCGGCGCCTACGCCCAGCTGCAGACCATCGAGCCCTGGCTCAAGACGACGACCGCGGCGCCCGAGCGCGAGCGGCCTCAGAGCCCCGAGGAGCGCGCCAAGCTCGACGGCCTCTGGGAGTGCATCCTCTGCTTCTCCTGCCAGACCTCCTGCCCGAGCTACTGGTGGAACGGCGACCGCTACCTGGGCCCGGCGATCCTGCTCCAGGCCTACCGCTGGATCGCCGACAGCCGCGACGAGTTCACCGGCGAGCGGCTCGACCAGCTGGAAGACCCCTTCCGGCTCTACCGCTGCCACACGATCATGAACTGCACGCGCACCTGCCCGAAGAACCTGAACCCGGCCAAGGCGATCGCCGAGATCAAGAAGCTGATGGTCGAGCGCAAGGGCTGAGCGGCACCGCCGCGGCGGCCGACTGGTCCCCTCGTGGGGCCGGAAAGCGGCTCTTTTCAGGGACCGCGTTCCGACTAGGATCGGGCGATCCAGCCGCCCGGAGCGCCCCGCCATGTTCGTGCCTGCCGCCTTCCGCCTGGAGGATGCCGCGGCGATCGACAGCCTGATCGCCGCGCATTCCTTCGCTCTGCTGGTCACTGCCGGGCCCGACGGCCCGGCCGCGACCCCCTTGCCGCTGCTGCACCGGCCGGACGAACGCCGTCTCTACGGCCATCTGGCGGCGGCCAATCCGCAGTGCGACGAGCTGCGCCGGCTGGCGCGCGACGGCGGCCGGGCGCTCGCCGTCTTCTCGGGCCCTCACGCCTACGTCTCGCCCTCGGCCTACCGGCCGGGCCCGGCGGTGCCGACCTGGAACTATCTCGCCGTCCAGGTCTCCGGCCCGCTGACGCTGCTCGACGACGCGCGCACCGCGCGTCTGCTCGACGAGCTGACCGCGCACCACGAGGCCGGCCGCGCCGCGCCCTGGTCGACGGCCGGCCAGGACGCCGGCTTCCTGGAACGTCTGCGGCGCGGCGTGCTCGGCTTCGCGCTCGAGACCGAACGGGTCGAGGGCAAGGCCAAGCTGTCGCAGAACCGGCCGGCGATCGACCGGGCCGGCGTCGCCGCGAGCCTGGAGGCCGAGCCGCATCCCGAGGCCCAGGCGACGGCCGCCTGGATGCGCCGGCTCGGGATCGCCTGAGCCCGGCTCCGGCGCCGGCCGGGCCCTGCCAATCCCCGACGGCCTCTGCTACAATCGCGCCATGCCTTCCCCGGAGGATCCCTCGGAGCGCCGCGCTTCGGCCGGCGCCGCCGCCGGCCGGTCGTCCGCGAAGCGCCCGCGGCTGTCCGGGCAGACCGTCGGCGCGCTCGCCGTCACGCTGGCGCTGCTGGCCGCCGGTCTGCTCGTCACGCTCGGCGCCGAGCGGCCGGGCCGGGTGCCGGCGGCCCATGCCGAACCGGCCTTCGAGGCGCTCGGCCACCGCGGCGCGCGCGGGCTGATGCCGGAGAACACCCTGCCGGCCTTCCGGCGCGCGCTCGCGGTCGGCGTCACCACGCTGGAACTGGACGTCGTGCTGACCGCGGACGGCGTGCCGGTCGTGCTGCACGACCTGCGCCTGCCTGCCGACCGTACGCGTACGCCGGCGGGCGCGTGGCTGGAGGGCCCGGGCCCGGCGGTCTCCAGCCTGTCGCTCGAGGCGCTGCAGGCCTACGACGTGGGCTGCGCCCGGCCGGGCAGCCGCGCAGCCGGCCGCTTTCCCGAGCAAGCCTGCCTGGACGGGGTCGCGGCGCCGACGCTGGCCGCCGTGCTCGCGCTCGGCGAGGCCTGGAGCGGCGGCCGGATCGGCTATTCGATCGAGACCAAGCTGTCGCCGGACGAACCGGCCGCCTCGTCGAGCCCGTCGGACCTGGCAGCCGCGGTGGTCGAGGCGGTGCGGGCGGCCGGGGTCGAGGCGCGCACGACGGTCCAGTCCTTCGACTGGCGCAGCCTCGCGGCGGTGCAGGCGATCGCGCCGGAGCTGCCGACCGTGCATCTGACCGTAGAGCGCTCCTGGCTGGACAACCTGCAGCGCGGCCGGCCGGAGGCCTCGCCCTGGCTCGCCGGCCTCGATGCCGACGACTTCCCGGCGCGCCCAGCGGCCCTGGTCGCCGAGGCCGGCGGCGCCGTCTGGTCGCCCTACTATCGCGACCTGCGCGAGGGCGACGTCGCCGCGGCCCACGACCTCGGGCTGCGCGTCGTGGTCTGGACCGTGAACGATCCCGTCGACATGGCGCGCCTGCTCGACGACGGGGTCGACGGCATCGTCACCGACTATCCGGACCGCCTGCGCGTGGTGCTCGCCGACAAGGGCCGGCCGCTGCCCCAGCCCTTCCACCGCCCGACCCACTGAGCGCCGGGCGCCGGCCCGGTTGTTCGACGCTCGAGCGGACGCAGGACGCCGTCCGGCGAGACGGCGTCCGCTACTCCAGCTCGATGCGGCTCTCGACGACGTGATCGACGTCGACGCCCTCGACGGTCAGCCGGACGCGGGCGGTCAGCGCGGTCTTGCCGGCCAGGGCGCCGCTCTCCACGGCGCCGCGCACCGCTGTCTCGATCTCCCGCTGGGAGGTCACGCCGACCTGCTTGAGGAACTTCCGCAGCGACATGTTGAAGGCGTCCTCGTTCATGCTTGCTTCCCTTTCGCCTGCGCCAATCTAAGCAGGAGGGATCAGAATCGCCGCAACGCCGTTTGTAAAGGGCGAGCGGGCCGTGGCCGAAGCGGAACGGCCCTTCGGAGGAGGCGATTGAGGGATCGCCGGGGAGAGGACAGAAGAGGTGCCCCCGAGATGATGCTTTGTTCCCTGAAGACCCTGCGCGCGGCCGGCGTGGCCTGGTGCCTGACCGGGCTGGCCGGAGCCGCTCCCGCCGTCGCGCTGTCGCCGGCGGAGCTGCGGGGCGGCCCGGGCGACGGGCAGACCGGCGCCTCCGCGCCTGCCGAGCTGGCTGGACCCGAGGCACGGCTGGTCGGCGACGAGCGGCTGCAGCGCCTCTACGAGCCGCACGGCTTCCTGCCGATATGGCTCGACGCGGCGGCCGGCGGATCGGGCGCAGCGACCGGCCCGGTGGGCCTCAGCGCAGGCGGCCGTGCCGTCCTGGAAGCTCTCGAGGGCGCCCGGGAAGAGGGGCTGGACCCCTCGCGCTACCTGACCGACCGGATCGCCGCGGCGCGCCGCAGCGGCGACTGGCAGGCGCTCGACGTGCTGCTCAGCGCCGGGCTGCTGGACTACGTCACCGACATGACCCGCGGCCGCGAGGAGACCCGGTCGCTCGGCAGCGAGCTCGACAAGGGCGACGGCGCGATCGACCCGGTGCTGCGCGCCCGCGGCATCGCCTCGGCAGCCGACCCCGTTGCGGCCCTCGCGGCGCTCGCACCGAGCCACCCGCAGTACGCGCGCCTGCGCCGCACCCTGGCCGAGCTGCGCGAAATCTCGGCGACCGGCGGCTGGCGCCGCATTCCTGACGGCGAAACGCTGGATCCCGGCATGCGCGATCCGCGCGTCGTCGACCTGCGCGAGCGTCTCGCCGCGAGCGGTCATCTCGCGCCGCAGGCGGCCGGCCAGCCGGCGGTGCCGCCGCTCGAGGCCGAGCGGTCGGGCGAGCTGGCTGCGGCGCCCGGCGAGGCGGCGGCCGCCGCCGCCGGGGCCGCCGCCGGAGCCGGCGATGCCGAGAGCGCGGCGGACGCCTCGCTGTTCGGCTCGGACCTGGAGGCCGCCGTGCGCGCCTTCCAGACGCAGCACGGCCTGCAGGTCGACGGCCGGGTCGGGCCGGAGACCCTGGGCGCGCTGAACCGCTCGGTCGACGACCTGGTCCGCCAGGTCCAGGCCAACATGGAGCGCTGGCGCTGGCTGCCCCAGCAGCTCGGACCCCGCTACATCCTGGTGAACACCGCCGGCCACGACCTGGTCGCGGTCAAGGACGGCCGCCCGGTCCTGGAGATGCGCGTCGTCAACGGCCGCACCAGCCGCGAGACCCCGAGCTTCTCCGACGAGATGGAGTACCTCGAGGTCAACCCGACCTGGACGGTGCCGCCGACCATCTTCGCCCAGGACTACCTGCCGAAGCTGCGCCAGAACCCGGGCTATCTCTACGAGAAGAACATCACGCTCTACGCCAGCTGGTCGCGCAACGCGGCGCCGGTCGATCCCTATGCCGTCGACTGGCATGCCGTGCGGGCCAACGGGCGCAGCCTGCCCTACCGCCTGGTCCAGGCGCCGGGGCCGCACAATGCCCTGGGCCAGATCAAGTTCATGCTTCCCAACCGCTTCGCCATCTATCTCCATGATACGCCCGAGAAACATCTCTTCGCGCGCTCCGACCGCGCGCAGAGCTCCGGCTGTGTCCGGGTCGCCGATCCGAACGCCCTGGCCGCGCTGGTCCTCGAGGATGCGCCGGGGTGGGACATGGAACGGCTGCGCCGCGCCTACGCCAGCGGCCGGACCCAGCGGATCGGACTGGAGCGTCACTGGCCGGTTCACATCGCCTACCTGACGACCTGGGTCGACGACGCCGGAACCGCGCATTTCTACAAGGACGTCTATGATCGCGATGCCGAGCTGATCGAGCGAATCGAAGGCGACCTGCTGCTGCTCGCCGAGGAGCCCGAGGTGGAGGCGGTCAAGAGCTGAGCCTTCCCGCAGAGGATTGACGCGCCAAGAAAAGCGGCCGGGAACAAGCGGTTTCCGGCCGTTTTTTCATGCCCTGCGGCAGGGCGCGCGGTTTAGTCCCTGTTATACTGCGACGCAGCGCCGCGCCGTCGCCGAATTCCGCGGCGCAGCGGCGTGTCGACAGCGGTCGCGCTGCGCCACTTTCTTAAGGATTTCAGCGAGAAAACCTGCTTAACTGCATGGAATCGCGATAATCCAACGCGGGCACGTGCAGCCAGGCCCGCGCCATTCCTCCGTTGACTTGGCCCAGGATCCTGTTAACCAAGTCTCAAGCGTGGGCGGCGACAACAGTCTCCTAACGAGCGGCGAGAGCCACCCACCCACACGCGCCGGTCCCCGGGACGGGCCAGCGCGTCCGAGACAGACCGAGATCGGGGGAGTCAGATGATCCTGAAATCGCGACGCACGTTCCTTGCCACGGCCGCGGCGGGTACCGCCCTGCTGGCCATGCCGAACATCGTCAAGGCCCATAACGACGGGCGCCGTCTTTCGTTCCACAACTGGCACACGGAAGAGCGCCTGAACGCGACCTACTGGGCCGGTGGCCGCTACGACACCGGCGCCCTGCGCGAGATCGACGACCTGCTGCGCGACTTCCGCACCGGCGAGGTCCATCCGATCGACCGCAAGCTGCTCGACCTGCTGAACGACCTGCGCGTCGCGCTGCGCAGCGACTCGACCTTCGGCGTGATCTCGGGCTACCGCTCGCCGAAGACCAACGCGGCGCTGCGCCAGAACGGCAACGGCGTCGCCAAGAAGTCCTATCACATGAAGGGCCAGGCGATTGACATCGCGATGACCGGCGTCTCGCTCGGCGCGGTGCACCGGGCCGCGCTCGATCTGAAGGCCGGCGGCGTCGGCCGCTACAGCCAGTTCGTCCACGTCGACACCGGCCCCGTTCGGACCTGGTAGTTCCGGCGCCGGGGCGTGCCGTCGCGGCGCGTCCTGGTCTGGGCCGGCCGGCCCGGCTGGACTGGGCGGGGCGGCCGGGCGATAAGACGTCCATGAGCGGTCGCCCCTTCCTCAAGATGCACGGCCTCGGCAACGATTTCGTCGTCGTCGACGCCCGCCGCGAGCCCTTCCGGCCGAGCCCCGGTCAGGCCGCGGCGATCGCCGATCGGCGCCGCGGCGTCGGCTGCGACCAGCTGATCGTGCTGGAGCCGGCGTCCGCCGAGGACGCCGGGCGGGCCGACCTCTTCATGCGCATCTTCAATGCCGACGGCAGCGAGGCCGAGGCCTGCGGCAACGCCACGCGCTGCGTCGCCTCGCTGCTCTTCGCCGAGGGCCGAGAGCGCGTGGCGATCCGCACGCTCGGCGGCCTGCTGCCCTGCACGCCGGCCGCGGACGGCGAGGTCACCGCCGACCTGGGTCCGGCCCATCTCGACTGGCGGGAGGTGCCGCTGGCCGAGCCGGCCGACACCCTGCGGCTCGACTTCGCCCGGGGCCCGCTGCGCGAGCCCGTGGCGCTGTCGATGGGCAATCCGCACGTCGTCTTCTTCGTCGAGCAGGATCCCGACGCGATCGACCTCGCGACGCTCGGCCCGGCGATCGAGCACGACCCGCTGTTCCCGCGGCGCACCAACGTGCAGCTCGTCCAGGTTCTCTCGCCGACCCGGCTGCGCCAGCGCATCTGGGAGCGCGGTGCCGGCCTGACCGAGGCCAGCGGCAGCGGCGGCTGCGCGGCCCAGGTCGCCGCGGTGCGCCGCGGCCTGACCGAGCGGCGGGCGCGGGTGGAGCAGCCCGGCGGCGCCCTGACGGTAGAGTGGCGCGAGGCCGACGGCCATGTCCTGATGACCGGGCCGGTGGCGACCGCCTTCAGCGGCCGTCTCGACGAGTCGCTGCTGAACTAGACTCCTGACGCGGACAATCGCGACGGCAGGGCCCGGCGCTCCGACACTCCGGCGACGAACCGCTCTCCGTCCTGGGAGGATCGCCGCCGTGTCTCTTGCCGCTCCCGACGCTGCCCCTGGTTCCTGCGCGTCGCCGCCGCGCCGTCCCGCCGCGCTGGAGGCCATCGATTTCTCGCCGGTGCGCCGGCCGCTCGGCGAGGCGCGCGGCCTGCCCAACGCCGTCTATACCGATCCCGACTACCACCGTCACGAGATGGCCCGGGTGCTGCACGGCGGCTGGGCCTGCCTGGCCTCGGCCAGCGAGGTGCCGGCGCCGGGCGACGTCAAGCCGATCGAGTTCGGCGGCGCGCCGCTGATCCTGCTGCGCGACCGCAAGGGCGCGGTGCGGGTCTTCCACAACGTCTGCCGGCATCGCGGCGCCCGCCTGGTGCGGGAGGCGGCCTGCAAGCGCCCCGGGCTGGTCTGCCCCTACCACGCCTGGAGCTACGGGCTGGACGGCCGGCTGATGAAGACTCCCGATGTCGGCGGGCCTGGGCGCCACGAGGTCGAGGGCCTGGACAAGGCGGCGACCGGCCTGCTGCCGGTGCGCAGCGGTCTCTGGGCCGACTTCGTCTTCGTCGACCTGTCGGGCGACGCGCCGCCGCTGGAGCAGCACCTGGCGCCGCTGGCCGCACGCTGGGCGCGCTACGACCTTTCGGGCCTCAGGCGCGTCGAGAGCATGAGCCTGACGGTGCGGGCCAACTGGAAGCTCGCGACCGAGAACTTTCTCGAGAGCTACCATCTGCCGGTCGTCCACCCCTCGCTGAACGGCTACTCGCGGCTCGACGACCACTACTACTTCGAGGCTTGGCCGGCGGTCGGCGCCGGCACGAGCGCCTACGTGCCGCAGGGCGAGGCGGGTCCGGCCCTGCCGCGCTTCCCCGGGCTCGAAGACGGGGAAGCGGCGGTCGGCGAGTACCCCGTGGTCTTCCCGAACCTCTGGCTCGGCGTCCAGGGCGACCACTTCTTCGGCATCGTCGTCTATCCCGAGGCGCCGGCGGTCAGCCGCGAGGTGCTGCATCTCTACGGCACCAGCCCGCAGGCCGGCGACGCGGCCTTCGCGCCGACCGTGGCCGACACCCTGGCGCGCTGGCGGGGCGTCTTCGAGGAGGACGTCGGCCCGGTCGAGGCCATGCAGGCCGGGCGCGCCTCGCCGGCCTTCGACGGCGGCGTGCTGACCCGCGTCCACGACCCGGCGAGCCACCGCTTCATGCAGGCGATCGCCGAGCGCATGGACTGAGCCGCCGGGCCGCGGCAGCCGAGGGCTCTTGCCTTGGCATCGGCGAAGTGGGATCCAGGGGCGGGGGAGGCGCCTTCCCCCGTCGCTCCGCCACGCTGCCCCCGATGCTGCCGCCCCGCTACGCTCCCTACCTCTTCGGCTTCCTGCTGTCCGGCCTGATGACGCTGATCGTCTCGGGGATCGTTTCCGTGCAGGCGCTGGGCGTCCGCCCGGAGACGCTGACGACCTGGATGGAGTCCTGGCTGACCTCCTGGGTCGTCGCCTTCCCGACGGTGCTGTTCGTCGCGCCGGCGGTGCGGCGCCTGACCGAGCGGCTGACCCGGTCGACCGACGGGCCGCGCGGCTGAAGGGCCCGCCGCCACGACCGGCTCGCCGCCACAACTGGACAGGCCGGCCGCCGCGCTCCTATAACCCCGGTCCCATGACGCGCGCGCCCGCCAGCGAGGCCGCCGGGACCGATGCGACGCCGGAGGGCGCCGCGGCGGTGCCGGCCGAGGCCCGGATCGTCACCTTCGGCTGCAGGTTGAACGCCTACGAGTCCGAGGTGATGCGCGCGCACGCCCGCGCCCAGGGGCTGCGCGACGCCGTGATCCTCAACTCCTGCGCCGTCACCGCCGAGGCCGAGCGGCAGTTCCGCCAGGCGGTGCGCCGGGCGCGGCGCGACAACCCGGGGGCCGAGATCGTGGTCACCGGCTGCGCCGTGCAGCTCGATCCGCAGCGCTACGCCGCCATGGCCGAGGTCGACCGCGTGCTCGGCAACCTGGAGAAGCTCGATCCCGCCTCCTTCGCGCCGGCCGCGCCCCGCCAGGCGGTCGGCGACATCATGGCGGCGCGCGACCTCGCGGAGGAGACGGCCGGCCACCTGATCGCCGGCTTCGCCGAGAAGACCCGCGCCTTCGTCCAGGTCCAGCAGGGCTGCGACCACCGCTGCACCTTCTGCATCATCCCCTTCGGCCGCGGCCCGAGCCGCTCGCTGCCGCTCGGCGAGATCGTCCGCCAGGTCCGCCTGCTGGTCGAGGGCGGCGTGCGCGAGGTCGTGCTGACCGGCGTCGACATGACCGACTACGGCAAGGACCTGCCGGGCCGCCCGACCCTCGGCCAGGCCTGCCGGCGCCTGCTCGCGCTGGTGCCGGAGCTGCCGCGCCTCCGGCTCTCCTCGGTCGATCCGGTCGAGCTCGACGACGACCTCTTCCGGCTGCTCGCCGAGGAGCCGCGGCTGATGCCGCACCTGCACCTCTCGATCCAGGCCGGCGACGACCTGATCCTCAAGCGCATGAAGCGCCGGCACCTGCGCGCCGACGTCCTGCGCACGGTCGAGCGGGCGCGCGCCGCGCGCCCCGACGTGGTGTTCGGCGCCGACCTGATCGCCGGCTTCCCGACCGAGAGCGAGGCCGCCTTCGCCAACACCCTGGCCCTGGTCGAGGAGGCCGACCTGACCTGGCTCCACGTCTTCCCCTACTCGGAACGCCAAGGCACCCCGGCGGCGCGCATGCCGGCCCTGCCCAAGCCGCTGCGCAAGCAGCGCGCGGCGCGGCTGCGCGCGGCCGGCGAGGCGGCGGTCGCGCGCTTCCTGGAGGCCCAGGTCGGCCGGGCGCAGTCGGTGCTGGTCGAGGAATCCGGCCAGGGCCGCAGCGCGCAGTTCGCGCCGGTGCGGCTCGAGGGACCGGAGGCCGCCGACGCGCCGGTCGGCGGGATCGTGCCGGCGGTCGCCCTGGCGGTCGCCGAGGGCACGCTGGTCGCCGGGCTCGCTCCCAACGCGGCAAGGAGTGCTGCATGAGCGAGCAGGAGGACGGCAAGCGCTCCTGGTTCCGCCGGCTGCGCGACGGCCTGTCGCGCTCCTCGTCGCGGCTCGGCGGCGGCATCTCGGCGATCTTCACCAAGCGCCGGCTCGACGACGCCGCCCTCGAGGAGCTCGAGGAGCTGCTGATCTCGGCCGACCTCGGGGTCAAGGCCTCGGCCAAGCTGACCGCGGAGTTCTCGCGCACCCGCTTCGGCAAGGAGGTCACCGACGAGGAGGTGCGCGGCGCCCTGGCCGGCCAGATCGCGACCCTGCTGGAACCGGTAGCCAGGCCCTTCGTGCCCGACCCGGCGAAGCGGCCGCACGTGGTGCTGGTCGTGGGCGTGAACGGTTCCGGCAAGACGACGACGATCGGCAAGCTCGCCAAGCGCCTCGCCGAGGACGGCCGCAGGGTCACGCTGGCGGCCGGCGACACCTTCCGCGCCGCGGCGATCGAGCAGCTGCAGCTGTGGGGCGAGCGCGTCGGCTGCCCGGTCGTGGCGCGCGCCCAGGGTGCCGACGCCGCCGGGCTGGCCTACGACGCCCTGGAGCAGGCGCGCCGCGACGACAGCGACGTGCTGCTGATCGACACCGCCGGCCGGCTGCACAACAAGGCCGACCTGATGGCCGAGCTGCAGAAGGTCATCCGGGTGCTCAAGAAGCTCGACCCGGAAGCGCCGCACGACGTCGTGCTGGTGCTCGACGCGACGACCGGCCAGAACGCCCTGCAGCAGGTCCAGACCTTCCGCGAGCTGGTCAACGTGACGGGCCTGGTGGTCACCAAGCTCGACGGCTCGGCCAAGGGCGGCGTCCTGGTCGCGCTCGCCGAAGCCCAGGGCCTGCCGGTCCACGCCGTCGGCGTCGGCGAGAGCGCCGACGACCTCCGGCCCTTCTCGGCGGAGGCCTTCGCCAAGGGCCTGCTGGGCGTGGCCTGACCTACCTCTCCCCCCGAGGGGGAGAGGTCGAAAGCCGCTGGCGGCTTTCGGGTGAGGGGAGCGGCCGGACTCGGATGCCCTTGCCGCCCCTCATCCGGCCCTGCGGACCACCTTCTCCCCCTCCGGGGGGAGAAGGAATTTCAGGCACTCAGAAGCTGAAGCACTTCTCGCTGACGCAGTCGATCAGCGCCTGGCGCGTCGAGGGGCCGTAGAGGCCGTCGATCGGGCCGGGGTTGTAGCCCTTGACGTGCAGGTAGCGCTGCAGCTCGGTGACGACCTTGCGGTCCTTCAGCTTGAGCACCTTCTCGAGGTCGTAGACGGCCTGCTGGGCCCGGCCGATCTCCGCCAGCGAGACCGCGCGCAGGTAGCGGTAGCTCGGCTGCTTCGGGTCGAGCCGGATCGCCTCGTCGTAGTCGAGCACGGCGAACTCGAACTCGCCGAGCCCGGCGAAGGCCTGGCCGCGGTTGGCGTAGGCCTGCGAGCGCCAGGGAAAGCGCCGGATCGCCTGCGAGAAGTGGCCGATCGCCGGGCGCAGGTCGCCGGCCAGCGCGCAGCTGACGCCGTGCTGCTCGAGCCGTCCGGCCCGCTTGATCGCGGTCGGCAGGCCGGCGACCGCGACGCGGCCGTCGCTGACCTCGCGGCAGGGCCCCTCGGCCGAGGCCGACAGGCCGGTCAGCTCGGCGGCGCTCAGGCCGTCCCGGTTGTGCGCGAGGCTGGGCAGGGCGACGCCGCACAGCGCCGTCGCCAAGACAAGGATTCTCGCCGCCTTCATGGCAGTGCTCCCGTTCCTGAGATCGAGGTCCAGTAGAGATCCTCAGGATCGGGCAGTTTCGTAAGAGAAGCGTAAATTCAGAGACTGTTAACCACGCGTTCCGTGGACGAACACGCCGCTATAGTGGCCACTCTGAAGAAAATGACTTGGCTTCTCAGAGGCGGATGCAGTTCTGGCTGATGCAGGCGACCAGGGCGCGGCGGGTCCGGGCGTCGTAGGCGCCATCGATGGCGGTGCCGAAGCCCTTCCTGCGCAGGTGCTGCTGCAGGCGGCTGACGACCGCCGGATCGCTCAGCCGCAGCGCCTGTTCGAGGTCGTCGACCGAGGCCTCGGCGCGACCGATCGCCGCGAGCGAGATCGCCCGCAGGTGATGGAAGCGCGGCTGCCCCGGCTCCAGCCGGATCGCGCGGTCGAAGTCGAGAACGGCGAACTCGTGCTGGCCCAGGCGGGCCTGCGCCTCGCCGCGCCGGGCCAGGGTCCGGGGCCGCCAGGCGCTGTGCTCCAGCGCGGCCGTGAAGTGGGCGATGGCGGCGGTCAGGTCGCCGGCCTTGGCGCAGGCCAAGCCTTCGCGCTCGAAGCGCTTGGCCGCGGCGGTGCCGCGCGCGTCGCCGACGCGCGTGCGCATCTCCTCGACCGGGCGGCAGCCGCCCTCGACCTCGGGCAGCGCGGAAGCCACCGCCCGCTCGGGCGGCACGAAGCCCTGGTTCGGTCCCAGCGCCTTGTGCGCCGCGGCCGGTCCGCCGGCGGCCAGGGCCAGGCCGAGCAGGCCGGCGACAAGAGAAACCTTGAAGAGACGCATGGCGTGATCCCCCCGAATCCCGTCTGGAAAGACTAGACCAGGATCGGAGTCGCCCGTAAGGGAAGTGTAAAGAGGCGCGGTACTGGCGGATGATTTGCCGGTTTTTTCAGTCCGACGCGCGTTTCGCACCCTCGCGGCGCAGGGCCCACTTCACCAGGGTCGAGCCGGGGCCGGCGGTGCCGCTGACGACCAGCTGCTGGCTGCGCCGCGAGCGCGCCTCGCCCCAGTAGATCGAATCCTCGATGGTCAGGCTGCCGCCGCCGACGCGGAAACGCCAGCCGCCGCCGCGCGACAGGCGCAGGAGCGCGGCGTCGCCGGTCTGCAGCAGGCTGGCCTGGACCTCCGGATGCAGGTGGAAGCGCAGCGCGAAGGCGACCGGCCGGGCGCCGTCGCTGCGCTCGATCGAGTCCTCGCCGCGCAGATCGTCGCCGGCGGCGGCCAGGTAGAGGCGACGGCGATGCAGGGCACGCAGCCCCTCCCGGTAGCCGTCGTGGGTCAGCTCCAGCAGCGTCGCGCCCTCGAGCTCCTCGCGACGGCAGCTGACCGCGCGCGGCCGGCTGGCCAAGCCCGGCCCGCTCCACAGCCCGGCCGGCAGGAGCTCCGAGGAGGAGCGGCCGTCGAGCTCGAGGGTGGAGTGCGCGGCGGTGCTGCGCAGCGCCGCGACCCAGGCCGCGGGCCCGCCCTCGACGCCGGGCGTGCCGCAGTTGACGATCAGCCGCTCGCGGCCGACCGACAGCTCGAACGACAGCGTGCCGGCATGGGCCAGGCCGTCCTGGCCGGGCGGCGGCGGCGCGCCGGCGTCGACGATCGCCAGGGTCCGTCCGGCCTGCAGGCGCTGGTAGCCGCTCTCGGGCGCCGAGAGACGCGCGCGCCCGCCGGCGTTGGCGCGCTGCAGCACGAGGTCGGTCTTCAGCGGCTCCTCGGCGCTGGAGCCGTTGAACAGCGCCAGGCCGCCGTCGCCGTGCAGGTAGAGCCGCAGCATCGGCGCCATGGCGTCGATCGCCGCCTCCAGCTCGGCCGGCGGCTGCCGCCCGGCGGCATGCAGCATCGCCTTGATGTCGATGAGGTCGCGCAGGGCGGCGAGGTGGCGCGCCGGGCTGCGCTCGACGTGGCCGCCGTCCGGCAGGATCTGGCGCGGCAGCTCGCGGCCGAGCAGCTCGAGCGCGCGGCCCAGCCAGCGCTCGCCGCCGGGCAGGCAGGCGCCGCCGATGGCCAGCCCCTTGATCGCGCAGATCAGATCGGCGCCGGCGAGGCCCGCCGGCAGGCTGTGCGCCAGGTTGGCGGCCTGGGCCGCCGCCGAGTTCAGCACGGCGTGATGGAATTCGTGCTCGGCGCTGGCCGCCAGGAAGTCCCACTGGGCGAGCCAGTGGGTCAGTCGGCGCGCCAGGGTGACCGGCTCCCAGGCCGGGTCCGACCAGCGGGCGTGCCGGGTCAGCCAGTCCTGCGTCAGCTCGCGCGCGCGCCGCCGCGCGGCGTCGCTGCCGGCGGCGCGCAGGTCGCGCAGCCAGGCGAAGGAATGCAGCTCGCGCAGCCAGGCGGGGCTGGCCTCGGCCGGCTGCCACAGCGGGGTCGGGGCCACCAGGGCCTGGCCGGCGAAGCGGTAGCGGCCGTCGACCAGTGCCTGGCCCTGCTCGGCGCGGCCCGGCCAGGGGTCCGGCGGCGTGGCGCGCGGCGCAGCCTCGCTGCAGCCCGGCAGCGTCGAGCGGTAGAGCGGCAGGGCGAACCAGCTGCGCTTGGCGAGATAGACCAGCCGGGCCCAGCGCTGCTCCGGCGGCAGGTGGCGCCAGGCCTTGCGGCGCGCCAGCGGGCCGGCCCGCGGGGAACCGCCTCGCGACGACGCTCCCGCAGCCGGGCGCTGAGCCATCAGCCCGCGCCGCGGAGACGCCGGATGTTGCCGGCGTAGGCCTCCGCGCCGCCGGTGAAGCTCGAGGTGCCGGCGACCAGGACGTCGGCGCCCGCATCGCGGCAGGCGCGCGCGGTCTCGGCGTTGATGCCGCCGTCGACCTCCAGGTCGATCGGCTTGCCGAGGCGGTCGATCCGGTCGCGCAACGATTCGATCTTGCGCAGCGCCGAGGTTAGGAAGGACTGGCCGCCGAAGCCGGGATTGACGCTCATCACCAGCACCAGGTCGAGCTCCTCGAGCACCGGGTCGACGATCTCGACCGGCGTCGCCGGGTTGAGCGAGACGCCGGCCTTCTTGCCCTGCGCCTTGATCAGCTGGAGCGTGCGGTGCAGGTGCGGCCCGGACTCGGGATGCACGGTCAGGATGTCGGCGCCGGCCTCGGCGAAGGCCGCGACGTAGGGGTCGACCGGCGCGATCATCAGGTGCACGTCGAAGGGCTTGGCCGAGTGCGGCCTGAGCGCCTTCACGACCATCGGTCCGATGGTCAGGTTGGGCACGAAGTGGCCGTCCATGACGTCGACGTGGATGTAGTCGGCGCCGGCGGCGTCGATCGCCCGGACCTCCTCGCCCAGGCGGGCGAAGTCGGCCGAGAGAATCGAGGGCGCGATGCGGAGCGCTTGCTGCATGGGCGCCTTGTAGCGCGCGCCCCGGGGCTTCTCAAGCGGGGCCGTGGCGCGGCCGGGAGGGCGGCAGTCAGGCCGCCTTGACCAGCCGGCAGGCGTAGAAGCCATCGAGGCCGCCGACCTCGGCCAGGTGGCAGGGCAGCGTGCGCAGGTCGCCGTCCTCCGTCAGCAGCGCCTCCAGGCCGCCGACCTCCGGTGCCGCGATCGGTCGGCGCGTGAGGTCCGGCGCTCCCGCAAGCAGCGCCGCCACGCGCTCCGGTCCCTCTTCCGGCAGCAGCGAGCAGGTCGCGTAGACCAGGGTGCCGCCGGGCGCCAGGTTGGCCAGGGCGCGCGCCAGGAGGCGGTCCTGCAGGGCGGTCAGGGCCGCGAGGTCCCCGGGCCGCTTGAGCCAGGCGACGTCGGGGTGGCGGCGCAGCGTGCCGGTGGCGCTGCAGGGCGCGTCCAGCAGGATGAAGGGCAGCGGCTCCGGCGCCTGCCAGGCGGTGGCGTCGGCCTCCACGAGCGCCGCCGCGAGGCCCAGGCGCTCGAGGTTGGCGCCGATGCGTGCCAGGCGGGCCGGGCTGATCTCGACGGCCAGGACCTCGGCGCCGGCGGCGGCGAGCTCGGCGGTCTTGCCGCCGGGGGCCGCGCAGAGGTCGGCGACGCGCCCGCCCGGCGGCACGCCGAGCAGGCGCGCCGGCAGGGCTGCCGCGGCGTCCTGGACCCACCAGGCGCCTTCGGCGAAGCCGGGCAGGGCGGCGATCTCGCCGCCGGCCTGGGCGCGGCGCAGGCCGCCGGTCGGCAGCAGGCGCGCCTCCAGTCGCTCCGCCCAGGCCGTCGGGTCGCCGGCCTTGACGGTGATGTCGAGCGGCGGCTCGCCGGCCTGCACCGCGGCGCAGGCGCGGGTCCGCTCCTCGCCGTAGGCGGCGACCAGGCGGTCCCACAGCCAGGGCGGCAGGTTCAGGCGCGCGGCGTCCTGACCGGCCAGGATCGCCGCGCCTTCGCGCGCCAGGCGCCGCAGCAGGGCGTTCACCAGGCCCTTGAAGCCGCGCAGGCTGCGGGTCTCGGCGAGCGCCAGCGAGGTCGACACGGCGGCGTGCGGCGGCGTGCCGAGGAACAGCAGCTGGGCGGCGCCGAGCCGCAGCAGGTCGCGCAGCTCCTCCTGGCGCCGCGGCAGCGGCCGGTCGAGCAGCGAGTCGAGGGCGGCGTCGAGCTGGCCCAGGCGGCGCAGGCAGGTCGCGACCAGCAGCCGGACGAAGGCGCGGTCGCGCGGCGCCAGGGCGGCGAGGCGCCGGTCGGCGGCCAGCGCCTCGTCGAACGGCCGGCCCTGGCGCAGCACGGCGCCGAGCAGGCCGAGGGCGAGGCGCCGGGGGTCTGCGGGCTGCGCGCCGCGCGATCCGGGTCCGGAGCGGTCCGATGGCATGGCCGGCGCTTTAGCACGCGCCGGCGCCGCGGTCACCTCCGGCGGGCCCGGGCTTTACGCCTCCTTAACGGCTCGGCCGCTAGCCTCGTCCGATGGACGGGATCTCCAACGGCGGCCGCATCGGCAATGCGCTCTCCGAAGCCCTGGGGCTCAGCAGCCCCGGCGCCGAGGGCGTCGCGCGCCAGCAATGGCAGCAGGCCGCCGGTGCCGAGGCCTCCGGCGGCCGGGGCGGAAGCGCCCTCGGCAGCGACGCCGCGGTGTCTCCGGCGCGCCTGTCGGCCGGCGAACGGGCCGGCGAGACCGGCGAGCTGCACCCGCGCGGCCGTTTCCTCAACCTGCGCGTCTGACGGTCCGCCGCCTCGGGCGAACGCCGAGCCGCTTTCGATCCCCTTCGACGGCGGCCTCGGCCGCCCGGATCAGGCGATCAGGGCCGGCGGTTCGGCCGCTCGGCCCGGGTCAGCAGGCGGGCCGGCCGGCGTGCCCGCGCCTCGGCGAACAGCTGGAAGGTCTGGCCGACGTAGTTGGTGACGCCGTCCAGCGCCCGGCAGTGGCGGCGCAGCTCCTCGGTCATCTCGGCCTCGACCAGGCGCAGCGGCCTGGCCGGGTCGCGTGTCTCGAAGCGCAGATAGAACCAGGGCTCGCCGCGCCGGATCTCCAGCGGCTTCGAGACGTCGCGCCACTCCAGCGCCCACATCAGGCTGCGCGGCCAGACGTCGATCGGGAAGCGGCCGCCGATCAGCAGGCCGGGCCAGGGCGTCTCGCGCCAGTGGTCGTAGGGCGGCAGCTGGTTGAGCCAGACCTCCTCGTCGGCGATGAAGCGGTAGGGCGCGACCACCTGGATCACCGGATAGCGCGGGTCGCGCCAGCGCTCGCGCTGCAGCAGGAAGACCATCTGGGAAAGGTGCTGGCGGTTGACCGAGCCCTGACCCTCGGCGGTCGGCACGACCCGCAGCTGGCCCTTGTCGTCCTGGGCCAGCCTCAGGGAGAGGTCGACCGGGCAGGGGATCTCGAAGGTCCTGGCGTCCAGGTCGTTGAGCGCCGGGCAGCGGGTCACCGACTTGGGGTTGGCGGGCGCTTCCAGGCTCTCCTGACGGTCCGGACGGCGACCGAGCGCGCGCGGCGGCCCGTAGATCAGTCCGGCCTTGTCGGCGTCGACCAGCCAGCCGACCTCGCAGAAGCGGCTCGGCGGCCGCGGCCGGGTCAGCGACAGGCGGGCCGGGCGCGGCGCCCGGCTGGCGCCGCGCGCACGGCCGCCGCGGCCGGCGGCGGTTGGCGGCTTGGTCGGTCCTTCGGGCACGGCGGCTCCCCCTTCGACTCCGGCTCTCTTACACCGCCGGCCGCGGCCGCGCCAATCGGCCAGGCACGCTCGTCCTCTGCCGGCTTGCCCCGCCGGCCGCGCGGCGGCACCATCGCCGCCATGACCAGCGTCGAGCAGCCGAGCTTCAGCCGGCGGATCCCCGAGGGCGACGACCGCGAGCGGCCGGTCTGCGACACCTGCGGCTTCGTCGACTACCAGAACCCCAAGGTCGTGGTCGGCTCGGTGGCGAGCTGGCAGGGCCGGGTGCTGCTGTGCCGCCGGGCGATCGAGCCGCGGCTCGGCTACTGGACCCTGCCGGCCGGCTACCTGGAGCTGCACGAGCCGACCGCCGAGGGCGCCCGGCGCGAGGCCTGGGAGGAGGCGCGCGCCGAGCTGGAGATCGAGCGGCTGCTGGCGGTCTACACGATCCTGCGGCTGAGCCAGGTCCAGCTGATCTATCGCGCGCGCCTGGTCACGCCCGAGGTTTCGGCCGGCCCCGAGACCCAGGAGTGCGGGCTCTTCGAGTGGGACGAGATCCCCTGGGAGGAGATCGCCTTTCCCTCGGTGCACTGGGCGCTCGGCCACTGGCGGCAGACCCTGGGCGACGACGGCTTCGCGCCCTTCGCCAACCCGCCGGGCGAGACCGGCCGCATGGAGCGGCCGCAGGGTCTGTAGGGTCCGGGACCTGAGGCGAAGTCGCACGAAAAAGGGGGGTGCGTCGCCGCCCCCCCCTCTCGTCACAAGCCGCGGATCGCGGAGCCGATCAGTCGAAGTCCTCGGCCAGGGCGGCGCGGCCGGCCTCGCTCAGCACCGACATGTGGCTGTAGGCGCTGTGCTCGAAGCCGACGATGACGCGCGTGTCCGGCTTGCGGAACTTCTCCTTCTGCTCGGCGGTGAAGGGGAAGTGCAGGAACTGCACGGAGCTCGCCTTGCCGTCCGCGGTCGTGCGGTCGACGTCGGCCTCCGGGACCGCCATCACGCGCTCGCCGTCGAACTCGATGAAGGCGGTTTCCTCGATGCCGCCGAGCTTGGCCAGGAAGGCCTCGCGGCGCGGCTTGTCGTCGATCTCGAACATCACCGTCGCGACCAGCTCGCTGCCCTGCGGGATCAGCGGGTTGTAGGCCGATAGCTCGTCGGCGAGCTGCTCCTCGCCGCCCTTCTCGATCCACAGCATCTCCTGGATCTGCGACCACATGGTGTCGTAGTTCTCGAAGTAGAAGGTGGCGAAGGGGCCGACGTCGAGGCGGCGGTCGCGCTTCTTCTCGACCAGGGCCTTCTTCAGGCTCTTGCGCTCGGCGCTGTAGCGGTCGAGCGGCCAGATGTCGGCGGGGGTGATCTCGCGCTTCATGGTCATGGCCTGGGTGCTCATCCTGTCAAGCCTCGCTTACTTCTTCGGGGTGGCGCCATCCGACACGCCGCTCGCCGCGCCCAGGCCGTAGGCCAGCGCGAAGAGCTGGATCGGATGGTGCGATTCGCTCGGAACCGGCTTGCGCTCGCCTTCGGGCTGGTCGGCGGCGAAGCGCTCCATGCCCTGCAGGATGTGCATCCCGGCGAGCGGGCATTCCGAGCTGACGTACTTGTGCTCTGCCTTGTACATGTCGCGGGCGACCGGCTTGCCGACCTTGAGCGCGGTCTCGAAGTTGCCCTTGAGCACGCCCCAGGAGCCGCCGTGGCCCGAGCAGCGCGGCAGCTGCTTGACCGGCGTCTCGGGGATCAGCTTGAGCAGCTCGCGGGCCTTGTTGCCCATGTTCTGCGCCCGGCTGTGGCAGGAGATGTGGACCGCGACGCCGCCCTCGAGCGGCTGCAGGCCCTCGGCCAGGCCCTCCTTGTTGGCGATGTCCACGACGTACTCCGTGACGTCGAAGGTCGCCTGGGCCAGGCGCTTGATGTCCTCGTCCTCGGGCAGCAGCAGCGGCCACTCGAACTTCATCATCAGCGCGCAGGAGGGCACGACCGCGACCACGTCGTAACCCTTGTCGACGTAGGGCAGCAGGGCCTTGGCGACGCTCTTCGCGCCCGCGGCGACCTCGTCGAGCTTGCCCTGCTCGAACTGCGGCATGCCGCAGCACTGCGGGTAGGCGACCTCGACCTCGACGCCGTTCTTGGCGAGCACCGCCTGGGTCGCCTCGCCGATGCCGGGGTTGTTGTAGTTGGCGAAGCAGGTGGCGTAGAGCACGACCTTGCGCCCGGCGGCCGGCGCGTCGGCGTCGCGCTGCGGCGGGTTGGCCTTGGCGCGCTGCTCGAAGGTCTTGGCGTGATACTTCGGCAGCGCGGCGTGGCGGTCGACCTTGGCGACGCTCTCCAGGATGCCGCGGGTCATGCCGTTGTTCAGGTCGCTGGCCCAGTTGGCCAGGCCCGGCGCCATCGAGGCGAGGCGGCCGTTGCGGTCGGTGCGGGTCAGCTGGTCGGTCATGCCCTCGCCGTGGCCGGCCTTCCGCTCGGCGGCGCGGTAGCGCAGCATCAGGTGCGGGAAGTCCAGGTCGAACTCGTGCGGCGGCACGTAGGGACAGGACACCATGAAGCACATGTCGCAGAGCGTGCAGGCGTCTACGACCTTCTTGTAGTCGGCCTTGTCCACGCCATCGAGCTCGCCGGTCTCCGACTCGTCGATCAGGTCGAAGAGCACCGGGAAGGAGTCGCAGAGGTTGAAGCAGCGGCGACAGCCGTGACAGATGTCGAAGACCCGGTCCATTTCCGCATGGATCTTGTCCATGTCGTAGAAGTCGGGGTCGTTCCAGTCGATCGGGTGACGCACCGGGGCGTCGAGGCTGCCTTCGCGCATGTCTTTCCTTCCTCCGGCCGGGGGCCCGGATGGCTGTTCAGGCGACAGGGCCGACGAGGGAGCCGAGGGCACCGTCGCAGATCTGGCGCAGCGATGTCATCATGCAACGGGATGCGGCGCCGCCTCGGCGCCGGCGCGACAGCGTGACCTGCCGTCGCCACCACGCGCGCCACCACGCGCAGCAGGCGCGGGCACCGGGGTGCCCGCCCTGCCGGGCGCGGCCGAGTTCCGGGGCCCGCCGCCCCGCGCCGGCCGCGAAGACCGCGCAGGAACGGCGGGCGCGCCGGACTCAGTCCATCGTGTCGAGCGCCTTCTGGAAGCGGCCGGCGTGGCTCTTCTCGGCCTTGGCGAGCGTCTCGAACCAGTCGGCGATCTCGTCGAAGCCCTCGTCGCGCGCGGTGCGGGCCATGCCCGGGTACATGTCGGTGTACTCGTGGGTCTCGCCCGCGATGGCGGCCTTCAGGTTCAGGCCGGTATCGCCGATCGGCTCGCCGGTCGCCGGGTCGCCGACCTCCTCGAGGTAGGCGAGGTGGCCGTGCGCATGGCCGGTCTCGCCTTCCGCCGTGGAGCGGAACACCGCGGCCACGTCGTTGTAGCCCTCGACGTCCGCCTTCTGGGCGAAATAGAGGTAGCGGCGGTTCGCCTGGCTCTCGCCGGAGAACGCGTCCTTGAGATTCTGCTCGGTCTTGCTGCCCTTGAGCGACATATCGGACTCCCTTCGACTTTGCGTCAGTTATTGCTGCGGCCCGCCGGGAGGTTGTTCGCCACGGCGGCCTGCATGCCGGACTATAAGACGCGAAAAAGCGAAGTCAACAGCTTGGAACGGTTCTAAACAAAAAAGCAATTTTATGATTTGAGAGGCATTCTCATTGCGCCCGCCCCGTTCGAGGCAGACGCGCTCAAGCCCCGGAGCGCCCTTGGTCGGCGGCTAGTCAGCCTCGCCGTCGGCGAGCCGCACGATCACGTCGACCCGCCGAATCCGGCTGCCTTCGGGCGCCGACGGCAGGTCGGCCAGCTGGATCTGGTCGCCGGGAATGTCGAGCAGCCGACCGTTGCCTTCGAAGAAGAAGTGATGATGGTCGGTGACGTTGGTGTCGAAGTAGGAGCGGCCCGGCTCCACGACGACCTCGCGCAGCAGGCCGGCCTCGGTGAACTGGTGCAGCGTGTTGTAGACCGTCGCCAGCGACACCGGCTGGCCCGCGCCGACCGCCTCGTCGTGAAGCTGCTCGGCCGTGATGTGCCGGTCGCAGGCGCGCGGCTCGCCGCCCGCCTCGCCGCCGGACGGCGGCGCAGCCTGCTCGGTGGGCGAGGGATCGAAGAGCAGCTTGGCCAGGGCGAGGCGCTGACGCGTCGGCCGCAGGCCCACCTGCTTCAGGCGCTCGATCAGCGCGGTATAGCGACGTTCGGTCATCATGACACCTGATATGGGCCTTCTTACTGGCAGGAGAAGAGGCGTCGGTCAATCACTTAGCGCGATCCTTCGAATAAGTTGAACGTGCAGGCCGGCGTCCGGTCCGGGTTGGCGGCCGCCGTCGGCAGGGGTGCCCCGGCGCCCGGGACCGTTTCCATGGCTTGCTGGGCAAGCCCTTGTCGGTGTTATAGTTTGCCCGGATCGGCGGTGCCGGCTCCGAAGGTCTGCCCCTGCGCCTTCTCGCGCTCGGCAGCGCCGCGGGGCCCGGGCGCCGCTCAGGCTGCTAAGGTGACGGTGTGAGCGAGAAGAAGCACAGCTACAGCTACGAGGACCTGATCTCCTGCGCGGAGGGCGAGCTGTTCGGGCCCGGCAACGCGCAGCTGCCGTTGCCGCCGATGCTGATGTTCGACCGCATCACGCACATCAGCGAGGAGGGCGGCAGCTTCGACAAGGGCGAGATCGTCGCCGAGCTCGACATCAAGCCGGAGCTCTGGTTCTTCGCCTGTCACTTCAAGGGCGACCCGGTGATGCCGGGCTGTCTCGGCCTCGACGCGCTGTGGCAGCTGGTCGGCTTCTTCCTGGGCCGCCTCGGGCTGCCCGGCCGGGGGCGCGCCCTCGGCGTCGGCGAGGTCCGGCTCAAGGGCCAGATCACCCCTTCCATCGGCAAGGTCACGTACCACCTCAACCTGAAGCGGGTCATCGTCCGCAAGCTGGTGATGGGCATCGCCGACGGCATCTTGAAGGCGGACGGCGAAGTGGTCTACGAGGCCAATGACCTGAAGGTCGGGCTGTTCCAGACCAGTCCCGAAGCCGCCTAGCCGCGAGCCGGAATCCCCGGCGGGCGACGGCGGGACCCAAACGACAGGCCGCGCGGGGGGTGCCCGGCGACCGCCGTGCCTGCGGGCGGGCGCGCCCGCTGGACCGAAGCAAGAGGACGAGCGCATGCGACGTGTCGCCGTAACCGGTCTGGGCATCGTCTCCAGCATCGGCAACAACAAGGAGGAGGTGGCCGACTCGCTGCGGGCCGGCCGCTCGGGCATCGTCTTCGCGGAGGACTACGCCGAGCGCGGCTTCCGCAGCCACGTCAAGGGCCAGCCGACGATCGACCTGGACGCCCACATCGACCGCCGCCTGCGGCGCTTCATGGGCGACGGTGCGGCGTTCAACTACGTGGCGATGCGCGAGGCGATCGAGGACGCCGGCCTCGGCGACGACGAGGTCAGCCACGAGCGCACGGGCCTGATCGTGGGCTCCGGCGGACCCTCGACTTCGAACCAGGTCGAGGCCGCCGACATCGCCCGCGAGAAGGGCGTCAAGCGCATGGGCCCCTACATGGTGCCGCGCTGCATGTCCTCGACCAACTCGGCGAACCTGGCGACGGCCTTCAAGATCAAGGGCCACAGCTACTCGATATCCTCGGCCTGCTCGACCTCGGCGCACTGCATCGGAAACGGCGCGGAGTTGATCCAGTACGGCAAGCAGGACGTGGTCTTCGCCGGCGGCGGCGAGGAGCTGCACTGGACGCTGTCGATGCTGTTCGACTCGATGGGCGCGCTCTCCTCCCACTTCAACGACCAGCCGACCAAGGCCTCGCGGGCCTACGACAAGGCGCGCGACGGCTTCGTCATCGCCGGCGGCGGCGGCGTCGTGGTGCTCGAGGAGCTCGAGCGGGCCAAGGCGCGCGGCGCCAAGATCTACGCGGAGCTGGTCGGCTACGGCGCGACCTCGGACGGGGCCGACATGGTGGCGCCCTCGGGCGAGGGCGCGGTGCGCTGCATGCGCATGGCGCTCGGCCAGCTCGGCAACGCGCGCGTCGACTACATCAACACCCACGGCACCTCGACCCCGGTCGGCGACGGCATCGAGCTGAAGGCGATCAAGGAGGTCTTCGGCCAGGACCTGCCGAAGATCAGCTCGACCAAGTCGATGACCGGCCATGCCCAGGGCGCGGCCGGCGCGACCGAGGCGATCTACAGCCTGCTGATGATGGAGCGCGGCTTCATCGCGCCCTCGATCAACATCGACGATCCCGACGACGAGGCCGAGGGCATCCCGATCCCGAAGGTCGCCGAGGACGCCCGTCTCGACTGCGTGCTGTCGAACTCCTTCGGCTTCGGCGGCACCAACTGCAGCCTGGCGTTCCGCCGGCTCGAGGACTGACGGGTCGCGGCCCGGCCGGGGGCGCGAACAAGAGACAACAGCGAAGCGGCGGACCAGGGGGACAGGCGAATGGGTATCATGTCGGGCAAGCGTGGCCTCGTGATGGGGGTGGCCAACGACCACTCCATCGCCTGGGGCATCGCCAAGGCCTGCCGCGATGCCGGCGCGGAGGTCGCCCTGACCTATCAGGCGGGACCCTTCGAGAAGCGCGTGCGGCCGCTCGCCGAGCAGCTCGGCGCCGCCGTCGTGCTGCCCTGCGACGTCGACAGCGAGGGCGCGGTCGGCCAGACCTTCCAGGAGCTGGCCGGCACCTGGGACAAGATCGACTTCGTCGTGCACGCCATCGCCTACTCCGACAAGGAAGAGCTGAAGGGCCGCTACCTCGACACCTCGCGGGCCAACTTCCGGCGCACGCTGCTGGTCTCCTGCCACTCCTTCACCGAAGTCGCCCAGGCCGCCCAGCCGATGATGAACGAGGGCGGCGCGCTGCTGACGCTCAGCTACCTCGGCGCCGAGCGGGTGACGCCGAACTACAACGTCATGGGCGTCGCCAAGGCGGCGCTCGAGGCCTCCGTGCGCTATCTCGCGACCGACCTGGGCCCGCAGGGCGTGCGGGTCAACGCGCTCTCGGCCGGGCCGATGCGCACGCTCGCCGGCTCGGCGATCGCCGACGCGCGCTTCACCTACGGCTGGAGCCGCGACCACGCCCCGCTGCACCGCGCGGTGCGCCTGGAGGACGTCGGCAACGCCGGGCTCTACCTGCTGTCCGAGCTGGCCGGCGGCGTCACCGGCGAGGTCCACTTCGTCGACTGCGGCTACAACGTCGTCGGGATTCCCAACCCGCGGCGCATGACCGCCGGCGAGGTCGACAAGGCGAAGAACTGACCGGGGCGCCGGCCCACAGCGCCTCGCCCTTCGAGGCGGGGCGGCCGGT
Organism: Alphaproteobacteria bacterium; assembly: GCA_030433005.1. Taxonomy (GTDB): domain Bacteria; phylum Pseudomonadota; class Alphaproteobacteria; order Kiloniellales; family DSM-21159; genus Tistlia. The sequence continues at coordinate 80,524 of JAUILQ010000012.1, forward strand.
CGTCTTCTTCGACGGCGTCTGCGTGCTCTGCAACGCCGGCGTCGACTTCCTGATCAGCCGCGACCGCGCGGGCCGCATCCGCTTCGCGGCCAAGCAGAGCCCGGCCGGCGCAGCGGCGCTGCGCGCCCGCGGGCTCGATCCGACCGATCTCTCGACGCTGCTGGTGATCGACGGGGCCCGGGTGCTGCGCCGGCTCGACGCCGCGCTGGTGCTGGCCCGCTACCTGGGGCCGGGCTGGCGGCTGCTGGCCGCGCCCGGCTGGCTGCTGCCGAGCGGCCTGCGCGACCGCCTCTACGATGCCGTCGCAACCCGCCGCTACCGCTGGTTCGGCAAGCGCGCGGACTGCCGGCTGCCGAGCGAGGCAGAGGCGGCGCGCTTTCTCTGAGATTGGGACGGAGAGAAAGAATCGCGTCCCTGCGGGGCCCCCAGGCCGGGGTCCGACAGGGACGCGGTTCCGCCGGCTCAGCGCTGCGGCGTGCCGACCTTGCGGTTGAGCCGCTTCTTCAGCTTCGCCAGACGCTTCACCTTCAGGCGATTGGTCTTGCGCTTGATGCTACGCATGAAACTCACTCCGACTTGCGAAGCGGGGCTTATAGCCGGGGCCCGGGCTGCACTCAAGCCTTACCCGGCGGGCGGCGTCTCGCCGAGCGCGGCCAGGATCGCCGGCGGATCGTCTGTGATGATCGAATCGGCGCCCCAGCTGCGGAAGGTCACGGCCTCGCGCGGGTCGTTGACCGTGTAGACGGCGAGGCCGAAGCCGGCCGCCTTGACCGTCTCGACGGCCTCGCGGGTCAGCGTCTTGCGCCACAGGTGGACGGTCGCGCAGCCCAGCGTCGCGACGGCCTCGCGCCAGTCCTCGGGCAGCTCCTCGGCGAGCAGGCCGCGCGCCAGCTCCGGCGCCGCCTGCTGCATCGCCGCCAGGCTCTGCCGCTTGAAGGAGGAGACCAGCGGCGCCGGCAGGCCCGCCGGCCAGGCGCGCTGCAGGATGCGCGCGGCGACGCGGGCGGTCTCGGTCTCGCGGCCCGCGGTCGGCTTGATCTCGACGTTGGCGCCGAGGCCGAGCGCGCCGAGGCAGCCCAATGCCTCCTCCAGCGTCGGCACCGGCTCCTCGGCGAAGGCCGCGGCGAACCAGCTGCCGGCGTCGAGGCCGGCGAGCTCGGCGTAGGAGACCTCGGCCATCGGGCGGTCGAGGCCGGTGGTGCGCGCCAGGGTCTCGTCGTGGTTCAGCACCGCCGTGCCGTCGGCCGTCAGCATGACGTCGAACTCGACCCAGGGCGCGCCCTGCTCGGCCGCCTTGCGCAGGCCGGCCAGGGTGTTCTCCGGGGCGTGGCGCGCCGCGCCGCGATGGCCGATCACCGTCGGCAGGATCAGGGAGGGGGCGTCGGGCATGGCGTCTCGCCTTGGCAAAGAGGGAAGCCTGACATGCGAAGGGCGGCCCCGAGGGACCGCCCTTGCCGTGCGCTATCGAGGCCGGGTCACTCGGCCGCGTCGGGCGCGATCTCCTGGCCGGTCTCCTGGTCGACGACCTTCATCGACAGCTTGACCTTGCCGCGGTCGTCGAAGCCGATGACCTTGACCCAGACCTGGTCGCCTTCCTTGACGACGTCGCTGGTCTGCTTGACCCGCTCGGCGGCGAGCTGGCTGATGTGCACCAGGCCGTCGCGCGGGCCGAGGAAGTTCACGAAGGCGCCGAAGTCCATGATCTTGACGACCTTGCCCTTGTAGATCTTGTTGACCTCGGGCTCGGCGACGATCGAGTTGATCCAGTCGAGCGCCTCCTGCATCGCCTTCTCGGCCGTGGCGGCGACCTTGATGGTGCCGTCGTCCTCGATGTCGATCTTGGCGCCGGTGACCTCGCAGATCTCGCGGATGACCTTGCCGCCGGTGCCGATCACGTCGCGGATCTTGTCCTTGGGGATCGAGATCGTGGTGATGCGCGGGGCGTGGGCCGAGACGCCCTCTCGGGCGCCGCCGATCGCCTTGGCCATCTCGCCCAGGATGTGCAGGCGGCCGTCCTTCGCCTGATCCAGCGCGACCTGCATGATCTCCCGGGTGATCGAGGTGATCTTGATGTCCATCTGCAGCGAGGTGATGCCCGCCTCGGTGCCGGCGACCTTGAAGTCCATGTCGCCGAGGTGGTCCTCGTCGCCCAGGATGTCGGAGAGCACGGCGAAGCGGTCGCCCTCCTTGATCAGGCCCATGGCGATGCCGGCGCAGGGCCGTGGCAGCGGCACGCCGGCGTCCATCATGGCCAGCGAGGAGCCGCAGACCGTGGCCATCGAGGACGAGCCGTTCGACTCGGTGATCTCGGAGACCAGGCGCAGGGTGTAGGGGAAGTCCTCCTTGGCCGGCAGCAGCGGGTGGATCGCCCGCCAGGCCAGCTTGCCGTGGCCGATCTCGCGGCGGCCCGGCGAGCCGAGGCGGCCGGTCTCGCCGACCGAATAGGGCGGGAAGTTGTAGTGCAGCAGGAAGTGCTGGCGGAACTCGCCCTCCAGCGCGTCGATGATCTGCTCGTCCTGGCCGGTGCCCAGGGTCGCGGTGACCAGCGCCTGGGTCTCGCCGCGGGTGAACAGCGCCGAGCCGTGGGTGCGCGGCAGCACGCCGACCTCGCTGACGATCTGGCGCACCGTCTTGGTGTCGCGGCCGTCGATACGCTTGCCGGTCTCCAGGATCGAGCCGCGCACGACGTCGCTCTCGAGCTGCTTGAAGACGTCGCCGAAGACCGCCAGGGCCTCCTCGTCCTCGCCCAGCGACTCCTTGGCCTGCTCCTTGATCGCGTCGATCGCGGCGCGGCGCTCCATCTTGTCGCGAATGGCGTAGGCCTCGAGCAGCTTGTCGCCGATCTCGCCCTTGAGGCGCTCGGCCAGCGTCGCCTTGGCCGGCGGCGTCTCCTCGAGCTCCCAGGGCTCCTTGGCGGCCTGCTCGGCGAGGTCGATGATCGCGTCGATCACCTTCTGCATCTCGTCGTGGCCGTAGTTGACGGCGCCGAGCATGACGTCCTCGGGCAGCTCCGAGGCCTCGGACTCGACCATCAGCACGCCTTCCTGGGTGCCGGCGACGATCAGGTCGAGCTCGGAGACCGGCATCTCGTCCATCATCGGGTTGAGCCGGTACTCGCCCTCGAAGTAGCCGACGCGCGCCGCGCCGATCGGGCCGAGGAAGGGAATCCCCGAGATGGTCAGGGCGGCCGAGGCGCCGATCATGGCGACGATGTCGGGGTCGTTCTCCAGGTCGTGGCTGAGCACGGTGCAGACGACCTGGGTGTCGTTGCGGAAGTTCTTGTGGAACAGCGGCCGGATCGGGCGGTCGATCAGGCGGCTGGTCAACGTCTCCTTCTCGGTCGGCCGGCCCTCGCGCTTGAAGAAGCCGCCGGGGATCTTGCCCGCGGCGAAGGTCTTCTCCTGGTAGTGGACGGTCAGCGGGAAGAAGTCGACGGTCGGCTTCTTGCGCGCGGCGGTCGCGGTGCACAGCACCACGGTCTCGCCGTAGGTCGCCAGCACGGCGCCGTCGGCCTGGCGGGCGACGCGCCCGGTCTCGAGGGTCAGCGTGCGGCCGCCCCACTCGATCTCGACTCTCTTGGTCTCTAGCATCTCAGTCTCGGTCCTTCGGTCATCTGGCCGGTCTCTTGCGTCACCGGACCCACGGAAGCGGCGCCTGTCGTCAGGCGGCGCCGCTCGCGTTGGCCCGGCGCTCGCGAAGCGGGCGCACCGGCCGCCCGCCCGCTTCGCGGTTCGAAGGAATGCAGACGGCCGGCACCGCCGGGGCACGTGGCCCCGCGGTCCGGCCGGTCGGCAGGTCGGAACGGCTCCACCCGGTCGCGCCGCCGCTCGCCCCGGCGGGGCGCGGCGGTGGGCGGAGCCAGGTCATCGGCGTCTCGGTCCCCGGGGCGTCGCGCCGCTCAGCGGCGGATCCCGAGGCGCTGGATCAGGCCTTCGTAGCGGCCGTGATCCTTCTTCTTGACGTAGTCCAGCAGGCGGCGGCGCTGGCCGACCATCACCAGAAGCCCACGACGGCTGTGGAAGTCCTTCTTGTGGGTCTGCATGTGCTCGGTCAGGTTCTTGATCCGCTCGGTCAGGATCGCGACCTGGACCTCGGGCGAACCGGTGTCGCCGCTCTTGGTGGCGAACTCGTCGATGAGCGCCTGCTTGCGCTCGGCCGTAATCGACATCGTGTGGTCTCCTCGTCAGAGGTTGATGACGCGGATCGGGCGAAGCTCACCGGCCTCGAAACGGGAAATCGCCACGGCCTTTCCGGCGGACATGGCACAGACGATATCGCCCGGTTCGAGGTGTCGGATCCGTTCGGCGCTCGAGCGGGTCAGCATCGAAATCGCCTGACCGCTCTTGAGCCGGCTCGCCTCCGCTTCCGTCAAGGCCAGTGCCGGGATGTCGTCCAGCGCGGTCTCGACTGGGAGCAGCAGCTCCTCGGGGCGCGCACTATCAGCATTCGCCTCGAGGGTGTCCAGAGAAATCGCGTCTTCTTCCGTGAAGGGACCCACGGAGAGCCGACGCAGCTGCGCGATGTGGCCGAGGCAGCCGACCGCGGCGCCGATGTCGCGGGCCAGCGAGCGCATGTAGGCGCCCTTGCCGCAGTCGGCCTCGAAGACGCCGTGGTCGGCGTCGGGCAGCGCGACCAGCTCGAGACGGTCGATGCGCACCTTGCGCGACTTCAGTGGCTGGGCCGAGCCGTCGCGCGCCAGGTCGTAGGAGCGCTGACCGTCGACCTTGATCGCGGAGAACACCGGCGGGACCTGGTCGATCTCGCCGACGAAGCGCGGCAGCACCGCCTCGATGGCCTCGCGCGTCGGCCGCTCGGCGCGCTCCTCGACGACCGTGCCCTCGGCGTCGTCGCTGTCGGTCGCCTGGCCCCAGCGCACGGTGAAGCGGTAGGTCTTGTCGCCCTCCATGACGTAGGCGACGGTCTTGGTCGCCTCGCCGAAGGCGAGCGGCAGCAGGCCGGTGGCCAGCGGGTCGAGCGTGCCGCCATGGCCGACCTTGCGCGCGTCGAGCCGGCGGCGCACGCGGTTGACCACGTCGGTCGAGGTCAGGCCCGACGGCTTGTCGACGACCAGCCAGCCGTTGAGCGGCCGGCCGCGGCTCTTGTTCCTAGCCATCGCGGGGGCCCTCCCCCTCACCCTCATCGGGCTCGTGCTCCGGCGCCGGCTCCGACAGGTCCTGGCGGACCCGCTCGCTGTGCAGCAGTCGCTCGATGCGGTCGGCCTCCTCGAACGAGCGGTCGAGCTGGAACGACAGGCGCGGCGTGAAGCGCAGCGTCATCTCCTCGGCCAGGCGGTGGCGGAAGAACGGCGCCGCGCGCTTGAGCGCGGCCAGCACCGCGGCCTCGTTGCGCCCGGCGAGCGGCAGGAAGAACACCGTGGCGTTCTTCAGGTCCGGGCTGACCCGGACCTCGGAGACGGTGATGCTCGCCCCGGCGAGATCGGGATCGTGGGCCTCGCCGGCGTTGAGCAGCCGCGCCATCACGTGACGCAACTCCTCGCCGACGCGCAGCTGCCGCTGCGACGGCGCCTTGGCACCGCGACTGCGTGTCATGCTCGACGTACCTCGAATGCCTTACCGGGCCACGAAAGCCTTGCCGACGATCCGCAAGGCGGGCGGGGGCGCCCCTGGGACGCCCCCGTCGCCGGTTCCCTAGAGGGTGCGCGCGACCTCTTCGACCTCGTAGCACTCGATCCGGTCGCCGACGGCGATGTCCTCGTAGTGCTCGAAGGCCATGCCGCACTCGTAGCCCTGCTGGACCTCGCGGACCTCGTCCTTGAAGCGCTTCAGCGTCTTCAGCGTGCCCGAGTGGATGACCACGTCGTCGCGCAGCAGGCGCACCTTGGCGCCGCGCTTGACCACGCCCTCGGTGATCATGCAGCCGGCGACCTTGCCGACCTTGGTGATGTTGAAGACCTCGCGGATCTCGGCGTAGCCCAGGAAGACCTCGCGCTGCTCGGGGGCGAGCAGGCCGCCGAGCGCCTTCTTCATCTCGTCGATCAGCTCGTAGATGATCGAGTAGTAGCGGATGTCCACGCCGTCGCGCTTGGCGAGGTCGCGGGCCTGGGCGTTGGCGCGCACGTTGAACGCCAGGATCATGGCGCCCGAGGCGCGGGCCAGGGTGACGTCCGACTCGTTGATGCCGCCGACCGCCGAGTGGAGGATCTCCGGCCGCACCTCGTCGGTCGCCATCTTGTCGAGCGCGCCCAGGATCGCCTCCAGCGAGCCGTGCACGTCGGCCTTGACGACCAGCGGCATGGTCTTGGCCTCGCCCTCGCGGATCGCGCTGAGCATCTGCTCCAGCGTGCCGCGGCCCTGGGTCGCCATGGTCGCGGTCTTCTTCTTCTCGGCGCGGAAGCTGGCGATCTCGCGGGCCCGGGCCTCGTCGTCGACGACGACCAGCTCGTCGCCGGCCTCCGGCGTGCCGGAAAGGCCGAGGACCTCGACCGGCACCGAGGGGCCGGCGCTGTCGACGCGCTCGCCGCGGTCGTTGAGCAGGGCGCGAACGCGGCCGGACTCCGCACCGGCGACGAAGATGTCGCCGACCCTGAGCGTGCCGCGCTGGACCAGCACCGTGGCGACGGCGCCGCGGCCCTGCTCCAGCTTGGCCTCGACCACCGTGCCCTCGGCGTTGCGGTCGGGGTTGGCCTTGAGCTCCAGCAGCTCGGACTGCAGCAGCATCACGTCGAGCAGGTTGTCCAGGCCCTCGCGCGTCTTGGCCGAGACCTCGACGCAGATGATGTCGCCGCCCATGTCCTCGGGCACCAGCTCGTGCTGCAGCAGCGCCGTCTTGACCTTGTTCGGGTCGGCGCCGGGCACGTCGATCTTGTTGATCGCGACGATGATCGGCACCTCGGCCGCCTTGGCGTGGTTAATCGCCTCCACGGTCTGGGCCATGATGCCGTCGTCGGCGGCGACCACCAGGATCACGATGTCGGTGACGTTGGCGCCGCGCGAGCGCATCTCCGAGAAGGCGGCGTGGCCCGGCGTGTCGAGGAAGGTGATCTTGTCGCCGCTCGGCACCTCGATCTGGTAGGCGCCGATGTGCTGCGTGATGCCGCCGGCCTCGTGCGCCGCGATGTCGGTCTTGCGCAGCGCGTCGAGCAGCGAGGTCTTGCCGTGGTCGACGTGGCCCATGACGGTGACCACCGGGGCGCGCGGCAGCAGCTTCGACTCGTCGTCGTCGGAGCCGCGCAGGCCGACCTCGACGTCCTCGGCCGAGACGCGCTTGACGCGGTGGCCGAACTCCTCGACCACCAGCTCGGCGGTGTCGGCGTCGATGCTTTGGGTGATGGTCGCCATCACGCCCATCTTCATCAGCGCCTTGACGACCTCGCCGCCGCGCTCGGCCATGCGGTTGGCCAGCTCCTGCACGGTGATGGCTTCGGGGATGACGACGTCGCGCACGATTTTCTGGCCTGACTGCAGCTGCTCGCGGGCCCGCTGCTTCTCGCGTTCGCGCTGGCGGCGCACCGCGGCCAGCGACCTGATCCTGTCTTCGTTGCCCTCGTCGTCCAGGGCCTGGCTGATCGTCAGCTTGCCCTGGCGGCGCTTGGGCTCGCCCTTGCCGCGCGAGGGCGCGGGGGCGGGTGCCTTGGCCTTCTTCTTGACCGGACGGGCGTCCTCGGCCTCGCCGGCGCGCGGCTTCGGCGAGGGGCGGGTGACGCGCTCGGCCTCCTTGGCCGCCGGCGCAGCCGGGGCTTCCGCGGCTTGCTCCGCCTCGGCGGCGGACTCGGCCTCGGCCTCGGCGCTCTCGGCCTCGGGCTCCGGCTCGCCGGCCTCGGCGCGGGCGCGCTCGGCCTCCTGGCGGGCCTTCTCCTCGGCCTCGCGCCGGGCCTTTTCCTCGGCCTCGCGGCGAGTCGCCTCCTCGGCCTCGATGCGCCGGCGCTCGATCTCCTCGGCCTCGCGGCGCGCGGCGTCCTCCTTGGCCTGCTCGAGCGCGCGCAGCCGCGCCTCGCGCTCCTCGGGGCGCAGGTTGCTGAAGGCCTCGGCGCTCATGCGCGGCGGCGTGACGACCTCCTCGCTCGGCGCCTCGGCCTGCTCGGAGACGGCGGTCATCTTGCCGTCCTCGGCGCGGTAGGTCCGCTTGCGCTTGACCTCGACCTGCACGGTCTTGGTGCGGCCGTGGCTGAAGGACTGCCGGACCTGACCGGTCTCGACCGTCTTCTTCAGCTCCAGCTTCTTCGGCCGGTTCAGCGTCAGCGGCTTCTTCGCCTCTTGGCTTTCGTTGTTCGTCGTCATCTCTTCCAGAACTTTCATTCCACCGACGGGCCGGATGCGCCGGAGGGCGCAGCTGCCTCGCCAGTCCTGTCGAGCCCGCCGGGCGGGGCCGCGCCGGGCGACACCGTGTCCTCGGGCATCTCGTACTCCGCCAGGCGCTGCAGATCGCGCTGCAGGCGCCCGGCCATCCTAGCGTCCGTGACCGCGAGGTGCACGGCCGTCGCGCGCCCCAGGGCCTCGCCGAGCTCCGCCGAGTCCAGCAGCCGGCAGATGGCGAGCTCCGGACAGCGGCCGCGGCCCAGCGCGGCGACCCGCTCGCGCTCGCTGTCCGAGCCGTCGCGGGCCTGGATCAGCAGCACCGCCCGGCCGCCGGTCAGGACGGCGCGGACCTGGTCGTGGCCGACCGCCAGGGCGCCGGCCCGCTTGGCCAGGCCGATGCCCTCCAGGCAGCGCCGCCGGAGCAGCGTGGCGAGCCGCCCGGGCAGATCCGCCGGCACGCCGACGGGCGTCTTGGCGGCGCGGGCGAACAGTCGGCGCTTGACCGCCTTCTCGACCAGCGCCCGGCGCGGCCGGATCCACAGGCCGCGGCCCGGCAGACGCTCGGCCAGGTCGGGCACCAGACCGCCCTCGGGATCGAGCACGAAGCGCAGCAGCGCCTCCTTGGGCAGGCGTTCGCCGCTCGCCAGGCAACGCCGGACCGGTCCGGAGTCCTCCCCGAGGTCCTCCGTCGCGCCCCGCGGCCCGGCCGCACCGGTGCCTTCCGGCGCCGGCGCTGGCGATTCCCGCTCTGGCAGCTGCGCTTCGGCCAGCATCACGCCTCTTCGCCGGCCTCCGTCTTCTTGGTCCCGGCCTCGCCCGCCGGAGCCTCGCCGCTCGCCTGGGCTTCGCCCGTCTCGTCGTCGAACCAGTGGGCGCGGGCCGCCATGATGATCGTGTTGGCCTCGTCCTCGCCCGGCGCCAGCTCGCCGAGCATCTCGACCAGCTCGTCGCCGGCCAGATCGCCGAGATCGTCGAGCGTCTTGACGCCCTGCTCGCCGAGGCGGACCAGCATGGCCGCGCTCAGCCCCTCGATCGCCGCGACCTCGTCGCTGACGCCGAGGCTGCGCCGCTGCTCCTGGTACTGGCGGTCCTGCTCGTCCAGGAAGTTCTGGGCGCGCTGGCGCAGCTCCTCGGCGACCTCCTCGTCGAAGCCCTCGATGTCGGTCAGGTCGTCGAGCGGCACGTAGGCGACCTGCTCGACCGAGGTGAAGCCCTCCGCGACCAGCAGGTGGGCGATGACGTCGTCGACGTCCAGGGCGTCGATGAACATCTGCGAGCGGTTGCGGAACTCCTCCTGGCGGCGCTGGCTCTCCTCCTCCTCGGTGAGGATGTCGATGTCCCAGCCGGTCAGCTGCGAGGCCAGGCGGACGTTCTGGCCGCGCCGGCCGATCGCCAGCGACAGCTGCTCGTCGGGCACCACCACCTCGATGCGGCCCTGCTCCTCGTCGAGCACGACCTTGGTGACCTCGGCCGGGGCCAGGGCGTTGACCACGAAGGTCGCCGGATCCGGCGACCAGGGAATGATGTCGATCTTCTCGCCCTGCAGCTCGCCGACCACGGCCTGGACGCGGCTGCCGCGCATGCCGACGCAGGCGCCGACCGGGTCGATCGAGGAGTCGTGGCTGATCACCGCGATCTTGGCGCGGCTGCCGGGGTCGCGGGCCACCGACTTGATCTCGATGATGCCGTCGTAGATCTCCGGCACCTCCTGGGCGAACAGCTTGGCCATGAACTGCGGGTGGGCGCGCGACAGGAAGATCTGCGGGCCGCGCAGCTCCTGGCGTACGTCGTAGATGTACGCGCGCACCCGGTCGCCGGTGCGGTAGCTCTCGCGCGGCAGGCCCTCGTCTCGGCGCATCATCGCCTCGGAGCGGCCGAGATCGACCGTGACGTTGCCGAACTCGACGCGCTTGACGATGCCGTTGACGATCTCGCCGACGCGGTCCTTGTACTCCTCGTACTGGCGCGTGCGCTCGGCCTCGCGGACCTTCTGGACGATCACCTGCTTGGCGGTCTGCGCGTTGATGCGGCCGAGGTCGATCGGCGGCAGCTCGTCGATCAGCACGTCGCCCAGCTTGGCGTCCGGCTTGCGCAGCTGCGCGCTCTCCAGGTCGATCTCGGTGAACTCGTTCTCGATCGGATCGGCGACCGTCTGGTAGCGGCGCAGGCGGATCTCGCCGGTGCGGCGGTCCATCTCGGCACGGATGTCGTGCTCCTGGCCGTACTTGGCGCGTCCCGCCTTCTGAATCGCCTGCTCCATGGCGACGATCACTTCGCCGGGCTCGATGCCCTTCTCGCGGGCCACGGCCTCTGCCACTTGCAGCAGCTCGGTTCGATGCAGGGTCTGCGGTTCCATCGTTCCTCTTCCCAAACTCCGGCCGAGCATCGGCCGAACGCAGTCTTCTTCAGGGCGGGCGCGCGCGCCCGACGCGTGTCGGACGCTCAGGCGTCCTGCCGCCCGACCTCGCCGGCGGCGATCAGGTCGTCGGTCAGCACCAGCTTGGCCTTGGCGATCGCCGACAGCGGCACCCGCATCTGCGGCTTGCCGGCCTCCTCGGCGAGCACCACTTCGCTGCCCTCCAGACCGATCAGCCGGCCCTTGTGGCGCTTGCGGCCGTCGATCGGCAGAGTCGACTCGAGGCGCGCCTCGAAGCCGGCGTAGCGCAGGAAGTCCTTGGCGCGGGTCAGCGGCCGGTCGATGCCCGGCGAGGAGACCTCCAGCTCGTAGGCGCCGGCGATCGGGTCCTCGACCTCGAGCAGCGCCGAGACGGCGTGGCTGACCTCGACGCAGTCCTCGATCGCCAGGCTGCCGTCCGGGCGCTCGATCATGATCTGCAGCGTCGGCCGGCGCTGGCCGCCGCCGAACTGGACGCGCACGATCTCGAAGCCGAGGTCGGCGACCGTCGGCGCGATCAGGCGCTCGACCTCGGCGCCGACGCCCTCGCTGGTGATCGAGAAGGCGGCCGCCTCGGCCGAGAGCCGCTGCTCCAGGTCCCCTTCGGGAGCCTGGCCGAAATCCTGTCCGCCCGCGGGTTGCGCGTTCAAGCTGTTCGCCATTCCGTCAGGTTGGGGTTGGACCAACAAAAATGGCGGGCCGTTGGCCCACCATGTTTTCTCTGACTTAACGGATCGTCTTTCCGTCAAGCCCTATGGCTTGCCATGGAAATAAGCCCGAATGCCGCTCGATTTCAAGAGTCTTCTTCAGCTGCCGGGGCGTCGCGGCCGGCGCCGGAACGAGAGGAACACCGGGATCCGTCCCGATTCCAGCGCCTTGGCCTCGTAGCGCGTCTGCGGCCAGTCGGCCGGCCGCTGCCGCCAGTCGGCGGCGCGCCGGGCGCTCCAGGCGAAGGCCGGGTGCGCCAGCAGCTGCGCCAGCGCCCAGGCCTGATAGGTCGGATCGTCGCTGGCGACGCGGAACTCGGCGCCGTCGGCCAGTGCGCGGGCCAGGGCGTCGAGCGTCGCCCGGGACAGGAAGCGCCGCTTGGCGTGGCGGCGCTTCGGCCAAGGGTCGGGGAACAGCAGGAAGGCGCGCTCCAGGCTGGACTCGGGCAGGGCGTCGATCAGCAGGCGCGCGTCCTCGCGGAAGACCCGCACGTTGTCGCTGCCGTCGGCCTCGAGGGCACGCAGCAGCGTCGCGATGCCGTTGACGAAGACCTCGCAGCCGATCAGCCCGACCTGCGGGTTGTGCGCGGCCTGCCAGGCCAGATGCTCGCCGCCGCCGAAGCCGATCTCGAGCCACAGCGGCCGGGCACCGCCCGCGAACAGCGCTGCCGGGTCGATGCCGGCGGCGTCCCCGCCGGCCGTCGGCAGCGTCAGCTCGAGCTCGGGCAGGCGCCGCTCCAGCAGAACGCGAAGGCCGCCGCGCAGGGGGCGTCCCTGGCGGCGGCCATGCAGTCGCTTTTCCGGTCCCGTCCCGTCCGCGCCCGGCGGCATGGCGCCGCGTCTCCTCGCGTCGGCGGAAGCCGGACGTCCGGGCGTCAGGCGCCGAAGGCGCGCTTCAGCTCGGGCACCAGGTCGGTCTTCTCCCAGGAGAAGCCGCCGTCCGAGTCCGGCGAGCGGCCGAAGTGGCCGTAGGCCGCGGTGCGGGCGTAGATCGGCCGGCTCAGGTGCAGGTGCTCGCGGATGCCGCGCGGCGACAGGTTCATCAGCTCGCGCAGCACGCTGCCCAGCTTGTCCTGGTCGACCTCGTTGGTGCCGTCGCACATGACGTAGACGCTGAGCGGCTTGGAGATGCCGATGGCGTAGGACAGCTGGATCGTGCAGCGCGTCGCCAGGCCGGCGGCGACCACGTTCTTGGCCAGATAGCGCGCGGCATAGGCCGCCGAGCGGTCGACCTTGGTCGGATCCTTGCCGGAGAAGGCGCCGCCGCCGTGCGGCGCGGCACCGCCGTAGGTGTCGACGATGATCTTGCGGCCGGTCAGGCCGGCGTCGCCGTCCGGACCGCCGATCACGAAGCGGCCGGTCGGATTGACGTAGAAATCCTCCTCCGGGCACATCCAGCCGTCGGGCAGCACGTTGAGCACGTGCGGACGGACGATCTCGCGGACCTCGTCCTGGTCGAGCTCGCCGGCGTGCTGGGTCGAGACGACGACCGAGGTCGCGCCGACCGGCTTGCCGTTCTCGTAGCGCAGCGTCACCTGGCTCTTGGCGTCCGGGTAGAGCCGCGGCTCGGCGCCGGAATGGCGGGCCTCAGCGAGCGACTTCAGGATGTTGTGCGAGTACTGGATCGGCGCCGGCATCAGCTCGGGCGTCTCGTCGCAGGCGAAGCCGAACATGATGCCCTGGTCGCCGGCACCCTCGTCCTTGTTGCCGGCGGCGTCGACGCCGACGGCGATGTCGGCCGACTGCTCGTGGACGTAGTTGTGGAAGTCGAGCGTCTTCCAGTGGAAGCCGTCCTGCTCGTAGCCGATCTCGCGGATCGCGTGGCGGGCGATGTCCTCCATCTGGTCGCGGACGCTCTTCACCGTCGCCGGCGTGGAGCGGACCTCGCCGGCCAGCACGATGCGGTTGGTCGTCGACAGCGTCTCAACCGCGACGCGTGCGCCGGCGTCATGCCCCAGGAAGGCGTCGACGATGGCGTCCGATACGCGGTCGCAGACCTTGTCGGGATGGCCCTCGGACACCGATTCACTGGTAAAAAGATAGCTTCCCTTCTTCAAGGCATGACCCTTTCAAGAAATTTCTGCACAAAGGCGAGAGCGCGCTCGGCGGGACCGCCGCCGCGCTGGAAGGGCGCCAACATGCCCATTCGGCCCGGGGCCCGCAAGGGGGCAGTGGGGCGTCATGCCGCAGCGCAGCGACCGGATTCCGCCGCTGTGCCGCAGTCCCCTGCGGCCTAGAGCTTTTTCCGCCGAACCCCGGATTCGGGCCGTTTCCGCGCGCTCGGGAAGCGACCTACTCGGAGATCTGGGCCAGCGCCTTGGTCATCTCGAACAGGCGCTTGCGGACCTGCGGGTTGCCGATCCGGTAGTAGGCGCGCACCAGTTCCAGCGTCTCGCGCTTGGCCATGGGGTCGGGCTCGGGCGTGCCCTCCTCCGGCTCCGCCGCCTGGCCGTAGCGCTTGCTCGGCGCCGCCGCGGCGACGTCGGGCAGCATGTCTTCGAAGAAGTAGTTGACGTCGGTGTCGAGGATGTTCGCCAAGTCGAACAGGCGGCTCGCGCCGATTCGATTGGCGCCGCGCTCGTACTTCTGCACCTGCTGGAACGTCAGGCCCAGGGCTTCGCCCAGTTTCTCCTGGCTGAGGCCCAGGAGTGTGCGCCGCTGACGGACGCGCTGGCCGACATGAACGTCGACGGGATTCGGACCCCCGCCCCGGCCGCTTCCGGGGCGCCTGCCTCTGGGCATACGCCTGCTCCTGAGTTTTCAATCGATACCTAAGGATTTCCTCTTATTTCATGAATCACAAGTCCGTCAACCATTCCTTAAATTCTTCTCTCAAAACGGCAAGTCGAATACTAGAAGACACAACCAGATATTCTGGAAAGTGCCCGGATAATTTCGCCATGCGAGAATAATTCGCGCGGATTTACCCGTTTCCAGCGGGCCGGCGACCGTCAGGGGCCGGGAGGCCGGCGCCCGGCGACGGGGCTTCCGTCAGGCCGCGGGCCGGCGCGCCAGGGCGGCGGCCGGCAGCGCCAGCAGCAGCAGCAGGACCGGGACGACCCAGCGGCCGATCCGGGCGTAGAGCGTCGGCGGAAGCGGGGCGGGCAGCGCCGCGTCGAGGTCGGCCACGGCGTCGAGCGGCAGGTGGCCGAGTACCCGGCCGTAGGGGTCGACGACGGCGGAGATGCCGTTGTTCGCGGCCCGAACCAGGGGCAGGCCTTCCTCGATGGTGCGCAGCCGGGCGTTGGCGAAGTGCTGGTAGGGGCCCGAGGACTTGCCGAACCAGGCGTCGTTGGTGACGTTGAGCAGCCAGGCCGGCCGCGGTCCGTCGGGCGGGTAGACCCGGCTCGGGAAGATCACCTCGTAGCAGATCAGCGGCGAGACGGGCGGCAGCCCGGGCAGCGCAAGGACCCGCGGACCGGGGCCGCTGCTGAAGTTGCCGCCGGTCAGGCTGGCGAAGCCGAGCGCGCTGATCAGGCCGCGCAGCGGGACGTACTCGCCGAACGGCACGAGGTGGACCTTGTCGAAGCGCTCGCGCTCGCTGCCCTCGGCGCCGAGGATGTAGAGCGAGTTGTAGAGCAGCGGCAGGCCCTCCGCCGTCTGCTCGCGGGTCGGCGCGCCGGCCAGCAGCAGGCCGCCCGGCGGGACGGCGGCGCCCAGGTGGCGCCGCAGCCCGGGCTCGAGGTTGAGCAGGAAGGGCACTGCCGTCTCGGACCAGACGACCAGGTCGAGCGCCTCGAAGCCCTCCAGCCGGGTCATGTCGATCTGCTGGCTGACGTGCTGCTCGCGCCGCGTCGGCTGCCACTTCTCCTGCTGGGAGATGCTCGGCTGGACGATGCGCAGGGCGATCGGCGCGCCGTCGGCGCCGCGCGCGGTCTCGCTGCCCGGTGCCGGCGCCAGGTTGACGCGGGCCAGGCCGAACAGCAGGCAGGCGGCGAGCGGCATCAGGCAGAGCAGGACGAAACGGCTCCGCCCGGATGTGCCGGGGGGCGCGGCCAGGGCCGCCGGCGCGGCGGCGGCCAGCAGCGTGACCGCGCTGAGCCCCCAGACGCCGACCAGGGAGGCCGCCTGCAGCGGCGCCGCGTCGAAGGCCCAGACCGTGCCGACCAGGTTCCAGGGAAAGCCCGACAGCAGGTGGCCGCGGGCGACCTCGCCGAGCAGCCAGGCGGCCGCGAGGCCGAGCACCAGCGCCGGCCCGCGCAGGCGCAGCGCGCGCAGCGCGGCGGTCGCCAGGGCGACGAACAGGCCGAGGCCGAAGGCCAGGCCGCCGACGGCGATCGGCAGGAACCACCAGAAGCGCGCGAGGTCGACGGTCATCGCGATGCCGACCCAGTAGAGCCCACCCAGGTGGTGGCCGACCGCGAAGGCCCAGCCGACGAGGAAGGCGCGGCGCCAGCCCGGGCAGCCCTCGAGCAGCCAGATCAGGCCGGTGAAGGCCGGCACCAGCAGCGGCACGAGATAGAGCGGCGGCAGCGCCGTCGCGGAGACCAGGCCGAGCAGCAGCGCGGCGCCCAGCTGGCGCGCACCCCGGAGGCCGCGCAGCGCCTCGGCGCAGCGGGCGAGACGTCCGTCCGCCGTCGCGCCGTCGGGGCTCTCCGACGTCACTTGGCGCCGTCCTCGCTGCCTCTCTCCGGGCCCTTGTCGGGCTTCGGGGGCAGGTGGCGCAGGCGCAGGCGCTTGATGCGCCGGGGGTCGGCCTGCAGCACCTCGAAGACGATCGAGGTCGTCGGGTGCTCGATCAGCTCGCCGCGCCCCGGCACGCGGTCGGCCAGGTAGAAGACCAGGCCGCCGAGCGTGTCGATGTCGGCGTCGCGTTCCTCGTCCGACAGCACCTCGCCGACCGCCTCCTCGAACTCCTCGACCGTGGTGCGGGCATCGGCGATCAGGCTGCCGTCGGGGCGCCAGACCAGCTTCGGCCCCTCCTCGACGTCGTGCTCGTCCTCGATCTCGCCGACGATCTCCTCGACCAGGTCCTCGATCGTGATCAGCCCGTCGATGCCGCCGAACTCGTCGACCACCAGCGCCATGTGGCTGCGCTTCAGGCGCATCTCGAGCAGCAGGTCGACGACGCGCATCGAGGGCGCGACGATGCGGATCGGCCGGATGATGTTGGCCAGCTTGAAGCGCCGCTTGTTGGTCGAGTAGCCGAGGACGTCCTTGATGTGGACCATGCCGATCGGGTCGTCGAGCGTCTCGCGGTAGACCGGCAGCCGGCTGTGGCCGGCCTGGCCCATCAGCTCGATCAGGTCCTCGAGCGAGGCGCCGACCTCGATGGCCACGATGTCGGCGCGCGGGATCATGACGTCGTAGGCGGTCAGGTGGCGCAGCTGCAGGATGTTGGCGAACATCCGCCGCTCGTGGTCGCCGAGCGGGAAGCGCGTGTCCTCGTCGTCGGTCTCCTCGATCTCGCCGATGATCTCCTCGATCGTGTCGCGCAGCTGCTGGTCGTGATCGTCGCCCTTGCCCGACACCAGGCCGCGCAGGCGCTGGCCGATCCAGCGCAGGCCGCCGCGGTTGCCGCTCGCCTCGCTCATCGCGGCGCTCCGCCCGCCGGCGCCGGCGCCGGCTCGGCGTAGGGATCGGCGACGCCCAGGCCGGCCAGCAGGCGGCGCTCGCGCGCCTCCATCGCCTCGGCCTCGGCGTCGGCCTCGTGGTCGTAGCCGAGCAGGTGCAGCGTGCCGTGCACCACCAGGTGGCTCAGGTGGTCGGCCAGCGTCTTGCCCTGCTCGGCGGCTTCGCGCCGGCAGGTGGCGAAGGCCAGGGCGAGGTCGCCGAGCAGGCGCGGCTCGCCGGGGAGCGCCGGGTCGTCGCAGGCGAAGGACAGCACGTTGGTCGGGCTGTCCTTGCCGCGATAGCGCGCGTTGAGATCGCGCACCGTGTCGTCGTCGGTCAGCAGGATCGACAGCTCCAGGTCCTCGCCGCTCGCGGCCTCGGCCGCCAGGGCGGCGCGCGCCGCCCGCCCGGCCAGCGCCTCGGCGTCGGGCAGGGCGGCGGTCCAGCCGGCGTCCTCGACCAGGACGGCGATCTCGGCGCTGCCGCAGGTGCCGCTACTCGGAGGCTCGTCCATCGCGTCGGCGTCCCCCGCTCAGCGCCCGTCGAACAGGTCGGCCTCGGTGCCGCCGTTCTGGTCGCGGGCGTCGTAGGCCTGGACGATCTTGGTGACCAGCGAGTGGCGGACGACGTCGGCATCGGTGAACTGGATGAAGGCGACGCGGTCGAGCTTGGCCAGCAGGTGGACGGCGTCGCGCAGCCCCGAGCCCTGGTGGCCCGGCAGGTCGATCTGCGACAGGTCGCCGGTGACCGCCATGCGGCTGTTCTCGCCAAGGCGCGTCAGGAACATCTTCATCTGGGTCGGCGTGGTGTTCTGCGCCTCGTCGAGGATGATGAAGGCGTTGGCCAGGGTGCGGCCGCGCATGAAGGCGAGCGGCGCGATCTCGATCTCGCCGGTCTCCAGGCGCTTGTTGACCTGGTCGCCGGGCAGCAGGTCGTGCAGGGCGTCGTAGAGCGGCCGCAGGTAGGGATCGACCTTCTCCTTCAGGTCGCCGGGCAGGAAGCCCAGGCGCTCGCCCGCCTCGACCGCCGGGCGCGACAGGATGATGCGGTCGATCCGGCCCTGCAGCAGCATCGAGACGGCGACCACGACCGAGAGGTAGGTCTTGCCGGTACCCGCCGGACCGATGCCGAAGACCAGCTCGTTCTCCAGCAGCGCGCGCACGTAGGCGGCCTGTCCCGGCGAGCGCGGCGTGACGTGGCGCTTCTTGGTGACCAGCTTCAGCTGGTCGCCGTGCAGCGCGTCGAGGCGCTCGTCCTGGTCGCGGTCGCTGAGCATGCGCACCGCCGCGTCGATCTCCTGCTCGTCGACCGGCATGCCCTTCTTGAGCCGCTTGTAGAGCGCGCCCAGGACCTGCTCGGCCTGGTTCTGGCCCTCCTCGGGCCCGCGCACCGTCACGGTGTTGCCGAAGGAGTCGATCGAGACCCCGAGGTGCTGCTCGAGCCGCGCGAGGTTTCGGTTGTGCTGGCCGAACAGCTCCGGCACCAGGGCCTTGTCGTCGAACTGCAGTTCGTGCGGCCTTCCGCTCAAGGGCTGGTCCTTCAGGCGGCCGGGGCCGGCGCGCGGCCCTCCGGCTGGGGGTTGCGGGGACGATCCGGCGCCCGGTCTGTATCGAGGGTAACGACGCGGCCGGTCACGCCGTTCGGCCGGGCTTCCAGGATCTCGATCTCGGCGATCCGGCCGAGCAGGCGCGGCGGCGCCTCCACGGCGACCGACTGCATGTAGGGGCTGCGCCCGGCGAGCTGGCCTTCGCGCCGTCCGGCACGCTCGAGCAGCACCGGCAGGCGGCGGCCGACCGTCGCCCGGTTGAAGGCGATCTGCTGCTCGTCGAGCAGCTGCTGCAGCATCGCCAGGCGCTCGGCCTTGACGGGTTCGGGTACCTGCTCGCCGGTGCCGGCGGCCGGCGTGCCGGGGCGCGGCGAGTACTTGAAGGAATAGGCCTGGGCGTAGCCGACGTCGGAGACCAGGCGCAGCGTCTCGGCGAAATCCCGGTCGCGCTCGCCGGGAAAGCCGACGATGAAATCGCCCGACACGGCCAGGTCCGGCCGCGCCTCGCGCAGGCGGCCGACGAGCCGGCGGTAGGCCTCGGCGTCGTGCTTGCGGTTCATCGCCGCCAGAATCCGGTCGGAGCCGGCCTGCACCGGCAGGTGCAGGTAGGGCATCAGGGCCGGCACCTCGGCGTGGGCGGCGATCAGGTCGTCGGCCATGTCGCGCGGGTGCGAGGTGGTGTAGCGGATCCGCTCGAGGCCCTCGATCTCCGCGAGCGCCCGGATCAGGCGGGCGAGCGACCAGGTGTCGCCGACCCCGGCGCCGCTGCTCGAGCTCGCCGGCGCCTCGCCGTGGTAGGCGTTGACGTTCTGGCCGAGCAGCGTGATCTCGACGGCGCCGCCGGCGACCAGCCGTCGCGCTTCCTCGATCACCCGGGCGGCCGGCCGCGAGGCCTCGGCGCCGCGCGTGTAGGGCACGACGCAGAAGCTGCAGAACTTGTCGCAGCCCTCCTGGACCGAGAGGAAGGCGGCCGGCCCCTGGCCGGCGGCTTCCTCGGGCAGGAAGTCGAACTTCGATTCCACGGGGAAGTCGGTGTCGACGAGGCCACGGCCGCGCTCGCCGCCCTCGGCGCGGCGCACCAGCTCGGGCAGGCGGTGGTAGGTCTGCGGGCCGAGGACAATGTCGACGGCCGGCGCGCGGCGCTGGATCTCCTCGCCTTCGGCCTGGGCGACGCAGCCGGCCACGGCGATCAGCAGCCGGCGCCCGTCGGCCTCGGCCAGGCCCTTGAGCGGACGCAGGCGGCCGACCTCCGAGAACACCTTCTCGCTGGCCTTCTCGCGGATGTGGCAGGTGTTGAGCAGGATCAGGTCGGCCTGCTCCGGGACCTCGGTCGGCGCATAGCCGAGCGGCGCCAGGACGTCCGCCATACGCGCGGAGTCGTAGACGTTCATCTGGCAGCCGTAGGTCTTGATGTAGAGCTTCTTCGTCGTCACCGTTTGGCGCGACCCGCTTGATCTCGCGGTCGCGTTCCTGCGCGCGGCTTGAGAGCGATCTTTAGCATTTCCGCTCAGCCCGCGGCAACGTTCGCCCGCTTGCGCGCGAAGCGGCGGCGGCGTTTTTCGCGCGGCGGCAGACGGCCCGAGATCGCCCGCGCGACTCCGGCCTCGACCAGCGCGTGGCAGTGGTCGGCCAGCGCCTTGCGGCTGCCCAGCGCCTCGATGGTCACCGGCTCGTGGAACTCGACGACGACGGTCAGCCGGCCGAGGCCGAGGCTCTCCCAGAGATGCCCCGGCAGCTCCATGTCGCCGTACCAGGCGAAGTAGGGCCGCAGGTAGCGGCCCATCGGCACGTCGTCGAGCCGGGTGTAGGAGATCGAGACCGGCTGGACGACCAGCGGCTGGTCGGCGACGCGCCGCTCGGCGACGCTGAACAGCGCGCTCTTGAAGGGCAGCACGAAGTTGCCGTCGCCGCTGGTGCCTTCCGGGAACAGGATCAGGTCGTCGCCGGACTCCAGGCGCCGCTGGATCTCGTCGCGCTGCACCCCGGACTGGCTGCGCCGGCGGTCGACGAAGACCGAGCGCTGCAGCTTGGCGAGCCAGCCGAAGAACGGCCAGTCGGCGATCTCCTTCTTGGCGATGAAGGAGGCCTGAAGCTGGCTGCCGAGCACCGGGATGTCGAGATAGGAGACGTGGTTGCAGGCGAACAGGGTGGGATGCTGCCGGCGCGGCAAGCCGCGCCGCTCGACCCGGACGCCCAGGCAGCGGCAGGCCTGGCGATGGTACCAGAAGGGCAGGCGCTTGGCGAGGTTGGCATGGACCAGCAGCAGCAGCGCCTGCAGCGGCATCAGCAGCAGCGTCAGGCCGACGAACAGCGCGATCCGCCGCACCGCGAGCAGCGGCGAGCCGATGTAGCCCTCGGCCGGAGTCATCCCGCCTCGCCCTCGCCCGGGGCGCTGCGTGCGCGCGTCAGGTGGCGGCGGTACTTCTCGGTGACCAGGTCGGGCTTGACCACGACGCAGACGTCGGTCGTGCCGAAGTCGTGGTCGATGACGGCGCCGTCGCCGATGTAGCCGCCCAGGCGCAGGTAGCCTTTGATCAGCGGCGGCAGGTGCTGCATCGCCTTGCGCGGATCGAAGCTGTCGGCCGGCTGCCGGTTCATCTCGGTGAAGCGCTCCTCGAGCGCGCGCGGGCGCAGCGCCGGCGGCCCCAGGTGGTGGTGATAGAGATAGGAGAGGTGGACCGAGAGCTCGTCCGGATCGGTGCCGTGCAGGCTGGCGCAGCCGAACAGCAGCGAGATCTCGTAGTGCGCGACGTAGGCCGCGATGCCGCGCCACACCAGCTGCATGGCGACGCCGGTCCGGTAGGCCGGGTCGACGCAGGAGCGGCCGAGCTCCATGATCTCGCCGGGGTAGGCCAGCAGGCAGGCGATGTCGTACTCGCTGGCGGTGTAGAAGCCGCCGGCCTCGGCGGCCTGCGGGCGGCGCATGAAGCGGTAAGTGCCGACCACGGCGTCGCGCTCGGTGTCGAACAGCAGCAGGTGGTCGCAGAAGGCGTCGAAGCGGTCGTGCTCGCGGCCCGTCGAGGCGCGCTCCGGCGTCGGTTCGGCGCCCATCTCCTCGACGAAGACGCGGTAGCGCAGCCGTTGCGAGGCCTCGACCTCCGCCGGGGTCTCGGCGAGCCGCAGATGCAGGCCGCGCAGGCGCTCGTCGACCGGGCGCCGCGCCTCGCCCCGGGCGGCCGCCCGCGGGCCGGCCGGCGATTCCGGGGCCGGACCGGCCTTGGAGTCGCCGCCGAGGGCGAAGCGGGCGCTATGGCTGCTGCTCTGGGTCATGCCGTGCGGAGGCGTGCGCTTGGCCGGAGCCGCGCTAGGCCTCGGGCTCGCCTCCGGCGCTGCCGCCCGCGCCGCCGCGGTCCCGGTTGGCCTTGACGCCGTAGAGCTCCATGCGGTGGTCGATCAGCTTGTAGCCGAGTTCCTGCGCGATGACGCGCTGCAGGCGCTCGATCTCGGCATTGTAGAACTCGATCACCTCGCCGGAGTTCATGTCGATGAGGTGGTCGTGGTGCTCGTCGCTGGCTTCCTCGTAGCGCGCCCGCCCGTCGCCGAAGTCGTGGCGTTCGAGGATGCTCGCTTCCTCGAACAGCTTCAGCGTGCGGTAGACCGTCGCGATCGAGATCCGCGGGTCGATGGCCGTCGCCCGCATGTACACCTGCTCGACGTCCGGGTGATCGGTGGCTTCCGACAGCACCCGGGCGATCACCCGGCGCTGGTCGGTCATCTTGAGCCCCTTCTCGACGCAGCGGCGTTCCAGCCGGTCCGGCATCGTCATTCCCACTCCTGCTCGATCCCAAGGCGGCACGCTCCGCCCACCATGCTCGGCAGACCCTGCGGTACTATAACGAAAGGGCGCGCGAAAGCCCAAGCCGTCGCGCGCCCCCGGTTCAGCGTCGAAAAGAAGCGGCGTCGAGCCGCCGTCGACGGCCCTCAGCCGCGGGGCCGGGTGCCCAGGCCGATCTGCTTCGCCAGCTTGCTGCGCTGCTTGGCGTAGTTCGGCGCCACCATCGGATAGTCCGCCGGCAGACCCCACTTCTCGCGGTACTCCTCGGGCGTCATGTCGTACGCGGTCTTGAGATGCCGCTTGAGCATCTTCAGCTTCTTCCCGTCCTCCAGGCAGACGATGTAGTCCGGCATGACCGACTTCTTGATCGGAACCGCCGGCGTCGGACGCTCGGCGTCCTTCGTCGGCGCCGAGCCCACAGTTGCCAGGCTGCTGTAGACATCGCGGATCAGCGCCGGCAGGTCCGCCGCTGCGATGGAATTGTTGGACACATGCGCGGCAACGATATTCGTCGTGAGGCTCAACAATTCGTTCGTTTTCGCTTCTTCGGTCATTGTTTCTCTCGGCTCGGACAGGGAGTTGCCCGCTATATATTCATATGGGGCGTTCTTTGCAACTCTATTCAATCAAGAAAATCAAGGGCCGCCAAGAGACGGCGAGATTTTCCTTTGTAGAAAGGAAGAGGTAAGAACGGCGCCGCTCTGCTTATTGTTGTAGAGCAGGCGCCGAGCGCGCGGAATCGCCGGTCCCGGGCGGTCGCGCCGCCTCGCCGGCCCCCCTGGCCGTCCAGCGGCCCTAGCCGTCCAGCGCGCAGGCGAGGATCAGGGCGTCGCGGGGTCCGTCCGGCCCGGGCAGGTAGGCGGCGCGCCGCCCGACGGCGGCGAATCCGCGCGCCTCGTAGAGAGCCCGCGCCGCGTCGTTGTCGACGGCGACCTCCAGGAACAGGCGCCGCACGCCGGCCGCCGCCAAGGCGGCGAGGGCCGCCGACAGCAGCTGCCCGGCGATGCCCGCGCGGCGACGTTGCGGCGCCACGCCGAGGGTCAGGACCTCGGCCTCGTCGGCGGCGGCGCGGACCAGCAGGAAGCCGGCCGCCCGGCCGGCCCCACCCGCGCCGGGTCCGCCGTCCTCCACGGCCGCGCTCTCTGCGAGCCAGCCGCGGGCGCCCGGCATCGCAAGCACGCCGGCCAGCGCGCGCCGGTCCCAGGGGTCCTCGGGAAAGCACAGGCGGTGCAGCTTGGCCAGCGCCTCGAGGTCGGCGCCGCCCAGAGGTCGCACCGCCGTTCGGGCGGCGGCCGCCCCGCCGGTCACCCGCGCCTCCCCGACCCGGTGGCGTCGGGCTTGGGAGTATCGAGGCCGGTGGTATCGGGGCCCGTGGTAATGGGGCCCGTGGTATCGGGCGGGCGCATGTAGAAGGCGCTCGGTGCCGGGCTGCCCGGCGGCGGCAGCGGGTCGCAGGCGGCGAGTCGCGCCAGGGCCGCGGCGTCGGGCAGGCGCACGCTCGAGAGCCGGGCGGAGCGGCCGCGCGCCGCCAGGGCTTCGGCGAGGCGGCCCGCGCCGCTGCCGGCGAGCAGCCAGGGCGGCCCCGGATCCCCGCCGCGGGCCTCGGCCGGCGACCGGGGGAGCGACCCGGGGAGCGACCCGGCGAGCGACTCGGCGAGCGACCCGGGCGCCCCGGCCCGCGGCGACAGCGACTCGCCGCCATCCGGGAAGGCCTGCAGGAAGAGGTCGCCGCGCTGCGAATCGATGGCCACGGCCAGGGCCTCGCCCGGCGCGCGTTCGGCTGCGGCGTCGGCCGCGACGACCTCGAAGGCGGTGCGCCCGATGATCGGCAGGCCCGCGGCCAGGGCCAGCGCCCGCGCCGTCGCCAGGCCGATGCGCAGGCCGGTGAAGCTGCCGGGGCCCAGCGTGACCGCGAGCGCGGCCAGGTCCGCGTAGCGGCAGCCGGCCTCGTCCAGCACGTCGGCGAGCATCGGCAGCAGGCGCTCGCCCTGGCCGCGTGGCCGTTCCTCGAAGCGCGCGGCGAGAATCTCGCCGTCGCGCGCCACCGCCGCCGAGCAGGCGGCGGCAGAGCAGTCGAAGGCAAGCAGCAGGGCGCCGGTCACGGCCGACCCTCCGGGACGGTCCTGGTCACAGCACCTGGCAGACCTCGTCGAAGGCGAAGCGCGGCGCGCGCGGGAACAGCGATTCAGGATCGCCGTAGCCGAGGTTGCACAGGAAGTTGGAGCGCCAGCTCGTGCCGTCGAGGAATTCGGCGTCGACGCCGGCATTGTCGAAGCCCGACATCGGCCCGCAGTCGAGCCCGAGGGCGCGCGCCGCCAGGATGAAGTAGGCGCCCTGCAGCGTGCCGTTGCGGAACGCCGTTGTCCGGCGCAGCCTGCGCTTGTCGTCGCCGTCGAACCAGGCCTTGGCGTCGGTGTGCGGGAACAGCCGCGGCAGGTGCTCGTGGTACTCCAGGTCGTAGGCCAGGAGCGCCGTGACCGGCGCGCTCATGGTCTTCGCGACGTTGCTCTCGATCAGGTGCGGCTCGAGGCGCCGCTTGGCGGCCTCGCTGACCAGGAACAGCACCCGCTGCGGCGAGCAGTTGGCCGAGGTCGGCGGCATCTTCCACAAGGCGTGCAGCCGCTCCAGCAGCGCCGGGTCGACCGGCCGGTCCTGCCAGACGTTGTGGGTCCGCGCGCCGAAGAACAGCAGGTCGAGTCCGGCCGCGTCCAGGCTGCGGTGTTCCGAGATCGTCATGAGCTGGCTCCGATCCTCGCTTGCCGGGTGCCGGGTGCCGGGTGCCGGGTGCTGTGCCTGTCCCGGGCCGCTGTCGCGGCCGGGCGAACAGCAGCCCCGAAGGTGGACCGCCGCGCCGCCGGCGGCAAGCGCGGCCCGGCCTCAGAAGTTGAGCGAGCGGTCGGCGAACCACTGCCGGTCGAGCCGCGCCGATTCCAGCTCGCCCAGGCGATTGCCGCGGATCAGGCTGCGCACCAGCGTCAGGTACTCCGGCAGCTCGGCGTAGCGCTCGAGGGTCGGCAGCAGCGTCTTGCCGCTCGGCGCCCTGCCCTCGGCGCGGGCCGCGGCGCGCTGCTTGCGGAAGCCCCGGTAGGCCGGATGGCTGTTCAGGTTGTGCATGTAGGCCCGGACCGATTCCATCAGGTCCGGGAAGGCCCGGAAGCGGCGCTGGCTGCCGTCGCGCTTCACCAGGTGGTCGGCCTTGGCGGAGAACACGCGCTCGCCGAACAGGGCGTTGCCCTGCACCGCGAAGCGCGAGGTGCCCCAGCCGCTCTCCAGGATCGCCTGGCCGAGGGCGAGGCTGACCGGCACCTCGTCGACCTTGAGCAGCAGGGCGTCGAGATCCTCGGCACCGGTCTCGTAGCGCTCCGCCAGCCCGGCCAGCCAGCTGCGCTCGCGCGCCGTCAACCGGTCGCCGGCGGCCTGGCGCTCGCGCAGCGCGAGCAGCCGCCCGCGGTCGCTGCTCAGCTCCTCGTTGCTCATCAGGATCAGCGGCAGCACGGTGCGCAGGAACAGCTCCTTGCGCCGCTCGGCGCGCGCCAGCTTCTTGAGGTCGCCCGGCAGCTTCGTGACGTAGACCCGCGGCACCGGCCGCGAGCCCTCTCGCACGCGCGACATCAGGAAGCCCTGCTCGGCGAAGAAGGCATCCAGCCCCTCCGCGTCGCCGGGCTCGAAGCGGACCGGCGCGTCCTGCGGGGTCTGCGGCGCGGGCTGGGGCTCGACCCAGCGAATGCTCAGCTGGTCGGCGACGCCCGGCGCGGGGTGATGGACCTGTCGGGCGGACTCGCCAGGGGTCGCGGGGGACTTGCCGGTGCCAGGCTTGGCGGCGTCGGGCTTGGCGAGCTCGGGCTTGGCGGCCTCGGGCCGGGGTGCCGGGGCGGGCGCCCGGGCGGCCGCGCGCCGCTGGTCCGCGGCCATCGATCCGGTTTCCATGGTGGCGGCCTTGCCGTCCCCCGGGCCGCCGACAACGAACAACGACATCGCAACGAGCGCGCCGAGCAGGACGCCCGGCGCCAGGTGCGCCTTCCCCATACCTGTACTTCCCTCTCAAGCCCTGTGGTCCTGCCGCAAGAGCCCCAACTCCCGGTCTTCCCCGTGACCGGATTGCGGCAGCAGTAAGTTCCGTCCTTGCCCGGTCGGCCTCTTCCCGACCGGCCGTCTCCTGATTGGCCCTTTCCTGATCGGCGGTCGCCCGCCCGGCCCTTGCGCGCAGGATCCGCTGCCGGGTCCCCGGGACCCGGCGCGACGACCCGCGGGCGGCGGCGGTCAGTTTACCGCGCGCACCTCGGTGACCTCCGGCACGTAGTGCCGCAGCATGTTCTCGATGCCCATCTTCAGGGTCGCGGTCGAGGAGGGGCAGCCGGCGCAGGCGCCCTGCATGTGCAGGTAGACGACGCCCTTGTCGAAGCCGTGGAACAGGATGTCGCCGCCGTCCTGGGCGACCGCCGGGCGCACGCGGGTGTCGAGCAGCTCCTTGATGGTCTGCACGATCTCGCTGTCCTCGCCGTCGTCGGCGGCGGCCTCGCTCTCCTCGAGGATCACCGGCTTGCCGGCGACGAAGTGCTCCATGATCGCACCGAGCACGGCCGGCTTCAGCAGGAACCACTCGCGCTCGGGATCCTTGCTGACGGAGATGAAGTCGCTGCCGAGGAACACCCCGGTCACGCCCTCGACCTCGAACAGCCGCTCGGCGAGCGGCGAGCGATTGGCCAGCTCCGGGCTGTCGAAGCTCGCGGTGCCGCTCTCCATGACGGTGCGGCCCGGCAGGAACTTCAGCGTCGCCGGGTTCGGGGTCTCTTCGGTCTGAATGAACATCGGTCCTCCTCGGCCCTGGTTGGCGGGCACGGCTGCCCGCTATTTGGACCAGCGGCGGCCCCGCTTCAAGCCCGAAGCGCCCCGGCGGCACTCAGCTGAGCGCGTCGACGTCCTCTTCCGACAGGCTGCCGGGCACGATCGTCACCGGCACGCGCAGGCGCCCGACGAACTTCCCGGTCAGGGCCGAGACCAGGGGGCCCGGCCCGCCCTGGCCGACGTTGGCGCCGAGCACCAGCACCGAGATCGAGGGCTCCTCCTCGATCAGCTCGAGCAACTGGTCGCGCTTCGAGCCCTCGCGCAGGTAGAGGATCGGCACGCTGCCGGTCAGCTCGGAGGCCTTCGCCGCCTGGCGCTGCAGCAGCTGCTCGGCCGACTGGCGGGCCTCGTCGCTGATCAGCTTGCCGACGCCCAGCCAGTTCTGGAACTCCGAGGGCTCGATGACATAGAGCAGCGCCACGCGGCCGCCGGAGTGGCGGGCACGGCGACAGGCGAAGCGCAGCGCGACGCCCATCTCGGGGCTCTCGTCGACGATCACCAGGAAAATGCGCTGGATCGCGGCCTTGGCGCCGCCTTCCTTCCCGCCGCCTTCCACCGTCTCGCCGTCGGGCGCGTCGCCCTTGCGGGCAGACGGATCGTCGTCTTCCGGATCGGCCATGCGTGCCGGCACTCCGTCGTTGGCTCAGTTCCGCCGGAACGCGGCGTGAGCGATCCATCCTGCCAAAAGCGCGATGACGACGGCAACCAGACCGTAGAGCGACGGACGCTGGTGGGCGAACAGGAAGACGTCGGCCTCCAGCCCGACCTTGCTGACCGACAGCGGGATCGTCTGGGCGCTGACCGCCTGGCCGTCGCGGAACAAGTAGACCTGGGCCTGGTAGTACCCGACCGGCACGTTCGGCGGCAGGTAGAAGGAGGTGCGGAACAGCGTGTTGTCGCGCAGCGTCACCTTGGTGTGCTCGCGCGCGAACAGCCCCTGGTCCTGCTTGTTGCGGATCAGCGCGGCGCGCCACTCCTCGGCGAGGTTGGCCGAGACCAGCGCGGTCGGCAGCGCCAGGCGCAGGTGCTCGACGCCGATCTCCAGGCTGCGCAGCACCGGCGGCTCGGCGATCTCCTCGATCGGCCGGGTGCTGGCGACGGCGTAGAAGCTCGGCACCTGCTGGAAGGTCATGCGCGCCGTGTTCATCCAGATGCCCGCGACCTGGCTCTTGCGCAGCACCTGCTGCTCGACCTCGGGACCGCGCAGCACGACGACGACGTCGCCCGGCCCGTCGACGGCGCCGAAGAACAGCACGTCCTCGCCGGCGAAGCCGGTGGTGATCGCGACCAGGTAGCTCGACAGGTCGGCGACCAGGCCGACCGAGCGCGCCGGCGGCGCCACGGCGACCAGCACCGCCAGCACCAGCAGCAGGCGGGTCGGCCAGCGGGTCTGGAGGCGGCGGCGCAGGCGGCTGGTCATGGTCGCGCTCCCCGTCACGTCAGGCCGAGGGAGTAGATATCGTCGGGCGTCACCAGCAGGTCGATCAGCAGCTTGGCGCCGACGCTGAGGATCAGCAGGCCGAGCAGCAGCCGCAGCATCTCGCCGGGCAGCCGGGCGCCGAGCCGGCCGCCGAACTGCGCGCCGATCACGCCGCCGACGATCAGCAGCAGCGCCAGCACCAGGTCGACGGCCTGGTTCTGGCTGGCCTGCAGGAAGGAGACGTTGGCCGAGACGAAGATGATCTGGAACAGCGAGGTGCCGATCACCACGGTCGTCGGCATGCCGAGCACGTAGATCATCAGCGGCACCAGGATGAAGCCGCCGCCGACGCCCATGATCGCCGAGATCAGGCCGACCATGAAGCCGATCGCCAGCGGCACCAGCGCCGAGATGTAGAGCCGCGACTTGCGGAAGCGCGTCTTCAGCGGCAGGCCGTGCGCCCAGTGATGGCTGTGCAGCTTGCCGGCCTTGGCCTTGCTGCGGCTGCGCAGCATGGCGCGCGCGCCTTCCAGCATCAGCATGACGCCGAGCGTGCCGAGCAGCACGACGTAGCTGAGCGAGATGACCAGGTCGATCTGGCCGATCGAGCGCAGCAGGGTGAACAGCCCGACGCCGAGCGTCGAGCCGACGAAGCCGCCGCCGAGCAGGATCGCGCCCATCTTGACGTCGACGTTGCCGCGCTTCCAGTGGGCCAGCACGCCGGAGACCGAGGAGGCCACGACGTGGGTCGACTGGGTCGCCACGGCGATCGCCGGCGGCACGCCGATGAAGATCAGCAGCGGCGTCATCAGGAAGCCGCCGCCGACGCCGAACAGCCCCGAGAGGAAGCCGATCAGGCCGCCCAGGCCGAGCAGCAGGAAGACGTCGACGGACAGCTCGGCGATCGGCAGATAGACCTGCATGCCCGACTCGAAGCGCCTCCCGGACCCGGCGAACGGCTCGAGGGGCGGCCCGGCCAAGCGCCGGGCGCCCCCAATGCGGCCAGCAGCTTAGTGCGCTGCAGCGTGAAGCGGTAGGGGCCGCACCGTTAAAAATCGCGCAAGGAAAGGGGAAACCGCCCCGGAACGCCGGCCGTCTTCCCGCCGACCGTCATCCCCGCGCCGGCGGGGATGACGGCGCAGGAGAGACCGGGGGGCGCCGTCCCTACGGCCGCAGCAGGCCGACGATGTCCTGGCACTCCTGCAGGATCGGCTCGGCGATCGCGGCGGCGCGCTCGGCGCCGTCGCGCAGCACGGCGTCGACCGCGCCGTGGTCGGCGGACAGCCGCTTCATCTCCTCGCCGATCGGGCCGACCTTCTCGACCGCCAGCTCGACCAGCGCCTTCTTGAAGTCGCCGAAGCCCTTGCCCTCGAACTGGGTCAGCACCTGGCGCCAGTCCTGGTCGGCGAGCGCGGCGTAGATGCCGAGCAGATTGTAGGCCTCGGGCCGTGCCTTGCGGGTCTCCTCGGGCAGCGTGCCGTCGTCGGCCAGGACGTCGGGGCCGGGCAGCATGTCGGGGTCGGTCGTCGCCTTGCGCAACTT
>JAUILQ010000080.1 GCA_030433005.1 Alphaproteobacteria bacterium
TATGCGGCGTCGTGCGCGCATTCTCATGGACGTTCATCCGGGGCTCCGGGAGCTCGCTGTTTGGTCTGCCAACCACAGCTTTCACCCCAAGCCTCGGGTGAACAACCTCCATAGCAACGACACCTAGCTCGACTCCTCCGCCGGCAGGTTGCCGCGCTCCTCCAGGGCCTGGCGGATGTCCTTCTTGGTGATCTTGCCGTAGGCCGACTTCGGCAGGGCCTCCCAGAAGAACACGCGCTTGGGCAGCTTGTAGCGCGAGACCTTGCCGCCCAGCCAGGCGAGCAGCGCCGCCTCGTCGAGCGCCGCGCCCTCGCGCAGCACGCAGACCGCGACGCCGATCTCGCCCCAGGAAGGGTCGGGCACGCCGAGCACCGCCGTCTCGAGCACCGCCTCGTGGGCCAGGATCTTCTCCTCGACCTCGCGCGGATAGACGTTCGAGCCGCCCGAGATGTACATGTCCGAGGCGCGGCCGGTGATGTAGAGGAAGCCCTCGGCGTCCTGGTGGCCGAGGTCGCCGGTGACGAACCAGCCGTTGCGGAAGGCCTTGGCGTTGGCCTCGGGGTTGTCGTAGTAGCCGGCGAAGACCGCCGGCCCGCAGACGCAGATCTCGCCGGTCTCGCCCGGCGGCAGCTCGCGGCCCTCGGAGTCCTGGATCGAGACCTGCATGCCGGTGCGCTCGAAGCCGCAGGTGCCGACCCTGGCCCCGGGATGGTCCTCCGGCTCGTGCAGCGCCGGCGGCAGCACGGTGATGTTGCCGGTGACCTCGCCCAGGCCGAAGTACTGCACCAGCACCTTGCCGAGCTTGGCCAGGGCGTGCTTCTGGTCGGCGCGGTACATCGGCGCGCCGGCGTAGATGACGTAGCGCAGCGAGGCATGGTCGTAGCGGTCGACCGCCTCGTGCTCGGTCAGCAGCTTGACGATGGTCGGCACTGTGAAGAGGTTGGTGACGCGCCAGCGCTCGACCAGCTGCCAGGCCTCCTCGACGTCGAAGCGCTCCTTCGACAGCAGCACCGTCTTCACGCCGCGCGCGGTCTGCACCAGCTGGTGGATCCCGGCGCCGTGCGACAGCGGCGCCACGACCAGCGAGGCGTCCTCCTCGGTCGTGCCCGGCATCAGGTCGCAGAGGTGGTTGGTGACGACGAAGGCCATCTGGCCGTGGGTCAGCACCGCCGCCTTGGGGCGGCCCGTGGTTCCCGAGGTGAAGAAGAACCAGCAGGGATCGTCGTGCTCGACGTCGGCGACCGCGACTCTCTCGCCGTCATGGGCCTCGATCAGGGTGTCGTAGTCCTCGCCGAAGCCGGCGCCGTCGATCTCGATCCGGCCGATCTCCACCCGGACGTCAAGGCCGGGCACCGCGGCCTGCACCGCCGCGGCATGCTCCGGGAAGTCGGCCTGGCAGATCAGCGCGCGCGCGCCGCTCGCCTCGGCCAGCCAGGCGACGTCGCCCGGGGTCTGGCGGAAGTTCGTCGGCACCCAGACCGCGCCGAGCCGGAAGCAGACGAACATCGACTCGAACATCTGGTTGCAGTTCTTCGACTGCACCAGCACGCGGTCGCCCTTGGCGACGCCGCGTGCCGCCAGCGCCGCCGCCATCGCATCGACCCGACGGTCGAGCTCGGTCCAGCTCCAGCTGCGCTCGCCCCACACCAGGCCGGGCCGCGCGCCGTGGCGGCGCGCCGCCTGGCGCAGGAAGTGCGAGAGGTTCATGACGCGCCGGCTGACCGGCGCGACGCCGCCGCGGGGGGCATGCCGGGCGGGTGCCTGATCGGACGGATTCATTCTGTCGGCTCTCCTCGCTCGCGATCTCCGGGGCCTCGGCCCGGGCCCCTATAGCACGGCCGGCCGCCGGATTCCCGGGCCCGAACGGTCGACCGCCGACGGCGCGCGTCCCGTGCCGCTTGCCCGCCGGCCCCGGCTGTGCAACAACAGCCGTCGGGTCGATCAACTTCTCTATATTTCAATAGCTTGATGGGTCTCGGCGAGGGATCCGGCCGGCCCCGGGCGGAACAGCGGGACGAGGATCGCCGCGGTGAGGTTCCTGACGGTTCTCTGGCAGGCATCGGGCGAGCGCCGCATGGCGCTGGTGCTGACGTTGCTCGCGACGATCGTCGGCTCGGCCGGCGTGCTGATCGTGATCAACAGCTCGCTGGAGACCGGCGCGGGGAGCGAGAACGACCTCAAGCTGGGCGGGCTGCTGCTCTTCCTCGGCTGCGCGGCCCTCTTCGTCGGTGGCCACGCGGTCGGCCAGAAGATCACCTCGACGATCATCGAGGGCCAGCTCGACCGCCTGCGCGTGCGCGCCGCCGACCTGGTGCGCCGCGCCGACTACGGCCGCTTCGAGCAGATCGGCGGGCACAGCGTCTACGACGCCCTGACCCGGAACTCGGCCGTCGTGGTCGAGGCGACGGCCGTGGCCTTGCCGGGCGTCTCGGCGAGCTGCGCGCTCATCATCGGCGGCTTCTACACCCTGCAGCTCTCGCCGGCGGTCTTCGCGGTGATCACGGTGATGATGCTGGCGAGCATCTTCTTCTACCGCCTGAGCCAGCGCCGGACCCGCCTGGCGCTGCAGGAGGCCGGCGCGAGCGGCACCCTCTTCTACGCCCTGCTGCGCCACCTGCTCGACGGCTTCAAGGAGGTGAAGCTGCACGAGCCGCGCGGCGACTCCCTGGAGCAGGGCCACCTGGAGCCCAGCTCCGCGGCGCTGCGCGACGCACAGGTCGGCGCCGCCGTGCAGATCAACCGCGGCGTCAACACCTCCTATCTCTTCTTCTACCTGATGGTCGGGACCATCGCCTTCGTGCTGCCGAGCTTCATCGGCGACAAGCGGGTCGTCGCCCAGTCGATCTACGTCGCCGTCTACATGCTCGGAATCGTCGAGATGATCATCAAGGCGATCCCGACGATGACCCGCGCCAGCTACGCGGTCGACGAGCTGCAGGCCATGGAGCGCGAGCTCGAGGAGGCGGCACGCGACGAGCGGCCGGGCGACCGGGCCGCCGGCTTCGAGACGATCTCGGCCGTCGACCTGCTGTACAGCTACTACGATCCCGACGGCACGCGCAGCTTCACCATGGGCCCGAGCAGCCTGGAGCTGCGCAAGGGCGAGCTGCTGTTCATCGTCGGCGGCAACGGCAGCGGCAAGTCGACCCTGCTCAAGACCTTCACGCGGCTCTACCGGCCGCAGTCGGGAACGCTGCTCTGGGACGGCGCACCGGTCGACGAGAGCAACGTGCGCGCCTACCGCTCGCTGTTCTCGACGGTGTTCAGCGACTTCCACCTGTTCGACCGGCTCTACGGCATGGAGGAGGTGCCCGAGGCCCGGGTCAACGCGCTGCTCGCCGACCTCGGCATCGCCCACAAGACGGCCTACCGCGACGGCCGTTTCACCAGCACCGACCTCTCGACCGGCCAGCGCAAGCGCCTGGCGCTCGCCGTGGCGCTGCTCGAGGAGCGGCCGGTCCTGGTGCTCGACGAGCTGGCCGCCGACCAGGACCCGGATTTCCGCCGGCGCTTCTACAGCGAGCTGGTGCCGCGCTGGCGCGCCGAGGGCCGCACGCTGATCGTCGTCAGTCACGACGATCGCTACTTCCACCTGGCGGATCGCACGCTGGTCGTCGCCGACGGCCGGGTCGGCGCCGCGGCGCCGGCGGCCTGACGCGGCGCGGGCGCGGCGCGCGGAAACGTCAGGCCGGCTGCGCCACCGTCTCGGCCTTGCCGTAGAGCCGCTCGGCCGGGATGCCGCGCTCGGCGCACAGGCCGATCAGCTTCTCGGACTCGCGCATCGGCGCGCTCGCCGGATCGGGGGCGAGGCTGGTGATGAACTTGAGCCAGGGCTCCAGGCCCATGGCGTAGATGCACACGCGGCGCGCCTGGAGGCTCTCGATCGCGGCCAGGGCGCGGGCGCTGTCGGAGCCGTCGAGC
This sequence comes from Alphaproteobacteria bacterium, assembly GCA_030433005.1. Lineage (GTDB taxonomy): Bacteria > Pseudomonadota > Alphaproteobacteria > Kiloniellales > DSM-21159 > Tistlia. Next base: position 3,922 of record JAUILQ010000080.1, read on the forward strand.
CGGCGCGACTGGTCGCGGGCGCGGCTCGGCGCGCTCGGCAGCAGGCAGCCGTAGAGCCAGCTCATCGGCGCGCCCTTGCACTCCATGCCGAGGAAAAGCGTGTCGAGGCGCCCGACCAGCGGCCGCAGCCGCTCGTAGAGCGCCGGGTCGAGGTTGTTGGAATCGGCGGCGAACAGCAGCCGCTGGCCCTCGGCCTCGACCAGCCAGGCGGCCTTGGTGCGGATGTCCAGGTCGGCGTGCTCGCCGAGGAACGGCAGCGCGGTCACCGCGAGGTCGCCGTCGACCAGCTGCTCGAGGACCGGGAGCTCGCGCACGTCGTCGAAGCCGATCGCCTGCAGCGCCCGCTTCAGGGAGGGGTCGACCAGGCTGCCGCCGCCGGCCGGCAGCAGCACGGTGCCGATCTTCCAGCGCAGCGCCAGCAGCGTCTCCAGCAGGGCGTGGTCGGCGTGGTTGTGGGTGATCACCACGTAGTCCAGCCGCTCGGGCAGGTCGGCGGCGGTAAAGCGCTCCGGCTCGGCGCCGCTCTCGTAGGCGATCACCGGATCGACCAGCAGGCTGCGCCCGCCCGCCGTCTCGACCAGCACGCAGGCGTGGCCGAAGTAGCGCCAGCGCGTCGCGCCCGCCGGCTCGGACGCGGGCGGCGCCCGCTCGGTCAGGAAGCTCTCGAGCAGCGGCAGGCGGTCCGCGCCGACGCCGAGCGCCTCGGCGATCTCGCCGAGCGGCCGCGGCCTCCGCCGCAGCGCGCCGAGCAGGTCGTAGGCCGGATCGGCGAAGGGGATCTCGAGATAGAGGCTGTCGGGCTCGTCGAGCCGCGGCGTGCTCATCGCGAAGGGCCGCTCGTCGCCGGCGACGCGGCGCAGCATGACGCCCTGCAGGCCCGGATCGTAGCAGTCGCTGCGGTAGAGCAGCGCCTCGTTGAGCCGCAGGTCGGCCGCCCCGGCCGGTGTGTAGACCAGCTCGACGAGGCCGCGCAGGCCCTCGGGCAGGCGCAAGTAGAGCGGCCCCAGGCCGTGGCCGTCGGCCTCGCCGAGCAGCGCCCAGGCGGCCGCCAGGTCGGCGGCCAGGGCCAGCCCCGGCTGCTGGCGCCGGCGGGTCCAGTCGATCAGCGCGCGCACCTCCTCGACCCGGCCGCCGCCGAGGTCGAGGAAGGGCCCGCCGAGCAGCGAGGGGTCGCGCAGCGCCGCGGCATGCACCTGCGGCATCGCGACGTAGGACTCCATGGTCTTTAGGTGGCGGTGGGCCGTGTTGAGCGCGGCGGTCGCCGGCGAGATCAGGTGCGGCCAGGCGTGCCAGCGCGCGACCAGCGGTTCGACCACGACGTCCGGGCGCAGACAGCGGAGCGGGTCGGTCATGTCGTCTCCTCCTGGAGCCGCCGCGCGCGCGACTGCGCCGCCGACTCTTCGTCGGCGGCCTCGAGCCGGGCGCGCAGCAGCTCGGCCAGGCCGCGCGGCGTCGGCCGGTCGAAGACCGCGGCCAGGCCGAGGTTCTCGCCGTAGCGCTCGCGCAGGAAGGCGAGCAGGCGCATGGCGAGCAGCGAATGGCCGCCGCGCTCGAAGAAGCTGTCGTCGCTGCCGGCGGCCGGATCCTCCAGGACCTCCCGGAAGGCCGCGGTCAACTCGGCGACCAGCGCGTCGTCTCCCTTGCCGAGGTCGGCCGTGCCGGCGCCGGCCGGCTGCCGCTCGTCCGGGGGGTCCGCAGCCGGCTTCGCCGCCAGCGGCCCGCCCGGCGAGCCGGCCAGGGGATCGAAGCGCTGCTCCGCCTCGCGGATCATCGCCGGCAGGTCGCGCACCGAGACGGCGACGCGGCTGGAGCGGGCGCCGCGGGCGGCCAGGATCCGGCGGAAGGCCTCGGCGCCCTCGGCGGCGCTCAGGCCGTCGTCGGGGCCCGGCGGCGCGGCGCCCCAGGCCCGGTGCGCCTCGACCGTCATGCCGGCCTCGATCCAGTCGTCCCAGTTGACCGCGACCGCCGGCCAGCCGGTCCGCCGGGCGATCGCCGCGGCGGCGAGGTCGAGGTACTCGTTTGCCGCGGCGTAGGCGGCCTGACCGAACTTCGCGGCCGGAAGAAACGAGCCGAGGGTCGAGCAGAGCAGCAGGAAGTCGAGCGGCCGCCCGGGCTGCAGGCGCTCCAGCACGCGCTCGAGGGCCCGGGTGCCGGCCAACTTCGGCGCCAGCACCTGCTCGGTATCCCGGCGGGCCCGGCCCTGCACGACGCCGGCCAGGTCGGCAAGGCCGGCGGCGTGGACGATGCCGGCGACCGGCCCGAAGCGGACCGTCGCCGCCTCGATCGCCGTGCCCAGGGCGGCCTCGTCGGCGAGATCGCAGGCCGCGGTCATCACCTCGGCGCCCTGCGCCTCCAGCGCGCGCACCAGCTCCAGCCGCGGCGCCAGCGGGTCGCCGGCAGCGAGACGGGCGTCCCACTCGCCGCGCCCGGGCAGCGGCCGGCGGCCGAGCAGCAGCAGGCGCCGTCCGGGCGTGCGCGCCAGCTCGCGCGCCAGTGCCGCGCCGACGCCGCCGAAGGCGCCGGTGACCACGGCCAGGGCATCGGGCCGCAGCGCCGGCGGCGAGTCCGGCAGCGGCAGCGGCCACAGCGCAGGGCGCCAGCGACTGCCGGCGCGCAGCGCGACGACGCTCTCGCCGCCGCCGAGCGCCAGCTCCGCGGCCAGCCGCTCCGCCAGCGCGTCGGGCGCGGCCGCCTCCAGGTCGACCGCCCGAACCGCGAGGCCCGGGTACTCGTAGGGCAGCACGCGCAGCGCACCGACCGCTGCCGCCAGCTCCGGGCGCAGCGCCTCGGCGCCGGTGACCTCGGCGGCGCCGCGGGTCGCCAGGTCGAGGCGCAGGGAGCGGCCGGGCCAGGCCTCGCCGACCGCCGGCAGCAGCGCCAGCAGCGCGTGCAGCCCCCGCTCCTCGAGCTCTTCGGGGCCGGCCTCGTCGAGGCCCCAGAGGTGCAGGATGCGCCGCGGCGGCGCCTGGAGGGCGGCTGCCAGACTGCGCCAGTCCTCGCGAGCGCCGGGGCGCAGGCGATAACGGCCGGCGGCGCTCTCGGCGAAGTCGTCGCCGGGCAGGACCAGGCTGACGGCCTCCCCGGTCGCCTCGAGGCGCTCGGCGAGCCGCTCGCCGACGCCGCCGGCGTCGGCGAGCAGCAGCCACGGACCCGCCAGCTCCGCCCCGGCCGCGTCGCCCGCCGGCTCCCAGCCCGGGCGGTAGAACCACTCGGCCAGGGCCGGCCGCTTGGCCAGGGCGGCGACGCCCTCGTCGCCCGACGGCGCCGAGGGCGCCAACGACGTCGCGGCGCGCGGCGCCGGTCGGTAGGGCTGGCGCTCGAAGGGATAGAGCGGCAGGGCGACGCGCCGCCGCGACCCCTGGTGCAGGGCCGACCAGTCGAGCGCCACGCCGCGGACCCACAGGCCGGCCGCCGCCTCGGCGAGGCGCGCGCCGCCGGGCGGCGTCTCGACCGCGTGCGCCAGGCTCGGCAGCGCCGTCAGCCCGGCGCCGCGGGCCAGCGCGGTCAGCGCCTGGCCGGGCCCGCACTCGACCGCGAGCTCGATGCCGGCGGCGCGCAGCGTCGCCAGGCCGTCGGCGAAGCGCACCGGCGCCAGCAGGTGCCGCGCCCAATAGCCCGGGTCGGTCGCCTGCGCGTCGGTGATCCAGTCGCCGGTGACGTTCGAGACGAAGCGCTCGCGCGGCGGCTGCGGCGCGCGCGCCGCGACCGCCGCGGCCAACGGCTCGGCAGCAGCCGCCAGCATCGGCGAGTGGAAGGCGTGGGAGGTCGCGAGGCGCCGCCCCGGCCGGCCCTCGCCGGCGAGCCGCTCGGCGAGCGCCGCCACGGCTGATTCGGGGCCGGAGACGACGCATTGGGCCGGGCCGTTGACGGCCGCCAGGGCGAGCTCCGGCGCAGCGTCGTCGAGCAGCGCGCGCACCGCCTGCTCGCCGGCGTTGACCGCCAGCATGGCGCCGGCGGGCAGTGCCGCGACCAGGTGGCCGCGCTCGACCATCAGCGACAGTGCGTCCTCGGTCGAGAAGACCCCCGCCAGGCAGGCGGCGACATACTCGCCGACCGAGTGGCCGAGCAGGCCCTCGGCCGCCAGGCCCAGGGCCTGCCACTGCCGGGCCAGCGCGAGGCTCAGCGCGAAGACCGCCGGCTGGGCGACGGCGGTGTCGCGCAGCGCCTCGGGCGCGGCGGCCCCGGCGCCGTAGAGCAGGTCGGCCAGCGACAACCCGAGCTGCGGCCGCAGACTCTCCGAGAGCGCGTCGAGCTCGCGCCGGAACAGGCCGCCCTGCGCGTAGAGCGCCCGACCCATGGCGGCGTGCTGACTGCCCTGGCCGGGCAGCAGCAGGGCGACCGGCGGCGGCTGCCGGGAGGCCTCGCCGGCGAAGCCGGCGGCCGCGCTGTCGAGCTGGGCGGCGGCCGCCGCCGCGTCGCCGGCGACCACGGCGCGCCGGTGCCTCAGCGCCGCGCGGCCGCGCTGCAGGGTGTGGGCGACGTCGGCCAGCCGCTGCTCCGGGTGCGCGCGCAGGTGCGCCGCCAGCCGCGCCGCCTGGCGGCCCAGCGCCGCCTCGCTCTCGGCCGAGAGCGGCAGGACCTGCGCCCCGGTCTCGGCCGTCTCGGGCGGTTCGGCCGGCGCGCGCGCCTCCAGCTCGGCGGGCGCCGCCTCCAGGATCACGTGGGCGTTGGTGCCGCCGATGCCGAAGGAGCTGACGCCGGCACGCGGCGGCCGCTCGCGCGCCGGCCAGGCACGGCCCTCGCCGACCACCTCGAAGGGTCCGGAAGCGAAATCGATGCGCGGGTTGGCGGGCAGGGCGTGGAGGCTGGCCGGCAGGCGGCCGTGCCGCAACGAAAGCACGGTCTTTATGAAGCCGGCGATGCCGGCCGCGGCGTCGGCGTGGCCGATGTTGCTCTTGACCGAGCCGAGCAGCAGCGGCTCGCTGCGCCCCGCGGCCCGGCCGTAGGCGCGCGCCAGCGCGGTCACCTCGACCGGGTCGCCGAGCGCCGTACCGGTGCCGTGCGCCTCGACGTAGTCGACGTCGCCCGCGCCCAGCCCGGCGTCGGCCAGGGCGGCGCGGATCGCCGCCGCCTGGCCTTCGACGCCCGGCGCGGTGAAGCCCATCTTGTGGGCGCCGTCGTTGTTGATCGCCGCCCCCCGGATCACCGCGAGCACGCGGTCGCCGTCGGCGCGCGCGCGCGACAGCAGCTTGAGCAGCACCGCCCCGACGCCGGCGCCGGGCACCGTGCCCGCAGCCTCGGCGGCGAAGGCCCGGCAGTGGCCGTCCGGCGAGAGGATCATGTCCGGCTCGTAGAGGTAGCCCGTCTCCTGCGGGAAGGTCAGCGCGGCCCCGCCGGCCAGGGCCAGCTCGCAGCGCCCGGCGCGCAGCGCCTCGACCGCGATGACCACCGCGACCAGGGAGGTCGAGCAGGCAGTCTGGACGCTGACCGCCGGACCCTTGAGGTCGAGCCGGTAGGCCGCCTGGGTGGCCAGGAAGTCCTTGTCGTTGCCGGTCACCAGGTGGAAGCCGCCGGAGCCCTTTAGGTCCTCGCCGGCCGGCACCAGGACCTCGCGCAGCCAGGTGTTGTAGCCGCTGCCGGCGAACAGCCCGATCGCCTCGGACGAAGCGCCGGGGGCGTAGCCGCCGTCCTCGAGCGCGTGCCAGGCGCACTCCAGGAACAGGCGGTGCTGCGGGTCGAGCACCAGGGCGTCGCGCGGGCCGAGGCCGAAGACCGCCGGGTCGAAGCAGTCGGCCTGTTCGACGATGCCGCCGGCCGCGACGAAGCCCGGCGCGTCGGCGAGCGCCGCCGGCACGCCGGCGGCCAGCAGGCGCTCGCGCGGGAAGCGCGAGATGCCTTCTCGGCCCTCGTCGAGCAGCCGCCAGAAGGCCTCGAGGTCCCCGGCCCCCGGGAAGCGGCCGGCCATGCCGACCACCGCGATCGGCTCGGCCCCCTCAGCCGCGCTTTCCGTCGCCGCCACCGGCGCCTGCTGCGGCGGCGTTGCGGCGGCAGGCGCGCCGTCCGGCTCGGGCGCCAAGGACGCGCCCACGCCCTTCTCGGCGAGATGGCGGGCCAGGGCGCGCACGGTCGGATGGCCGAACAGCTCGCTGACCGGCAGCGACACGCCGAAGCTCTTCTTCAGGACGCCCTGCAGCTGGACCAGCAGCAGCGAGTGCCCGCCGATGTCGAAGAAGTTCTCGTCGTAGCCGACCGCCGGACGGTCGAGAATCTCGCCCCAGAGCGCCGCCAGGCGCCGCGCCAGCATCGCCTCGGGCGCCTCGGCCGCAGTCGGCTCCACCGGCTTGCTCTCGGCTCCGGCGGTCGACGGCTCCGGCGCCGAGGGAGCCTCCGGCACCTCGGCTTCGGCGGTCGACGGCAGGGCCTGCCAGTCGACCTTGCCGTTGCGGGTCAGCGGCACCGCGCCGATCGGGATGACCGCCGCCGGGACGCTGTGGCCGGGCAGGCTGTCCTTGAGAGCGCGGCGCAGCGCGTCGGGGTCGGGCTGCGCGCCCGGCGCCGGCAGCACCCAGGCCAGCAGGCGCTCCTCGCCGCGCCGGTCGGCGCGCACCGCCGCCAGGGCCTGCGCCACCCCGGGCTGCGCGGTCAGCGCCGCCTCGACCTCGCCGGGCTCGATGCGGAAGCCGCGCAGCTTGACCTGGCGGTCGATGCGCCCGAGGAAGCTCAGCGTGCCGTCGAGCGCGACGCGCACGCGGTCGCCGGTGCGGTAGAGCCGCGCGCCCGCTCGCCCGCCCGACGGCCCGGCCGAGGCCGTCCGGCCGAAGGGGTCGGCCACGAAGCGCTCGGCGCTCAGCGCCGGCCGGCCGAGGTAGCCGAGCGCGACGCCCGGCCCGCCGACCAGCAGCTCGCCGCTGGTCCCCGGCGGCACCGGCTCCAGGCGCGCGTCGACGACCTGGGCCGTGGCGTTCGGGATCGCCCGGCCAATCGGCAGAGCGGAGCCGTCGCCGCCGCCCTCGCCGATCGTCGCGCAGACCGTCGCCTCGCTCGGCCCGTAGGCGTTGAAGAAGCGGCGCCCGGCGGCCCAGCGGCGGGCCAACGCCGGCGGACAGGCCTCGCCGGCGACCGCGAGCATCCGCAGGTCGGGATAGGCGCCTTCCGGGATCACCGCGAGCAGCGAAGGCGGCAGGGTCGCGGCGGTGATGCGGTGGCTGCGCAGGTAGGCGCCGAGCTCCGGCCCGGCGAGCGCGTCCTCTCGGCTCGGCAGGTGCAGGGCGGCGCCGGCGCCGAGCGCCATCACCGTCTCCCAGACCGAGGCGTCGAAGGACAGCGAGGCGAACTGCAGCACCCGGTCGCCCGGCCCAAGGCCGAAGAGAGCGCGCTGCGCGGCGATCAGGGCGAGGAGGCCGCGGTGCGGCGACAGCACGCCCTTGGGGCGGCCGGTCGAGCCCGAGGTGTAGATGACGTAGGCCGGCGCCTCGGGATCCAGCCGCGACGGCGTCCAGGCGTCGACCGGGAAATCCGTCTCGGGCGCGTCGAGAGCCAGGACGGCGACGCCGGCCGGGAGCGGCACGCGGGACCGGTTCTGCTCGTCGGTCACCGCCAGCACGGCGCCGCAATCCTCGAGCATGAAGCGCAGGCGCTCCTCGGGGTAGCCGAGGTCGAGCGGGACCACGGCACCGCCGGCCTTGAGGATCGCCACGAAGCAAGCGACCAGCTCGGTCGAGCGCGGCGCGGCCAGCGCGACGCGATCGCCCGGCCGCACCCCGGCGCCGGCCAGTCGGGCGGCGAGGCCGTCGCTGCGCCGCTTCAGCGCCGCATAGGTCAGGGTGCCGTCGCGCGAGACGACGGCCGGCGCGTCCGGGGCCAGCTCCGCCCAGTCGTCGATGAGGGCGGCGACCGAAAGCTGCGGCACCGGGACGGGCTCGCCCTGGCCGAGCGCGAGTCGTCGCGGCAGCGACTCCGCGTCGTAGAGCGAGAGGGCGTCGAGCGGCGCCTGCGGCCGGGCTGCCATGGCGCGCAGCAGCTGCCGCAGGTGCCCGAGCAGCTGGTCGGCCGCCGCGCGGGACAGGCGTCGCGGGTCCCGGACGATCGCCAGGCGGGCGCCGGATTCGTCGCCGGCACTCCAGTCGGCGACCAGGGTGACCGGAAAGTTGGTCGCCTCGGCGACGCGCGCCAGCTCGATGTCCAGGTCGCCGGCGTCGAGCCGCTGCGGGCGCGGGTAGTTTTGCACCAGGACCAGACTGTCGAACGGCAGCTCGCCGGCCGACCATCCGCCTGCGGCCAGGGCGTCGGGCAGCGGCGTGGCGGCGAAGGCCGCGCGCGCCAGGGCCCGCTCGCCGAGCGCACCGAGCCAGGCGGCGACCGGCGTTCCGCCGGGCAGCGTCACGCAGACCGGCTGGGTGTTGATGAGCATGCCGACCATCGATTCGACGCCGTCCAGCTCCGGCGGCCGGCCGGACACCGTCAACCCGAAGGCGACGGCGTCGAGACCGCTGTAGCGCTGCAGCAGCAGGGCCCAGGCGCCCTGGATCGCGGTGCCGAGCGTGACCCCGGCGGTGCGGGCCAGCGCCGCCACGCCCTGGGTCTCCTCGGGCGTCAGCCGCAGGAAGCTGTCGGCCGGCCCCGGCTCCGCCTCGCCGCCGTCCGGGGCCAGGCCGCCGGTCGCGAGCAGCGTGGGCTCTTCGAGCGCCGCCAGCTCGTCGCGCCAGAAGCCCTCGGCGTCGGCACGGTCGACGCTCTCCAGCCAGGCGAGATAGCGCTCGAACGGCGGTGCCGGCGGCAGGCCGGCCGGCGCGCCGCCGCTGGCCTCGCGGTAGAGCGCCGCCAGCTCGGCCATGACCAGCGATACCGACCAGCCGTCGAGCAGCAGATGATGGGCGCTCCAGACGAGCTCGTGGCGCGTCTCGCCGGTGCGCAGCAGCTGGACGCGCAGCAGCGGCGCCCGCTCCAGCGCGAAGCCGGTCGCCTTGTCCGCGGCGAGCAGCGCCTCCAGCCGCCGGGCCTGCTCGGCCGGTTCGAGGTGCCGCCAGTCGCGTCCCTGCCACTGCGGCTCGGCCTCTGCGTGAATCAGCTGCAGAGGCCGGCCGTCCTCGCCGAAGCGGAAGGCCGCGCGCAGGGCCTGGTGGCGCTGCGTCAGGCGACGCCAGGCCTCGCGCAGCGCGGCGGCGTCGAGCGGGCCGTGCAGGGTCAGCTGCAGCTGGTCGAAGTAGGTCTCGGGCTCGCGCAGGCTGTGCAGCAGCATGCCGTGCTGCAGCGGGCTCAACGGCAGCACGGCCTCGACGCCCTCGGGCAGCGCGAAGCCGGCGCGCGCCGCCCGCGCGGCGCGGCCGATCTCGCCCAGCGCCTCGACCAGCGCGTCGAGCAGCGCGCCGGCGGCCTCGGCGCAGCCGGCGCTGCCGGGGAAGCTCAACTCCAGGCGCAGGCATCCGTCGACGGCGCCGGCATTGAGCTCCAGCAGATGGCTGCGCGCCATCTCCGGCGCGATCGTCGGGCCGAAATCCTCGTCGACCGGCCGGAACGGCCCCTCGGTCCAGCCGCTGAGCGTGCCGACGAAGTTGAGCAGGATCTCGGCCGGCGGCAACGCGCGAAGAACGGCGGCCGCCTCGCCGCCGGCTAGATGGCGCAGCAGGCCGTAGCCGAGCCCTTCCTGCGGGCTCTCGGCGACCGCCCGCGCGATCGCCGGCAGCAGCGCCGCCGGCTCCCGCTCCTCCTGGTCGAGCAGCAGCGGCACCACGGCGGTGAACCAGCCGACCGTGCGCGAGAGGTCCAGGTCCTCGAAGGAGGAGACACGGCCGTTGCGCTCCAGGTCGACGCGCAGCGCGCTGCCGCCGCGCCGGCGCAGCGCCAGCAGCAGCCCCGCCAGCAGCACCTCGTCGGCACGCACGCCGAAGGCCGCCGGCGCGCCGCGCAGCACGTCGCCGGTCAGCGGCGCGTCGACCAGCCGGCGCAGCGATTGCGTCTCGCGCTCGGCCCCGGGCGCCTCGCCGGCCTCCGGCAGCAGCCGGTCCGCCGGATGGGCGAGCAGCCCCAGCCAGTAGCCGAGGTCGCCGGTCGCCGCGTCGTCGGCGGCGAGCGTCTGCAGGCGCTCCGCCCAGGCCCGGAACGGCGTCGCCGGACGGCGCAGGCGCGGGGCCCGGTCCTGCGCCGCGGCCTCGTAGGCCGCCTCCAGGTCCTCGAGCAGCACGCCCCAGGACAGCACGTCGACGCAGAGATGGTGGATGGTCAGCAGCAGCCGCGACTCGTCCGGCAGCAGCACCGCCGCCAGGTTGCGCCCGCGCGCGGGGTCGAGGCCGGCCTGGACGGCGGCGAAGCACTCGGCCCGCCGCGCCCGCCGCGTCTCCGGGTCGAGACCGGCGAGGTCGAGTACGGTGAGGCCGGGCGGCTCGGCCGCCTCGGGCTCCGGGACGACGTGCCGGACCTGCTCGCCCTCGCCCTCGACCCGCAGGCGCAGCATGTCGTGGCAGGCGACCAGGGCGGCGAGCGCCCGCTCCAGCGCCGCCGGCTCGACCGCCTCCGGCAGGGCCAGGACCACGGCCTGGTTGAACTGCCGCCAGCCCTCCTGGACGGTCTCGTGGAACCACGCGGCGATCGGGGTCAGCGGCACCGGCCCGCTGCCCGGCGGGCCTTCGGGCTCGACCTCGAGCGGCGTCGCCGCCGCGGCGATCGCCGCGACCGTCTGGTGACGGAACAGGTCGCGCGCGCTCACGACCAACCCGGCCCGGCGCGCCCGCGCGACGATCTGCAGGCTGCGGATCGAATCGCCGCCGAGCTCGAAGAAGTTGCTGTCCGGGCCGATGGCCGCGCGCCCGAGCACCTCGGCGAAGATCGCGGCGATCGTGCGCTGGCGCTCGTCGGCGAGCGCGGCCGGCGCCTCGCCTCCGGCCGCGTCGTCGGCATCGGCGGCGACGGGTCGGGCGGCGAGGGCCCGGCGGTCGAGCTTGCCCGAGGCAGTCCTCGGCAGCACGTCCAGGCGCTCGACGACGGCCGGGACGAAGGCGGCGGGCAGTCGCTCGGCGAGCCAGCGGCGCAGCGCCTCGGGCTCGGCCGCGCCGGTGACGAAGGCGGCGAGCAGGCGGCCGCCGCTGCCGTCCGGCCGGCCGACCACCGCCACCTCTCCGGCCTGCGGGTGGGCGGCGAGCGCGGCCTCGACCGCGGACGGCTCGACGCGCACGCCGCGGATCTTCAGCTGGCCGTCGCGGCGGCCGACGAACTCCAGGCTGCCGTCGGCGCGCCGCCGCCCGAGGTCGCCGGTCCAGTAGGCACGGGGCCCGCCGGCCTGGCGCGGCCGGAAGGCCTCGGAATCGGCCCCGTCCAGGTAGCCGCGCGCCAAGCCGGCGCCCTCGACGACGAGTTCGCCGACGACGTTGGTCGGGACCGGCGCGCCGGCGCGGTCGACCAGGTGAATCGCGAGATTGGCCAGCGGCCGGCCGAGCGGCAGGCTCTCGAGGGCCGGCGCGTCACCCGCCCCGTCCCGCCGTGCGAAGGGCGGGTCGCGGCGCGGGTCGAACAGGCTGGCGGTGACCGTCGTCTCGCTCGGCCCGTAGCCGCTGAGCAGCGGCACCTCCGGCGCGAGCCGGCGCCACGCGGCCAGCGCCGAGGCGTGGACCCGGTCGCTGCCGGTGACCAGCAGGCGCAACGACCGCGGCGGCGCCTTGCCGCCCTCGGCGAGCTCGCGCACCCAGGCGTGCCAGAAGGGCGCCGGCAGGTTGGCGACGGTGACGCCGGCCCGCTCCAGGAAGGCGCCGAAGGCCTCGAGCGACTCGAGCGCCTCGGCCGGCGGCACCACCACGGCGGCGCCGGCGAGCAGCGTCGGCAGGATCTCCTCCAGGGCGACGTCGAAGGCCGGTGCGGCGAACTGCAGGACCCGGTCGCCGGGCGCCAGCCCGAAGGCCTCGGCGACGGCCAGGGCATGGTTGACCAGCGACGCCTGGCCGACGGCGATGCCCTTGGGCGTGCCGCTGGAGCCCGAGGTGAAGCAGAGATAGGCGAGGCCATCGCCCTCGGCGGCGACCGACGGGCCGGCTTGCGCCGCCAGCGCGTCCGGCGACAGCGGCTCGACGCCCGCCGGCAGCCGGTCCTCCAGCCCCGGCGCGGCGAGGGCGCAGGCCAGGCCGGCGCTCTCGGCGATCCGGCGCAGATGCTCGGCGGGGGCATCGGCCGGCAGCACTGCGAAGGGACGGCCGGCGCGCAGCGTGGCCAGCAGGCCGGCGACCAGCTCGGCCCCGCGCGGCAGGCAGAGGCCGACAGGCCGTCCGGGCGCCGGGCCGCCCGCGGCGAGGCCCGCGGCCAGGCGCTCGACGCGCCCCGCCAGCGCCCCGGCGCCCAGCGCCGCGCCGTCCGCGCCGATCACCGCCGCGGCCTCGGGCCGCGCCGCCAGCGCCTCCAGGACCAGCGCCTCGATGCGCGCGCCTGCCGGCCGCACGACCTGCGGCCCCGCCCAGCTTGCCGGCGGGCCGTCGTCGATCGGCAGGCGCGACAGCGGCGTCTCCGGCTGCCGCGCGGCGGCGGCGGCCAGGGCCGCGAACTGCCGCCCGAAGCGCTCGGCGGTGGCCTCGTCGAACAGCTCGGGATCGTACTCGAGGTAGCCGGTGAAGGGCGCGCCGGACGTCGGCGGCGGCTCGATCGCCAGGTTGAGGTCGACCTCGGGCGCCATCGGCGGCAGCTCGAGCGGCGCGATCTCCAGCCCCGGGCAGGCGAGCGGCGCCACGGCGGCGTTCTGCAGCACGAACATCGCCTGGAACAGCGGATTGCGGTTCAGGTGCCGCTGCGGCTTGAGCAGGTCGACGACGCGCTCGAAGGGTGCGTCCTGGTGGGCGATCGCCTCCAGGCTGGCCTCGCGCGCGCGGCCGAGCAGCGTCGCGAAGTCGGGATCGTCGGACAGGTCGAGGCGCAGCGCGACGGTGTTGACGAAGAATCCGATAAGCTCGTGCGTCTCGGGCTGCTCGCGGTTGCCCAGGGGGCACCCGACGACGAGCTCGTCCTGACCGCTCCAGCGCGCCAGCAGCGCGGCGTAGACGGCCAGGTAGGCCATGAAGGCCGAAGCGCCGCGCCGGGCCGCCAGGCGCCCGAGCTCGGCATCGGCCGGCAGCGCAAAGCGCAGGGCCGCGCCGCGGCTGCCGCGCACCGCGGGGCGCGGCCGGTCGAGCGGCAGCGTCAGGTCGCTCGGGGCCCCCTCCAGGCGCGCCTTCCAGTAGGCCAGGGCCGGCGCCAGCGCGGTCTCGTCGAGCCGCGCGCGCTGCCAGGCCGCGAAGTCGCCGAACTGGATCGGCAGCGCCGGCAGCCGGGCCGCCTCGCACAGCGCCCTCGCCGCCGCCTCGTCGAAGCGCGCGCGCGCCGCCTGCCCGGCGTCCGCGCGCAGCAGCGCCGAGAGGTCGCGGAACAGCAACCCCATCGACCAGCGGTCCGCGATCAGGTGATGCAGGCAGACCAGCAGCAGGTGCCGCGGGCCGACGCCGCCCTCGACGCGGAACAGTCGCACGCGGAACAGGCAGTCGGACGAGAGGTCGAAAGGCGCCCCGGCGGCCTCGCGCAGGCGCGTCTCGGCGTCGGCCTGACCGAGCGGCTCCGCGATCGGCTCGACGGGCGTCCAGGGCGCGACGGTCAGCTGCGGCTCGGCCGCCTCGCCTTCGCCCTCCCCTCCGTCCGGCGCCCGCACCGAGGCGCGCAGCACGGCGTGGCGGCGGGTCAGCGCGCCGAGGGCGCGGCCGAGCGCCGCCGGGTCGAGCGGGCCGTCCAGCACCCAGGCGGCGCTCATGGTGAAACCGCCGCCGCTCTCGCCGAGCTGCTCCAGGAACCACAGGCGATGCTGGTTGAAGGTCGGCGGCGCCGGCGCCGCCGCGTCGGCGCGCGCCGCCAGCGCCGCCGGCTCGCCGGAGCCGCCGCCCAGCGCCGTCAGCAGCTCCGGCTTGCGC
>JAUILQ010000081.1 GCA_030433005.1 Alphaproteobacteria bacterium
CACCACCCGTCTCCGCAAGCGTCTTCGTGATCGCCGCCGTCAGCGACGTCTTGCCGTGGTCAACATGGCCGATCGTGCCGATGTTGCAGTGCGGCTTCGTACGCTCAAACTTCGCCTTCGCCATCGCTTCTCTTCGATCCTGCTCTCGACAGCCTCAAGTGACACGTCCCGAAGCGGGTCCCGGCCGCCCGCTCTCGAGCGGGAACACCGGAACGGCGGACCTCCGGCTGCCGTGCCTGTCCGCCGTCTTCAACTGCCTGCCGCGCTGGAGCGGGTGACGGGAATCGAACCCGCATGACCAGCTTGGAAGGCTGGGGCTCTACCATTGAGCTACACCCGCAAGCGCGAACCCGTTTTCACCGCCCTTCCCGGCCGCGAGGGCCGGGCAACCGAACCGCCTGACCCGGAAGGAGCCGGGCCGACCCAAGCAACGCCAGGGTGGTGGAGGGGGTTGGATTCGAACCAACGTAGGCATAGCCAGCGGATTTACAGTCCGCCCCCTTTAGCCACTCGGGCACCCCTCCGGATGACCCCTGAACGCGGGGACCGCGAACTATGGTGATTTGGGCCCCACTGTCAACCGATAAACACAAGACAAAGACCCACAATCCGCCACCCGAAAATGCGCGGACGTGGGCCTTGTTCGGCACCTTGCTTGTGGGCCAATAGTAGCGCCGACCATGAGCAAGCGCAAGACCAGCCCGAGCGGCCGCGGCCCCCGCCGTCCCGCCGCCGACAGACCCGCCGCCGACAGACCCGACCCCCAGCGCCGCGTCGGCCGCGGCAAGACGTCGCCGCCGCCGGCGGGAGGCCGCTCCCGCGGCGCGGCCCGGGCGCCCGAGCAGGGCCTCTGGCTGCATGGCGTCCATGCCGTGCTCGCCGCCCTGGCCAATCCACGGCGCCGCTGCCGTCGGCTGCTGGCCAGCGAGGAGGCCCTGCGCCGCGAGGAGGCCGGGCTGCGAGCGGCGCTGGCCGGGCACCCGTCGCTGCAGCCCGAGCTCGCCGACCGCGAGGCGCTGGACGCCCTGCTCGGCGAGGACAGCGTGCACCAGGGGCTGGCGCTGCTGGTGGAGCCGCTGGCCCAGCCGGCGCTCGAGGAGCTGCTGCGGCGCCAGGGCGAGGGCCCGGCCCTGCTGCTGGCCCTCGACCAGGTCACGGACCCGCGCAACGTCGGGGCGCTGCTGCGCTCCGCGGCGGTGTTCGGCGCGCTCGGGGTGATCGCCCCCGACCGCCACGCCGCGCCCGAGAGCGGCACGCTCGCCAAGGCCGCGAGCGGCGGCCTGGAGCTGGTGCCCTATCTGCAGGCGGGCAACCTGGCGGCGGCGCTGGAGACGGCCAAGAAGCACGGCTTCTGGACGGTCGGCCTGGCCGGCGAGGCGACCGAGGACCTGGCCGGCGCCGCCCTGCCCGACCGCCTGGTGCTCTGCCTCGGTGCCGAGGGCCCGGGCCTGCGCCGCCTGACCCGCGAGCGCTGCGACCTGCTGGTGCGCCTGCCGGTCGCCGGCCCCTTGCGCGACCTCAACGTCTCGAACGCCGGCGCGGTGGCGCTCTACGAGCTCTGCGCGCGGCGCGGCCTCGGACGCGCCGCCGGGCCGGCCTGAGCGGCGCGCCATCGGGGAGGCGGCCGTGATCCGCTGGGACCGGGAGGGCCACCCGCACCGCTCCTTCGGGCCGCACCTGCTGGTGCTGGCGGCGGCGCTGGCGCTGCTCGCCGCGAGCCGCGCCGGCTGGCTCGGCGCCCCCGGGGGCGACGGACCCGACCTACCGCTGGCGGTCGCCCGCGCGGCGATCGACCCGGTGACCCTGCTGCTCGCCGGCCTCGCCGGCTGGTGGCTGCTCGCACACCGCCTGCTGCTGCCGGCGCTGCTCGGGCTCGGCGTCGTCATCGGCTACGGCATCAGCTTCATCGACTTCGCCGACATCGGCGCCACGGCGCCGGCCCGCCAGGTCGCCGTCCGCATCCTGGCGTGCCTGGCCGTCGGCTACCTGGCCAACGCGCTCAGGCTGTGGCTCTCGCCCCCGCCGCCGCGCTTCTAGGGTCGCTTCCGCTCGCGCGGAACCGGCCGCCGGCCGCTAGCTGGCGCGCGAGAAGGAGCGGATCAGCTTGAAGACGCTCTCCTTGATCTCGCCGTCGGGCAGGTCGTTGAGCAGGCGCGCGACCCGAATCGTCTTGCTGGCCAAGGCCTCGTCCGCCTGTGGCGCCCGCCCCGAGCCGGCGGCCGCCGCCCCGGCGGCAGCCGGCGTTGCCGCGCCGGCCTCCTGCCCCGCGTCCTCCTGCCCCGCGTCCTCCAGGCCGTCGTAGAAGTAGGTGACCGGCAGGCGCAGCACCTGGCTGATCTTGAACAGCCGGCCGCTGCCGATGCGGTTCAGCCCGCGCTCGTACTTCTGGATCTGCTGGAAGGTGATGCCCAGCGCCTCTCCCAGCTCGGTCTGGCTCATCCCCCGAACGAGCCGCGCCTCGCGCACCCGACGGCCGATCTCGGCGTCGAGTTCGTCCCTCATCCCCATGTCGTTTCCCCCCGGAAAGGATCCGGGCGCCCCCCTAAGGCCCCCGGCCCAAAAAGTTAACAGCCCTACTGGGCGTGCGCGAATGATCGCCCGCTGTCAAGCGCCACGCGCGCGCAGGCTGCTTGGGAGCGGGCTGTTCAGGCGGGACCGGGGCCTTTCAGAAGGTTGGAGGCGTGCAGGCCGATACGACCTCCGCCTCCTCCTGGCCGAGGTTGCGGAAGCGGTGCGGCTGGCGGCTGTCGAAGTAGTAGGCGTCGCCGGCGCCGAGCACCCGGCGCGCCGCGCCGACCGTGACCTCCAGGCGCCTGCGCACGACCACCCCGCCCTCCTCGGCGGCGTGGCTTAGCATCGCCTCGCCGGTGTCGGCCCCGGGCGCGTAGCGCTCGTGCAGGATCTGCAGGCTCTTGCCGGAGAGGTCGCGGCCGACCTGGCGGTAGCTGATCCGGCCGCCGGCGATCTCGCAGAGCTCGGCGGCCCGGAAGAACACCGGGGCGCGCTCGGCCGCCGGCCCCTCGAAGAAGGCGGCCAGGCTGATCGGCACGCCGCCCAGGATCCGCTTGAGCAGGCCGACCGAGGGGCTGGTCTTGTTCTGCTCGATCAGCGAGACGACGCCGTGGGACACGCCGGCGCGCTTGGCCAGCGCGCGCTGCGACAGCCCGGCGGCCTCGCGCAGCGCACGCAGGCGCTGGCCAAGGTCGAAGTCGTCCTCGGCGTCCGGCAGCGCTCCGGCTCCTCCCGCCGCGTCGATGAGCTCTCCGGTCATGTCGCGTCGCTCCGCTCAGGCTGCTTTCTTCGCTCAATATATTAGTCATTCCTGCCAGTTCGCCAGGATCGAACCGGGACAATCATGCCGATTGTCAATTTTCTTGATCGCTCCTATGCTCCGTCGAGCCTTCGAAACGGCGCCCCGCAGCGCCTTTTCGGACCCGCGTTCCAGCGCCAGGTCCGAGTCCGACCCGCGCGATCCTGCCCAAGAGGTGCCCCCATGGACGGTTCCGCCCTCCCGATCAACGCCGACGCCGCGCCGAACAACCTCGAGCCCTTCTGGATGCCGTTCACCTGGAACCGGCACTTCAAGAAGGACCCGCTGCTGCTGGCCTCGGCCGAGGGCATGTACTACCGCACGGTCGAGGGCAAGGAGGTGCTGGACGGCACCGCCGGCCTGTGGTGCTGCAACGCCGGCCACCGCCGCGAGCCGATCGTGCGCGCCGTGCAGGAGACCGTCGAGCACCTCGACTACGCGCCGACCTTCCAGCTCGGCCATCCGCTGCCGTTCGAGCTGGCCAGCCGGCTGTCGGCCATGGTGCCGGGCGACTACGACCACGTCGCCTTCTGCAATTCCGGCTCGGAGGCCGTCGACAGCGCGCTGAAGATCGCGCTGGCCTACCACCGGGTGCGCGGCGACTCGGCCCGGACCCGGCTGATCGGCCGCGAGCGCGGCTACCACGGCACCGGCTTCGGCGGCATCTCGGTCGGCGGCATCGTCAAGAACCGCATGTTCTTCGGCCCGCTGCTCAACGGCGTCGACCACCTGCGCTCGACCCACGACCCGGAGCGCAATTCCTACAGCCGCGGCGAGCCGGAGCACGGCGCCGAGTTCGCCGACGAGCTGGAGCGCCTCTGCGCGCTGCACGACCCCTCGACCATCGCCGCGGTGATCGTCGAGCCGGTCGCCGGCTCGACCGGCGTGCTGATCCCGCCGAAGGGCTACCTGCAGCGCCTGCGCGAGATCTGCGACAAGCACGGCATCCTGCTGATCTTCGACGAGGTGATCACCGGCTTCGGGCGCCTCGGCACCGGCTTCGCCACCGAGTACTTCGGCGTGCAGCCCGACATCATCACCTGCGCCAAGGGCCTGACCAACGGCGTCGTGCCGATGGGCGCCGTGATCTGCCGCAAGGGCATCTACGACTCCTTCATGGAGTGGGCCGACGAGACTGGCCAGACCATCGAGCTGTTCCACGGCTACACCTATTCCGGCCACCCGGTCGCCGCCGCCGCCGGGCTGGCGACGCTCGGCCTCTACCAGCAGGAGGGCCTGTTCCAGCGCGCCGCCGAGCTGGCGCCCTACTGGGAGGAGGCGGTGCACGGCCTGAAGGGCACGCGCCACGTCATCGACCTGCGCAACCTCGGGCTGATCGCCGGCATCGAGCTGGAGTCGCGCCCGGGCAAGGTCGGCCAGCGCGCCTACGAGGCCTTCCGCAAGGCCTTCGAGGCCGGCCTGCTGATCCGCGTCACCGCCGACATCATCGCGCTGTCGCCGCCGCTGATCGTCGAGAAGCCGGAGATCGACCGCATGTTCCAGACGCTGCGCGACGTGCTCGAAGCGCTCGACTGAGCCGGCCCCGGCCGGCCACCATACCCACATCGCAGACTCGGGGGAGGTCTTCGCCATGCATGTCGGCGTGCCCAAGGAGATCAAGGCCAAGGAGTTCCGCGTCGGGATGACGCCCTCCTCGGTGCGCGAGCTGGTCCATCACGGCCACCGGGTCACGGTCGAGACGACGGCCGGCCTCGGCATCGGCTTCGCCGACGAGATGTACGAGGCGGCCGGCGCCGAGATCGCGCCCGACGCCCGCACGGTCTTCGAGCGCGCCGAGATGATCGTCAAGGTCAAGGAGCCGCAGGCGCAAGAGATCGCGATGCTGCGCGAGGGCCAGCTGCTGTTCACCTACCTGCACCTGGCGCCCGACCGGCCGCAGACCGAGGGCCTGGTCAAGTCCGGCTGCATCGCCGTCGCCTACGAGACCGTCACCGATCGCCTCGGCCGGCTGCCGCTGCTGGCGCCGATGAGCGAGGTCGCCGGGCGCATGTCGGTGCAGGTCGGCGCGCACTGTCTGGAGAAGGAGCAGGGCGGCTCGGGCATGCTGCTCGGCGGCGTGCCCGGCGTCGCGGCGGCCAAGGTCGTGGTGCTCGGCGGCGGCGTCTCCGGCACCAACGCGACGCGCATGGCGATGGGCCTGGAGGCCCACGTCACGGTGATCGACAAGAACCTGCACCGGCTCTACGAGCTCGACCTGCAGTTCGGCTCGATGCTCAACACCATCTTCTCGACGGTCGACGCCATCGAGCAGCACGTCATGAACGCCGACCTGGTGATCGGCGCGGTGCTGGTGCCGGGCGCGGCGGCGCCGAAGCTGGTGACCCGCGAGATGATCAAGGCGATGAAGCCGGGCTCGGTGCTGGTCGACATCGCCATCGACCAGGGCGGCTGCTTCGAGACCTCGAAGCCGACGACCCACGACGACCCGACCTACGTCGTGGACGACGTCGTCCACTACTGCGTCGCCAACATGCCGGGCGCGGTCGCGCGCACCTCGACCCAGGCGCTCAACAACGCGACGCTGCCGTTCACCCTGGCGCTCGCCGACAAGGGCTACCGCAAGGCCCTGGCCGACGATCCGCACCTGATGGCCGGCCTCAACGTCGCCAAGGGCCAGGTCACCTACAAGGCGGTCGCCGAGGCCCACGGCCTGCCCTACCTGACGCCCCAGGAGGTGCTGGGGCTCTAGCAGCCCCAGCTTCGCGCCCTGCGACGGACGCGCCTGCGGCGAAAATGGCCGTTGCCGGCCGGCAAGCCGCCGGGCAGCGTGCGGCCATGAAGGGCGCAACCCGAAGCGGCGCACGACAGCGCAGGCGCGAGCCCGGCCGCCAGGCCTTCGTCTGGCTGCTCGGCTTGGCGCTGCTCGCCCGTGCCCTGGTGCCGGCCGCGCAGGCGATTCCGCTCGAGCGGCTGGCCGCCGCCGCGCCGGGGCCGGGCGGCGCGACCATCGTGATCTGCTCGACGCTCGGCGGCAGCCGGGTCGTCGCGGCCGACGGCAGCGAGCTGCCGCAGCCGCCGACCCGCGCCGACGACTGCCTGGTCTGCCAGGGCCTGGCGCTCGGCATCGCGCTGGCACCGAGCGCCGCAGGGCTCGCCCCGCTCGCCGCCGCGCCCGCGCCGCCTCCGGCGGCACGGCCCGGAGAGCGGCCCGGTGGCCGCTGCCCGGCCACGGTCTCTGCCCGCGATCCGCCTGCTCCGTCCGTCGCCGCCTGACCGAGACCGACGTCCCGCCGCCGGCGGGCGTCCCCGACGCACGAGAGAACGAGAGGCAGGACCTCATGACCAAGCAGATTCGCCTGAACCTGATCCATTACGCCGGCGCGATCCTCGCGCTGCTGATCGCCACCCTGGCCGTCGCCCAGGCCCACGACTACGAGCTGGGCGCGCTCAGCGTCGGCCATCCCTGGGCGCGCGCCAGCGCCGGAGCGGCGCCGACCGGCGCCGCCTACCTGACCGTCCGCAACGACGGCGCCGAGGCCGACCGCCTGGTCGCCGTCGAGACCCCTGCCGCCGGGCGTGCCGAGCTGCACACCCACCTGCACGAGAACGGCGTCATGAAGATGCGCGAGGTCGAGGGCGGCATCGAGCTGCCGGCCGGCGAGAGCGTCGCGCTCGCGCCCGGCGGCCTGCACGTCATGCTGTTCGGGCTGGCGGCGCCGCTGGAGGAGGGCAGCCGCTTCCCGATGACCCTGGTCTTCGAGAAGGCCGGGCGCCTGGAGGTCGAGATCGCCGTGGAATCGATCGGCTATCGGCCGGAGAGCGGCGGCGAGGGCCACGGCATGAGCCACGGGGAAGGCCACAAGCAGCAGTAGCCGTCCGGGAGTCGAGCTCGGGGAGCCGAGTTCGGGGCGCCGCGGCCGGCCCGCGGCGCCCCGTCCGCTTCTACGGCTTCAGGTCGCGGAGGCGGTACCAGAGCATGGCCAGCGCCAGGGTCGGCGTGCGCAGCAGCCGGCCGCCGGGGAAGGTCGTGTGCGGCAGCCTGGCGAAGACGTCGAAGCGCGCCGCCTGGCCCTCGATCGCCTCGGCGATGACCCGCCCGGCGATCGCGCTGGTCGCAACGCCGGCGCCTGAGTAGCCCTGGGCGAAGTAGATGTTGGAGCCGACCCGCCCGAAGTGCGGCGAGCGCTCCATGGTGATCGCCACGTAGCCGCCCCAGGTGAAGTCGAAGCCGACGTCGTCGAGCTGCGGGAAGACCTCGCGCATCTTGCGGCCCATGGCGTGCGGCAGGTTCGGCGGCATGATCCCGGAGTAGCTGACCCGGCCGCCGAACAGCAGGCGCTGGTCCTTCGACAGGCGGTAGTAGTTCAGCACGAACTTCAGGTCGCAGATCGCCTCGTTCAGCGGGATCAGGCTCTTCGCCCGGTTCTCGCCGAGCGGCTCGGTGGCGCCGATGTAGGTGCCGACCGGCATGATCTTGCGCCGGACCTCCGGGACCAGGTTGCCGAGGTAGGCGTTGCCCCCGAGCACCAGGTAGTCGGCGGTGACCGAGCCCGCGGCCGTCTCGACCCGCGGCCGGGCGCCCTGGACGATGCGCGTGACCAGCGAATCCTCGTGCAGCGTCGCGCCGGCGCGCTCGGCCGCGGCGGCGACGCCCAGGCAGTAGTTCAGCGGGTGCAGGTGGCCGGCGCCGTCGTCGACCAGGCCGCCGATGACCTGCGGCGAGTTGACGTGCTGGTGCGCCTCCTCCGGCGTCTCGACCAGGCGCAGCTTGTCGTAGCCGTAGTCGCGCGCCCACTCCTCGGCCCACTCGCGGCAGTCGTCGAGCTCGCGCCTGCGGTCGGCCGAGTTGAAGTAGCCCCAGGTCAGGTCGCAGTCGATTTCGTGCTCCTCGACGCGGCCGGCCAGGATTCGCTTCGACTCCTCGGCGAGCTCGAACAGCTTGCGCGCGTCGTCCTTGCCGACCCAGGCGGCGACCTTGTCCATCGAGGAGGAGAAGGCCGAGCAGATCTGCCCGCCGTTGCGCCCCGAGGCGCCCCAGCCGATGCGCCGGCCCTCGAGCAGCACCACCCGGTAGCCGCGCTCGGCCAGCTCGAGCGCCGTCGAGACGCCGGTGAAGCCGCCGCCGACGATGCAGACGTCGCAGTCGACCGCGCCGGCCAGCGGCGGTCGCTCGGGCGCCGGGTTGGCGGTGGCGGCATAGTAGGACTCGACGTGCGGCTCGCGCGGCATGGCTCCTCGCGTGTTCGTTGCTGCGGGACCGGTCCCGGGCTGCCGTCGGGGGCGTCGAGGAACCGATCGGTCTGGGCGGTGTCGCTTGCCACCCGGCGGGGGGCCGGTGTAGCTCAGGGAGTGGCTGCCGGCCCGGCGGACCCGTCGGGAGGAAACCGCTCACGGAAGAAGAGCTTATAGCATGTCCTCCATCGAAGAATTCCTGAAAGAGCACCGCATCGAAGAGGTCGAGTGCCTGGTGCCCGACATGGCGGGCATCGCGCGCGGCAAGATCCTGCCGGCCCACAAGTTCCTGAAGCAGCTCGACGGCAACGCGCTGCGCATCCCCGAGTCGATCTTCGTCCAGACGGTCAACGGCGGCTATCCGGACGACGACAAGGTCACCGACCCGGCGACCAGCGACGTCTACCTGGTGCCCGACGTCGCCACGGTGCGCGTCGTGCCCTGGTATCCCGAGCCGACGGCGCAGGTGATCTGCGACCCCTACTACTTCGACGGCACGCCGGTGCCCTTCGCCTCGCGCCACGTGCTCAAGCGCGTCGTCTCGCTGTTCGAGGAGAAGAACTGGACGCCGATCGTCGCCGCCGAGCTGGAGTTCTACCTGGTCGAGATCAACGAGGACTCAGACTATCCGCTGCGCCCGCCGATCGGCCGCTCGGGCCGGCGCGAGACCAGCCGCCAGGCCTACGGCGTCGACGCGGTGAACGAGTTCGACCCGATGTTCGAGGAGGTCTACGACTTCTGCGAGGCCCAGAACATCGACATCGACACCCTGGCCCACGAGGCCGGGGCCGCGCAGATGGAGATGAACTTCAACCACGGCGAGGCCTTGGCCCAGGCCGACCAGGCCTTCCTGTTCAAGCGCACGGTCCGCGAGGCCGGCCTGCGCCACAAGGTCTACGCGACCTTCATGGCCAAGCCGATGCAGGGCGAGCCGGGCAGCTCGATGCACGTCCACCAGTCGCTGGTCGACCCGGCGACGCGGCGCAACCTCTTCGCCACGGCGCGCGCCGGCAAGGACACCAGCCTGTTCCTGAGCTACATCGCCGGGCTGCAGCGCTACCTGCCGGCGGCGATGCCGCTGTTCGCGCCGAACGTCAACTCCTACCGCCGGCTGATGCCCAACACCGACGCGCCGATCAACACCCACTGGGGCTACGACAACCGCACGGTCGGCCTGCGCGTGCCGCGCTCGGGCCCGGGCTCGCGGCGGGTCGAGAACCGCGTCGCCGGCGCCGACGCCAACCCCTACCTGGCGCTCGCCGGCACGCTGGCCTGCGGCTACCTCGGCATGACCCAGCGCCTCAAGCCGCGCTCGCCGATCGAGGGCTCGGCCTACCGCCTCGCCCACACCCTGCCGCGCACGCTCTACGACGCGCTGAACCGCTTCACCTCCTCGCGGCCGCTCAAGGAGACGCTCGGCGAGTCCTTCATCGACGCCGTCGAGGCCGTCAAGGACGCCGAGCTCAACGCCTACCAGGAGGTCATCTCCTCCTGGGAGCGCGAGCACCTGCTGCTCAACGTCTGAGGCAGGCCGGGCGTCGGGCGGCGGCAACCCTCGGCGCCGACGCCGCGTTGTCCGGGCCGTACGCCGTACGCGCGGCCGGCCGCGGCCGCGCGCCCGATCCGCCCCGACCCGCCCGGAGCCGCGATGGAACTCCACGCCCTGCTCGCGGTGGTCTTCGGCGGCATCGTGCTGCTCACCGCCTGGGTGCCGATGCTGATCCGCGAGATGCCGCTGTCGCTGCCGATCTTCTGCATCGCCGCCGGCGTCCTGCTCGGCAGCCTGCCGCCGCTGGCCGAGCAGCCCAATCCGCTGGAGAACCGCTACCTCGCCGAGCGCCTGACCGAGGCCGCCGTGGTGATCTCGCTGATGGGCGCCGGCCTCAAGCTGGACCGGCCGTTCAGCCTGCGGCGCTGGAGCGCCGCCTGGCGGATGCTCGGCGTCGCCATGCCGCTGACCATCGCCGCCATCGCCGTCGCCGGCTGGGGCCTGCTCGGGCTCGCCTGGCCGGCCGCGGTGCTGCTCGGCGCGGTGCTGGCGCCGACCGACCCGGTGCTGGCGAGCGACGTGCAGACCGGGCCGCCGGGCAGCGGCGACGAGGACGAGACGCGCTTCGCCCTGACCAGCGAGGCAGGGCTCAACGACGGCCTCGCCTTCCCCTTCGTGTTCCTGGCCATCGCGCTGGCCGGCTACTACGCGGACGGCCGGCCGTTCCTCGGCGACTGGCTGCTGGTCGACGTCGTCTGGAAGATCGCCGCCGGCGTCGGCGTCGGCTGGCTGCTCGGCCGGGCCGTCGGCTTCCTGGCCTTCCGGCTGCCGGATCGCGCCCGGCTGTCGCGCACCGGCGACGGCTTCGTCGCGCTGGGTGTCGCCTCGGCGGCCTATGGGCTCGCCGAGCTCGCCCACGGCTACGGCTTCCTCGCCGTCTTCGTCGCCGCCGTGGCGATGCGCCGGGTCGAGGGCGAGCACAGCTACCACGCGCAGCTGCACGCCTTCGCCGAGCAGATCGAGCGCCTGTTCATGATGGTCGTGCTGGTCTGCTTCGGCGCGGTGCTCGCCGAGGGCTCGCTGATCGCCGCCGTGTCCTGGCAGAGCGCGGCCGTGGCCGTGCTGGTGATCTTCCTGGTCCGGCCGCTGGCGGGCTGGGTCGCCCTGGCGGGGGCACCGCTGCTGTCCTGGCAGAAGGCCGTCGTCGCCTGCTACGGCATCCGCGGCATCGGCTCCTTCTACTACCTCGCCTTCGCCTTCGGCGAGGCCCGCTTCGGCGGCGGCCCGACGCTGTGGATCACAGTCTCGCTCGTTGTGCTGCTCTCGATCCTGCTGCACGGCACCACCGTCACCCCGGTGATGCGACGCTTCGAGCGGGGGTCCTGAAGCGGCGCCCCGCTCGACCTGCGGGAGAATTGGGCCACGACACTCGCCCGCGACGGCTGGTAGAATGCCATCGTCTATCGAATCCGGGCGGGGGTTTGCCATGGGATCGAGACGTTTCCGCATCGCGCTGGTCAAGCCGTCGCACTACGACGACGACGGCTACGTCATCCAGTGGCTGAAGTCCTTCATCCCCTCCAACTCCCTGGCCTCGGTCCACGCGCTGCTGCTCGAGGCGAAGGCGCGCCGGGCGCTCGGCCCGGAGGTCGAGATCGAGATCTCGGCCCAGGACGAGACCAACTCGGTGGTCGAGCCCGAGCGGCTGATCGCCTGGCTGGGCGAGGCCGAGGCCGGCGGCTTCCTGGGCCTGGTCGGCGTGCAGTCCAACCAGTTCCCGCGCGCCCTCGACATCGCCCGGCCGCTGCGCGCCGCCGGCCTGCCGGTCGCCATCGGCGGCTTCCACGTCTCCGGCTGCAGGGCGATGCTGCCGGAGACCCCGCCGGACATCCAGGAGGCGCTCGACCTCGGCTGCGTGCTCTACTGCGGCGAGGCCGAGGGCCGCATCGACGCCTTCGTCCAGGCCATGGCCGAGGGCACGGCCGAGCCGGTCTACGACTTCATGAAGGACCTGCCGGACATGGCGGCGGCGACGGTGCCGTTCCTGCCGCCCGAGGTGGTGCGCCGCAACGCCGGCGCCTACGCCTCCTTCGACGCCGGGCGCGGCTGTCCCTTCCAGTGCTCCTTCTGCACGATCATCAACGTCCAGGGCCGCAAGTCCCGCTTCCGCACGCCCGACGACATCGAGCGGATCATCCGCGAGAACGCCGCGCAGGGCATCCGCCGCTTCTTCATCACCGACGACAACTTCGCCCGGAACAAGAACTGGGAGGCGATCCTCGACCGCTGCATCCGGCTGCGCGAGGTCGAGAAGATGAACTTCAAGTTCATCATCCAGGTCGACACGCTGTGCCACAAGACGCCGGGATTCATCGAGAAGGCGGTGCGCGCCGGCGCCCACCGCGTCTTCATCGGCCTGGAGAACGTCAACCCGGACAACCTGACGGCCGCCAAGAAGCGCCAGAACAAGATCTGGGAATACCGCGCGATGCTGCAAGAGTGGAAGCGGCACGGCGCCATGACCTACGCCGGCTACATCCTGGGCTTCCCGGGCGACACGCCGGAGAAGATCAAGACCGACCTCGAGATCATCCAGCGCGAGCTGCCGCTCGACCTGGTCGAGTTCTTCATCCTGACGCCGCTGCCCGGCTCCGAGGACCACCAGACCCTCACCCGCGAGGGCGCCTGGATGGACCCCGACATGAACAGGTACGACCTCGAGCACGTGGTCAGCCGCCACCCGCTGATGAGCGCGGCGGAGTGGCAGGGCATCTACGACGAGGCCTGGCGCTTCTTCTACACCCCCGCGCACGTCGAGACGATCCTGCGCCGCGGCGCCGCCAACGGCCTGCCGATGGACAAGCTGCTGCTGCCGCTGGTCTGGTTCTCCGGCTTCGTGCCGATCGAGAAGGTGCACCCGCTGCAGGGCGGCTGGTTCCGCCGCAAGATCCGCACGCAACGCCGGCCCGGCCTGCCGATCGAGGGCCGCCTGACCTTCTACCCGAAGCGGGCCTGGGAGATCGCGGTGCGCCACGTCCGCTGGATCGGCCTCTACCTCGCCTACGAGCGGATCCGCCGGCGCATCAAGCGCCAGGGCGCCTTCGAGGCCTACCGCGACACCGCTCTGGCGCCGAGCGACGGCGAGGCCCTGGCCGAGCTGCAGCTGATGCGGGTCCACGGCGACCAGATCGCCAGGACCTACGGTGCCCCGGAGCTGAACAAGGACAAGAAGGCGCAGGAGGCTCCGGAGGTCGCCGCCGAGTAGCCGCGCCAGAGCCTCCTGCGGCTGCGGCCTTGCGGGCGCTACTGCTCCAGCACGCGCCGCGGCGCTCGAGGGCGGCCGCCCGCGCGGCACGGTGCCCGAGGGCGCACCTTTGCTTGACACAACGCTCCGGTTGAACACAACCTATGTGGGAACAAGGCACGCGAAAGCGGGGCGGGCGAGCATGACCGTTCGGACTCATTGGCTGCTGACCGTTCTGGCCGTCATGCTGCTGCTCGGCGGCTGCAATCTGCGACTGGCCGATCCCTACGTTCCCGCCATCGAGGAAGGTCTGCCGCCCTATCAGAAGGCGCTCGAGACCTTCGTGCTGACCACCAGGGATCACTACCAGGCCTGCCGCGACGGCAAGGCGGAGGCCTGTCAGGCGGCCTCCTATGCCGCCAGCAAGCAGAGCTTCTACGTGCCCCAGGAAGCCGCGCTGCTGGTGCTCGAGACCAAGGCCCAGGTGATCGACAGCCTGGGCCTCTGCAAGATTGCCTATGAGGCGATCGCCGAACTCGCCCAGACGACCATCTCCGACCCCGCTCTCAGCCAGGAGGTCGACAAGATAAAGAGCGCCAAGGCGCTGCCCGGCAACTGCACCGAAGTGCAGATCGACACGATCCTGAAGAACCAGGCGCTGATGGCCGAGACCCACCAGGCGCTCGACCGGATGGCACCGGAGCGGGCCGCCGCCCAGGTGCTCGACCACGACGCGCTCGGCACCTTCCGCGACACCCTGGTGCAGAACATCAAGATCGCCCTGTTCCTGGAGAATGCCAAGAAGCGCCAGTGAGGCGCCCCGGTCGCCGCCCGGCGCCCGGCCCCTCTAGCCCCCGACCGGAGATCTCGCCATGGCGGTGAACCTGGACGCGCTCGACACCAAGAGGCTGTTCGCAGACATGTTCTCCGCCGGCGCCGGGGCGTTCGGCGAGGGCTGGTCGACGGCCCGGGACTTCGCCAAGGTCGAGTTCAAGACCCTGGCCCGGCGCATCAAGGAGATCGCCAAGCAGGTCGGCGGCGGCCTCGATCCGGCGATCGCCAAGCTGCAGTTCAAGGCGCAGGTCAACACCGCGGTGCAGGTGCTGGCCGGCGTCACCACCCTGACCCTGCTCGCCGTCGAGGCCGCGATCAACGCCGTGCTCGACGTGATCAAGGCCGCGGTCGACACGGCGATCGGCTTCCCGCTGATCGGCTGAGCCGAGGCCGGTCGGGCCGGCGCGCGCGCGACGGCGGCGCCCGATCGCCCGGCTAGGCCGCGCTGACCGCGCGAGGCCAGCCAGCGCTTGCCCTCGCCTCGCCGGGCGGCCATCTTCAGCCCCGGCTTCAGAAGAACCGAAGAACCGCGTCCGAGACGCAAGCGCCGAAACGGAAGGGAAGAGTCTTGCGCTACCTGCACACCATGATCCGCATCAGCGACATCGACGAGTCGCTGGACTTCTTCTGCAACAAGGTCGGCTTCGTCGAGACCCGCCGCATGGACAACGAGAAGGGCCGCTTCACGCTGGTCTTCCTGGCGGCTCCCGACGACGCCGAGAAGGCCAAGGAGCTGCGCTCGCCGGAGATCGAGCTGACCTACAACTGGGATCCCGAGGAGTACACGGGCGGGCGCAACTTCGGCCACATGGCCTTCCGCGTGAAGGACATCTACGCCCAGTGCCAGAAGATGATGGACGCCGGCGTCACAATCCTGCGCCCGCCGCGCGACGGCCGCATGGCCTTCGTGCGCTCGCCCGACGGCATCTCGCTGGAGTTCCTGCAGGAGGGCGAGGCGCTGCCGCCGGCCGAGCCCTGGGCCTCGATGCCGAACACCGGAAGCTGGTAGGCCGGCGTCCGCGAACGGCCGATCGACGAGAAGGGGCGCTCCCGCGGGGCGCCCCTCTTTCGTTGGAAGGCCGACAATTAAGAGATCGACAACCAGTTCGGGCAAAGCTCCCAAGGCTTGATTCTACAACCAGGGGGCCACGATGGGCTTCTTCGACGCCTACGCCCAGCGCCGCGAGCAGTTGAACGAGCTCCAGAGCCGTCCGGCCGCCGGCCAGCCGCGGCCGGCGAAGATCGGCGGCGCGTCGGCCGCCACCAAGGTCACCTACTACCGCGGCCAGCGGATCGAGGAGCCGGTCGCCCAGACCGCCTCGATCGAGCGCGTGCTCGACTGCCTGCCGCTGCCGACGCTGCTGCTCGCCGCCGGCAGCCACGAGATCCTCGCCCTCAACGCCGCCGCGCGCGACGGCCTCGGGCGGCTCGAGGCGAGCCTGCCCGACGGCGCCGACGGGCTGATCGGCGGCTCCGCGGAGCGGCTGTCCGACACGCCCGGAGCCGTGGCGGCCCTGTTCGAGGGCATCGAGGCGCCGGCGGATCCCGATGCGGACGCCGCCGACGGCAAGCGCCGCCGTCACGCCCAGGTGGCCCTGGGCGCGGACTGGCTGTCGCTCGACCTCTCGCCGCTGTTCGACGAGGACGGCGAGATCGAGGCGCTGCTCCTGGTCTTCGAGATCGTCACCGAGCGCATCACCGTCGCCGAGCGCTTCACGGCCAGCGTCAAGAGCCTGACCGACCGCCTCGCGGGCGAGGTCGAGCAGCTGCGCGGCCGGGCCGGCGGCCTGACCGAGAGTGCGCGCCTTTCGGCGGCCCGGGTGCAGGAGGTCGGCGGCGCCGTCGGCAGCGCCGCGGCCGCAGCGGAGACCGCCGCCAACCACGCCGACAGCCTGGAGGAGACGATCGCCGCCTCGCGCGACCAGTCGCGCCGGGCCTCCGCCGGCAGCGGCGAGGCCGTCGAGCGGGTCAGCCACGCCCGCGAGACCGTCGCCTCGCTGGTCGCGCACGCGGCCGAGATCGAGGAGATCAGCGGCCTCATCAAGACCATCGCCGGGCAGACCAACCTGCTGGCGCTCAACGCGACGATCGAGGCGGCCCGTGCCGGCGAGGCCGGCAAGGGCTTCGCCGTGGTCGCCGGCGAGGTCAAGGAGCTCGCCAACCAGACCTCGAAGGCGACCGAAGGCATCGCCGGCAAGATCGCGGCGATCCAGAGCGCGACCGAACAGGCCGCCCAGGCCATGGCGGCGATCGGCGAAACCATCGAGAGCCTCGCCGAAGGCGCCGAGCAGGCCGCCTCGATCGCCGACAGCCAGGCCGAATCGACCGGCGAGATCATGGGTCGGATCCGCTCGCTGTCGGACGACAGCCGCCGGGTCGCGGAGATCGTCGCCGGCCTCGAGCAGGCGATGGCCCAGACCGACGAGGCGGCGCAGAGCCTTTCGGCGATCTCGGCCGAGCTGTCCGCCGACTTCGGCGGGCTCACCGGCGAGGTCGACAGCTTCCTGAGCGCGCTGCGCGCCTGAGCACGCCCAAGATCCGGCGGCCCAGATCCCGCGGCCCAGATCCGGCGGCGGCCTCAGGCGCCGCCCGCGGCGGGACCTGACACGGCGGGACCGGAAACGGCGGGACCGGTGTAGAGCGCGCGCGGTCGGATCAGTGCGCCCGAGGCGACCTGCTCCATGGCGTGGGCCAGCCAGCCGACCGTTCGGCCGAGGGCGAACAGCAGCAGCGGCGCCTCGGACGGCAGGTCGAAGACTTCGGTCACGGCCGCCAGCGCGAAGTCGATGTTCGCCGACTCGCCGCTCGCCGCCTCGGCGGCCCGCTTCAGCTCGCCGTAGGGCGGCGGCAGGGCGATCCCTTCGAGCAGCGCCGCGGCGCGGCAGTCTTCCGCCGGATAGAGCCGGTGGCCGAAGGCCGGCAGGCGGCGCCCCTCGTCAAGGCAGGCGCGCACCGCCGCCTCCGCCCCGTCGCGCCGTGCGGCCTTGGCGAGGCGGCGCACGGCGCTGCCGGCGGCGCCGTGCAGCGGGCCGCTGAGCGTCGCCAGGCCGGCCAGCAGCGCCGCCGCGAGCGAGGCGCCGGTCGAGACCGCGACGCGGGCCGCGAAGGTCGAGGCGTTGAGCTCGTGGTCGGCCAGCAGCACCAGCGCCCGCCGGATCGCGGCCTCGGCGCCCGGACGCTGCCAGGCCCGGGAGACACGCCGGTGCAGGGGGTCGGCCTGCGCCGCCGCCGGCCCGCTCAGGGCCTCCGCCATCTCGAGCAGCAGGCCGGCCGCCTCGCGCTGCAGCGCCGCCGGCGAGCGCCCGTGGCTCGGCAGGTCGGCGGCCGCCCGCCCGGCCAGCCGCGCGAAGGCCGCCGCCAGCCCCAGCCCGCCGCCGGCGTCGGACCGCGCCGGCCGTGCGGACCAGGACAGGTCCGGCGCCTGCCACAGCAGCCCGGCCACCTCT
>JAUILQ010000013.1 GCA_030433005.1 Alphaproteobacteria bacterium
GTTGACCACCGACAGGCCGACGCCGTGCAGACCGCCCGAGGTGGCGTAGGCCTTCTGGCTGAACTTGGCGCCGGAATGCAGCGTCGTCAGAATGACTTCCAGGGCGGACTTGTCACGGTACTTCGGGTGCGGGTCGATCGGGATGCCGCGGCCGTTGTCGCGCACCGTGATGCGGTTGCCGGCCTCGAGCTGCAGCTCGATGCGGCTGGCGTGGCCGGCGACGGCCTCGTCCATGGCGTTGTCGAGCAGCTCGGCGACCAGGTGATGCAGGGCGCGCTCGTCGGTGCCGCCGATGTACATGCCCGGGCGCCGGCGCACCGGCTCGAGCCCCTCCAGGACCTCGATGTCCTTGGCGGAGTAGCTGTCGTCTGTCGTCGCGAGATTCTGGAAGAGATCGGCCATGGCCCGCAGTATAAGAAGTCGGCTTCGCTCAGCAAGCAGATGCTGTGGACAAGAGGGAGATCATGACAAGATCTAGTGGAAAGGGCGAGGGAGACGGTGCTGACGGAGAGGCCGGACCGCCGGCCCAGGAGCCGGCGCTGCGGACCCTGGCGATGCCCGGCGACGCCAACCCCAACGGCGACATCTTCGGCGGCTGGGTGCTGGCCCAGATGGACCTGGCCGGCGCCGTGCCCGCCTATGCCGCGGCCAAGGGCCGCGTCGCCACCGTCGCCGTCGACGCCCTGCGCTTCCACAAGCCCGTCATGATCGGCGACCTGGTCTCCTGCTACGCCACCGTCGAGCGTCTCGGCAAGACCTCGATTTCGGTGCGCATCCAGACCTGGGTCCGCCGGCGCTTCGACGACAGCGAGGTCAAGGTCACCGAAGGCACCTTCGTCTACGTGGCGATCGACGAGTCCGGCCAGCCCCGGCCGGTGCCGCGCTAGGCCCGGCCCCCGATCTCCCCGATTTAGGGAAAATTAAGCCCGCCGCGCCGAGACTTGCGCCGTCCTTCCATCTCTTCGTCGCAGTCAGGGGCGCAGCAGACCCATGCTTTCGATCGGCGGCATCGCGGTTGTCTTCATCATGGTCTTCGGCGGCTACGTGATGGCCGGCGGCAAGCTCGGCATCATCATCCACGCCCTGCCGTTCGAGTTCATGATGATCGGCGGCGCCGCCGTCGGCGCCCTGCTGATCGCCAACTCGATGGAGGTCATCAAGAAGGCCCTGGGCGGCTTCGGCAAGATGATCAAGGGCCCGAAGTGGGGCCGCGACGACTACCGCGACCTGCTGTGCCTGATGTACATGCTGACCAAGGTCATGAAGACCAAGGGCGTGGTCGGCCTCGAGCCGCACATCGAGAAGCCCGGCGAGAGCAAGATCTTCCAGCAGTTCCCGAAGATCGCCGGCGACCACCACGTCACCGACCTGATCTGCGACACGCTGCGCATGGTGACCATGAATCTCGACGACCCGCACCAGGTCGAGGACTACATGGAACGCCAGCTCGAGAAGCACCACGCGGAATCGATGAAGTCGGCCGATGCCCTGCAGACCATGGCCGACGGCCTGCCGGCGCTGGGCATCGTCGCGGCGGTGCTCGGTGTCATCAAGACCATGGCGTCGATCGACCAGCCGGTCGAGATTCTCGGCAAGATGATCGGCGGCGCGCTGGTCGGTACCTTCCTGGGCGTGTTCCTGAGCTACGGCATCGTCGGCCCGGTCGCCAGCCGGCTGAAGCAGATCCTCGACGAGGAAGCGCAGTTCTACGCGATCGTGCGCGACACCATCACGGCCAACCTCCACGGCCATGCCGCCCAGGTCTCCGTCGAGATCGGCCGCGGCAACGTGCCGAGCCGTCTGCAGCCGAGCTTCTACGACCTGGAAGAGGCGATCAACGGCGTGCCGGCGGAGGCCATGGCCTGATCCCGGCCGCGACGCCGGAGTGCGACCGCAGCACCTCCTGGAAACGGGCGAACTCGCCTGAGGCGCGCATCTTGGCGCTTGCCAGTCCCGACCCCCGAATGCAGCATACCACCATGCGTAAGGCTGTACGTGTCTCGGCGGTCCTGCTCGCCGCGTGTCTTTCCGGCGTCTGGCCCGCGGCGACCGCGGGCGCCGGGGAGGCCGACGTCGTGGCGGCCGAGGCGGAGCGCGAGCCCGGTGGAACCTGGCGCTTCACCGTGACGCTGCGCCACGACGACGAGGGCTGGGACCACTACGCCGACGCCTGGCAGGTGCTGGCACCGGACGGCGGCGTTCTCGCGACCCGCGAACTGCTGCATCCGCACGTCGAGGAGCAGCCCTTCACGCGCAGCCTGGGCGGCGTCCGCCTGCCCGAGGGGCTGGACCGGGTGACGCTGCGCGGCCGCGACAGCCGCCACGGCACCGGCGG
This sequence comes from Alphaproteobacteria bacterium, assembly GCA_030433005.1. Classification (GTDB taxonomy): domain Bacteria; phylum Pseudomonadota; class Alphaproteobacteria; order Kiloniellales; family DSM-21159; genus Tistlia. The sequence continues at coordinate 2,336 of JAUILQ010000013.1, forward strand.
GGCGGAGATCGAACTGGAGCTGCCGGAGGCCTCCGGTTCGTGAGGGTCGAGGCCGGGCGTATCGAGCGGGGCACCTTCGTCAGCGACCGGCTGCGCGAGCTCTACGACTACTGGGCGGCGCGCTGCGCGGCCGGCCGGCCGATGCCGCGCGCCGCGCTCGACCCTGTCGACCTGGCGCCGCTGCTGCCCAACCTGATGATGCTCGAGGTGCCGGCCGACGGCGGCGAGCTGCGCTTCCGCCTCGCCGGCGACGAGATCGAGGACCGCTACGGCCGCTCGCTGCGCGGCCGCCGGCTCTCGGAGACCTTCCAGATGGTGCGCCGGCGCGACACCTCGCACCAGTGGACCGAGATCGTCGCCGACGGCCGGCCCAAGTACCGGCGCGGCCCGATGGCCTTTCCCGGCGACCGCGTGTTCGAGGCCGAGCGCCTGCTGCTGCCGCTGTCCGACGAGGCGCGCCCGGTCAGCCACATCCTGGGGGCGGTCTATTACCTGCCGCTGCCGGCCAGCGCCTTCGAGGCGACCGCGGTCAGCGGGTCCCTCTGAGGCCAGGCGGACCAGGCGGACGGGAGGCCGAAGCGCAACGGGCCGCCCCGAGGGGCGGCCCGTCGTCCTTGGTCGCCGGCGGTCGCGGGGACCGCCGGCAGGCCGGTCAGCTCGAGTAGTACATCTTGAACTCGATCGGGTGGGGCGCCTGCTCGAAGGCGTAGATCTCCTCCCACTTGAGGTCCATGTAGCCCTCGATCTGGTCCTTGTCGAAGACGTCGCCGGCCAGCAGGAACTCGTGGTCCTCCTCGAGCGCCTTCATGGCCTCGCGCAGCGAGCCGCAGACCGTCGGGACGTCGGCCAGCTCCTCGGGCGGCAGGTCGTAGAGGTTCTTGTCCATCGGGTCGCCCGGATGGATGCGGTTCTTGATGCCGTCGAGGCCGGCCATCAGCATCGCCGTGTAGGCGAGGTAGGGGTTGGCGACGGCGTCGGGGAAGCGGACCTCGACGCGCTTGGCCTTCGGGCCGGCGCCGAAGGGGATGCGGCAGGAGGCCGAGCGGTTGCGCGAGGAGTAGGCCAGCAGGACCGGTGCCTCGAAGCCCGGGACCAGGCGCTTGTAGCTGTTGGTCGTCGAGTTGGTGAAGGCGTTGATCGCGCGGGCGTGCTTGATGATGCCGCCGATGTAGAACAGTGCGGTCTCCGACAGGCCGGCGTAGCCGTCGCCGGCGAACAGCGGGGTCGAGCCCTTCCAGATCGACTGGTGTACGTGCATGCCCGAGCCGTTGTCGCCGTAGACCGGCTTCGGCATGAAGGTCGCGGTCTTGCCGTAGGAGTGCGCGACGTTGTGCACGACGTACTTGTAGATCTGCATGTTGTCGCCGCACTTGACCAGCTCGTCGAACTTGATGCCGAGCTCGTGCTGCGAGGGCGCCACCTCGTGGTGATGCTTCTCGACGTTGACGCCCATCTCCTTCATCACCGAGACCATCTCGGCGCGCAGGTCGGTGCCGCTGTCGACCGGCGGGACGGGGAAGTAGCCGCCCTTCACGCCCGGACGGTGGCCGTGGTTGCCCTCGTCGATCTCGCGGCCCGACATGTAGGGGCCTTCTTCGCTGGTGAACTTGAAGAAGGAGTGGTTCATGTCGGTGGCGAACTGCACGTCGTCGAAGACGAAGAACTCGGCCTCGGGGCCGAACACCGCCTTGTCGCCGATTCCGGCGGACGCCATGTAGCTGATCGCCTTCTTGGCGGTGCCGCGCGGATCGCGGTTGTAGGGCTGGCCGGTCGTCGGATCGTAGACGTCGCAGGTCAGGATCAGCTGGGGCTGCGCGGCGAAGGGATCCATCACGGCCGTCGACAGGTCGGGCCGCAGGCTCATGTCGGACTCGTTGATCTCCTTCCAGCCGGCGATCGAGGAGCCGTCGAACATGATGCCCTCTTCGAGCATCTCCTCATCGACGGTGTCGATGTGCTGGGCGACGTGCTGCCACTTGCCGCGCGGGTCGGTGAAGCGGAAATCGACGTAGCTGACGTCGTTCTCCTTGATCAGGTCCAGAACTGTCTTGGCATCCGACATAGATGGTGCGTCCTTTCTCGTTCGCTGGCTTGCTTGCCTTCAGACCCCGCCGGCCGCCTGTGCCTCGGCGCCCGGCCAATCGCTGGTTGGATCGGGCCGCCGCGCCGCCGCGGCCGGTCCCCTGTGATGGCTCAGACCGCTTCCGGACCGCGCTCGCCGGTGCGGATGCGGATCGCCTCGTCGACGGTGGAGACGAAGATCTTGCCGTCGCCGATGCGCCCGGTGCGGGCGGTCTGCTGGATCGCCTCGACGACGCGCTCGACCAGGCTGTCGTCGAGCACGACCTCGACCTTCACCTTGGGCAGGAAGTCGACGACGTACTCGGCGCCGCGGTAGAGCTCGGTGTGACCCTTCTGCCGACCGAAGCCCTTCGCCTCCGTGACCGTGATTCCCTTGATGCCGACGTCGTGCAGGGCTTCCTTCACTTCGTCCAGCTTGAAGGGCTTGATGATGGCTTCGATTTTCTTCATGGCCTCGTTCGCTTGTCGCAGGTCGGCGGAGCGGACCGGACCGCCGGGCCGCCGCCGATGATGGCCCCCGTAGCAGGAGCCGTGCCAAGCCGGGCGGAGGCGGTCCCGCGGGCGTGGGCCCGCGCGCTGCCGCGCCGGCTGAAGGATGCCGGCCGATGCCGGCGGGGCGTCGATCCGGGGCGCATTCTGCACAGATCTTGAGCAGGATGCCCAGAAAGCGGGCGAAATCAAGCCGCCCGATGGCCGCTTCCGAGCGGGCAGTCCCGGATCAGGCGGCGCGTCGCGCCTCGAGCCAGCGCTCGATGCGCTGCAGGGCCTCCAGGATGTTGTCCAGCGAGTTGGCATAGGACAGCCGCAGGTAGCCCTCGCCGTGAATGCCGAACGAGGTCCCGGCGATGGTCGCCACGCCGGCCTCCTCGAGCAGCGCCGTCTCCAGCTTCTTGGCCGCCAGGCCGGTGCCGCCGATGTTGGGGAAGGCGTAGAAGGCGCCGCCCGGCTCGACGCAGCTGATGCCCTCGATGGCGTTGAGGCCGCGGACCACGGCGCGGCGCCGCTCGTCGAAGGCGGCGACCATCTCCTCGACCGAATCCTGAGGTCCGGTCAGCGCCGCCAGGCCGGCCCACTGGGTCGCCGCGTTGACGCAGGAATGGCAGTTGACGGCGAGCCGCGTCGCCGCCTCGACCAGGGACTTCGGCCAGTAGGCGTAGCCGATGCGCCAGCCGGTCATCGCGTAGGTCTTGCTCCAGCCGTCGAGCAGGATCAGGCGGTCGTCGAGCTCCGGATAGGCCATCAGGCTGCCGTGCTCGCGCCCGTCGTAGAGGATCCGGCTGTAGATCTCGTCGGAGAGGATCGCGACGTCGGGGTGCTCGGCGAGGCCGGCGACCAGGCGCTCGACCTCTTCCCTGCCGGTGACGCCGCCGGTCGGATTGGCGGGGCTGTTGAGGATGACCAGGCGCGTCCGCGCGGTGATGCGCGACAGCACGTCGTCGGCCGAGAAGCCGAAGCCGTTCTCCTCGCGCAGGGGCAGGGGCACCGGCGTCGCGCCGGTGAACTCGATGGCCGAGCGGTAGATCGGGAAGCCGGGGTCGGGATAGACGATCTCGGCACCCGGCTCGCCGAAGGAGAGCATGGCGAAGAACATCGTCGGCTTGCCGCCCGGCTCGATCAGCACGCGGCCCGGGTCGAGCGGCCGGCCGGCGCGCTTCTCGAGCTCGGCGGCCACGGCCTCACGCAGCGGCGTAACGCCGGCCGCCGGGGTGTAGCCGTGATGGCCGTCGCGCAGCGCCTTGATGCCGGCCTCGACGATGTGCGGCGGCGTCGGGAAGTCGGGCTGGCCGATGCCGAGGTTGATGATCGAGCGGCCGCTTTCGGCCAGGGCATTGGCGCGGGCGAGGACCTCGAAGGCCGATTCGGTGCCCAGGCGGCTGAGCGCGGCGACGGGATGCAGCATGGTTTCGGGGATCTCCGGTTGCAGGCCGCGGAACCCTAGGTCCGTCGCGACCGCCAGGTCCAGTGTCCTGCGCCGAAGTCTCGAACGCCGAAGTCTCGAACCGGGACCGCGGGCGCGAGCCGCTTGACGGCTCCGGCCGGCCGGAGTAGACAGCCGCTCCCGGTCGGACGCCCGTCTTCTGGACGGCTGTCGTCTCGCCGATGGTGGCTGTAGCTCAGTCGGTTAGAGCACCAGATTGTGGATCTGGGGGTCGTGGGTTCAAGTCCCATCAGCCACCCCACCATCTCTCCATTCCCGCCGCTGTCCAGTATCCCGCGCCCGGGCCTTCGCGCGCCCGGCACCGCGCGCCTCGACCGCCGTCGGCTGCGCTTGTTCGGGGCGGGGCCGCCCGACTATCCTGGCGCGGTCTGGTCACGCAGCGGCTTCGGGGAGCCATGCGCCGTCTTCTGCCATTGCTGGTCTCCTTCTGCCTGCTGGCGTGTGCCGGCGCGCTGCGCGCCGAGAGCTACGAGGCGGGACTGCGCGCGCTGGATGCCGGCCGGCCCGACGACGCGCTGGCGATCTGGACGGCGCTCGCCGAGGCCGGGGACGCCTCGGCGAAGTACGGACTCGGCCGGCTTTACGAGGTCGGCGGCGACGGCTTCGCGCCCGACAAGGCCAAGGCCGCGCGCTGGTACCGCCAGGCTGCCGAGGCCGGCGTGGTCGCGGCCCAGAACAACCTGGCCCGGCTCTACGCGCGCGGCGACGGCATCGAGCGCGACCTGGCGATGGCCGCCGGCCTGTGGGAGCAGGCGGCGGTGCGCGGCCACCCGACGGCCCAGTACAATCTCGGCCTGCTGCTGCTGCGCGGCGAGGGTGTCGAGCAGGACGAGTCGCGGGGCGCGGTCTGGGTCGCCAAGGCGGCCGAGTCGGGCGTCCCGGCCGCGCAGTTCGTGCTCGGCGACCTGAAGCGCTACGGCATCGGCCTGGCTCAGGATCCGGACGCCGCGCTCGACTGGTACCGGCGCGCGGCCGACGCCGGCTACCAGCCCGCCAGAGACGAGCTGGCGCGCCTGGAAAGCGGCGGGTCGGAGCTCGCCGCCGCGCCGTCCCCGAAGACCGAGGTGCCGGATACGAAGCCCGGCCCGCCCTCCGGCTCGCCCTCCGGTGTACCGTCCGGAGAGGCCCCCGGGAGTGTCGTCGAGAGCGCCCCGGATGCGGAGCCGCGGACGCCCGCGCCGCCGCCGGATCGTCCACTGTCGCGTTCCGGGAAGACGCCGCTCGCGGTCTCGACCGCTTCCGGTGCCGGCACGCGGGCGGCCCCGGCGGGGGCGGAGCCGCCGCCGCGGCCCTCGCCGCCCTCGCCGCAGCTCGGCCTGGCCCGTGCCGCGGCGGACCCGGTCGAGGCATCGCACACGGCGGCGCCCGAAGAGACCGGGCCGGCCTCCGGTGAGAGCGTCTTCTTCCTCCGCCCGCAGCGTGGGTCCGACGCGTCGGCGCCGAGCGGCAGCGAGACCGAGGCCGTGTCCGCGGTCTCGCTGCGCCCGGCGCCGCGCAAGCCCGCGGGGCTGCCCCGTGCCGCGGTCGCCCCAGCCGCGGCCGCCGCGGGGGCCCCGGCAGCGCCGGCGGCGGGCCCGGACGGCGGCGCAGCTGTCGAGCGCCCGACACCGCCCAGCGGTCGCTTCGGGCTCTGGCTCGGCACGGCCGGCGACCGGGACGACGCCGACCGCCTGGGGCGGGCGCTGAGCGACCGGCACGGCGAGACCCTGGGCGCCGCTCCGGTGAGCCTTCGCCGGGTCGAGGTCGCCGGGCTCGGCGCGGTCTATCGGGTCTTCGCCGGCTCCTGGGACGCGCGGAGCGAGGCCGAGGCCGCCTGCGGCCGCCTGCGCGCGGCCGATCCGACGGTCTTCTGCTCGACGGTTGCCTACTGATGGCCGAAGCCCGGGACGCACCGCCGGTCGGCTCCGAGGCGCTGCTGCTGACGGTCGAGGAGATGGGCCGGGCCGACCGGGCGGCGGTCGCCGCCGGGGTGGCCGGCGAGGCGCTGATGGCCGAGGCGGGCAGGGCGATCGCCCAGGCGATCCGGGTGCGCTGGTCGCCGCGCCCGACGCTCGTGCTCTGCGGTCCGGGCAACAACGGCGGCGACGGCTTCGTCGTCGCGCGGCGCCTGCGCGAGGCCGGCTGGCCGGTGCGGCTGGCGCTGCTCGGCGATCGCACGCGACTGAGCGGCGATGCCGCCGCCCACGCCGCGCTCTGGGAGGGCCCGGTCGAGGCGCTCGAGCCGGCGTTGCTCGAGGGCGCCGAGCTGGTCGTCGACGCGCTGTTCGGAGCCGGCCTCTCGCGGCCCCTGGAGGGCGCGGCGGCGGCGGTCGTCGAGGCCGCCAACGCCGGGTCGGCGCCGCTGGTCGCGGTCGACGTCCCGAGCGGTCTGAGCGGCGACAGCGGCGCGCCGCTCGGCGCGCTGGCGGCCCGCGCGGCGCTGACCGTCACCTTCTTCCGCAAGAAGCCCGGCCACCTGCTGTTCCCGGGCCGAGCGCTCTGCGGCGACCTGGTGGTCGCCGACATCGGCATTCCCGAGGCGGTGCTGGCCGGGGTCGCGCCGCGCAGCTGGGAGAACGCGCCGGCGCTGTGGCGCGGCCAGCTGCCGCGGCGCCGGCACGACAGCCACAAGTACGACTACGGCCACGTCCTGGTCGCCGGCGGGCCGATGACCGGGGCCGGCCGGCTGGCCGCCGTAGCGGCGCTGCGCGCCGGCGCCGGGCTGGTCTCGGTGGCGGCGGCGGTGGCCGACCGCCTGGTCTACGCGCTGGCCTCGCCGAGCCTGATCGTGCGCGACTGCGAGGACGCGGCCGGCTGGCAAGCGCTGCTCGAGGATGGCCGGCTCAACGCCCTGCTGCTCGGGCCCGGTCTCGGCCGCAGCGAGGACTCCTGGCAGCGCGTCCTGGCCAGCCTGGGCAGCGGCCGCGCGACGCTGCTCGACGCCGACGCCATCACCCTGGGCGAGGGCCGAGCGCACCGGCTGTTCGGCGCGGTGCGCGGTCCGACCGTGCTGACGCCGCACGACGGCGAGTTCCGACGGCTGTTCCCCGACCTCGAGGGCGACCGCCTGACGCGCGCGCGCCAAGCCGCCGGGCGCTCGGGCTGCGTCGTCCTGCTCAAGGGCTCCGACAGCGTCGTCGCCGCACCGGACGGGCGCGCGGCGATCACCGCGAACGCACCGCCGAGCCTGGCCACCGCCGGCAGCGGCGACGTGCTCTCCGGTCTGGTCGCCGGGCTGCTCGCCCAGGGCCTGCCGGCCTTCGAGGCGGCCGCCCTGGCGGCCTGGCTGCACGGCGAGGCGGCGACGCTCGCCGGGCCGGGCCTGATCTCCGAGGACCTGCCCGCGGCGGCCGCTCGCGCTCTCGGCCAAGTCCTTTCAACGGCGCGATTTTCTTAACCAAAACGCAAGAGTTGCAAGCGCAGTCTGATATCACGCCGCGAGATCCAGGCGGCGCGACACTGCGTTATGAGGAGTGTGAGTCGTGAGCGTCATCGACAAGCTTGCTACCTGGCACCGCCGCCGTGTCGAGGTACGCGAAGGCCTGGTCTTCCAGGCCCAGACCGGGAACGGCATGCGCGAGACCGCCCGGGTGCTCTCCGTGGCTTCGGACCCGATGGGCATCCGCCACGTCAACTACGAACTGACGATCGAGAAGAGCGAGGCCCTGCGCTACGACTACCGGCGCACGCTGAACCTCGAGAGCTTCATCGACCGCTACCAGCAGCCCGTCGGCGCCGCCTGACCCGCCTGCCGGCCCCCCTCGAGGGCCGGCACGGCGATGCGATTCACCGGATTCGTTCATAATTTGTTACAGAGTTGATTCGTCCCCTCTTTGGGCGTAATGCTTGCTCCCTCGCTTGAGGCCTGTGGGGGTGCCTTGGGGATGGTCATTACCTTGAAAAGTCGGGGGGAATCTCCCTCCGGGACGAACGTCCAGCCGCGCCGCGAGCGCAGCAACATGATCGCCCGGCGCGGCGGCAAGCTGGAGTATCTTCGAGCCGGCAACACCTTCCGCCACAAGAACGGCGGGCCGGTCGAGGAACTCGCCGAGATCATCTCCTTCTATTCCGACAGCAACGGCATCCCGCACGTGCGGTTCGAGCTCTCGCTGCGCCGCAACGAGCTCGGCGTGCCCGGCGGTCCGCGCGTGCTCGCCTTCAGCTCCTTCCGCGAGCGCTTCAGCGAGCGGCTCCGCTGACGTCCGGCTGAGCCTGCCGGCCCGCCCGCTGCAGGGCTGGCCTGCAGCGCCCGGCCGGCAGCGGGCTTTGCGTGAGGCTCCCGCCGCCCTCTATAAGGGTCCCGGTCGACTGGATTCTTGAGGAGGCTGGCGGGATGAGCAGCGTCACGGCAACGCGGCGGAACCGGGCGGAGGCCGAGCAGGCGGAGCGCCTGCGCTGTCTCGAGGCGCTGCGCCGCAAGGTGCTCTGGCTGTCGAGCTGGACGATCCACAACGCCAACCATCTGCGTCCCAAGCGCGACGGCCTCAAGGTCGGCGGCCACCAGGCCTCCTGCGCTTCGCTGGCGACGCTGATGACCGCGCTCTACTTCGATGTGCTGCGCCCGCAGGACCGGGTCGCGGTCAAGCCGCACGCCAGCCCGGTGTTCCACGCCATCCAGTATCTGCTGGGCAACCAGACGCGCGAGAAGCTCGAGGCCTTCCGCGGGCTCGACGGCGCGCAGTCCTATCCCTCGCGCACCAAGGACGTCGACGACGTCGACTTCTCGACCGGCTCGGTCGGCCTGGGCGTCGCCATGACCTCCTTCGCCAGCCTGGTGCAGGACTACGTCGACCTGAAGGGCCTGCTGCCGAGCGAGCGCCGGCCCGGCCGCATGGTCGCGCTGGTCGGCGACGCCGAGCTCGACGAGGGCAACGTCTACGAGGCGCTGCTCGAGGGCTGGAAGCACGACGTGCGCAACGTCTGGTGGGTCATCGACTACAACCGCCAGAGCCTCGATTCGGTGGTCACCGACCGCCTGTTCGGCCAGATCGACAAGCTGTTCGCGACGATGGGCTGGCGTGTCGTCACCCTGAAGTACGGCAAGCTGCTGCAGGCCGCCTTCCGGGAGCCCGGCGGCGAGGCCCTGCGGCGCTGGATCGACGACTGCCCGAATTCGCTCTACTCGGCGCTGGTGTTCTCGGGCGCCGCGGCCTGGCGCCGCCACCTGCTCGCCGACCTCGGCGACGAGCCGGGCATCCAGGCGCTGCTCGAGAAGACCGACGACGCGGCGCTCGAGGCGCTGATGACCAACCTCGCCGGCCACGACCTGGAGGCCGTGCTCGAGGCCTTCGAGTCGATCGAGGACGACCGGCCGACCTGCTTCATCGCCTACACCGTCAAGGGCTTCGGCCTGCCCTTCGCGGGCCACAAGGACAACCACGCGGGCCTGATGAACCAGGAGCAGATGGCCGAGTTCCGCCGGCGCCACGCCGTCGGGGACGGCGAGGAGTGGGAGCCCTTCGCCGGCCTCGACCTGCCGGCCGAGGAGCTGCGCGGCTTCCTGGAGAAGGTGCCGTTCAACGCCGAGGGGCGGCGCCGCTACCGCGCCGAACCTGTGCCGCTGCCGGCCGCGTTCCCGCTGCCCGAGGGCGAGACGATGTCGACCCAGGAGGGCTTCGGCAAGATCCTCGGCGAGCTGGCGCGCGAGGATTCGCCGCTGGCCCGGCACCTGGTGACGACCTCGCCGGACGTGACCGTCTCGACCAACCTCGGCGGCTGGGTGAACCGACGCGGCATCTTCGACCGCCACCCGCGCGAGGACGTGTTCCGCGAGGAGAAGGTGGTCTCGGCCCAGCGCTGGGCGATGTCGCCGGAGGGCCAGCACATCGAGCTCGGCATCGCCGAGAACAACCTTTTCATCCTGCTCGCCGCGCTCGGCCTCAGCCATTCGCTGTTCGGCACGCGCCTGCTGCCGATCGGCACGCTCTACGACCCCTTCATCCAGCGCGGCCTCGATGCGCTGAACTACGCCTGCTACCAGGACTCCCGCTTCATCGTCGTGGCGACGCCCTCGGGCATCACCCTGGCCCCGGAGGGCGGCGCGCACCAGTCTGTCTCGACGCCGCTGATCGGCATGGCCCAGGACGGGCTCGCGTCCTTCGAGCCGGCCTTCGTCGACGAGCTGGCGGCGATCCTGCGCTGGTCCTTCGACTACCTGCAGCGCGACGACTCGCACCCCGGACACGATGCCCTGCCGGGCACCGACTGGCTGCGCGACGCCAAGGGCGGCTCGGTCTACCTGCGGCTCTCGACGCTGCCGCTGGCCCAGCCGCGCCGGACGCTCGACGCGACGGCGCGCGACCAGGTGATCACCGGCGGCTACTGGCTGCGCCAGCCCGAAGAGGGCGCGGAGCTGGCCATCGTCTACAGCGGTGCGGTCGCCGGCGAGGCGCTCGCCGCCTGGGAGGCGATCGCCGAGGAGGTGCCCGGCGCCGGCCTGCTCGCGGTGACCTCCGCCGATCGCCTGAACGCCGAGTGGTCGGCCGCCCAGCTCGCGCGCCAGCAGGGCCAGGGTGCGGCGCGCAGCCACGTCGAGCAGCTGCTGGCGCCGCTCGCCGGGGACGCCGGCCTGGTCACGGTGCTCGACGGCCACCCGGCGACGCTCGGCTGGCTCGGCAGCGTGCGCGGCCAGCGCGTCCAGGCGCTTGGCGTCGAGCACTTCGGCCAGTCGGGCGACGTCGCCGACCTCTACGCACGCTACCGGATCGACGCCGAGGCGATCCAGCAGGCCTGCGCCGCCGCCCTGGTCGCGCGCTGCCGCTGACCGCCGGCGGATCCGGGTCCGGCCGCCGGGCGGGCAGGGGCCGTCGCGCGGAGGGGCTGCGCGCCTTTGACGGCTTGGTTTCCTATGCTATAGACGCCGCCTCGCTGCAGTCGGGAACCGCGGTTGCCGGCCGATGCGTCGTCGCGGGCGGGCGTGGCGGAACTGGTAGACGCGCAGGATTTAGGTTCCTGTGACCTCGTGTCGTGGGGGTTCAAGTCCCTCCGCCCGCACCACGGCACGACGGTAGACCGCCGGCGCGGCGCAGCGAGAGCCGATCCGCCGAACCCAAGCCGATAGCCGAGACGAAAGGGCAAGCGTCCCCATGCAGGTTAACGAGACCCTCAACGAGGGGCTGAAGCGCGAGTACACCGTCACCCTGGCCGCCGCCGAGATCGAGGAGAAGGTCCAGGCGCGCCTGGCGGAGGTCGCGAAGACCGCCCAGATTCCCGGCTTCCGGCCCGGCAAGGTGCCGGCCTCGGTGCTCAAGCAGCGCTACGGCGACGCGGTGCTCGGCGAGGTCCTGCAGCAGGCGGTCAACGACGCCTCGCAGCAGGCGATGAGCGAGCGCGGCCTGACCCCGGCGTCGCAGCCGCAGATCGAGGTCACCAAGTTCGACAAGGGCGAGGACCTCGAGTACACGCTCAAGATCGAGCTGATGCCCGAGATCACGCCGATGGACTTCTCGACCCTCGAGCTCGAGCGGATCAAGGTCGAGGTGCCGGCCGAGGAGGTCGACAAGGCCCTGGAGCGCCTGGCCCAGAACCAGCGCTCCACCAAGCCGCTGGAGAGCGAGCGCCCGGCCGAGAGCGGCGACGTCCTGGTCATCGACTTCAAGGGCACGGTCGACGGCGAGGCCTTCCCCGGCATGGAGGCCGAGGACCATCACCTTGAGCTCGGCTCGAACCAGTTCGTCGGCGGCTTCGAGGACCAGCTGGTCGGCGTCAACAAGGGCGAGCAGCGCAGCGTCACCGTGACCTTCCCGGAGGGCTATGCCAACGACCAGCTGTCCAACAAGGAGGCGGTCTTCGAGGTCACCGTGAAGGACATCCTGGCGACCGAGCCGACGCCGATCGACGACGAGATGGCGAAGAACTTCGGCGCCGAGAACCTGGACGACCTGCGCGGCAAGGTCGCCGAGCAGCTCGGCCAGGAGTTCGAGAACCTGGCGCGCGCCAAGGTCAAGCGCGAGCTGCTCGACAAGCTGGCCGAGAACCACGACTTCGAGGTGCCCCCGGGCATGGTCGAGCAGGAGTTCCAGGCGATCTGGCAGCAGGTCGAGGCGGACCGCGAGGCCGGCCGCAGCGACCCGGACGACGAGGGCAAGGACGACGAGACCCTGCAGGCCGAGTACCGCAAGATCGCCGAGCGGCGCGTGCGGCTGGGCCTGCTGCTCTCCGACGTCGGCCAGAAGAACGGCATCGAGGTCACCCAGGACGAGCTCAACCGCGGCCTGTTCCAGGAGGCCCAGCGCTATCCGGGCCGCGAGCGCGAGGTCATCGAGTTCTTCCAGAAGAACCCCGAGGCGATCAACAACCTGCGCGGCCCGATCTTTGAGGACAAGACGGTCGACTTCATCCTCGAGCTCGCCAAGGTCAACGAGCGCAAGCTCTCGCCGGACGAGCTTCAGAAGGAGCTCGAGGCCGAGGCCGGCGAGGCCGAAGGCGAGTCCGGCGACGGGTCGGGCGAGGCCAAGTCGGGCGGTGCGAAGAAGAAGCCCGCGGCCAAGAAGAAGGCCGCTGCCAAGGCCTCGGACGAGGAGTCCGGCGACGACGAGGCGGCGGCCAAGCCCAAGGCCAAGGCCAAGGCGAAGAAGGCCGACGAGGAGTCCGGGTCCGAGGAGGCTTGAGCGGACTCGGGCGAGCGCCTAGCTAACTAGGGGACACGACACGGCGCGGGCGCCCGCCCGCGCCGCCAAGACGCGAAAAAGGGCGAGCATGAGCCACGACATCACGATGAACACGCTGGTGCCGATGGTGGTCGAGCAGACCAACCGCGGCGAGCGTGCGTTCGACATCTACTCCCGGCTGCTCAAGGAACGGATCATCTTCCTGACCGGGCCGATCAACGACCACGTGGCCAGCCTGATCTGCGCGCAGCTGCTGTTCCTGGAGTCGGACAACCCGAACAAGGACATCGCCTTCTACATCAACTCGCCGGGCGGCTCTGTCTCGGCCGGTCTGGCTGTCTACGACACCATGCAGTACATCAAGCCGGACGTCTCGACGGTCTGCGTCGGCATGGCCGCCTCGGCCGGCTCGCTGCTGCTGATGGCCGGCGCCAAGGGCAAGCGCTACTCGCTGCCCAACTCGAAGATCATGACCCACCAGCCGTCCGGCGGCTTCCAGGGGCAGGCGACCGACATCGAGATTCACGCCCGCGAGATCCTGGCGGTGCGCGCGCGCCTCAACGAGCTCTACGCCGAGCACTGCGGCCGCACGCTCTCCGAGGTCGAGGAGATCATGGAGCGCGACCGCTTCATGGGCCCCGGCGAGGCCAAGGAGTTCGGTCTGATCGACGAGGTCGTCGCCAAGCGGCCCAAGGGCCTCGGCGAGGCCGCCAAGGACGGCGAAGAGGACAAGTCGTCATCCTAGGCGCGGCACGCACGGCAGGGCCCGCGGCCGCCCTCCCGGGCATGTCCCGGGGCGGTCCGGGGGATCGGAAGCGGCGATTTAAGCCTTTGTTGAGTGTTGGCGGGCGAGAGTCCCGGTCCCTGCGAAGGGACGGGCGACCTCTGGTCGCGGGCGGGATTTTTTGCCGTTGTGTGGCACGGCGGCGCCTGTCTAACATGATGGTGCGAGTAAGGGTGCGAGACGGACGGTCATGACGAAACCCGGCGGCAGCGACTCCAAGAACACGCTTTACTGCTCCTTCTGCGGCAAGAGCCAGCACGAGGTGCGGAAGCTCATCGCGGGTCCGACGGTGTTCATCTGCGATGAATGCGTCGAGCTCTGCATGGACATCATCCGTGAGGAGCACAAGACGACCCTCGTCAAGTCGCGCGACGGGGTGCCGACGCCCCGCGACATCTGCGCGGTGCTCGACGACTACGTGATCGGCCAGGGGCATGCCAAACGCGTGCTCTCCGTCGCGGTGCACAACCACTACAAGCGCCTGGCGCACGGCGCGAAGCACAACGACGTCGAGCTGGCCAAGTCGAACATCCTGCTGATCGGCCCGACCGGCTGCGGCAAGACGCTGCTGGCGCAGACGCTGGCGCGCATCCTCGACGTGCCCTTCACGATGGCCGACGCGACGACCCTGACCGAGGCCGGCTACGTCGGCGAGGACGTCGAGAACATCATCCTCAAGCTGCTGCAGTCGGCCGACTACAACGTCGAGCGCGCGCAGCGCGGCATCGTCTACATCGACGAGGTCGACAAGATCAGCCGCAAGTCGGACAACCCCTCGATCACCCGCGACGTCTCGGGCGAGGGCGTCCAGCAGGCGCTGCTCAAGATCATGGAGGGCACGGTCGCCTCGGTGCCGCCCCAGGGCGGGCGCAAGCACCCGCAGCAGGAGTTCCTGCAGGTCGACACGACCAACATCCTGTTCATCTGCGGCGGCGCCTTCGCCGGCCTGGAGCGGATCATCGCGCAGCGCGGCAAGGGCTCGGCGATCGGCTTCGGCGCCGACGTGCGGGGCCCCGAGGAGCGCCTGACCGGCGAGATCCTGCGCGAGGTCGAGCCCGAGGATCTGCTGAAGTTCGGCCTGATCCCCGAGTTCGTCGGCCGCCTGCCGGTGGTCGCGACGCTGGAGGACCTCGACGACACGGCGCTGATCGAGATCCTGACCGCGCCGAAGAACGCCCTGGTCAAGCAGTACCAGCGGCTGTTCGAGATGGAGGACATCAGCCTCGAGCTGACCGACGACGCCCTGAAGGCGATCGCCGAGAAGGCGATCCGCCGCAAGACCGGCGCGCGCGGCCTGCGCTCGATCATGGAAGGCATCCTGCTGGAGCCGATGTTCGACCTGCCGGGCCTCGACGGGGTCGAGGAGATCGTCATCAACCGCGACGTCGTCGAGGGACGCGGCAAGCCGCTGTTCATCTACTCCGACCGCCGCGGCGACGTCGGCACCAGCGCCTGAGCCTCGGCCGGCGCTGCCGCGCCGCCGCCCGTCCAGCCGCCGTGCGCCCGCATCTCGGGCGAGCAGGGCGTCAGACTTGAAGGCCGGCCGCCAGCGGCCAAATAGACAATCGAGCGAACGGCGTCGCCGTTAGCGAGCCGTCGCGTTCCGGCGCTGCCTAATCCCAGGGGCGCGGACAACCCGAAAGAGGACTCATGCTCGATCTACCCCAAGGCAACCTCTTCCCCGTCCTGCCGTTGCGGGACATCGTCGTCTTTCCTCACATGATCGTGCCGCTGTTCGTGGGCCGCGAGAAGTCCGTGCGCGCCCTCGAGGACGTCATGAAGGACGACAAGCAGATCCTGCTGGTGACCCAGAAGAACGCCGCGCAGGACGATCCCAGCCCGACCGACATCTACTCGGTCGGCACGGTCGGCACGGTGCTGCAGCTGCTCAAGCTGCCCGACGGCACGGTCAAGGTGCTGGTCGAGGGCGGCCAGCGCGCGCACATCCAGAAGTTCACCGAGAACGAGGAGTTCTTCGAGGCGCACGCCGACCTGGCCGAGGACCACGGCACGGACGAGAGCGAGATCGACGCGCTGGCGCGTACGGTGGTCTCGCAGTTCGAGCAGTACATCAAGCTGAACAAGAAGATCCCGCCGGAGGTGCTGGTCTCGATCAACCAGATCGAGGAGCCGAGCAAGCTGGCGGACACCGTCGCCTCGCATCTCTCGCTGAAGATCCCCGAGAAGCAGGAGCTGCTCGAGACCGTCTCGGTGCCCGAGCGCCTGGAGAAGGTCTACGGCTTCATGGAGGGCGAGATCGGCGTCCTGCAGGTCGAGAAGCGCATCCGCAACCGCGTGAAGCGCCAGATGGAGAAGACCCAGCGGGAGTACTATCTCAACGAGCAGCTCAAGGCGATCCAGAAGGAGCTGGGCGAGACCGAGGACGGCCGCGACGAGGTCGCCGAGATCGAGGAGAAGATCCGTAAGACCAAGCTCTCGAAGGAGGCCCGCGAGAAGGCGACGGCCGAGGTCAAGAAGCTGCGCTCGATGAGCCCGATGTCGGCCGAGGCGACGGTGGTGCGCAACTACCTCGACTGGCTGCTGTCGATCCCCTGGAAGAAGCGGACTCGCGCGCGCATCGACCTGAAGAACGCGCAGGAGACCCTCGACGCCGACCACTACGGCCTGGAGAAGGTCAAGGACCGCATCCTTGAGTACCTCGCGGTGCAGCAGCGCATGCGCAAGGTCAAGGGCCCGATCCTCTGCCTGGTCGGCCCGCCGGGCGTCGGCAAGACCTCGCTGGGCAAGTCGATCGCCAAGTCGACCGGGCGCAACTTCGTGCGCATGAGCCTGGGCGGCGTGCGCGACGAGGCGGAGATCCGCGGCCACCGGCGGACCTACATCGGCTCGATGCCGGGCAAGGTCATCCAGGGCATGAAGAAGGCCAAGTCGTCGAACCCGCTGTTCCTGCTCGACGAGATCGACAAGCTCGGCGCCGACTGGCGCGGCGACCCCTCCTCGGCGCTGCTCGAGGTGCTGGATCCGGAGCAGAACAACAACTTCAACGACCACTACCTCGAGGTCGACTACGACCTGTCGGACGTGATGTTCATCACCACGGCGAACACGCTGCGCATGCCGCAGCCGCTGCTCGACCGCATGGAGACCATCCGCATCCCCGGCTACACCGAGGACGAGAAGGTCGAGATCGCCAAGCGGCACCTGATGCCGAAGCTGATCAAGGAGCACGGCCTCAAGAAGGAGGAGTGGTCGATCAACGACGACGCTCTGCGCGACGTGATCCGCTACTACACCCGCGAGGCCGGCGTCCGGAACCTGGAGCGCGAGCTCGCCGGCCTGCTGCGCAAGATCGTCAAGGAGATCGGGATGGGGAAGGCTGAGAAGGTCAACCTCACCCGCAAGAACCTCGACAAGTTCGCCGGCGTGCGTCGCTACCGCTACGGCGAGGCCGAGCAGGAGGCCCAGGTCGGCGTCGCCACGGGCCTGGCCTGGACCGAGGTCGGCGGCGAGCTGCTGTCGATCGAGGCGGTGACCGTGCGCGGCAAGGGCAAGGTGGTCGCCACCGGCAAGCTCGGCGACGTCATGAAGGAGTCGATCCAGGCGGCCGAGTCGTACGTCAAGAGCCGGGCGATCGAGTTCGGCATCAAGCCGACCGTGTTCGAGAAGAAGGACATCCACGTGCACGTGCCCGAGGGCGCGACGCCGAAGGACGGTCCTTCCGCCGGCATCGCCATGGTCACGGCGATCGTTTCGACGCTGAGCGGCATTCCGGTCAACCACGACGTCGCGATGACCGGCGAGGTCACGCTGCGCGGCCGGGTCCTGCCGATCGGCGGCCTCAAGGAGAAGCTGCTGGCCGCCCTGCGCGGCAACATCAAGACGGTGCTGATCCCCGAGGAGAACGAGAAGGACCTCGCGGACGTCCCGGACAACGTCAAGAAGGGGCTGAAGATCATCCCCTGCAGCTCGGTCGACGAGGTGCTCAAGCACAGCCTGACCAAGGCGCCGACTCCGATCGAGTGGAGCGAGCCCGAGGAGCCGGCCGTCGACCCCGTCGCCAAGGACAACCAGGGCGACAGGCCCGACGTCCTGACACACTGAACACGCGTTCAGAAGACAGCGTTTTGAGAGACATTCGAGGGGCCTTCGGGCCCCTCGAATCCCTTGAAAAGTGCGGCTTTGCACATTGACGGGACTCAAAACGCGCGCTTACACTCCAACCCTCTTCCGCTGGAATGTTCCTATGACAACGATTTCCCTACAGAGAAGGGGGGTTCAACGGTGAACAAGAACGACCTCGTGGCCACGGTGGCCGATAGCGCCGATCTCTCGAAGGCCGATTCGGCCAAGGCGGTGGACGCCGTTTTCGACGCTATCACTGCGGCGCTCGCGAAGGGTGAGGAGGTCCGCCTCGTCGGCTTCGGGACCTTCGCCGTCGCGACGCGTGCCGCCTCCGAGGGCCGCAACCCGCGCACGGGCGAGAAGATCACCATCGCCGCGTCGAAGCAGCCCAAGTTCAAGGCCGGCAAGGGCCTCAAGGACGCGGTCAACTAACGACCGCGTCCAGCGCCGAACCGGCCGGCCGTCCGCGGGACCCTGCGGGCGGCCGGTTGCTTTTCGGCCCCGGCTTTTCGCAGCCATATCAGGACCCTGGCCCTGTTTATTCCCAGGGGCGGTTAGCTCAGCTGGTAGAGCGCCTCGTTTACACCGAGGATGTCGGGAGTTCGAGTCTCTCACCGCCCACCAACGGCGGCGGCGCGTCCGCCGGCCGAAAGAACTCCGGAAGCGGAGCGTTTCGGCCGCGACGCGGCGCCCGCGGCAATCTGACGAGGCTTAAGCGATGGCGCGACACGAGCCCGGCTCGGTCGATCACGTCGCCTGCATCGGTGCAGGCGTCATCGGCAGCGGATGGGTGGCCCACTTCCTGGCGCGGGGCTACCGGGTCAGTGCCTGGGACCCGGCACCCGACGGCGAGGCCCGCATGAACCGGCTGGTCGACGCGGCCTGGCCGGCCCTGGAGTCGCTGGGCCTGGCACCCGGCGCCGGCCGCGACCGCCTGCGCTTCGCGCCGAGCCTCGCCGAGGCCGTCGGCGGCGCCGCCTTCGTTCAGGAGAGCGCCCCCGACCGCCTCGACCTCAAGGTCAAGCTGCTCGCCGAGATCGACGCCGCCGCGCCGCCCGAGACGGTGATCGCCTCCTCGACCTCCGGCTTCGGCATGACCGAGATGCAGGCGCAGTCGGCGCGGCCCGAGCGCCTTGTCGTCGGCCATCCCTTCAACCCGCCCTACCTGGTGCCGCTGGTCGAGGTCGTCGGCGGCGAGAAGACGGCGGCCGACGCGGTCGACTGGGCCTGCGCCTTCTACGAGGCCGCCGGCAAGACGGCGGTGAAGATGACGCGCGAGGTGCCCGGCTTCATCGCCAACCGCCTGCAGGAGGCGCTGTGGTACGAGGCACTGCACATGGTCGCCGCCGGCGAGGCGACGGTCGAGGAGATCGACACCGCGCTGACCGCCGGGCCTGGCCTGCGCTGGGCCTTCATGGGCCCGTTCCTGACCTTCCACCTGGCCGGCGGCGAGGGCGGCATGGGCCACATGCTCGACCACTGGCCGCCGGGCTCGATGGACCCGGCCTGGACGCGCCTGGTGCCGCCGCGCGTCGAGGGGGCCTTGCGCGACCGCATCGTCGAGGGCTGCGAGGACGAGGCCGCCGGCCGCGACACGAGCGCGCTGATCGGCGAGCGCGACCGCAAGCTGATCGCGGTGCTCAAGGCCCTGCGCGAGGCCTGATCGACGCGCCGCCGGCCTAACCGCGCCCGACTACCCGCTGGCGCTCCTCGACGACGTTCAGGTCCATGTGGTTGCGCATGAAGCGCTCGGCGGCGTCCTGGCGCGGCTCGAAGTCCCAGGGCGCGTAGCGGCCCTGGCGCAGCGCCTCGTAGACGACCCAGCGCCGGGCCTGGCTCTCGCGCACCTGGGCGTCGAAGGCGGCGAGGTCCCAGCGCTCGGCGACGCGGCGGCGGAAGTCCTCGACCCGCGCGGCCTGCTCCGGCGCTTCGGCCAGGTTGGTCAGTTCCAGGGGGTCGCTCTCGAGGTCGAAGAGCTGCGGCGGGTCGAGCTCGCAGGCGTTGAACTTCCAGCGGCCGTCGCGGATCGAGACCAGCGGCGCGTAGGAGCCCTCGGCGGCATACTCCATCAGCACCGGCGTTTCGCGCCGGCCGCCGCCGGCCAGCCCGAGCAGGCTCTCGCCGTCGATCGGCAGGACCTGGTCGTCCGGTACGCCGGCCAGCGCCGCCAGGGTCGGCAGGACGTCGAGCTGCGAGACCGGCGCGTCGATGCGGCCGCTGCCGAGGCCGGGCGCGGCGATCATCAGCGGAATCCGCGACGAGCCCTCGTAGAAGCTCATCTTGTACCAGAGGCCGCGCTCGCCGAGCATGTCGCCATGGTCGGCCAGGAACAGGATCGCGGTATCCTCGGCCTGGCCGCAGCGCTCGAGCACGCCGAGCAGGCGGCCGATCTGGGCGTCGAGGTAGGAGACGTTGGCGAAGTACGCGCGCCGGGCCCGGGCGACGTCCTGGTCGGTGACCTCGAAGGCGGCCTGGTCGTTGGCCTGGTAGAGGCGCCGGCTGTGCGGGTCGAGGTCCGCGTAGGGCAGGGCGCCGACGCGCGGCGCGAGCGCCGGGCAGTCCTCGTAGAGCGCCCAGTATTGCGGCCGCGCGACGTAGGGGTCGTGGGGGTGGGTGAAGCTGACGGTCAGGCTCCAGGGCCGGCCGTCGTGGCCGCGGGCGAGGTCGTAGAGCTTGCGTTCGGCCTGGTTGGCGACCTCGTCGTCGAACTCCAGCTGGTTGGTGATCTCCGCGACCCCGGCGCCGACCACCGAGCCGAGGTTGTGGTACCACCAGTCGATCCGCTCGCCCGGCTTGCGGTAGTCCGGGGTCCAGCCGAAGTCGGCCGGATAGACGTCGGTGGTCAGCCGCTCCTCGAAACCGTGCAGCTGGTCGGCGCCGATGAAGTGCATCTTGCCCGACAGGCTGGTCTGGTAGCCGGCGCGCCGCAGGTAGTGCGCGTAGGTCGGCCAGTGCGAGGGGAACTCGGCGGCGTTGTCGTAGATGCCGGTGCGCGACGGCAGGCAGCCGGTCATGAAGGCGCCGCGCGCCGGCGTGCACAGCGGGCTGCCGGTGTAGCAGGTCGAGAAGCGCTGCGAGCGCTCGGCGAGACGCGCCAGGTTCGGCGTGTGCAGGAAGGCCGCCGGGCCGTCCTCGAACAGCGTGCCGGTCAGCTGGTCGACCATCAGGATCAGGATGTTGGGGCCGGTCGTCTTGGTGCCGGTCATCGCGCGTCCTTCCTCGCTTTCGCTCGGCGGTCCGCAAGGGCGGCTTATGGCATGAAGGGAGCGGGGCCGAGCGGGCTGCCGCAGAACGCCTAGGAGAACCTGCCGCGCCGGGCCGCGTGAAGGGCAAGCGGGCTTGGATCTGCTATAAGCAGTTTGATGAGCAGGAATCCCCTCGACCTGGGCTGCCTGAGGCTGTTCGAGGCCGCCGCACGCCATGAGAACCTGTCGCGCGCGGCCGCGGCCCTGGGTATGACCCAGCCGGCGCTGAGCTATCGCATCCGCCAGATGGAGGCGCGCCTCGGCACGCGATTGTTCGAGCGCCACCACCGCGGCCTCCTGCTGTCGCCGGCGGGCCGCCGGCTGCAGGAGGCGGTGCAGGGCTCCCTCGAGCGGCTCGACGAGGCCGTCGCCGCGATCGTCGCCCCGACGGCGGCGCCGGTCGTGCGCCTGGTCACCGACTACGCCTTCGCGGCGCTCTGGCTGATGCCGCGCATGGCGGCCTTCCGCGCGGCGCACCCCGGCATCGAGCTGCAGATCGTCGCGTCCCAGGAGCCCGCCGTGCGACTCCCGGCGCCGGCGCCGGACGGCGGCGCCGAGCTGACCGTGCTGTTCGGCGGGCGGCGCGAGGCCGGCGCGGACGGCCGCCTGCTGATGACCGAGCGGGTGGCGGCGGTCTGCAGTCCGGGTCTGCTCGAGACGGGCGTTTCGCTCGACGACGACGCGTCGCTCGCACGGGCGCCGCTGCTGCACCTGCAGGGCGACACGGGGCGGCGCTGGTACGACTGGGACTCCTGGCTGGCCGGTCTCGGCCGGGCGCGCCGCAGCGGCCAGCCCGGCCTCGGCTTCAACACCTACACCCTGGTCGTGCAGGCGGCGCTGGCCGGGCAGGGCCTGGCGCTCGGCTGGCTCGGGCTGATCGATCCCCTGCTCGACAGCGGCGCGCTGGTGCGCGCCCATGCCGCGACCCTGGAGAGCGCGCGCGGCTACTGGCTGCTGGCGCCGGGCGCCGGCGCACGCGCCGAGGTGGCGGCGGTCGCCGCCTGGATCGCCGAGGAGGCGCCGCCTAGAGGGTCGCCGGTTGCGCCGCGGAGCGCTGCAGGACCGCCAGGCGGCTGAACAGCGCCTCGCGGTCGACGTAGCAGCCCTGCAAGCGGCGTTCGCCGCTGGCCGGGTCGAAGGCGTCGCGGCCGTGCAGGACGCGATGGTTGTCGACCACGGCGATGTCCCCGGGCCTGAGCCGCAGCCGCAGCTCCAGCTCGGGGCGCCGGACGATCGCCGCGAGCTTGCGGTAGGCGGCGTAGAAGGCCTTCTGCCGGTCGAGCCCGCCCGGGGCGACGTCCATGATGGCGAAGTTGAAGCGCAGGATCGCCGGCCGGCCCTCGGCGTCGAGCGTGACGACCGGCGCGCGCACCGCCAGCTCGTCGCGGTCGTCGCGGAAGCGGAAGGTCACCGGCTCGCGGCTGAGCAGCTCGAAGGCCTCGGGCGCTTCGTCGCGCAGCGTCTCGCAGGCGGCGTAGCCGTCGACGTAGATCGAATCGCCGCCGCGCGCCTCGTTCGCCAGGCAGTGGAAGAACTGCACGCCCGGCGGCGTCAGCCAGTTCGGCAGATCGCTGTGACACTTCAGCGCGATCGCCGTGTAGGCGTTGGAGTTGGGATCGGGCTTGGAGATCACGTCGAAGACGGCGCCGAAGTTGGTCTCGCGCACGTAGGCCACGCGCTCGGCGGCGCGCGCCACGGTGCCGGCGGCCGTGCCGGCGCCCGTGAGCACGGTCAGGCCGGTCTCGGCGAGCGCCGTCAGCCAGCCGGCGAGGCCGGACTCGCTGCCCATGACGGTCTCGTAGTCGAAGGCCGGAACCGCCGCCAGGCCGCGGCCCCACAGGCGCGGCGGGGGCGGCGCGCCGGCCGCCTGTTCCGGGGCCCCCTCGGCGGTCTCCTCGCGATGCTGCAGCAGCCAGGCGCCGGGATAGCGGCTGACGTGCCCCTCGCCGAGGTGTCCGTCGTGGCTCCAGCGCAGGGCGAGCAGGCCCTCGGCGTCGATCTCGGCCGCGGCCTCCAGGTCCTCCGGAACGCTCAGGATGTCGAAGATGCGCTCCAGGGTCTGCGGATGCTTGCACTCCGGGCAGCCGCAGTTGTCGCGCAGCCAGAGGAAGGAGAAGCGGCCCTGTCGTCCGTCGGCCCAGGTCAGCTCGACGCCGCCCTCGGCGCCCCGGACCCGGGCGAGGGGGCTGGCGGCCTGCAGGACGGCGGCGGGAATCGAGAAGGCGGGCAGGGTCATGGAGGTCTCTCCACGGCGGACGAAGGCGGCGCCGCCGCGAACGTCAAGACGTCATCGCGGCGGCGCCGGTATGCCATGCGCGCGCCAGCCTTGCCAGGGGCGCGCGAGGCTGGCTAGCAAGGGCTGGCGACTCGAAGGAACAGGCCGTGCTGCTGCAGCTGATCTCGATCGTCGTGCCGGTGTTCGGCGCGATCGCCGCGGGCTTCGTCTGGGCGCGGCTGCGGCGCCCCTTCGACGTCGCGACGGTCACCAACCTGGTGATGTACGTCGGCACGCCCTGCCTGCTGCTCGCGACCTTCGACGACGTCCGTCCGGATCCGGACGACTTCGGCTCGATGGCGCTGGCCATGCTGCTCTGCTACCTGGCGATGGCTGTGCTGGGGCTGCTGGTGCTCAAGCTGGCGGACCTCGATCCGCGCGGCTTCCTGCCGGCGCTGCTGTTCCCCAATACCGGCAACATGGGTCTGTCGCTCTGCCTGTTCACCTTCGGCGAGCCGGGCCTGGCGCTGGCCATCGTGATCTTCGCCATGACCTCGACCGGGCACTTCACGATCGGCGCCTCGCTCTCGCGCGGCAGCCTCGACGCCAAGGGCCTGCTGCGCATGCCCTTGCTCTATGCGGTGGTCATCGGGCTGCTGCTGATCTTCCTCGACATCCGGCTGCCTGAGCCGGTGGCGCGGATGCTCGAGCTGATCGGCGGCCTGACCATCCCGATCATGCTGATCGCGCTCGGCGTCTCGCTGTCGCGGCTGCGTCCGCGGCGCCTGCCGACGGCGCTCGGCCTGTCGCTGCTGCGCATCGTCGGCGGCTGCGCCATCGCACTGGCGGTCGCCGCCCTGCTCGAGCTCGGGCCGCTCGCCCGCGGCGTGCTGCTCATGCAGTTCTCGATGCCGGTGGCGGTCTACGCCTATCTCTTCGCGGTCACCTACAACCGCAACCCCGACGAGGTCGCCGGCCTGGTGGTGGTCTCGACGGCGCTGTCGCTGGTCAGCGTGCCGGCGGTGATCTGGCTGTTCCTGTGAGGGCGTTGGCGGCGTGCGCCGCGCCCCGCCGAAGCGCCGCCGGAAAAAGCCGGACGAATGCCGCCGGGCGCGCTTGACAGGGCCCGGGGGCTGGCGTACATGACGCCTCCGCTTCGGCGGCGACCGGGTTCGGCGCCGCTGTCGTTGGGCTGGGGGTGTAGCTCAGTCGGTTAGAGCGCCGGCCTGTCACGCCGGAGGCCGCGGGTTCGAGTCCCGTCACTCCCGCCACCAACGACATCTCATCCGCGAAAACTTGGACGACGTCTCAACACGGCTTTTCAAGTCGTTGGTTTGGCGTGCGGATTCGCCGCGAGTTCAAGCGAGATTACGGCTTTGCGCCGTCGCGGCGGCGCCTCTATATTGCGGCCCATCGACGGCAGCTTCGCGAGGACATCCGGGCAAGGATCCGGTTGATCGCGCGTTGTGCGCTGCGATACTGATGGGCCGGCCGTCGGGCACCGCTGCGGCGAGACGCGCGACCGAGGCTGGCCGGGACCGGGACCGAGGATCCTCTTCGATGGACGCTTTGCTCGTCGAATACCTGCCGATTCTGATCTTCATCGGCATCGCCATGGGGCTCGCCCTGGCCATGGTCGTGGCCTCCTACGTGGTCGCCCGGCAGCGGCCGGACAGCGAGAAGCTGTCGGCCTACGAGTGCGGCTTCGAGGCCTTCGACGACGCGCGCAGCAAGTTCGACGTGCGCTTCTACCTGGTCTCGATCCTGTTCATCATCTTCGACCTCGAGGTCGCCTTCCTGTTCCCCTGGGCGGTCAGCCTGGGCGAGATCGGCGTCTTCGGGTTCTGGTCGATGGTCGTGTTCCTGGGACTGCTGACCATCGGCTTCGTCTACGAGTGGAAGAAGGGAGCCCTGGAATGGGAGTGAGCACCGCCACCGGCAGCGGAGCTCCGAACGCCCCGCTGGCACCCGGTTCCTCCGGCGTCGGATCGGGAGCCGCGTCGCAGGACGCCGTGCTGCAGCGGGTGACCACCGAGCTGACCGACAAGGGCTTCGTGGTCGCCCAGCTCGACAAGCTGGCCGCCTGGGCGCAGACCGGGTCGCTGTGGCCGATGACCTTCGGTCTCGCCTGCTGCGCCGTCGAGATGATGCACACCGCGGCCAGCCGCTACGACCTCGACCGCTTCGGCGCCGTGTTCCGCCCGAGCCCGCGGCAGTCCGACGTGATGATCGTCGCCGGCACGCTGTGCAACAAGATGGCGCCGGCCCTGCGCAAGGTCTACGACCAGATGGCCGAGCCGCGCTGGGTCATCTCCATGGGGTCCTGCGCCAACGGCGGCGGCTACTATCACTACTCCTATTCGGTGGTGCGCGGCTGCGACCGGGTGGTGCCGGTCGACATCTACGTGCCGGGCTGCCCGCCGACCGCCGAGGCGCTGCTCTACGGCGTGCTGCAGCTCCAGAAGAAGATCAAGCGCGGCGCGGCGATCGAACGCTAGGGCGGCGTCGCTTGCCAGCCAGGCCGCGCGGAGAAACTTGATGGCTTCCTACGACCCCCGATCGGCGCTTCAGGACCTCGGCGACTATCTCGAGGCCGCGCGGGCGCAAGACGTCACGCGCGTCGAGATGATCCGCGGCCAGCTCGTGGTCTGGACCGGGCGGGAGCGGCTGCTCGAGCTGCTGACCTTCCTGCGCGACGACCCGAACACGCTGTTCAAGCAGCTGGTCGACGTCACCTGCGTCGACTACCCGAGCCGCCAGGAGCGTTTCGAGGTCGTCTACAACCTGCTGTCGCTGAAGCACAATCTGCGCCTGAGGGTGAAGGTCACGACCGACGAGGACAGCCCGGTGCCCTCGGCCTGGAGCGTCTTCAAGTCGTCGAACTGGTTCGAGCGCGAGGTCTGGGACCTCTACGGGGTGTTCTTCTCCGACCATCCCGACCTGCGCCGCATCCTCACCGACTACGGCTTCGAGGGGCATCCCCTGCGCAAGGACTTCCCGCTGACCGGCTACGTCGAGGTGCGCTACGACGAGGACCAGAAGCGCGTGGTCTACGAGCCGGTCGACCTGGTCCAGGAGTTCCGCAGCTTCGACTTCATCTCGCCCTGGGAAGGCATGACCCAGCTGCCCGGCGACGAGAAGGCCGACGAGCAGACCGGACCGAAGGCCGGGGAGGGCGCCTGATGACCGAGCAGTCGATCAAGCCGATGACCCTGAACTTCGGGCCGCAGCATCCGGCGGCCCACGGGGTGCTGCGCCTGGTCCTGGAGATGGACGGCGAGGTCATCGAGCGCGCCGATCCGCACATCGGGCTGCTGCACCGCGGCACCGAGAAGCTGATCGAGTACAAGACCTACCTGCAGGCCGTGCCCTACTTCGACCGGCTCGACTACGTCAGCCCGATGAACCAGGAGCACGCCTTCGCGCTGGCCACCGAGCGGCTGCTCGGCATCGAGGTGCCGGAGCGCGCGCAGTACATCCGCGTGCTGTTCTCCGAGCTGACGCGCATCGCCAACCACCTGCTCAACATCACGACCTTCGCGATCGACGTCGGCGCCATGACCCCGCTGCTCTGGGGCTTCGAGGCGCGCGAGACGATCATGGAGTTCTACGAGCGGGTGTCCGGCGCGCGTCTGCACTCGGCCTACTTCCGGCCGGGCGGCGTGCATCAGGACATGCCGGCCGGCCTCGCCGACGACATCCGCGCCTTCTGCGAGGACTTCCCGCGGCTGATCGACGACTTCTCGAACCTGCTGGACGAGAACCGCATCTTCCGCCAGCGCACCGTCGACATCGGCGTGGTGTCGCCGGAGGACGCCCTCGACTGGGGCTTTTCCGGCCCGATGCTGCGCGGCAGCGGCTTTGCCTGGGATCTGCGCAAGGCGCAGCCCTACGAAGTCTACGACCGCATGGAGTTCAAGATCCCGGTCGGCAAGAACGGCGACTGCTTCGACCGCTACCTGATCCGCATGGAGGAGATGCGCCAGTCGGTGGCCATCTGCCTGCAGTGCCTGGACCAGCTGCCGGAAGGCCCGGTGATGGCGCCAAACCACAAGGTGACGCCGCCGCGCCGGGGCGAGATGAAGCGTTCGATGGAGGCGCTCATCCACCACTTCAAGCTCTACACCGAGGGCTACCACGTGCCGCCCGGCGAGGCCTACGGTACGGTCGAGGCGCCGAAGGGCGAGTTCGGCGTGTTCCTGGTCTCCGACGGCACCAACAAGCCCTACCGCTGCCGCATCCGCGCGCCCGGATTCCCGCACCTGTCGGCGATGGACTTCTGCTGCAAGGGCCACATGCTGGCCGACTCCGTGGCGATCCTCGGGTCGATGGACATCGTGTTCGGAGAGATCGACCGATGAAGGTCACCAGCTACCTGAAGCCGCAGACCGGCGGCTTCGCCTTCACGCCCGAGAACGAGGAGAAGGCGAAGGGCTACATCGCCCGCTATCCCGAGGGGCGGCAGGCGAGCGCGGTCATCTGGCTGCTCTACCTGGCGCAGAAGCAGAACGGCGGGCACCTGACCGACGAGGTCGTCGAGTACGTCGCCTGGTACCTCGAGATGGCGCCGATCCGCGTCCACGAGGTCGTCAGCTTCTACACGATGCTCTATACCGAGCCGGTCGGCGAGCACGTCATCCAGGTGTGCCGCACGACCAGCTGCTGGCTGCGCGGCTCCGACGAGATCACCCGGGCCTGCCTCGAGGCGACCGGCGTCGAGCGCCTGGGCGGCAGCAGCGCCGACGGCCGCTTCACCGTGGTCGAGGTCGAGTGCCTGGGCGCCTGCTGCAACGCGCCGATGTTCCAGGTCGGCGACGGCGACTACTACGAGGACCTGACGCCGGACAGCGCGCGCCGGGTCATCGAGGCGCTGAAGCGCGGCGAGCGCCCGGCGCCGGGCTCGCAGACCGGCCGGCTGTCCTCGCTCAACGAGGACGGGCCGACCACCCTGAAGGACACCTTCCCCCAGAAGGCGAAGGGCACCGCCGGGGGCGCGGCCGGGAAGGCCGACAAGTCGGAGGGAGCCGGCGATGCTGCAGGATAAGGACCGCGTCTTCCTCAACCTCTGGGGCCAGGACGACTGGCGCCTGGAGGGTGCGCGCCGGCGCGGCGTCTGGGACAACACCAAGGACCTGGTCGCGCTCGGCCGCGAGAAGATCGTCGAGATCATCAAGGAGTCGGAGCTGCGCGGCCGCGGCGGCGCCGGCTTTCCGGCCGGCATCAAGTGGTCGTTCATGCCCAAGCAGATCGACCCGGCGCGCCCGCACCTGCTGGTCATCAACGCCGACGAATCGGAGCCGGGCTCCTGCAAGGACCGCGAGATCCTGCGCAACGACCCGCACCTGCTGCTCGAGGGCTGCCTCGTCGCCGGCTTCGCGATGGGCGCGCACACGACCTACATCTACATCCGAGGCGAGTACTGGGAGCCGCTGCAGCGGCTCGAGGCGGCGATCGTCGAGGCCCGCGAGGCCGGGCTGCTCGGCAAGAACGCCGCCGGCTCGGGCTGGGACTTCGACATCCACGTCAGCCGCGGCGCCGGCGCCTACATCTGCGGCGAGGAAACCGCGCTGATGGAGTCGCTGGAAGGCAAGAAGGGCCAGCCGCGCCTGAAGCCGCCATTTCCGGCCGGCGTCGGCGTCTGGGGCCTGCCGACGACGGTGACCAACGTCGAGACCATCGCGGTCGCGCCGACCATCCTGCGGCGCGGCGCCGACTGGTGGAAGGCGCTCGGCCGCCCGAAGAACACCGGCACCAAGATCTTCTCGCTCTCCGGGCACGTGAACAAGCCGTGCAACGTCGAGGAGGAGATGGGGATTCCCCTGCGCGAGCTGATCGACAGGCACGCCGGCGGCGTGCGCGGCGGCTGGGAGAACCTGCAGGCCGTGATCCCCGGCGGCTCCTCCGTGCCCTGCCTGCCGAAGGACATCTGCTCCGAGGTGCTCATGGACTTCGACTCGCTGCGCGAGGTGAAGTCGGGCCTGGGCACGGCGGCGGTCATCGTGATCGACAAGTCGGCCGACATCGTCGAGGCGATCTGCCGCTTCAGTCACTTCTACATGCACGAGTCCTGCGGCCAGTGCACGCCCTGCCGCGAGGGCACCGGCTGGATGTACCGGGTGATGACCCGGATGGTGCAGGGCAGGGCCTCGATCGAGGAGATCGACATGCTTCTCGACGTGTCCTATCAGGTCGAGGGACACACGATTTGCGCGCTCGGCGATGCCGCCGCCTGGCCGGTCCAGGGGCTGATCCGCCATTTCCGGCCGGAAATGGAGCGCCGCATTCTCGACTACCGCAAGCAGGCATCCGCCGCCGTGGCGGCGGAGTGACGGTCGCCCGGGGCTGCAGGCCGCGACCGGGCGCGCAAGTGGAATTGGAAGGGTCATGCCGAAGCTGACTGTCAACGGCCGCGAGATCGAGGTTCCTGCGGGAATCACGGTCCTTCAGGCCTGCGAGCTCGCCGGGGCCGAGATCCCGCGCTTCTGCTATCACGAGCGCCTGTCGATCGCGGGCAACTGCCGGATGTGCCTGGTCGAGATGGAGCGCGCGCCCAAGCCGATCGCCTCCTGCGCGATGCCGGTCGCGGACGGCATGGTCATCAACACCGACACGGAGAAGGTCAAGAAGGCGCGGAACGGCGTCATGGAGTTCCTGCTGATCAACCATCCGCTCGACTGCCCGATCTGCGACCAGGGCGGCGAGTGCGACCTGCAGGACCAGTCGATGGCCTACGGCTACGACCGCAGCCGCTTCCACGAGAACAAGCGCGCGGTCACCGAGAAGTACATGGGCCCGCTGATCAAGACGATCATGACCCGCTGCATCCAGTGCACGCGCTGCGTGCGCTTCGCGACGGAGATCGCCGGTGTCGAGGACCTGGGCCTGGTCAACCGCGGCGAGCACGCCGAGATCACGACCCTCGAGAAGGCGATCGATTCCGAGCTCTCGGGGAACCTGGTCGACGTCTGCCCGGTCGGCGCCCTGACCAGCGCGCCCTACGCCTTCGCGGCGCGGCCCTGGGAGCTGAAGAAGACGCCCTCGATCGACGTCATGGACGCGGTCGGCTCGAACATCCGGGTCGACGCCCGCGGCCGCCAGGTGATGCGCGTGCTGCCGCGGCTGCACGAGGACGTCAACGAGGAGTGGATCCACGACAAGACGCGCCACGCCTGCGACGGCCTGGCCCGGCAGCGCCTCGACAAGCCCTACGTGCGCGGCCTCGACGGCAAGCTGCGCCCGGCGCGCTGGGAGGAGGCCTTCGAGGCCATCGCCCAGCGCCTGGAGGGCGCCGATCCCAAGCGCGTCGCGGCGATCGCCGGCGATCTCTGCGACGCCGAGTCGATGGTGGCGCTCAAGGACTTCCTGGGCGGCCTCGGCTCGCCCAACCTGGACTGCCGGCAGGACGGCGCCAAGGTCGGCGACGGCCCGCGCTTCAGCTACCTCTTCAACACCACGATCGCCGGCATCGAGCAGGCCGACGCAGTGCTGATCGTCGGCGCCAATCCGCGCCACGAGGCGGCCCTGGTCAACGCCCGGCTGCGCAAGCGCTTCCTGGCCTCGGGCCTGCCGGTCGGCGTCGTCGGCGAGCCGGTCGACCTGACCTTCGAGACCCGCCACCTGGGCAACGACCCCAAGGCGCTCGCCGAGCTCGCCGAGGGCAGGGGCGCCTTCGCCGAGATCCTGGAGAAGGCCGAGAAGCCGATGCTGATCCTCGGCTCCGGCGCCGTCGCGCGGCCCGACGGCGCGGCGGTCCACGCGCTCTGCCTGAAGATCGCCGAGCGCTACGGCCTGGTCGGCGAGGCGGCGCCCGAGGGCTGGAACGGCTTCAACCTGCTGCAGCGCGCGGCGAGCCGCGTCGGCGGCCTCGACCTCGGCTTCCTGCCGGGCCCCGGCGGGCTGGATACCGCCGGCATCCTGGCGGCGGCGTCCAAGGGCGAGATGGACCTGGTCTGGCTGCTCGGCGCCGACGAGCTCGACATGGCGCAGCTCGGCAGCGCCTTCGTGGTCTACCAGGGCCACCACGGCGACGCCGGCGCGCACCGCGCCGACGTGATCCTGCCGGGGGCGGCCTACACCGAGAAGAACGCCACCTACGTCAACACCGAGGGCCGTGTGCAGCTCGGCCGGCTGGCGGTCTTTCCGCCCGGCGAGGCGCGCGAGGACTGGACCATCCTGCGCGCGCTGTCCGAGCGGGTCGGTGCGCGGCTGCCCTACGACAACCTGGGCGACCTCAGGCGCCGGCTGATCGAGACGGCGCCGGGCTTCGCCCGGCTCGACCAGGTCGCCGCGGCGCCCTGGGAGCCGCTGCCGGACAGCGCCGGCACCGAGCTGTCGAGCGCGCCCTTCACGCTGCCGATCGACAACTTCTACATGACCGACCCGATCAGCCGGGCCTCGGCGACCATGGCCAAGTGCGCCGAGGCCTTCGTCCTGCCGAAGCAGGCGGCGACCGGGACCGAGGGCTGAGCGGGCAGGGGAGCGCAGAAGAAGGTGAACGTGTTCCTGGAAGGCTACCTCTGGCCGACGGCGATCATCCTGGCGCAGATCTTCGCGATCCTGGTGCCGCTGCTCGTCGCCGTCGCCTACCTGACCTACGCCGAGCGCAAGGTCATCGCCGCGATGCAGCTGCGCAAGGGGCCCAACGTGGTCGGCCCGCTGGGCCTGCTGCAGCCCTTCGCCGACGGTCTCAAGCTGCTGTTCAAGGAGACGATCCTGCCGTCGGGCGCCAATCGGGTGGTGTTCATCCTGGCGCCGGTGCTGACCTTCAGCCTCGCGATGATCGCCTGGTCGGTGATCCCGGTGAACGAGGGCTGGGCGATCGCCGACATCAACGTCGGCATCCTGTTCCTCTTCGCGATCTCCTCGCTCGGCGTCTACGGCGTGATCATGGCCGGCTGGGCCTCGAACTCGAAGTATCCCTTCCTGGGCGCGCTGCGCTCGGCGGCGCAGATGGTCTCCTACGAGGTCTCGATGGGCTTCGTGATCATCACGGTGCTGCTGTGCGTCGGATCGCTCAACCTGACCGACATCGTGCTGGCGCAGGAGACCGTGTGGTTCTGCATTCCGCTGCTGCCGATGTTCGTGATCTTCTTCATCTCGACGCTGGCCGAGACGAACCGCGCGCCCTTCGACCTGCCCGAGGGCGAATCGGAGCTGGTCGCCGGCTTCTTCGTCGAATACTCCTCGATGACCTTCGCCCTGTTCTTCCTGGGCGAGTACGCGAACATGATCCTGATGAGCGGGATGACCGTGATCCTGTTCCTGGGCGGCTGGCTGCCGCCGCTGGACATCGCGCCGCTGAACTGGATCCCCGGCCCGATCTGGTTCTTCGCCAAGGTCGCGCTGGTGCTGTTCTGCTTCCTCTGGGTCCGGGCGACCTTCCCGCGCTACCGCTACGACCAGCTGATGCGCCTGGGCTGGAAGGTCTTCCTGCCGTTCTCGCTGCTCTGGGTGGTGCTGACGGCCGGTGTTCTGATCACCTTCGGCTGGCTGCCGTCCTGACGGCGCCGGCGGGTGAGGCTGCCGGCGCGCCCCTCGGGGCGGCCGGCCTGGAAACGAGCGAAAGGTAGGCTTTCGATGGCTTTCGTGGAGCGCGCCGCAAAGGGCCTGCTGCTGACCGAGCTGCTCTCGGGCATGTGGCTGACCCTGCGCTACTTCTTCCGGCCGAAGGTCACGCTGAACTATCCCTACGAGAAGGGCCCGATCAGCCCGCGCTTCCGCGGCGAGCACGCGCTCAGGCGCTATCCCAACGGCGAGGAGCGCTGCATCGCCTGCAAGCTCTGCGAGGCCATTTGCCCGGCCCAGGCCATCACCATCGAGGCCGAGCCGCGGGCGGACGGCAGCCGCCGCACCACGCGCTACGATATCGATATGACGAAGTGCATCTATTGCGGCTACTGCCAGGAGGCCTGTCCGGTGGACGCCATCGTCGAGGGGCCGAACTTCGAGTTCGCCGCCGAGACCCGCGAGGAGCTGTTCTTCAACAAGGACAAGCTGCTGGCCAACGGCGACCGCTGGGAATACGAGCTGGCCCAGGCGATCGAGGCCGACGCGCCCTATCGCTGAGCCGACCGTCGAGCTGAATTCAGGGGCGCCGGGAAGCCGCCGGCGCCGAGGGGGACCGGGCTTTGCAATACCGAGCCACAGCGCGTAAGGAAGGCGCACTATGATCGTCCAAGCGCTCGCCTTCTACCTTTTCGCCGCGATCGTGGTGGCCTCCGCCGTGATGGTCATCGCCTCGCGCAATCCCGTGCACTCGGTGCTGTTCCTGATCCTGGCCTTCTTCAACGCCGCCGGGCTCTTCGTGCTGCTGGGCGCGGAGTTCCTGGCGATGATCCTGGTGGTGGTCTACGTCGGCGCGGTCGCGGTGCTGTTCCTTTTCGTCGTGATGATGCTCGACGTGAACATCGCCGAGCTGCGCCAGGGCTTCCTTCAGTACCTGCCGGTCGGCGGCCTGATCGGCCTGATCCTGCTGGTCGAGCTGGGCATGGTGGTCGGCGCCTGGGCGATCTCGCCGGAGGCCGGGGCCTCGGCGCGCCTGCCGATCCCGCCGCCGGACCAGATCACGAACACAGAGGCGCTCGGCCTGGTGCTCTACGACGACTACGTCTACCTGTTCCAGATCGCCGGCCTGATCCTGCTGGTCGCGATGATCGGCGCGATCGTGCTGACCCTGCGCCAGCGCGAGGGCGTGCGCCGCCAGTCGATCGCGCGCCAGGTCGCCCGGCCGCGCAGCGAGGCCATCGAGGTCAAGGACGTCACCAGCGGGAGCGGCGTGTGATGCTGGAGATCGGACTCGCCCACTACCTGACCGTCGCCGCGATCCTGTTCACGCTCGGCATCTTCGGGATCTTCCTGAACCGCAAGAACGTCATCATCATCCTGATGTCGATCGAGCTGATGCTGCTCGCCGTGAACATCAACTTGGTCGCCTTCTCGACCTACCTGAACGACCTGGTCGGCCAGGTGTTCGCGCTGTTCATCCTGACCGTGGCCGCCGCCGAGGCGGCGATCGGCCTGGCCATCCTGGTGGTCTACTTCCGCAATCGCGGATCGATCGCGGTCGAAGACATCAACATGATGAAGGGTTGAGGCCGCCGCGATGGACGTCCTGATCGTCTTCCTGCCGCTGGTCGGCGCGATCCTGGCCGGCTTCCTGGGCAAGCTGCTCGGCGACCGCGGCGCCCAGGTCGTCACCTGCGGCCCGCTGCTGATCGCCGCCGTGCTGTCGGTGATCGTCTTCTTCGACGTCGCGCTGGGCGGCAACGCCCGCGTCACCGAGCTGTTCACCTGGATCGATTCCGGCAGCTTCGAGCTCAGCTGGGCGCTGCGCGTCGACACGCTGACCGCGGTGATGTTCTGCGTCGTCACCATCGTCTCGGCGATCGTCCACGTCTACTCGGTCGGCTACATGGCCGAGGACAAGTCGATCCCGCGCTTCCAGGCCTACCTGTCGCTGTTCACCTTCTTCATGCTGATGCTGGTGAGCTCCGACAACCTGGTGCAGATGTTCTTCGGCTGGGAGGGCGTCGGCCTCGCCTCCTACCTGCTGATCGGCTTCTGGTACGAGAAGCCGAGCGCCAACGCCGCGGCGATCAAGGCCTTCCTGGTCAACCGCGTCGGCGACGTCGGCTTCGCGCTGGGCATCGCCGGCGTGTTCCTGCTGTTCGGCGCGGTCGGCTACGACCAGATCTTCGGCGCCGTGCCCGACCAGGCCGAGACCGTGGTCGAGGTCTTCGGCATCGAGTGGCACGCGCTCACCGTGCTCTGCCTGCTGCTGTTCCTCGGCGCCATGGGCAAGTCGGCGCAGCTCGGACTGCACACCTGGCTGCCCGATGCGATGGAAGGCCCGACGCCGGTCTCCGCGCTGATCCACGCCGCGACCATGGTGACCGCCGGCGTGTTCATGGTCTGCCGCCTGTCGCCGATCTTCGAGTACGCGCCCGACGCCCTGACCGTGGTCACCATCGTCGGCGCCTCGACGGCCTTCTTCGCCGCGACCGTCGGCCTGACCCAGACCGACATCAAGCGGGTCATCGCCTATTCGACCTGCTCGCAGCTCGGCTACATGTTCTTCGCCGCCGGCGTGTCGGCCTACAGCGCCGCGATGTTCCACCTGATGACCCACGCCTTCTTCAAGGCCCTGCTGTTCCTCGGCGCCGGCGCGGTGATCCACGCCATGCACCACGAGCAGGACATGCGCAACATGGGCGGCCTGTGGCGCAAGATCCCGGTGACCTACGCGCTGATGTGGATCGGCAGCCTGGCGCTGGTCGGCTTCGGCATCCCGGGCCTGGGCATCGGCTTCGCCGGCTTCTACTCCAAGGACATGGTTCTGGAGACGGCCTACGCCGCGCACTCGGCGGCCGGCAGCTACGCCTATTGGCTCGGCATCGTCGCCGCCTTCATGACCGCCTTCTACTCCTTCCGGCTGCTGTTCCTGACCTTCCACGGCAAGACGCGCGCCGACCATCACACCTTCGAGCACGCGCACGAGGCGCCGCGCGTGATGATCTGGCCGCTGTTCGTGCTGGCCGCCGGCGCGGTGCTCGCCGGCGCGGTCTTCTACGGGCCCTTCGTCGGCGAGGGCAGGGAGGCCTTCTGGGGCGAGTCGCTGCTGGTGCTGCACGACATCATCGAGGAGGCGCACCACGTGCCCTTCTGGGTCAAGGCGCTGCCGATGCTCGTCACGCTGGCCGGCATCGCGCTGGCCTGGCTGATGTACGTGCAGTCGCCGGGGCTGGCGCCCAAGGCGGCGAGCGGCCTGCGCCCGCTCTACCTGTTCAGCTTCCGCAAGTGGTACTTCGACGAGCTCTACGACCGGATCTTCGTGCGCCCGGCGATCTACCTCGGCCGCGGCCTCTGGACGACCGGCGACGGCGCGGTGATCGACGGCATCGGCCCGAACGGCGTCGCCGCCGCCGCCCGGCAGATCGCGCAGCGCGCCAGCCGGCTGCAGTCGGGCTACGTCTACCACTACGCCTTCGCCATGCTGATCGGCGTCGTGGTGCTGGTCTCCTGGTATCTGTTCAGCACCCTGTGAGGGACGACCGATGAGCTCCTGGCCGCTTCTCTCGCTGGTCACCTTCCTGCCGCTGGTCGGCGCCGGCTTCATCCTGCTGGTGCGCGGCGACGAGGCCGTGGTCGCGCGCAACGCCCGCTACGTCGCGCTCTGGACCAGCCTGATCACCTTCGTGCTGTCGCTGTTCGTCTGGTTCGGCTTCGAGACCGGCACGGCCGCCTTCCAGTTCGTCGAGAAGGCGACCTGGATCGAGAGCTTCGGCGTCTCCTACCACCTGGGCGTCGACGGCATCTCGATGCCCTTCGTGCTGCTCTCGACGCTGCTGACGCCGCTCTGCGTGCTGGCCAGCTGGAAGATGGAGACGCGCGTCAAGGAGTACATGATCGCCTTCCTGGTGCTCGAGACCCTGATGGTCGGCACCTTCTGCGCGCTCGACTTCGTCGTCTTCTACATGTTCTTCGAGGGCGTGCTGATCCCGATGTTCCTGATCATCGGCATCTGGGGCGGCCCGCGCCGGGTCTACTCGGCCTTCAAGTTCTTCCTGTTCACGCTGGCCGGCTCGATCCTGATGCTGCTGGCGATCCTGGCGATCTACATCGACGGCGGCACCACCGACATCCCGACGCTGATCGCCGAGATCAACCTCGACCGCGAGCTGCAGCTCTGGCTGTGGCTGGCCTTCTTCGCCTCCTTCGCGGTCAAGATCCCGATGTGGCCGGTGCACACCTGGCTGCCCGACGCCCACGTCGAGGCGCCGACCGCCGGCTCGGTGATCCTGGCCGGCGTGCTGCTGAAGATGGGCGGCTACGGCTTCCTGCGCTTCTCGCTGCCGATGCTGCCCGAGGCGACGCAGTTCTTCACGCCGCTGGTCTTCGCGCTGTCGGTCGTGGCGATCGTCTACACCTCGCTGGTCGCGCTGGTGCAGACCGACATGAAGAAGCTGATCGCCTACTCGTCGGTCGCCCACATGGGCTTCGTGACGGTCGGCATCTTCACCCTGACCCAGCAGGGGCTGGAGGGCGCGATCTTCCAGATGCTCAGCCACGGCATCGTCTCGGCCGCGCTGTTCCTGGTCGTCGGCGTCGTCTACGACCGCCTGCACACCCGCGAGATCGAGCGCTACGGCGGCCTGGCGAGCACCATGCCGCGCTACGCCCTGGTCTTCATGGTGTTCATGCTGGCCTCGGTCGGCCTGCCCGGGACCAGCGGCTTCGTCGGCGAGTTCCTGGTCATCGTCGGCGCCTTCCAGGTCAACACCTGGGTCGCGCTGCTGACCGCCAGCGGCATGGTGCTGGGCGCCGCCTACATGCTCTGGCTCTACCGCAAGACGATCTTCGGCGCGCTGACCAAGCCCGACCTCAAGGCGCTCGGCGACCTCGAGCTGCGCGAGAAGCTGGTGTTCGCGCCGCTGGTCGCGCTGGCCATCTTCTTCGGCGTCTACCCGAAGCCGCTGCTCGACATCATGGCGCCGTCCGTCGAGAACCTGATCGAATCCTACGAGCTCGCGCTCAAGGCCGCCGAGGCGCCCAGCCTCGCGCTGCTGCTGCCGTGATCCTTAAGGAGTAGCCGTGTCCACGTCCCTGGCCAGCGACCTCGCCGCCGCCGCCCCCGAGCTGTTCCTCGCGGGCTCGGCGATCGTGCTGCTGATGATCGGCGTCTTCCAGGGCGACGGCGCCTCGCGCTCGATCATGCGCCTGTCGGTCAGCGCGCTGGTCGTCGCCCTGCTGCTGGTGATCTTCCCGCTCGCCGGCGACGGCCTCTACTTCAACCAGCTGTTCATCAAGGACGCCTACGGCAGCTTCATGAAGCTGCTGGTGCTGATCGGCGCGCCGCTGACCATCCTGATGGGCTGGCGCTTCATCGAGCGCGAGCGCATGGACCGGCTGGAGCTGCCGGTGCTGCTGCTGTTCGCCACGCTCGGCATGCTGCTGATGATCTCGGCGAACGACCTGATCAGCCTCTACGTCGGGCTCGAGCTGCAGTCGCTGTCGCTTTACGTCGCCGCGGCGATCCGCCGGGACTCGCTGCGCGCCTCCGAGGCCGGCCTCAAGTACTTCCTGCTCGGCGCGCTGTCCTCGGGCATGCTGCTCTACGGGCTGTCGATGGTCTACGGCTTCGCCGGCACGACCGGCTTCACCGACCTGGCGGCGGCCTTCGCCCAGGGCGCGGCGGCCGGCGAGGCCGTCTCGGTCGGCCTGATCGTCGGCCTGGTCTTCGTCGCGGCCGGCATCGCATTCAAGATCTCGGCGGTGCCCTTCCACATGTGGACGCCGGACGTCTACGAGGGCGCGCCGACGGCGATCACCGCCTTCTTCGCCGTTGCGCCGAAGCTCGCGGCCATGGCGCTGTTCGTCCGCGTCCTGATGGGCCCCTTCGGCGAGCTCGCCGGCCAGTGGCAGCAGATCGTCGTGTTCATCTCGATCGCCTCGATGGCGCTCGGCGCCTTCGCCGCGATTGCGCAGAGCAACATCAAGCGCCTGATGGCCTACTCTTCGATCGGCAACGTCGGCTACGCCCTGGTCGGCCTGTCGGCCGGCACCGAGGAGGGCATCCGCGGCGTGATCATCTTCATGACCATCTACCTGGCCATGACGCTGGGCACCTTCGCCTGCATCCTGGCGATGCGCATCAACGAGCGCAGCGTCGAAGCGATCGACGACCTGCGCGGCCTGTCGAAGACCCATCCGCTGATGGCCGCCG
Organism: Alphaproteobacteria bacterium; assembly: GCA_030433005.1. Lineage (GTDB taxonomy): Bacteria > Pseudomonadota > Alphaproteobacteria > Kiloniellales > DSM-21159 > Tistlia. The sequence continues at coordinate 40,993 of JAUILQ010000013.1, forward strand.
CCCTGGCGATCTTCATGTTCTCGCTGGCCGGGATTCCGCCGCTCGCCGGCTTCTTCGGCAAGTTCTACGTGTTCCTGGCGGCGGTCGACGCCGGGCTCTACACCCTGGCCGTTATCGGCGTGCTGACCTCGGTGGTCGGCGCCTACTACTACCTGCGCATCGTCAAGCTGATGTACTTCGACGAGCCGGCGGAGGTGCTCGACAAGCCGATCGGGCGCGAGGTCGGCGTGGTGATGGGCCTCTCCGCGGGCGCGATCCTGCTGTTCTTCCTGGTGCCGGGCGTCGTCGTCGACGGCGCCGAGGCAGCGGCCTACGCGCTGTTCGCCGGATGAGCGGGGCGCGATGAGCGGGCCGCGATGAGCGAAGCGGGCGACCTGCGCGAGCCGAGGCTGCCGCCGGTCTACCGGCTCCACAGCCACGACAGCCTGACCTCGACGATGGACGAGGCCCGGCGCCTGGCCGAGGCCGGGGCCGAGGACGGCACGCTGGTCTGGGCGCGCGAGCAGAGCGCGGGCCGCGGGCGCCTCGGGCGCAGCTGGGCGAGCCCGCGCGGCAACCTCTACCTCTCCCTGGTGCTGCGCCCCGAGTGTCCGCCCGGCGAGGCCGCGCAGCTCGGCTTCGCCGCGGCGCTGGCGCTGGGCGAGGCGATCGGCAGCGTCTCGCCGCCGGTCGACGTCACCTACAAGTGGCCCAACGACGTGCTGCTCAACGGCCGCAAGGTCGCCGGCCTGCTGCTCGAGTCGCGCAGCACGCCCGAGGGCGGCCTCGACTGGCTGGTGCTGGGGCTCGGCGCGAACGTCGCGAGCTATCCCAAGGAGTCGCGCTATCCGGCGACCTCGCTGCGCTTCGAGGGCGTGCCGCGCGACGTCGACGAGGTCGACCTGCTCGAGGCCTTCGGCCGGGCCTTCCTGAACTGGGCCAGCCGCTGGCTCGAGGACGGCTTCGCGCCGCTGCGCACGGCCTGGCTGCGCCACGCCGAGCGGCTCGGCGAGGAGATCGAGGTCAGGCTGCCCAACCAGACCCTGACCGGCGTCTTCCGCGACCTCGACGCCGAGGGCCACCTGCTGCTCGAGCGCGACGGGCGGGTCACGCCGATCGCCGCCGGCGAGGTCTTTCCGCCGGAGGCCGGCGGCGCCGCCCCGGCCGAGTCCTGAGGCGGGGAGGGCAAGCGCCATGCTGCTGGTCGTCGACATCGGCAACACCAACGTCGTCTTTGCGGTCTACGAGGGCGAGACGGCGCGCGGCCGCTGGCGGGTCGCCACCGACCCGCGGCGCAGCACCGACGAGTACGCGGTGCTGCTGACCCAGTTCCTGGCGCTCGGCGGCCTGGCGCCGCAGCAGATCAAGGCGGCGATGATCTCCAACGTCGTGCCGGCCATGCAGCGACCGATCCAGCAGCTCTGCCGCGCCTACCTCGGCTGCGAGCCGGTCTCGGTCGAGCAGGCGATCGCCGCCTACGATTTCGCGATCCGCATCGCCCGGCCCGAGCAGGTCGGCGCCGACCGCATCGCCAACGCCGTCGCGGCGCACCGCAGCTACGGCGGCGCGCTGATCGTCGTCGACTTCGGCACCGCCACCACCTTCGACCTAGTCGATCCCGACGGCGCCTACTCCGGCGGCATCATCGCGCCGGGCATCAACCTCTCGATCGACGCGCTCTACGCCGCCGCGGCGCGGCTGCCGCGCATCGCGCTCGAGCGGCCGCGCGAGGTCGTCGGCCACGACACCGTCTCGGCGATGCAATCGGGCGTGTTCTGGGGCTACGTCGGGCTGGTCGAGGGCCTGATCGCCCGCATCAAGGCCGAGCGCGGCGAGCACCACCGGGTCATCGCGACCGGCGGCCTGGCGCCGCTGTTCAACGACACCACCGCGGCGATCGACACGGTCGACGACGACCTGACGCTGCGCGGCCTGGTCCTGATGCACCAGGCGTTGACCGACAAGCAGGGCGGGCTGCCGGTATGAGCCGCAGCGCCCTCAGGGGGAGAAGGCCATGAAGGCCCAGCCACGCCGTCCCGCCGAGCCGGGTCCCGACGAGCTGCTGTTCGTGCCGCTCGGCGGCACCGGCGAGATCGGCATGAACCTCAATCTCTACGGCCATGCCGGGAAGTGGCTGATGGTCGACTGCGGCGTCGCCTTCGGTGAGCACGACCTGCCGGGCATCGAGGTCGTGCTGCCCGACCCCGACTTCGTCTTCGAGCGCAAGGACGACCTCGCCGGCATCCTGCTGACCCACGCCCACGAGGACCATCTCGGCGCCTTGCCCTACGTCTGGCCGCAGCTCGACTGCCCGGTCTACGCGACGCCCTTCACGGCGGCGCTGCTGCGCCGCAAGCTGCGCGACGACGGCGTCGAGCTGCCGGCCGAGCTGATCGAGGTGCCGCTGTCCGGGCGGCTGTCGATCGGGCCCTTCGAGCTGGAGCTGGTGACCCTGACCCACTCGATCCCCGAGCCCAACGCGGTGCTGATCCACACCGCCTGCGGCACCGTCTTCCACACCGGCGACTGGAAGCTCGACGAGGACCCGCTGGTCGGCGAGAGCTACGACGTCGAGCGCCTGCGCCGGCTCGCCGACGAGGGCGTGCTGGCGATGATCTGCGACTCGACCAACGCCCTGGTGCCGGGCACGGCCGGCTCGGAGCTGGAGGTGCGCGAGGCGCTGGAGAAGACCATCGGCGGACTGTCCGGCCGGGTCGCCGTCGCCTGCTTCGCCAGCAACGTGGCGCGGCTGGAAACCGTCATGGCCGTCGCCGAGGCCCAGGGGCGGCGCGTCGCGCTGGTCGGCCGCTCGATGCACCGCATCGTCGCGGCGGCGCGCGAGGCCGGCTATCTCCAGGACATGGCGCCCCTGGTCGACGTGCGCGACCTCGGCTACCTGCCGCCCGAGGAGACGCTGCTGCTGTGCACCGGCAGCCAGGGCGAGCCGCGCGCCGCGCTCTGGCGCATCGCCAACGACGACCACCCGGACGTGACCCTGAGCGAGGGCGACAGCGTGGTCTTCTCGAGCCGCGTCATCCCCGGCAACGAGAAGGCCATCTTCGCGCTCTACAACGCGCTCAGCCGCCGCGGCGTCAAGGTCATCTCCGACAAGGAGGCGCCGGGCATCCACGTCTCCGGGCACCCCTGCCGGGACGAGCTGACCCAGATGTACCAGTGGGTGCGCCCACGCATCGCGGTGCCGGTCCACGGCGAGGCGCGGCACATGGCCGCCCAGGCCGAGCTGGCCCGCGCCTGCCAGGTGCCCGAGGTCGTGCTCGCCGAGAACGGTGCCGTGGTGCGCCTGGCGCCGGGCAAGGCGGACATCGTGGACCACGTCCACGCCGGGCGCATGGTCGTCGACGGCACCGCGATCCGCTCGACCGACAGCCCGGTGCTGCGCCAGCGCCGGCGCATGGTGCGCGAGGGCTCGGCGGTCGTCGCTGTCGTCGTCGACGAGCACGGCGACCTGCTGGGCGAGCCGCGCATCGCCGGGGCCGGGCTCTACGACAGCGAGCAGGACGCCGACATCGAGGACGCCGCGATCGACGCTGCCGAGGAGGCGGTCCACCGCGCCTCGCGCAAGGAGCGCCGCGACGACGCCGCGCTGAGCGAAGCGGTGCGCCTGGCGGTGCGCCGCACCTTCCAGCGCGAGCTCGGCCGCAAGCCGGTCGTCGAGGTCCAGCTGATCCGGTTGGAAGACTGACGGCGCGCGAGAGCAGGAGAGGGCAGGCAGGGATGATCGGACGTCTCAACCACGTGGCCATCGCGGTGCCCGACCTGGAGGCCGCCGCGGCGACCTACCGCGGCACCCTGGGCGCCAGGGTCTCCGACCCGCAGGACGAGCCCGACCACGGCGTCACCGTGGTCTTCGTCGAGCTGCCCAACACCAAGATCGAGCTGCTGCACCCGCTCGGCGAGGACTCGCCGATCGCCGCCTTCCTCGCGCGCAGCCCCTCCGGCGGCATCCATCACCTCTGCTACGAGGTCGAGGACATCCTGGCCGCGCGGGACAAGCTCAAGGCAGAGGGCGCGCGCGTGCTCGGCGACGGCGAGCCGAAGATCGGGGCGCACGGCAAGCCGGTGCTGTTCCTGCATCCCAAGGACTTCATGGGCTCGCTGATCGAGCTCGAGCAGGTCTGATGCCGGATCCCGGGCCCCCCTCGGGGCCTGAGACGATTCGCGCCTGGGGCCGGACGTCGGGCGGCGTTAGAGCGGGGTCCGGCTGGAGCGCCGCTCCACCAAGCCCATCGAGAGACCGATGACCTGGTTCGAGAGCATCGTCGCCTTCTTCCTGATCTGGTGGCTCACGCTGTTCTGCGTGCTGCCCTGGGGCGTGCGGCGCAGCGAGGCGCCGGAGGAGGGCCACGATCCCGGTGCGCCCGAGGGGCCGCGGCTGTGGCGGAAGGCGCTGGTCACCACGGCGGTCGCGGCGGTGATCTGGGGCGTCGTCTTCCTGGTCGTCGACAGCGGCGTAATCTCGTTCCGGGACATGGTCGAGCGCGCGCCCTACTGACCGGCGGCCCGGACTGCCGGAAAGCCGGCGCGGTCCGAAAAAGAAAACGGCAGGACCGGGGTCCTGCCGAGAAGCCGTACGCGTTGAGCCGCGCTTTAATGTGCCGCGTCGCGTCGGGTGCGTGCGACGTTCCTCCCTAAACCTGGGCCGAGCCCTTTGGGCTTCAAGCTGCAACTTGATAGCGGATGCCCGCTGTCAGGTCACGCGGAATCTTGCGGCCTCTGCTCGCTGGGCAGGCAGACTGCCCAGTTCCTGGTCTGACGTTTGGGCAGATCGGCGCCACGAGGCGGCTGAAACGCGAGGGCCCCGCCTCTGGAGAGGCGGGGCCCTTGTCCCGTAACCGATTGATAAGACGCCGTTCAGGCGTCCCGCCGTGGCTAGCCGCCGATCCAGGCGAACTTCGCGATGAACAGCACCGCCACCAGGTAGACCGCGACCGAGCAGTCCTGCGGCCGGCCGGCGAGCAGCTTGATCGCCGCGTAGGTGACGAAGCCGAAGCCGATGCCGTCGGCGATCGAGAAGGTCAGCGGCATGGTGATCGCGGTCACCACCGCCGGCGCGTACTCGCTGACGTCCTCCCAGTCGAGCTCGGCCAGGCCACGCGCCATCAGGCAGGCGACGAACAGCAGGGCCGGGGCCGTGGCGTAGCCGGGCACGGTCTGGGCCAGCGGGCTGAACAGCAGGCAGGCCAGGAACAGCCCGGCGACGACGACGGCGGTCAGGCCGGTGCGGCCGCCCGCCTTGATGCCCGCCGCGCTCTCGATGTAGCTGGTCGTCGTCGAGGTGCCGAGCAGGGAGCCGGCGATGCTGGCCGAGGAGTCGGCGATCAGCGCCCGGCGCAGCCGCGGCAGCCGGCCCTTGCTGTCGAGCAGGCCGGCGCGGTGCGAGACGCCGATCAGCGTGCCGGCGGTGTCGAAGAAGTCGACGAACAGGAAGGCGAAGACGATGGTCACCAGGCCGAGCTGCAGGGCGCCGGCGATGTCCAGCTGCAGGAAGGTCGGCAGGGGATCGGGCGGCAGGCTGACGACGCCCTTGAACTCCGAGACGCCGAGCAGCACGCCGATCAGCGTGACCACCAGGATGCCGATGATCACGGCGCCGGGAACGCGCCGCCAGTCGAGCGCGACCATGACCACGAAGCCGAGCATCGCCAGGATCGCCGGCCAGCTGGTCAGGTCGCCGAGGCCGACCAGGGTCGCCGGGTTGTCGACGACGATGCCCGCGTTCTTCAGCGCGATGATGCCGAGGAACAGGCCGATGCCGGCCGAGATCGCCAGCTTCAGGCTGCGCGGGATGGCGTTGATGATCCACTCGCGCAGCGGCAGCACCGAGATGATCACGAACAGGATGCCGGAGACGAAGACGGCGCCCAGCGCCGCCTGCCAGGCGATGCCCATGCCGAGCACCACGGCGTAGGCGAAGTAGGCGTTCAGGCCCATGCCCGGGGCCAGGGCGATCGGGTAGTTCGCGAACAGCCCCATGACCAGGCTGCCGAAGGCGGCGGCGACGCAGGTCGCCACGAAGACCGCCCCGAAGTCCATGCCGGCGTCCGACAGGATCGCCGGGTTGACGAAGGTGATGTAGGCCATCGTCAGGAAGGTGGTCAGGCCGGCCAGCACCTCGGTGCGCACCGTCGTGCCCCGTTCCTTCAGTCCGAAGAACTTCTCCATGCTGCCCCTCCTTGGCCGGCGCGCGCCGGGAAGGCCCGTCGGCGCGGCGCCCGGCCGGCGATGGCCGGCGTCGGGGCCGCGTCGCGGCCTTCGATCTGCCTTGTGCGTCGATCCCCCCGGATCGCCGGCCGCCTTGCGTGGCGCGGCCTGTTCTTGAACGGCGCCGAGAATAGGGGCCGCTCCGGCGCGACGCTACAGGAATGTGCCCGCCGGCCCGGCGGGCAGGGGCGAAGGGGCGCGGCCCGGTCAGCCGGCGGCGGCGCGCTCCAGCTCGCCCTGGATCGCCAGGTCGAACATCTGCTGCAGGACCTCGGGCGGCTGGGCGCCGGGCAGGGCGTAGCGGCCCTCGAAGATGAAGCAGGGCACGCCGGTGATGCCGGCCATGCGCGCGCGCAGGTCCTCGGCGCGGACCTCCTCGGCCTCCTCCTCGCCGGCCAGGAAGCTCGCGGCCTCCGCGGCGTCGAGCCCGGCCGCCTCGGCGGCGGCGGCGAGCACCGCGGGGTCGCCGAGGTCCTCCGCCTTCAGGAAGGCCGACTCGAACAGGCTGTCGACCAGCGGCGTCTGGCGTCCGAAGCGCTCGGCCCAGCGGATCAGGCGGTGCGACTGCAGGGTGTTGGGCGTGCGCTTCATGCGCTCGAAGGCGAAGGCGATGCCCTCCTCCTCGCCGGCCGCACGGATCGGGCCGTAGACGCGCTCGGCCTCGCGAACGCCGCCGAACTTGCGCTCCAGGTAGGCCTGGCGGTCCATGCCCTCGGCCGGCATGTCGGGATTGAGCTGGAAGGCGCGCCAGCGGATCGTCAGCTCGGGCTGCGGCCGCTCGGCGAGGGCGCGGTCGAGCCGCTTCTTGCCGATGTAGCACCAGGGGCAGATGGTGTCGGAGAAGATGTCGATCTGCATGGCCTCGGGCTTTCTCCGGCTGGGCTCTCTCTGGACCGTCGCCGCCGGCGGTCCCGGTGGCGACCGCGGACGAGTCTAACATGGGGCGGCGCGCCGGCCACGGAACCGCCGGCCACTTTGGCGTGATCGCCCGACCGCGCAGGGCTGCCGCCAGGGCCCGACGGCTTGACCGCCTCCCGCCGGGTCGTGACAGTAGCGGCCGATCCTGGGAGGCAACGCCGAAGCCGATGGCGAGAGACAGCGACGAATCGATCTACGAGCGCGACCTCGGGCGCACGCCGGCGAACTTCACGGCGCTGTCGCCGCTGTCGTTCCTGCGCCGCGCGGCGGAGGTCTATCCGCACAAGCCGGCGGTCATCCACGACCGCGTATTCAGCTATCGCCAGCTCGCCGAGCGGGCGCGACGCCTGGCCTCGGCGCTGGAGAAGCGCGGCCTCGGGCCGGGCGACACGGTCGCGGTCATGGCGCCCAACGTGCCGGCGATGCTGGAGGCGCACTACGGCGTGCCGCTGATGGGCGGCGTGCTCAACGCGCTGAACTACCGGCTCGACGCGGCGACCATCGCCTTCATCCTGCGCCACGGCGAGGCCAGGGTGCTGATCACCGACCGCGAGTTCGCGCCGACCGTCGAGAAGGCCCTGGCCGAGCTGCAGGATCCGCCGCTGGTCGTCGACATCGACGATCCCATGACGGAGGCGCAGAAGGGCGAGAAGGGCAAGGCCCTGGGCGCGCTCGACTACGAGGCCTTCCTTCAGGAGGGCGACCCGGAGCGGCCCTGGAGCCTGCCCGAGGACGAGTGGCAGGCGATCTGCCTCAACTACACCAGCGGCACCACCGGCGATCCCAAGGGCGTGGTCTATCACCACCGCGGCGCCTTCCTGAACGCCATGGGCAACGCCATCTCGATGAACCTGGCCCGCGACAGCGTCTATCTCTGGACGCTGCCGATGTTCCACTGCAACGGCTGGAGCTACACCTGGGCGGTCACCGCCATGGCCGGCACCCACGTCTGCCTGCGCCGTGTCGACCCGGAGCTGATCTATCCGCTGATCGAGAGCCAGGGCATCACCCATCTCTGCGGCGCGCCGATCGTGCTCAATCTGCTGGCCCACGCGCCGGAGTCGGTGCGCCGGCCGCTGCCCAAGCCGATCCGCGTGGTCACCGGCGGGGCGGCGCCGCCCTCGGCGATCATCGCCAACATGGAGCGCCAGGGCTTCCTGATCACCCACATGTACGGCCTGACCGAATGCTACGGCCCGGCGACGCTTTGCGCCTGGCAGTCGGAGTGGGACGAGCTCGATCTCGAGGGGCGGGCCGCCAAGATGGCCCGCCAGGGCGTCAAGCTGGTGACGCTGCACGACTGCACCGTGCGCGACCCGGAGACTCTCGAGGAGGTGCCGCACGACGGCGCGACCATGGGCGAGCTGATGCTGCGCGGCAACACGGTGATGAAGGGCTACCTGAAGAACCCCAAGGCGACGGAGAAGGCCTTCGCCGGCGGCTGGTTCCACACCGGCGACCTCGGCGTCGTCCACCCCGACGGCTACATCGAGGTCAAGGACCGCACCAAGGACGTCATCATCTCCGGCGGCGAGAACATCTCCAGCCTGGAGATCGAGGAGGTGCTCTACCGCCATCCCAAGGTGCTGGAGGCCGCCGTGGTCGCGCGGCCCGACGAGAAGTGGGGCGAGACGCCCTGCGCCTTCGTCACGCTGAAGAGCGGCGAGAGCGCCAGCGAGAGCGAGATCCTCGGCTGGTGCCGCGACCACCTGGCGCGCTTCAAGGTGCCCAAGACACTGGTCTTCACCGAGCTGCCCAAGACCTCGACCGGCAAGATCCAGAAGTTCGTGCTGCGCGAGCAGGCGCGTCTTCTGGAGGGGACGGCATCATGAGCGACCTTCTCGACCTTACCGGCAAGACCGCCCTGGTGACCGGCGCTTCCAGCGGGCTGGGCCGGCACTTCGCCCAGGTGCTCGCCGCCCACGGCGCGCGCGTCGCGGTCGCCGCGCGACGCACCGATCGGCTCGAGAGCTTGTGCCGCGAGATCGAGGAGCGCGGCGGCCGCGCCATGCCCGTGCATCTCGACGTCGGCGAGGCCGAGAGCGTCGAGCAGGCGGTGGCGGCGACCGAGACCGAGCTCGGCGCGATCTCGATCCTGGTCAACAACGCCGGCGTGGCGCCCAGCTCCCCGGCGCTCGAGACGCCGGTCGAGCAGTGGGACCAGGTGCTCGACACCAACCTGCGCGGCGCCTGGCTGGTCGCCCAGGCGACGGCGCAGCACATGGCGCGGCTCGGCCACGGCGGCTCGATCGTCAACATCGCCTCGATCCTCGGCCTCGCCGGCGCCAGCCAGGTGGCGGCCTATTGCGCGGCCAAGGCCGGCCTGATCAACCTGACACGCGCGCTCGCCGGCGAGCTGGCGCGCCACGACATCCGGGTCAACGCGCTCTGTCCCGGCTACGTCGTCACCGACCTCAACCGCGAGTTCCTCGAGAGCAAGGCCGGCGAGAGCCTCAAGAAGCGGATCCCGCAGCGCCGCTTCGGCCTGCCGCAGGATCTCGACGGCACGCTGCTGCTGCTGGCCTCCGACGCCTCGCGCTACATGACCGGCGCGGTCGTCGCCGTCGACGGCGGGCAGTCCGCCACTCTCTAGGGCGGCGACCATCTAGCAAAGACAGGAACTTAGGACATGGACTTCACCTTGCCCGCCGAGGTCGAGGAGACCCGCCGGAAGATCCGCGAGTTCGTCGCCGCGGAGGTGCTGCCGCTGGAATCCGACCCGGCGAGCTACGACGACCACGAGAACATCCGCCTCGACCTGCTCGACGAGGTGCGCGCCAAGGCCAGGGCGGCCGGCCTCTGGGCGCCGCAGATGCCGGTCGAGCGCGGCGGCCTCGGTTTCTCGACCGTCGGCATGGCCGGGGTCTACGAGGAGGCCGCGCGCTCGATCTTCGGGCCGGTCTGCTTCAACTGCGCGGCGCCCGACGACGGCAACATGTTCGTGCTCAACCGCGTCGCCAGCGAGGCGCAGAAAGAGCGCTGGCTGCAGCCGGTCGTCGACGGCAAGGTGCGCAGCTCGTTCGTGATGACGGAGCCGGCGCCCGGCGCCGGCTCCGATCCCGGCCTGATGCGCACGACCGCCGAGCGCAAGGGCGACCGCTGGATCGTCACCGGCCGCAAGTGGTTCATCACCGGGGCCGAGACGGCGCAGCACTTCATCCTGATCGCGCGGACCTCCGACGACCCGCGCAAGGGCCTCTCGGCCTTCCTGTTCGACCGCGACCAGCCGGGCTGGGAGATCGTGCGGCGCATCCCGATCATGGGCCCGGAGGAGCACGGCGGGCACTGCGAGCTCAGCTTCGACGGCCTGGAGATCCCCGACGAGAACCGCCTGATGGAGGTCGGCGACGGCCTCAAGCTCACCCAGATCCGGCTCGGCACGGCGCGCCTGACCCACTGCATGCGCTGGCTCGGCATGGCCAAGCGGGCTCTGGAGATCTGCCAGCCCTACGTCGCCGAGCGCGATTCCTTCGGCATCAAGCTGGCCGATCGCGAGTCGGTGCAGAACCAGCTCGGCGAGGCGGCGATGGCCATCGAGATCGGCCGCCTGCTGACCATGAAGGCGGCGGCGAAGCTGGACAGCGGCGACTTCGCCCGCAAGGAGGTCTCGATGGCCAAGATCCAGGTCGCCGACGTCCTGCACAAGGCGGTCGACACGGCGATCCAGCTGATGGGTGCCAAGGGCTACTCGACCGACACGCCGCTGGAGTGGATGTACCGCTACGCCCGCCAGGCGCGCCTGGTCGACGGCGCCAGCGAGGTCCACAAGATGGTGCTGGCGCGCTTCCTGATGAAAGAGGGCGGCGACTTCTGGAGCTGGTCGTGAGCCTGGACCGCGAGGCGCTCGAGCGCTGGCTCGCGGAGGCCGCCGGCGCGCGACGCGTCGAACTTCGCGAGGCCGCGCCGCTGAGTGGCGGCGCGATCCAGGAGAACTGGCTGCTGCGCGTCGCCTTCGAGAACGGACCGCATGAGGGCGAGCGCGAGCTGGTGCTGCGCACCGACGCCGCCTCGGGCGTCGCGGTCAGCCACAGTCGGCCCGAGGAGTTCGCGCTGCTGAAGGCGGCGGCCGAGGCCGGCGTCACCGTGCCGGCGCCGCTCTGGTGCTGCGCCGACGCCGGCGTGCTCGGCCGCGCCTTCTACCTGATGGAGAAGGCCGAGGGCACGGCGCTCGGGCCCAAGGTGGTCAAGGACGAGAGCCTGGGCGGCGACCGCGAGGCGCTGGCCGAGCGCCTCGGCCGCGAGCTCGCGCGCATCCACTCGATCCGGCCGCCGCGCGACGACCTGGCCTTCCTGCCGGCCCCTGGGCCCTCGACGGCGCTCGAGGACGTCGCCGGCTACCGGCGCTACCTCGACGCCCTCGGCCAGCCGCGCCCGGCCCTCGAGTGGGGTCTGACCTGGGCCGAGCGCCACGCCCCCGAGACCCGGGAAATCGTCCTGCTGCACAGGGACTTCCGGACCGGAAACTACCTTCTGGACGAAGCCGGCCTGACGGCGATCCTGGACTGGGAGTTCGCCGGCTGGGGCGACCCGATGGCCGACCTCGGCTGGTTCACCGCGCGCTGCTGGCGCTTCGGCCGACCCGACCGGGAGGCCGGCGGCATCGGCTCGCGCGAAGCCTTCTACCGCGGCTACCGGGCCGAGAGCGGGCGCACGGTCGACGAGCCGGCGGTCGCCTTCTGGGAGGTCATGGCGCACATCCGCTGGGCGGTCATCGCCCTGCAGCAGGGCCACCGCCACTGGTCGGGCGACGAGGCCTCGCTGGAGCTGGCGCTGACCGGCCGCATGGCCGCCGAGCTGGAGCTCGCGGTGCTCGGCATGACGGCGCCAGAAGCCTGGTCGCCGAAGGGGAAGGAGGCGGCCCATGCGTGACCGTCCGGGCGGTGCCGAGCTGCTGGCCGAGGCGCGCCGGCTGCTGCGCGAGGAGCTGGCGCCCACGCTCGCCGGCGGCCAGCGCTTCCAGGCCCTGATGATCGCCAACGCCCTGGGCATGGCCGAGCGCGAGCTGCGCGCCGGCGACGCACCGCTGCGCGAGCAGCAGGCGGCGCTGGCCGCGCTGCTCGGCCGCGACGGCAGCCTGCCGACCCTGACCGCCGCCTTCGCCGCCGCGCTGCGCGACGGCCGTCTGGCCGGTGACCCAGGGGCTTACGAGCTTCTCCTGACCGAGACCCGCAGCCGAGTCGCGGAGAGCAACCCGCGGGCGCTGGCGGAGTCGGACAAGGGGTGAAGGTCCAGGGCCAAGGTCCTGTTTCGCCGGCCCTTTCCGTGACCAATCGCTGATTGCCGCCGCGACCGTTCCTCCCGTCATCCCCGCGAATGCGGGGATCCATAGTGAATGGCCAGGGCGTGCGGACCCTCCCTATGGATCCCCGCCTTCGCGGGGATGACGGGTGAGAGGGAGGCCGTCACCAAGTCAGGCCGTCACGGCGCCCATGATCTGGCGGGTCAGCTGCGGCACGTAGTCCGACAGCGGCCCCTTGAGGCGGCCGTGGCGCACGAAGATGGCGTTGCGCACCAGGATGCCGATCATCGAGCCGGTCGCCAGCATCGCGTCGCCGGCGCGGCCGTCGCGCGCGACCAGGGCGTGGATCACGTCGATGGCGTTGGGCAGCTCGGCCGGCATGCGCTCGAGCTGGCGGTGCTGGACCATCAGCAGGAAGCCGAAGAGGATCGGGTCCTCGTCGTAGAAGCGGCAGAACAGCGCGACCATGCGCGCGACCTGCTGTTCCAGGCCCTCGACCTCGGCTGTCGCCTCGGCCAGGGTCTGCGAAAAGGCGACGTAGTGTTCCGTGAAGATCTCGCGGATCATCGCCTCCTTGCTGTGGAAGTGCCGGTACAGCGTGCCCTCGGCGATGCCGCAGGCCTCGGCGATATCTCGCACCGAGGTGCCGTTGACGCCCTTCTCCAGGAACAGGGCGATGCTCGCCCGCTCGATCTTCTCCTTGGTCGCCTGTCCGCGCTTCATGCTTCTCCCAAAGGCGGCCGGGCGCCGCTCTCTTCCTTCCGCCCGCGGGGACTCCCGGCCGCCGGCGCCACTGCAAACGAACGCTCACCCTAGCGGCGGGCCGGGCGGGTGACAAACGCTCCGGCGCGGGCCATATTCTCGCCAGAGCAACGCCCGACAACTCCGACAGGTTCAGTGTCCATGTCCGACGCCAGCGCCGGCCGCACGCGTCATCCCGAGAAGGCCCATCGTCCCGACAACCCCGTGCAGCGGCGCAAGCCGGAGTGGATCCGCGTCAAGGCGCCGACCAGCCGCGCCTACGCCGAGACGCGGCAGATCGTGCGCGACCACAAGCTGCACACGGTCTGCGAGGAGGCCGCCTGCCCGAACATCGGCGAGTGCTGGGCCAAAAAGCACGCCACCATGATGATCATGGGCGAGATCTGCACGCGCGCCTGCAGCTTCTGCAACGTCGCGACCGGCAAGCCGGGGCGCCTCGACCCCTTCGAGCCGACCAACGTCGCCCGGGCGGTCGGCAAGCTCGGCCTGCAGCACGTCGTCATCACCTCGGTCGACCGCGACGACCTGGAGGACGGCGGCGCCGAGCACTTCGCTCAGACCATCGGCGCGATCCGCGAGGCTTCGCCGGAGACCACCATCGAGATCCTGACGCCCGACTTCCTGCGCAAGGAGGGCGCGCTCGAGGTCGTCGTCGCCGCCCGCCCGGACGTCTTCAACCACAACCTGGAGACCGTGCCGCGGCTCTACGGCCCGGTGCGCCCCGGCGCGCGCTACTTCCATTCGCTGCGCCTGCTCGACCGGGTCAAGGACCTGGACCCGACGATCTTCACCAAGTCGGGCATCATGGTCGGTCTGGGCGAGGACCGCGACGAGGTGCTGCAGGTCATGGACGACCTGCGCTCGGCCTCGGTCGACTTCATGACCATCGGCCAGTACCTGCAGCCGACGCCCAAGCACCACCCGATCGACCGCTTCGTCACGCCCGACGAGTTCAAGGACTACGAGCGCCGCGCCTTCGGCAAGGGCTTCCTGATGGTCTCGGCCTCGCCGCTGACGCGCAGCTCCTACCACGCCGACGCCGACTTCGCGCGGCTGCGCGCGGCCCGCGAGGAACAGCTGGCGGCCGCCAGCTGAGATTCCTCGGGTCGTTCCCTGCTGCATGCCGACACACGCCGAACAGCGCCAGCTTCCCCATCAGCCGCGCGAGCTCTACGAGCTGGTGGCCGACGTCGGCCGCTACCCGGAGTTCCTGCCCTGGTGCGTCGCCGCGCGGGTGCGCGAGAAGGACGCGAAGCACGTCGTCGCCGACCTGGTGATCGGCTTCCGCATGGTGCGCGAGCGCTTCACCAGCAAGGTGACCCTGCGCGACGAGCCGGAGCAGCCGCTGCGCATCGACGTCGCCTACGTCGAGGGGCCTTTCCGCTACCTCAACAACCACTGGATCTTCTACGAGCAGGACGGCGGCACGCTGCTCGACTTCTACGTCGACTTCGAGTTCCGCTCGAAGCTGCTGCAGACCATGATCCAGCCGCTGTTCAACGAGGCCGTGCGGCGCATGGTCGGCGCCTTCGAGACGCGGGCGGACCAGCTCTACGGCCCGGAGGACGGCGGCTGAGCCGCCCGGCTCAGTCCAGGGCCCGGCCAAGCAGCTCCAGCGCCACTCCGACGCTGGCCAGGCGCACGGCGCTGCGGTCGCCCGGCAGCAGCTCGCGGCGATGGACGACGCCGGCGGCGGTCGCCAGGCCGAAGTGCACCAGGCCGACCGGCTTCTCCGCCGAGCCGCCGCCGGGGCCGGCGACCCCGGTGATCGAGACCGCGGCCTCGGCGTGGGAGCGGGCGAGGGCGCCCGCGGCCATGGCCTCGGCGGTCTCGCGGCTGACCGCGCCGTGGCGGGCCAGGGTCTCGGCCGGCACGCCGAGCAGCTCCTGCTTGGCCGCGTTGGAGTAGGTGACGAAGCCGCGCTCGACGACGTCGGAGGAGCCGGCGATCTCGGTCAGCAGGCCGGCGACCAGCCCGCCGGTGCAGGATTCGGCCGTCGCCAGGCGCTTGCCGGCGGCGCGGTAGGCGGCGAGCAGGGCCTCGGCCCGGTCGGTCAGGTCAGCGGGAAACAGGTCTCGGCTCCGGTCAGGTGGGCGAGGCCGTAGAGCCCGGCCATGGCGTAAAGCCCGGCGATCAGGTCGTCGGTCATGATGCCGACGCCGCCGCCGAGCCGTCGGTCGGCCAGCGAGGCCGGCCAGACCTTGACGATATCGAAGAAGCGGAACAGCACAAGGCCGGCGAGGTAGAGCCAGGGGTTGAGGCAGGCCGGCACCAGCACCAGCCACTGGGCGACGACCTCGTCGACCACGACCTCGCCGGGGTCGCCGCGGCCCTTGGCCCGGCTGTAGGTCTCGCTGGCCCAGACGCCGACCGGATAGAGCAGGGCGGCGGCGGCGAGCAGCAGCCAGGGGCCGCCGAGCCAGGTCAGGCCGGCGGCGAAGGGCAGGGCGGCGATCGAGCCCCAGGTGCCCGGCAGCCAGGGCAGCAGGCCGCTGCCGAACCAGGTCGCGATCCACAGCGCCGGGTGCCAGGCCGGCAGGCGGCGCGTCGGCCCCTGCGGCGCCGTCTTCAAGAGGCGCCGTCCGTTGGAATGCCCTCGGAGGGCAGCTCGACCGAGACGGTGGCCTGGGCGGCGATGCCCTCGCGCCGGCCGGTGAAGCCGAGGCCCTCGGTGGTCGTCGCCTTGACCGAGACTCGCTCGAGGGCCAAGCCCAGGATCTCGGCGATGCGCCGGCGCATGGCCTCGCGGTGCGGGCCGACCTTCGGGCGCTCGCAGATCAGCGTGACGTCGAGGTTGACGACGCGTCCGCCGCGCGCCGCCAGCAGGCCGGCGGCATGGGCCAGGAAGGCCGCGGAATCGGCGCCCTTCCATTTCGGGTCCGTGGGCGGGAAGTGCTGGCCGATGTCGCCGGCGCCGATCGCGCCGAGCAGCGCGTCGGTCAGCGAGTGCAGCCCGACGTCGGCGTCGGAGTGGCCGAGCAGGCCCTGGCCGTGGGCGACCGGCACGCCGCACAGCATGACGTGGTCGCCGGGCCCGAAGCGGTGCACGTCGAAGCCGTTGCCGCTGCGGGTCTCGCGCCGGATCTGTGCCTCGCCGGGCTCGGCGAGTCGACGGGCTGCGCGCTCGAGGTCGTCCTGGGTCGTCACCTTGAAGTTCTCCTCGTCGCCGGCGACCAGGGCGACGGTCAGGCCGGCCCGCTCGGCGATCGCCGCGTCGTCGGTCAGGGCCTGGCCGGCGGTCGCCCGGTGGGCCGCCTCGATCGCCGCGAAGCCGAAGGCCTGCGGCGTCTGGGCGCGCCACAGGCCGTCGCGCGGCACGGTCTCGCCGCAGACCGCTTCGCCGGCCGGACCGGCCCGGCCGCGCTTCAGCGTGTCGGTCACCGGCAGCGCCGGGATCGCGCCCTCGTGGCCGTCGAGCGCATCGAGCAGGCGGTCGAGCAGGGCGCGGCCGGGAAAGGGGCGGGCGCCGTCGTGGATCAGCACCCGCCGCGGCGCGCCGCCGTCGAGCGTCTTCAGACTCTCCAGGCCGAGCCGCACGGAGTCCTGGCGCTCGCCGCCGCCGGCACAGGGCGGCAGCAGGTCCAGGCCGGCCGCGGCCTCGTCGTAGAGCGGCCGGTCGTCGGGATGGATGACGACGCGCACGGCCTCGATGCGCGGATGGCCGGCGAGCCGGAGCAGGCAGTGGCGCAGCAGCGGCACGCCGGCGAGGCTCTGGTACTGCTTGGGCAGCGGGCCGCCGAAGCGGTGGCCGCGGCCGGCCGCGACGACGAGCGCGACGGTGTCGGTCATGGTCTCCTCGGGCACGGCCGCCCGCGCGGAGGCGCGGCGGCGGGGCCGGACGTTACGGCCCGCTGCCGCGAAGGCCAAGAGGTGTTATATCCCGGCCCATGCTCGGAACCCTGCTGATGCCCCTGGCGGCCCTCGCCGCGCTCCTCGCCGCCTTGCTGTGGAGCCTGCGCGTGCAGGCGGACCTGGCGGGCGCGCGCTTCTGGCTGCTGCTCGCCGCCGCGCTGGCCGGCTGCCTGGCGGTGATCGCCCTGCGAACCGCGCCGCACTGGGGCACCGGCGCCCAGTGGGACAGCAGCCTGTCGACCGCGCTCTGGTGGTCGGTGGCCAGCTGCCTCGGGCTCTTCGCGCTGCTGTCGGCGGCGCTCGGCCCGACCCTGGGACGGGCGCTGCGCCGGCTGGCGCCGCTGCTGTTCGGCTACCTGCTGCTGCTGGCGGCGGTCGGGCTGGCGAGCAGCGGCCTGCCCGGGCATGTGCGCCTGGCCGGGCAGAGCGGCCTGTGGCTGCCGCTGCACATCGGCATCTCGCTGGCGACCTACGCCCTGGCGACCCTGGCCGCCGTCGCCGGGCTGGCGGTCTTCCTGCGCGAGCGCGCGCTCAAGCGCAAGCAGGCCGGCGGGCTGGCCGAGCGCCTGCCCTCGATCGCCGACGGCGACCGCCTGCAGTTCCGTCTGCTCGGCGCCGCCGAGGCGGTGCTCGGCATCGGTCTCGCGACCGGCCTCGCGCTCGACTGGGTGGTCTACGGCCGGCTCGTCCAGCTCGACCACAAGACGCTGCTGTCGGTGCTGGCCTTCCTGCTGATCGGGCTGCTGCTGCTGCTCCACGCCCGTGGCGGCCTGCGCGGCCGGCGGGCCGCCCGTCTGGTGCTGCTGGCCTATCTGCTGCTGTCGCTGTCCTACATCGGCGTCAAGTTCGTCACCGACGTGCTGCAGGCCGGCTGAGCCGGGCGATTGCTGCCGACTCGGCGCTGCCGCGGACTTTCTGCCTACGAAATCGGCTTCACAGCCGGGAGCGCCGCCTGTAAGAGTCTCGTCTGTTCGCTTGTTGGGCAGATGCCCAAGGATTAGGCATGGCACGTGTCTCCACTCAGCTGCTGCGGCGCGTGATGGGCTCCACCCTCGAGCCCACCGCGATCCTGAACGCGCTCGCCGAACCGATCTTCTGCGTCGATGAGCAGGACTGCTTCGTCTACATGAACCTCTCGGCCGAGCAGTTCTTCGGCTCCTCGGTGCGCAGCCTGGGCGGCCGACCGCTCAGCGAGGTGCTGCCGGCGGACAGCCCGGTGTTCGGCCTGATCGGCCAGGCCCGGCAGGAGATGCAGAGCCTCTCCGAGTACGAGGTGACGCTGGAGAGTCCGCGCATCGGGGCGCGCACCGTCTCGATCGACGTCGCGGCGGTCACGGAATCGCCGGGCATCGTCGCGGTGACCTTCAAGGAGCGCACGATCGCGCGGAAGATCGAGCACCAGTTCACCCACCGCAACGCCGCGCGCTCGGTCACCGCGATGGCGGCGATGCTGGCCCACGAGGTCAAGAACCCGCTGTCCGGCATCCGCGGCGCCGCCCAGCTGCTGGAGACCTCGGTCGGCAGCGACGACCGCGAGCTGACCCGCCTGATCACTGCCGAGGCGGACCGCATCGTGGCCCTGGTCGACCGCATGGAGATGTTCGCGGACCGGCGCCCGATCGAGCGCCGGCCGGTCAACATCCACGAGGTGCTCGGCCACGTCCGGCGCCTGGCCGAGAACGGCGTCGCGCGCAAGCTGCGCTTCGTCGAGGTCTACGATCCCTCGCTGCCGCCGGTGCTCGGCAACCGCGACCTGCTGATCCAGGTCTTCTTCAATCTGGTGAAGAACGCCGCCGAAGCCGTTCAGAAGCAAGGCGACGGCGAGATCACGCTCTCGACGCGCTACCAGCAGGGCGTGCGTCTCGCGATCCCCGGGGTCGGCAGCCGCGTCGACCTGCCGCTGGTCGTCTCGGTGCAGGACAACGGGCCCGGCATCCCGGAGGACCTGCGCCGCCACCTCTTCGATCCCTTCGTCACCGGCAAGCCGAACGGAAAAGGCCTGGGTCTTGCATTGGTCGCCAAGATCGTCGGCGATCACGGCGGGGTCATCGAGTTCGACAGCGAACCGAGCCGGACGGTGTTCCGGACCCTGCTGCCGAAAGCCGACTGAGCGAATCCACCGGCTGGGGCGAGGAGGAGCGCCGGGCCGTGCCAGCAACCGAACGCCAGGAATCCGAGCGCCAGGACGCCGCGCGCCAGGAAGGCGAACGCCAGGGAGACCTCGGGTCCGTGCCAGCCGCCACCATTCTCGTTGCCGACGACGACCGCGCCATCCGCACCGTGCTGACCCAGGCCCTGGGCCGCGAGGGCTACGAGGTGCGCACCACCGGCAACGCCGCGACGCTGTGGCGCTGGGTCGAGCAGGGCGAGGGCGACCTGGTCATCACCGACGTCGTGATGCCCGACGAGAACGGCCTCGACCTGATCCCGCGCATCAAGAAGATCCGGCCGAACCTGCGCATCCTGGTGATGAGCGCGCAGAACACCCTGCTGACCGCGGTCAAGGCGACCGAACGCGGCGCCTTCGAGTACCTGCCCAAGCCCTTCGACCTGCGCGAACTGGTCGCCGTCGTGCGCCGGGCGATCGCCGAGCCGCGCAGCGGCGAGGCGGCGGCGGGCGCCGGCGACCAGGACGACCAGCTGCCGCTGATCGGCCGCTCGCCGGCGATGCAGGAGATCTACCGGGTCCTGGCCCGGCTGATGGGTACCGACCTGACCGTGATGATCTACGGCGAGTCCGGCACCGGCAAGGAGCTGGTCGCCCGCGCGCTGCACGACTACGGCAAGCGCCGTCACGCCGCCTTCGTGCCGATCAACATGGCGGCGATTCCGCGCGAGCTGATCGAGAGCGAGCTGTTCGGCCACGAGAAGGGCGCCTTCACCGGCGCCACCGTGCGCTCGGCCGGCCGCTTCGAGCAGGCCGAGGGCGGCACGCTGTTCCTCGACGAGATCGGCGACATGCCCCTGGAGGCGCAGACGCGGCTGCTGCGCGTCCTGCAGGAGGGCGAGTACACCACGGTGGGCGGGCGCACGCCGATTCGAGCGGACGTCCGCATCGTCGCGGCGACCCACCGCGACCTGCGCCAGATGGTCCGCTCCGGGCTGTTCCGCGAGGACCTCTTCTACCGGCTGAACGTCGTGCCGATCCGCCTGCCGCCGCTGCGCGAGCGGGCCGAGGACATTCCGGAGCTGGTGCGCCACTTCTTCTCCATGGCCCAGGCCGAGGGCCTGCCGGGCAAGTCCCTGGAGCGCGGCGCCATGGACCTGCTGCAGGCGCATCGCTGGCCGGGCAACGTGCGCGAGCTGGAGAACGTCGTGCGGCGCCTCGCGGCGCTCTACAGCCAGGAGGTCATCGGCCTCGACGAGATCCGCATGGAGCTGGCGAGCGACAGCCCCTCGGAGCCGGGACAGGCCGAGGGAGCGGGCGGACCGCCGGCCAACGAATCGCTGGCCGGCGCGGTCGAGCGCATCCTGCGCGAGTACTTCGAGGCGCTGGAGGGCGACCTGCCGGCGCCCGGCCTCTACGAACGGGTGCTCCACGAGGTCGAGCGGCCGCTGATCGAGCTGACCCTGGGGGCGACCCGCGGCAACCAGCTCAAGGCGGCCCACCTGCTGGGTCTCAACCGCAACACCCTGCGCAAGAAGATCCGGGATCTGGACATCCAGGTGGTCCGTGGCCTTAAATGAGCCTGTGGCCGTTGTGCAACAGCCCCGGGCGGCGGGGCGGCAGGCGGCCCGTGCCGTCGGGGCAGGCGGCCGTCTCGCGACCCGCGGGCGGCGCCGCCGGGACCGGATCAACGGAGCCTGAATGACCGACCAGCGGTCGGAGCCGGCGCGTTCCAGGGACTCTGCCCTGCTGGCGCAGTTCGTCGCCTTCGCGCGGCGAACCCGCCTGGAGCGCTGGCTCTCGCTCTTCCTGCTGGCGCTGGCGCTGATCGCCTGCGTCGCGACCTTCCTGGCGATGACCGGCCGGCTGCCGGTGACGCTGGACGCCGTCGACATCCAGCTGCTGCTGACCGCCGACCTGGTGCTGGTGCTGCTGCTGGCCGCGATGATCGCGCGGCGCCTGGTGGTCATCTGGCTGCAGCGCCGCCGCGCGGCTGCCGGCGCGCGGCTGCACGCGCGGCTGATGACCCTGTTCGCGCTGGTCGCGGTGACGCCGACGCTGATCGTGGCGATCTTCTCGGCGCTGCTGTTCGTCGGCATGCAGGACTGGTTCAGCGAGCGCGTGCGCACGGCGGTGCGCGAATCGCTGGCGGTCGCCCAGTCCTATCTGGAGGAGCATCGCCGGACGATCGTCGGCGACGCCCTGGCGATGGCCCAGGACCTCAACCGCGCCGGCCCCTCGATGCTGATCAACCCGCAGCGCTTCGAGCAGTTCGTCAGCCGCCAGGCGGCCTGGCGCTCGCTGACCGAGGCCCTGGTCTTCGACTCCTCGGGCCAGGTGCTGGCGCGCGCCGGCTTCTCGCTGCTGCTCGAGTTCGAGCCGGACATCCCGCCCTGGGCGATCGAGCAGGCCAACAAGGGCGAGGTGGCGATCCTCGAGGCCGAGTCGGAAGACCGCGTGCGCGCGATCATCAAGCTCGAGGCCTTTCCCGACACCTATCTCTTCGTCGGCCGTCTGGTCGACCCGCGGGTGCTGGCGCACACCCAGCGCTCCTCGGACGCGGTCCGGCTCTACGAGCAGATCGAGAGCCAGCGCGAGTCGATCCTGGTCACCTTCGCGGCGATCTTCGCCGTCGTCTCGCTGCTGCTGCTGCTGGTCGCCGCCTGGGTCGGCCTGGCCTTCGCCAACCGCCTGAGCCGGCCGATCGCGCGCATGATCGAGGCGGCCGAGCGGGTCGGCGCCGGCGACCTCAAGGCGCGCGTACCGGACGACGACGAGGGCATCGAGATCGACGCCCTGGCGCGCGCCTTCAACCGCATGACCGGCGACCTGGAGCGCCAGCGCGGCGAGCTGATCGAGGCCAACCAGCAGATCGAGGCCCGGCGCCGCTTCGGCGAGGCGGTGCTGTCGGGCGTCACCGCCGGCGTGCTCGGCCTCGACCGCGAGGGCCGGGTGACGATCGCCAACCGGCGCGCCCACGAGCTGCTGACCCTGCAGCCCGGCCAGCTGCTCGGCCGGCGCGTCTCCAAGCTGTCGCGCGACATGCGCGAGCTGCTGGAGCAGGCACGGCGGCGGCCGCGGCGCATCCACGAGCGACAGGCGACGCTGACCGACGCCGACGGCTCGACCCGCACGCTGCTGGTGCGCATCGTCGCCGAGCAGTCGGGCGAGAAGACCATCGGCTTCGTCGTCACCTTCGACGAGATCACCGAGCTGCTGGCCGCCCAGCGCAAGGCGGCCTGGGCCGACGCCGCGCGGCGCATCGCCCACGAGATCAAGAACCCGCTGACGCCGATCCAGCTCTCGGCCGAGCGCCTGAAGCGGCGCTACCTGAAGCAGATCACCGAGGATCCCGAGACCTTCGCCGCCTGCACCGAGACGATCGTGCGCCAGGTCGGCGACATCGGCCGCATGGTCGACGAGTTCTCCAACTTCGCGCGCATGCCGACGCCGCAGAAGGCGGCCTGCGACCTGATGCGGCTGGTCACCGACAGCCTGGCCCTGCAGCGCAGCGCCCACGGCGCGATCCGCTTCGAGTCGGAGCTGCCGGACTCGCCGGTCCCGGTGCTGGCCGATGCCGCGCAGATCCGCCAGGCCGTGACCAACCTGCTGCAGAACGCCGTCGACTCGATCGAGGGCCGCCGGGCCGACGAGGCGGAGGCCGGACGGGAGGGCGAGTCGGGCCTGGTCCGCGTGAGCATCGCGACGCGCGGCGCCGAGGCCGTCATCGAGCTCGCCGACAACGGCCGCGGGCTGCCCAAGAAGGACCGGGACCGCCTGACCGAGCCCTATGTCACGACCCGGGAGAAGGGCACCGGTCTGGGGCTCGCCATCGTCAAGAAGATCCTCGAGGACCACGGCGGGCGCCTGGCCCTGGCCGACGGCAGCGGCGGCGGCGCGCTGATCCGCCTGACCCTGCCGCTCGGCGAGAGCCAGGGGCGCGAGGACCAGGGGCGCGAGGACCAGGGGCGCGAGGACCAGGGGCGCGAGGGGCCGGCTGGGCCGGGCGACGAGGACGAAGGGCCGGAGGGACGGCCGGAAGGACGGATTGCCGCGCATGGCTCATGACATCCTGATCGTCGACGACGAGCACGACATCCGGCTGCTGATCGAGGGCGTGCTGCAGGACGAGGGCTACCTGACCCGCACGGTCGCCAACAGCGACCAGGCCCTGGAGGCGGTGCGCAGCCGGCGCCCGCACCTGGTGATCCTCGACATCTGGCTGCAGGGCTCGACGCTCGACGGGCTCGAGCTGCTGCAGGCGCTGCAGCGCGAGCGGCCGGGCATGCCGGTTGTCATGATCTCCGGCCACGGCACCATCGAGACCGCGGTTTCGGCGATCCGCTACGGCGCCTACGATTTCATCGAGAAGCCCTTCAAGTCGGACCGCCTGCTGCTCATCGTCTCGCGCGCCATCGAGGCCGCGCGTCTGCGCCAGGAGAACGAGGAGCTGCGCCAGCGCGGCGCCCCGGAGACCGAGCTGGTCGGCCAGTGCGCGACCATCCAGCAGCTGCGACAGCAGGTCCAGAAGGTCGCGCCGACCGGCAGCCGCGTGCTGATCACCGGCGCCGCGGGCAGCGGCAAGGAGGTCGTGGCACGCCTGCTGCACCGTCACTCGCGGCGCGCCGACGGGCCCTTCGTGGTGATCAACTGCGCGACCCTGCACCCCGAGCGCATCGAGGCCGAGCTGTTCGGCACCGAGCCGGGCGACGGCGAGGGCGGCACGATCGGCACCTTCGAGCGCGCCCACGGCGGCACGCTGCTGCTCGACGAGGTCGCCGACATGCCGCTGGAGACCCAGGGCAAGATCGTCCGGGTGCTCCAGGAGCAGACCTTCGAGCGTCTGGGCAGCCGGCGCCGGGTCGAGGTCGACGTCCGGGTCATCGCCTCGACCAACCGCGACCTGCAGGCGCGCATCGGCGAGGGGCTGTTCCGCGAGGACCTCTTCTACCGGCTCAACGTCGTCCCCTTGCGCGTGCCGACGCTGCGCGAGCGCCGCGAGGACATCCCCGAGATGGTCGAGTACCTGGCCGCGCGCTCGGCCGAGAGCACCGGCATGCCGCTGCGCCGGCTCGGCAACGACGCCCTTGCGGCGCTTCAGGCCTACGACTGGCCGGGCAACGTGCGCCAGCTGCGCAACCTCGTCGACTACCTGATGATCATGGCGCCGGGCGGCCCGCAGGAGGCGATCGGCGCCGACGTGCTGCCGGCCGAGATCTCGGCGCGCGCGCCGGCGCTGCTGCCCGGCGCCGGCAACGGCGAGATCATGACGCTGCCGCTGCGCCAGGCGCGCGAGCACTTCGAGCGCCAGTACCTGGAGGCGCAGGTGCTGCGCTTCGGCGGCAACATTTCGCGCACCGCCTCCTTCGTCGGCATGGAGCGCTCGGCGCTGCATCGCAAGCTGCGGGCGCTCGGCATCAACACCTCGGAGCGGTGAGGCTGATGCGCGTGTGGCGCCCCTGGACGGCGCCGGCCAAAGGGACTAGGCAGCAGCCATGAGAGTCATCGCCCCATGAGGGGGAACGTCCCATGAAGGTGATCGTTTGCGGCGCCGGCCAGGTCGGCTTCAACATCGCCCGCTACCTGGCGAGCGAGAACGCCGACGTGACCGTCATCGACCAGTCGCCGGAGCTGGTCCAGAAGATCAGCGAGTCGCTCGACGTCACCGGGCTGGTCGGCTTCGCCTCGCACCCCGACGTGCTGGAGCAGGCCGGCGCGCGCGACGCCGACATGCTGATCGCGGTGACCTACGCCGACGAGGTCAACATGGTGGCCTGCCAGGTCGCGCACTCGATCTTCGAGGTGCCGACCAAGATCGCCCGCGTGCGCCACCAGTCCTATCTCAACCCGCTGTGGTCGGACCTGTTCAGCCACGACCACATGCCGATCGACGTGATCATCTCGCCGGAGCTGGAGGTCGCCAACGCGATCGGCCGGCGGCTGCAGATCCCCGGCGCCTTCGACGCCATCCAGCTGGCCGACGGCCGGGTCAACCTGATCGGCGTGCACGTCCGCGAGGATACGCCGATCATCCAGACGCCGCTCCGGCAGCTGACCGACCTGTTCCCCGACCTGCACATCGTCGTGGTCGCGATCTCGCGCGGCGGCCGGACCATCGTGGCGCACGGCGACGCCGAGCTGATGCCCGGCGACGACGCCTACTTCGTCTGCGAGAACAGCCACCTCAGCCGGGCGCTGATGACCTTCGGCTACGAGGAGCGGGCGGCGCGCCGCGTGCTGCTGATCGGCGGCGGCAACATCGGCCTCAACCTGGCGCGCACGGTCGAGCGCAAGCATCCCCAGGTGCAGCTCAAGATCATCGAGATCTCGAAGGCGCGCGCCGAGTTCGTTGCCCAGACCCTGGAGCGCACGGTGGTCATCCACGGCGACGCCCTGGACCTCGACATCCTGACCGAAGCCAACATCGCGGCTACCGAGACGGTGATCGCGGTGTCCAACGACGACGAGGTCAACATCCTGGCCTCGCTGCTCGCCAAGCGCTACGGCGCCAAGCGCGCGGTCACGCTGATCAACTCGACCTCCTACTCGCAGCTGGTCGGCAGCCTGGGCATCGACACGGTGGTCAGCCCGCGCGCGATCACCGTCTCGACGATCCTCCAGCACGTCCGGCGCGGCCGCATCCGCTCGGTCTACTCGCTGGCCGAGGGCATCGGCGAGATCATCGAGGCCGAGGCCATGGAGACCTCGGGCCTGGTCGGCAAGCCGCTGCGCGACGCCTCGCTGCCGGCCGGCTCGGTGGTCGGCGCGGTGCTGCGCGACGACCAGGTGATCATCCCGCGCGGCGACACCGTGATCCGCGCCGGCGACCTCGTCGTCATGTTCGCCGCCACCGCGGCCGTGAAGAAGGTCGAGAAGCTGTTCGCCGTGAAGCTGGAATTCTTCTGAGCCTCGGCTAGGTTGGCCACCCAGAGCCGCACATTCTCCCGAACACGAGGTCGCCATGCCCCGCACCGCCTACGTCAACGGCCGCTACGTCCCGCACCGCCAGGCGGCCGTGCACATCGAAGACCGCGGCTACCAGTTCGCCGACGGCGTCTACGAGGTGGTCCCGGTGTTCGGCGGCACGCTGGTCGACGAGGAACTGCACCTCGACCGCCTGGAGCGCTCGCTGCGCGAGCTGCGCATCGCCATGCCGATGTCGCGCCAGGCGCTGAAGATGATCTCGGCCGAGGTCATGCGCCGCAACGGCCTGACCAACGGCCTCGTCTACATGCAGGTGACCCGGGGCGTCGCGCCGCGCGACCACAAGTTCCCCAAGACCCCGGTCAAGCCGGCCGTCGTGATGACCGTGCGCCAGACCAAGCCGGTCTCCCAGGAGATCCTGGACAACGGCATCAAGGTGGTCAGCCGTCCCGACATCCGCTGGCAGCGCCGCGACATCAAGTCGACCTCGCTGCTGCCCAACTGCCTGGCCAAGCAGGAGGCCCACGAGGCCGGCGCCTACGAGGCCTGGCTGGTCGAGCCCGACGGCACGGTCACCGAGGGCACCTCGACCAACGCCTGGATCGTCACCAAGGACAACAAGCTGGTGACGCGCAGCGCGACCAACTCCATCCTCAACGGCATCACGCGCATCTCGCTGCTCAAGGTCGCCGCCGCCGAGGGCATCGAGTTCGAGGAGCGCCCCTTCACGCTGGAGGAGGCCCTGGAGGCCCGCGAGGCCTTCACCACCGCCTCGAGCATCTACCTGCTGCCGGTCACCGAGATCGACGGCAAGCCGATCGGCAACGGCCATCCCGGCATCCTCAGCCAGAAGCTGCGCCAAGCCTACATCGAGCGGGTCGCCAAGCCCGGCGCCTTCCAGGCCGAAGCGGCGGCGTGAGCTCGAGCGCGAGCCCTTTCCGGGAGGCGGCCTCCGGGCCGGCGGCGCTGCCGGCGCCGAAGGCGCTGCTGTTCGACTGGGACAACACCCTGGTCGACACCTGGAGCGTCATCCACCATGCCCTGGCGGTGACCTTCGAGGCCTTCGGGCACCGGCCCTGGACCCTGGAGGAGACCCGCCAGCGCGTGCGCGCCTCGGCGCGCGACGCCTTTCCTGAGCTGTTCGGCGACGACGCCGAGGCGGCGACCGAGCTGTTCTACGAGACCTTCGCGCGCGACCACCTCAAGGGCCTGGCGCCGCGCCACGGCGCGCCAGAGGCGCTGGCGGCACTGGCCGCGCGCGGCGACCTCTGGCTCGGCGTGGTCAGCAACAAGACCGGCCGCTACCTGCGCCAGGAGGCCGAGCACTTGGGTTGGAGCTCGCACTTCCGCCAGGTCGTCGGCGCCCTCGACGCGCCGCGCGACAAGCCGTCGCCCGACCCGGTGGTCATGGCGCTGGACGGCAGCGGCCTGCGGCCGGGGCCCGATGTCTGGTTCGTCGGCGACACCGACATCGACATGCTGTGCGCGCGCAACGCCGGCTGCACCGGCCTGCTGATCCGCGACGAGGCGCCGGGCAGGGGCGAGTTCCGCGAGGCGCCGCCGCACCGCCACGTGGCGAGCTTCGAGGAGCTGCTGCGCCTGTTGCCGTAAGCCGCGCGTGACGAGGATGCGCTCGTGCCGGTTGCGTCCGGTTCCCTGAGAGCCGTTGCGGCACGTCGACGTCGTTGCTAGAGATTGCGAAGCATTCTCATCTTCCTGGGTCGTCGGCGCTGCGGCGGAGGCGAAGGGGAACCGGCGCGTTGCGCAAGAACTCGGCAGCTCTGAGGCTTTTCGTGACGCACCAGCGGGCGCTCGTCGACTATGCCAGCAGCCTGACCGGAAGCCGCGCACAGGCGGAGGACCTCGTGCAGGAGGCGTGGCTGCGCTTTGACGAAGCGTCGAAGAGACGCTTCCTCGAGGACGCCAGAGGCTACCTCTATCGGATTGTGCGCAACCTCGCATTGGACAGCAGGCGCCGCGCCGCTCGTGAGGACCGGCTGATCCTGAGGGACGATTTCGAGCAGGCGACGAATAGCTGCGCCGACCAAACGCCAACGCCGGAGGCCATCGCCCTCCAGAGGGAGGAGATCCGATTCGTCATGGAGGCGATGGCGGAGTTGCCGGAACGAACGCGCATCGCATTCGAGATGCATCGTTTCGGTGGCGCCAAATTGAGGGAGATTGCGGCTTTTCTCGACATCTCGGTGTCCCTCGCCAACCTCCTGGTCCTCGACGGCGCGGAGCACTGCAAGCAGCGGCTCGCTAGGGCAAAGCGATGAGGGGTGGCGATTTTTAGAATTGCACCCGCCACCATGCGTTTCGTCTATAGGCCTCTGCCGACGAGGACCGGACACCGCGAAAGCAGCGCCCGGCTCTCGGGAGGTCCATGAGAAGGGCATGACCGAAGACAGGCACGCGATCGAACGAAAGGCTTCCAGGGAGGCGAGCGGCTGGTTGATCCGCCTCCAGGAGGAGCCTGAGAACGTCGAACTGCGCCGGCAGTTCGACGAATGGCTCGTCGATTCCGTCAATGCGACGGCTTGGGCCGAGACCGAGCGGATGTCACGCGCGGTCGCCGGGGGCTCTCCGGCCCATGCGCAGGACTGGGGGCCCTTCCTCGGGCGGCTGCGGCACGGAGCGGCGGAGGCTGAGGGCTGTCTCGGAGGGCCTTTGCGTCTGCCCTTGTCCGACGCCACCGACCGCGTTGCCAAGTCCGCTCGCACGCGGGCGACCGTGGCGCGCCCCGACCGGCGCCGGGTTCTCGGACTGGGCGGCCTCGCGGCCGCCGCCGCAGTGCTGGCCCTGGTCGTCGGCCCGGACCTCGGGCGCTCCCCGGACGCCGACTACGTGACCGGCACGGCCGAAGTCCGCAGCCTGCGACTGACCGACGGCAGCCTCGTCACTCTGGCTCCGAAGAGCGCCCTTTCGGTTGGCGGCGCAGGCGATGCGCGCCATGTCCGCCTGCTCGCCGGCGAAGCCTTCTTCGAGGTGACGGCGGCCCCCGAGCGGCCCTTCCGCGTCGCCGCCGGCGAGGTCCAGGTCACGGTCCTGGGCACGGCCTTCAACGTCAATCGAGGCAAGGCCGGGGCTGAGGTCGGCGTCGCGCACGGCTCCGTGCGGGTCGACTACGCCGGATCGTTTCCTACCGTCGCGGAGACCCTCGCTGCGGGCGAGTTTCTCCGCGTCGGCTGGTCCGGGCGCATTGCCAGGGGAGAGCGCCCGGTCTCGCAGGCCGCCGCTTGGCGCCACGACCAGCTGATCGCCCAGGACCAGGCCCTGGGGGAGGTTCTGGACCGGTTGCGCCGCTACTATGCCGGCGCGATCGTGGTCACCGACGACACCCTGTTGGGACAACCGGTTACGGGCGTCTACGACTTGGCCGATCCTGTACGCGCGTTGCGCGGTATCGTCCGCTCCCAGAAGGCGGTGGTCCGCGGGATCACGCCCTGGCTGCTCGTGGTGTCGCGCTTCTGAGAGGCCGCGCAAAGGGCGGAGCCCGCTGTCAGAATTTTTTGGAAGGCCACTGTCCGGCAGCGTTTCGTGACCAGGGGGCGCAATTGCGTTGCATTCGCACACATGCGGAGGCGGCGTCGTGCCCGGTCAGACAACGCAGGACGGAGAACGAAGGTGGCACTGTGGGCAGGGACGCGTTGGGCGAACAACGAGACGCGGGTGGCGATCGCAGCCGCATTGATGACAACCATGCTGGCTTCCGCCGCTGCGACGCCCTCGGCGCGCGCGCAGGACGCGGGGAGTGCCCGCGACCGGCAGCCCGCGGTGGGCCTCGCCCAATTGTCCGCCGAACGGGCTTTCGACATTCCAGCTCAGCCCTTGACGACGGCGCTGACGCTGTTCGGCCAGCAGGCCGGCCTTCAGATCACCGTCCACGGCACTCTGCCGCGCGGAACTCGAGCACCGGGCATTCGCGGCACGATGACCAGCGAGGCGGCGCTGTCCCGTCTGCTCGCGGGCAGCGGCTTGGTCTACGTGGTCGAGGGCGACTCCACCGTCGCGATCGAGAAGCCCGGACAGGGCGGCGCCGATGGCGCCACCATGCTCGGCCCGGTCACGGTGGAGGGGACCGCTGAGTCGCCCTACGGCCCCGTCGACGGCTATGTCGCCACGCGCAGTGCGACCGGCACCAAGACCGACACGCCGTTGATCGAGACCCCGCAATCCATATCCGTGATCACGCGGGACCAGATGGACGCGCGCGCTGTCCGCGACATCGGCGAGACGGTTCAGTATACGGCCGGAGTCCGATCCAATCTGCAGGGCGAGTCCTCGGGCCTTGGCGGCAGCAGCATCTCGATCCGTGGGTTCGGCGGCAACGGTACCGCCGGCGCGTCGTTCAGCGAGTACGTCGACGGCCTGAGGATCGGCGGCACGAACTTCGCCGTGGCGGGGTTCGAGCCCTACCTCTTCGAGCGCATCGAGGTGCTGAAGGGTCCGAGTTCGGTACTCTACGGGCAGAGCACCCCTGCTGGCGTCGTCAATCACGTCAGCAAGCGGCCGCCGGTGGAGCCGCTGCGCGAGATCCGGGTCGGAGGCGGAAGCTTCGACCGCAAGGAAGGCGCCTTCGACCTGGGCGGCGCACTTGACGACGGGGAGCGGGTGCTGGTGCGTCTCACCGGGCTCTTCATGGACAGCGACGGGCAGACCGACTTCACCTCGCGACAGAGGAAGGCCATCGCACCGGCGATAACCTGGCAGCCGAGCGACGAGACGACTCTTACCTTGCTTTCCTCCTACCAGGAGGACGATTTCGCCGGCGGCTTCGTCAACGGCCTGCCCGCCCAGGGCACGGTGCTCACAAACCCCAACGGCAAGCTTCCGGTCGACTTCTACCAGGGCGATCCGAACTTCAACCAGTGGGACAGGACCCAGTACTCCCTAGGCTACCAGTTCGAGCATCGCTTCAACGACACCTGGGAGGTTCGCCAGAATCTCCGGTACCGCCATAACGATCTGGATCTGAAGGCGGTCTACGGCAGCTCCCTGCAGGCCGATCTGCGGACCCTGAACCGCTCTGCCTTCAGCGCCGTCGAGCACTCGGACGACTTCACGCTCGACAACCAGGCCGAGGCGGCTTTCGCCACCGGTCCGCTCGACCACACCGTTCTGGTCGGCCTCGACTACCAGCGGCTCTCGAAGGATACGCTGCGCGGCTTCGCCGCCGCTCCGACGCTGGACATCTTCGACCCGGTCTACCACCAGACGATCGGCGACCCGCCGATCTACCAGGACGTCGATACCCTGCAGAACCAGGTCGGCATCTACGCGCAGGACCAGGTCAAGTTCGGTGGCTGGATACTCACGCTGGGCGGTCGCCACGACTGGGCCGAAAGCGACACGACCAACAATCTCACCGGCGTCACCACGGAGCGCGCCGACACCGCGTTCACCGGCCGCCTCGGCCTCGGCTATGTCTTCGAGAACGGCATCGCCCCGTACCTCAGCTACTCGGAGTCGTTCGAGCCGACCAGCGGCGTCGACTTCTCCGGCGATCCCTTCGATCCCACGACCGGCACGCAGTACGAGCTGGGCGTCAAGTTTCAGCCCCCCGGCTTCAACAGCTTCGTCACGCTGTCCGGCTTCCAGTTGACGCAGCAGAACGTCCTCACGGCCGATTCGCAGAACCCGGGCTTCAGCGTCCAGACCGGCGAGATCCGCTCCCGAGGTATCGAACTGGAGGGCGTCGCGAGCTTGTCCCCGGGCCTGGACGTGACCGCGGCCTACACCTTCCTCGACGCCGAGGTGACGGAGAGCAACGACGGCACGGTCGGGAACAGGCCGGCGGCGATCCCGACGCACTGGGCGTCGATCTGGGCCGACTACACGCTGCCGGCCGGGGGGCAATTCGCCGGGCTCGGGCTCGGCGCCGGTGTCCGCTACGTCGGCTCCAGCTACGGCGACGAGGCCAACAGCTTCGAGGTGCCGGGCTACACCCTGCTCGACGCTGCCGTCCACTACGACCTCGGTGGTGTGACGTCCGACCTCGACGGGTGGCGGCTCTCGGTGAACGCGAGCAACCTGCTCGACGAGGAATATGCGACCTGCAACTTCAGCACGCGCTGCTACTACGGTCTCGGGCGCTCGGTGATCGCGACGCTCCGGATCCGCTGGTGACGGGAACCGCCGGCCGCGACGCGCGGGTCGTCAGGCCACGGTCGCGGCCGACAGTCGTCAGGACAGGGCGGGTCTGGCCGAGCACGGCTGCGCGCGTCGTGGTCGCTGTGTTCGGCGGCTACGCCCTTGCCGCGGCTGTCGGCGCCTGCCTCGCGGTCCTGCTGCCGATCACGCGTTCCGACGCGGTGCTCGTCGGCACCCTGGCGAGCGGCCTCGTCTACGTCGCGAGCGTCATCTGGGTCTTCGCGGCGGCGAGCGTCCGGCGCGCTCTGGTCAGGCTGATTCTCTCTGTCGCGGTACTGGGCGGCGGCATCCTGCTCTCGCGGCTCGCGGCAGGCCAGTGATGGGCAGCTTCCGACAGTCGATGGCGTGGCTGCACACCTGGTCGGGCCTAGTCGTCGGCTGGCTGCTGTTCGCCATCTTCCTGACCGGGACCGCCAGCTTCTTCCGACAGGAGATCTCGCTGTGGATGCGGCCCGAGCTGCCGGCTCCGGGCAACGCGTCGGATGCCGCAGCCCTTGCCCTGGACCGGCTGCAGCTGATCGCTCCGGACGCCCGCCGCTGGCTCGTCGACCTGCCGGACGAGCGCGACCCGCTCACCCATCTCTATGTCTGGCGCGACGGCGGCCGGCTGCCGGCCTTCGAGCGGGAGGCGTTGGATGCGGCCACCGGACAGCCGTCAACGGCGCGCGCCACCTATGGTGGCGATTTCCTCTACTACTTTCATTTCGACCTCCACATGCCCTCGATCTGGGGCCGCCTGATCGTCGGCGCGGCGGCGGTCACGATGCTCGTCGCCCTGGTCAGCGGGGTGATCATCCATCGCCGCATATTCAGGGACTTCTTCACCTTCCGGCCCGGGTCGGCGGCGCGGCGGGCTTGGCTCGACGGGCACAACCTCTTGGCGGTGCTCGCTCTGCCGTTTCACTTCGTGATTACCTACACGGGCTTGGTCACGCTGATGTTCCTCTACATGCCCTGGGGGATCGACGCCGCCTACATGGGGGACCGCCAAGCCTTTCTAACGGAGGCTTCGCTCGCCACCTCCAGCCCGCCCGCGGCCGGGGTCCCGGCCCCGCTGGCGCCGATCGGGCCGTTGCTGGAGAGGGCATCGCGCCGCTGGGACGGCGACGCCTTGGGACGGATCGACGTCCACAGGCCCGGCGATGCCAACGCACTGATCGAGCTGACCGTGTCGGGCTCCGCCGGTCTCGCGCATCGGCACAGGCAGATCACCTTCGACGGCGTCACTGGCGCGTTGCTGATCGACAGCGACCCGGGCGGAGCAAGAGAGGTCTATGCGGTGCTCTACGGCCTCCACCTGGGGCGCTTCGCCGACCCGCCGCTGCGCTGGCTGTACTTCGTCTCCGGCCTGGCCGGCACGGCGATGATCGGGAGCGGGCTCGTGCTCTGGGTCGCCAAGCGCCGGCCGAAGCCGGTGGAAGGGGGAAGGGCGAGCTTCGGACACCGGCTTGTGGAAGCCCTCAACATCGCCGCAATCGCCGGACTGCCGATCGCCGTCGCGAGCTTTTTCTGGGCCAACCGGCTCGTCCCGGTCGGCCTGTCCGAGCGAGCCGACTGGGAAGTCGGATGCTTCTTCGCAGCCTGGGCGGTAACGGCCGGCCATGCCGCGCTCCGGCCACCGGCCCGCGCTTGGCTCGAGCAGTTCACGATCGCCACCCTGATGTTCGCTCTGCTGCCGCTGCTCAATGGTCTGACCGGAGGGACTCACCTCGTGGACAGCCTGTCGCAGGGGCGCTGGGTGCTCGCTGGATTCGATCTTGCGATGTTGGCCACCGGTTTCGGCTTCGCGGGCGTCGCGTCGGTCTTGGCGCGGCGGGCGCGTGCCCCGTCGAAGATCCGGGAGGGAGCGGGCAGGTCGGGCCGGGAACGAATGGGCGCCGAAGCGATCGAGCGCCGGTCCCGGTGATCGAACTCGGGGCCTTCCTGACGGCCTTCGCCGGCTTCCTGTCGCTCGCCCTGGCGATGCGGCGGCATGAGCAGCAGCTCTGCCACCATACCCTGTCCGACCTTACGCGCCAGCTTCTGCGGCTGGCCGGATTCGTTGGCCTAACCGCGTCGCTGGCCCTATGCGTTGCACGATCCGGATGGGCGGTGGGCCCCGTGCTCTGGCTCGGCCTGCTCACCCTGGCGGCCTTGTCCGTCGTCGCCCTGCTGACATGGCCGTTGCAGGGGGATCGTTCGCAGCGCGACCGGCGGGGATGATCGCAGGCCGCCCCAGCGGCCGCACCGCCTTGCCTCGACCTTCGGGAAGGCGATCGCGCGCTTCGGCGAAGAGAGCATTCGGAGGTTCTCGTTCAGGAGCGCTATATGTCGCAAGCTCGGTCGACGTCGCTGACGGCTCCAGCGGAGCGGGCGGTTCGAGGGTGCGGGCTGCGCCGAACTCGGCGTCGGGCCGGGACGGGACGCCCCGGGGTGGCGAGGGGATGCGATTCGATGGCAGAAGGACGCCTGCAACCGCGAGAGCAGCCCATGATCGACGTCGGCTACGTCCGCACCATGGCGGCCTACAACGCCTGGCAGAACCGCAGCCTCTATCGCTGCGCGTCCGCCCTCTCCGAGGAGGAGCGATGGCGCGAGCGGGGCGCCTTCTTCGGCTCGATCCAGGCCACGCTCAATCACCTGCTCTGGGGCGACTCGATCTGGCTCAGCCGCTTCGCCGGCACGCCGGCGCCCGCGGTCGGCATCGCCGAGTCCGGCAGGCTGCACGAGTCCTGGGAGGGTCTCTGCGCCGAGCGCGTCGCGCTGGACGACCGCCTGATCGACTGGGCGGAGAGGCTCGACCCGGCCTGGCTGGAGGGCGAGCTCGGCTGGCACTCGCGCGCCGTCGGCCGGGAGCTGCGCCGGCCGAAGGCGCTGCTCGTCGCCCACCTCTTCAACCACCAGACCCACCACCGGGGCCAGGTGCACTGCCTGCTGACCCAGGCCGGCCAGCGGCCCGACGACACCGACCTGATGCTGCTCGAGCCGGCCTGAAGACGCGCCCTCGCCTTTGCTTCGCCATTGCCAGTCGTCATAAGCTGTGCGTTCTTGCCGGTTCGTGTCGGAAGGACCACATGAGCCCGGCGTCCGCGTGCCGCTGTCGCACACCCCGTCAGAAGCCGCCTGAAAACGGCCCAACAACGATCAACGAACACAAAGAAACACAGGGGGTTCACTCCATGGCTGCCGACAAATCCCAGAACGTTCAGGACGTCTTTCTCAATCACATCCGGAAGAACAAGATCCCGGTGACCGTCTTCCTGGTGAACGGCGTGAAGCTGCAGGGCATCGTCACCTGGTTCGACAATTTCTGCGTCCTGCTGCGCCGCGACGCGCACTCGCAGCTGGTCTACAAGCACGCCATCTCGACAGTCATGCCGGCCGCCCCGATCCAGCTGTTCGAGGGCAACGACAAGGAGGAGCCGTCTGGCGACGCCTGAAGACACCGACGGCCCGGCGCCCGAGGGCGCCGAGACGCCGCGCCGCAGCCGCCGGCGCACCGAGACCCCGAGCGAGGCGACCCGCAGCGGATCCACTGGCAGTGCGTCCACCCGCCGGGCGCCGGAGCGTGCGCTCGTCGTGCATCCCGACCGCCAGGACCGCGACGCGCCGCTGCGCGACGCCGAGGCCCGCCTCGCCGAGGCGGTCGGCCTGAGCCGGGCGATCGCCCTCGACATCGTCGCCTCCGAGGTCGTCTCGGTCGGCCAGCCCAAGCCGGCGACGCTGTTCGGCAGCGGCCAGGTCGAGCGGCTGCACGACCTCGTCGCCGAGCGGAAGATCGAGATCGCCATCGTCGACGCCCAGCTGACGCCGGTGCAGCAGCGCAACCTCGAGAAGGCGCTCGACTGCAAGGTCATCGACCGCACCGGCTTGATCCTGGAGATCTTCGGCGAGCGCGCGCGCACCAAGGAGGGCCAGCTGCAGGTCGAGCTGGCCGCGCTCAGCTACCAGCGCTCGCGGCTCGTGCGCTCCTGGACCCACCTCGAGCGCCAGCGCGGCGGCGCCGGCTTCATGGGCGGCCCGGGCGAGCGCCAGATCGAGCTCGACCGCCGGCTCATCGACGAGCGCATCGTGCGCCTGAAGAAGGACCTGGAGCAGGTCCGCCGGACCCGCGGCCTGCACCGCGGCGCGCGCCAGCGCGTGCCCTATCCGGTGGTCGCGCTGGTCGGCTACACCAACGCCGGCAAGTCGACGCTGTTCAACCGCATGACCCGCGCCGAGGTGCGCGCCGAGGATCTGCTGTTCGCGACTCTCGACCCGACCATGCGGCGCCTGACGCTGCCCTCGGGGCAGCTGGTCATCCTGTCCGACACCGTCGGCTTCGTCAGCGAGTTGCCGACCCAGCTGGTCGCCGCCTTCCGGGCGACGCTGGAGGAGGTGCTGGAGGCCGACCTGGTGCTGCACGTGCGCGACATCGCCCATGCCGACAGCGAGGCGCAGAAGGCCGACGTCGAGGCCGTGCTCGCCGACCTCGGCCTGCCCGTCGAGGAGGACGACGAGGAGGCGCCGCTGCAGGTGCTCAACAAGATCGACCTGCTGGAGCCGGAGGCGCGCGACGTGCTGCTCGAGCGCTGCAGCCGCCAGCCGAACAGCGTCGCGGTCTCGGCCTCGAGCGGGCAGGGGCTGGAGGCGCTGCTCGAGGCGATCGAGACGCGTCTCGCGCGCCACGAAGAGGTGCTCGAGCTCGAGGTCGACCTGGCCGACGGCGCGGAGCTCGCCTGGCTCTACCGCCATGGCCGGGTGATGGCGCGCCACGACGAGGGCGAGCGCGCCAGCCTGACGGTCTCCTTCGACGCTATGAACCGGGCGCGCTACGAGCGGCGCCGGCTCGAGGCGGGCGGGGCAGGCGGGCCCGGGACCCGCCGCAGCGGGTCTGGCCGTCGCAACGGGGATTCAGCGGGCGAATCCCGCTAGCCCAGGGATTTCCTCGGCTGCGCCGGTTGACAGCTCCAGATACCGTGCTTATTCACAGCGTTAGCACTCGCATCGTGCAAGTGCTAACGGCCGCTCCCCGCGGGGCGCGCCGGCGTCAACCGGGCAGGGCCAGGGGAGAATCTCGATGAAGTTCCGTCCGTTGCACGACCGAATCGTCGTCGAAGCGATCGCCGCGGAAGAGCGTACCGTCGGCGGCATCATCATTCCGGATTCCGCGCGCGAGAAGCCGCAGCAGGGCAAGGTGGTCGCCGCCGGCCCGGGCGCGCGCGGCGAGGACGGCCGCCTCACGCCGCTCGACGTCAAGGTCGGCGACGTCGTGCTCTACGGCAAGTGGTCGGGCACCGAGGTCAAGGTTGCCGGCAAGGACCTGCTGGTGATGCGCGAATCCGACGTCATGGGCGTCGTCCAGCCGGCCGGTGCCGCGAAGCCGGCGGCCAAGACCGCCGCCAAGGCGCCCGCCAAGAGCGCGGTGCGCAAGGCGCCGGCCAAGAAGACCGCGGCGAAGGCTCCCGCGAAGTCGGCGACCGCCAAGACGCCGGCCCGCAAGCCGGCGGCGAAGAAGGCGGCCGCGCCGGCCAAGGCGGCGGCCAAGACCGCCGCGAGCCGGGCCAAGACGACGGCCAAGACCGTCGCGAAGAAGGCTGCGCCGAAGAAGGCCGCACCGAAGAAGGCCGCGACCAAAGGGGCCGGCCGCAAGAAGTAGCCCCGTTCATCAGTAAGCCATTTGGAGGGTAACCATGGCAGCCAAGGACGTTAAGTTCTCTGGCGACGCCCGCGACCGCATGCTGCGGGGCGTCGACATCCTGGCC
This sequence comes from Alphaproteobacteria bacterium, assembly GCA_030433005.1. Classification (GTDB taxonomy): domain Bacteria; phylum Pseudomonadota; class Alphaproteobacteria; order Kiloniellales; family DSM-21159; genus Tistlia. The sequence goes on from JAUILQ010000013.1 coordinate 78,872, forward strand.
GACGCCGTGAAGGTCACGCTCGGTCCCAAGGGCCGCAACGTCGTGCTGGACAAGTCGTTCGGCGCGCCGCGCGTGTCCAAGGACGGCGTCTCGGTCGCCAAGGAGATCGAGCTTTCCGACAAGTTCGAGAACATGGGCGCGCAGATGGTCAAGGAGGTCGCCTCCAAGACCAGCGACCTCGCCGGCGACGGCACCACGACCGCGACCGTCCTGGCCCAGTCGATCGTGCGCGAGGGCGCCAAGTCGGTGGCCGCCGGCATGAACCCGATGGACCTGAAGCGCGGCATCGACAAGGCCGTGGCCCTGGTCATCGAGGATCTGCGCAAGGCCTCCAAGAAGATCTCGACCGCCGAGCAGGTGACCCAGGTCGGCACGATCTCGGCCAACGGCGATTCCGAGGTCGGCAAGATGCTGTCCGAGGCCATGCAGAAGGTCGGCAACGAGGGCGTCATCACGGTCGAGGAGGCGAAGAGCCTGGAGACCGAGCTGGACGTCGTCGAGGGCATGCAGTTCGACCGCGGCTACCTCTCGCCGTACTTCGTGACCGACGCCGAGAAGATGGTCTGCGAGCTCGAGAACCCGCTGATCCTGATCCACGAGAAGAAGCTGTCCAGCCTGCAGCCGCTGGTGCCGCTGCTCGAGGCGGCGATCCAGCAGAGCCGGCCGCTGCTGATCGTGGCCGAGGACGTCGACGGCGAGGCGCTGGCGACCCTGGTCGTCAACAAGCTGCGCGGCGGCCTCAAGGTCTCGGCCGTCAAGGCCCCGGGCTTCGGCGACCGCCGCAAGGCGATGCTCGAGGACCTGGCGGTCCTGACCAAGGGCCAGGTCGTCTCCGAGGAGCTCGGCATCAAGCTCGAGAACGTCACCGTCCAGATGCTCGGCACCGCCAAGCGCGTGACCCTGACCAAGGACGAGACGACGATCGTCGAGGGCGCCGGCAAGAAGAAGGACATCGAGGCGCGCTGCTCGCAGATCCGGGCGCAGATCGAGGAGACCACCTCCGACTACGACCGTGAGAAGCTGCAGGAGCGGCTGGCCAAGCTGGCCGGCGGCGTCGCGGTGATCCGCGTCGGCGGCTCGACCGAGATCGAGGTGAAGGAGCGCAAGGACCGCGTCGACGACGCCCTGAACGCCACCCGTGCGGCCGTCGAGGAGGGCGTCGTCGCCGGCGGCGGCGTGGCCCTGCTGAACGCCTCGAAGGTGCTCGAGAAGGTCAAGGTCGACAACGACGACCAGCGCGTCGGCGTCGACATCGTGCGCAAGGCCCTCCAGGCCCCGATCCGGCAGATCGCCGCGAACGCCGGCGTCGACGGCTCGATCGTGGTCGGCAAGGTCATGGAGTCGAAGGACCGCAACTTCGGCTACGACGCCCAGACCGGCACCTACGGCGATCTGGTCAAGGCCGGCATCATCGACCCGACCAAGGTCGTGCGCCACGCCCTGCAGGACGCGGCCTCGATCGCCGGCCTGCTGATCACCACCGAGGCCATGGTCGCCGAGAAGCCGGAGAAGAAGGAAGCCGGCGGCGGCGGCGGCATGCCCGGCGGCGGCATGGGCGGAATGGGCGGCATGGGCGGCATGGACTTCTAGTCCGCCCGACGCTATCTCGACCGAGCAGGGCCGCCGGGCACCGCCCCGGCGGCCCTTCGCTTTTCCGGGTCCCTCGGGATCCGCCCCCGCAGACCGCCAGGGAGACGCCCGCCGGTGCCCGTCGTCGATCCCATCGCCGTGACCGACCTGATCGTCGAGGCCGGGGCCGAGGAGGCCCTGCCGCGCTTCCGCCAGCTCGCCGAGCACGAGGTCGAGCGCAAGGCCTCCGGCGAGCTGGTCACGGTCGCCGACCATGCCGTCGAGGCGCGACTGACGCGCCGGCTCTCGGAGCTGCTGCCGGGCTCGCTGGTCGTCGGCGAGGAGGCGGTCGAGGCCGACCCGCGCGTGCTCACGCGCTTCGACCGCGACGCCTACGTCTGGATCATCGACCCGATCGACGGCACCGGCAACTTCGCGCAAGGGCGCGCCGTCTTCGCCGTGATGGTCGGCCTGGTGCGCGGGCGCGAGCTGCTGGGCGGCTGGATTCACGATCCGATCGCCGGCGTCACCGCCCTGGCCGAGAGCGGTTCCGGCGCGGTGCTGCGCGACAACGAGGGCAGCGAGAGCCCGCTGCGCGTTCTGCCGCCGGCGCCGCTCGGCGAGATGACCGGCGCGCTCAACGCCGGCACTTTCGGCTCCAAGGAGCTGGCGCGCACCCTCGAGCGCAACCGCCGGCGGCTGAGCACGCTCAAGGGCCTGCACTGCGCCGGCCAGGACTACCTGCGCCTGGCGCGCGGCGAGATGCACTTCCTGCTGTTCAGCAAGACCAAGCCCTGGGACCACGTGCCCGGCCTGGTCATCCACCGCGAGGCCGGCGGCTTCGGCCAGCTGCTCGAGGGCCGGGCCTACGAGCCGACCGACATCGCCAGCTTCGGCATCCTGATGGCGCCCGACCGCGGGACCTGGCGGGCGCTCAAGACGCAGCTGCTCGCCGAGTAGGCGCCCGGCTGCTCCTTCGTGCGGCTCAGTAGCCTGCCTCGCGGTCGACCTCATGCAGCAGCGGACGGCCGGCGACCAGCCGCCGGTAGTTCTCGGCCACGTCTTCGAGACCGTCGTCCAGGTGCCAGCCGGAGACGTGCGGCGTGACCGAGACGGCCGCATGACGCCAGAAGGGATGGTCCGGCGGCAGCGGCTCCTCGCGGAAGACGTCGAGCACCGCGCCGGCCAGCCGGCCGCCGTCGAGCGCGGCCAGCAGGTCGGCCTCGACGACGAGGTCGCCGCGGCCGACGTTGATCAGCACCGCCTCCTTCCTGAACCGCTCCAGCAGCCGCGCGTCGAGCAGGTTGCGCGTTTCCGGGGTCGAGGGCAGCACGGCGACGACGTAGTCGCTCTCGCCGAGCAGGCCGGGCAGGGCGGCCGGACCGGAACGGCAGTCGACGCCGGCCAGCCGGTCTTCCGACGGCCGCTTCGGCCGGCGGCTCCAGCCGAGCACCTGGAAGCCGAGGCCGGCGAAGCAGGCCGCGACCTGGCCGCCGATGTGCCCGAGGCCGAGCACGGCGACCGTCGTCTCGACGGCGCGCCGCGGCGCCAGGCGATGCCAGCGGCCCGCCCTCGCGTCCTCGGCGTGGCGCACCAGGTGCCGCTGGCGCAGCAGCACCTGGGCCAGGCAGTACTCGGCGATCTCGCGGGCCGCCGCCGCGGGCTTGAGGCGGGCGACGCGCACGCCTGCCGGCAGCTCGCCCTGGGCCAGGATGCCCTCGACCCCGGCGCCGAGCTTCTGCACCAGCTGCAGGCCGGGCAGCCGCGGCGCGACGTCCGGGTGGAGCCGGACGGCCGCCAGCATCGCCACGTCGGGCAGCTCGCGGGTCGGCGGCCCGCAGTGGATGGCCACGCCGGGCAGCAGCGGCGCGAGCCGGGCGCGCAGCGCCGCGTCGGTCATCCACTCCGGAGCGCGGACGTCGATCAGCAGGCTCATTCGCGCTGCGGCGAGCGGCCGTGGGGCTCGGTCAGCAGGCCGTAGCACTCCGGTCGCCGATAGGTGGCGAAGTCGAAGAAGCGCTTGTACTCGGCCGTCGCGTCCAGGTCGACGCGGTAGGGCAGCAGCTCGTCGCCGAGGCCGCTGCTCAGGGCGACGACCTCGCCCGAGGGCGCGATCACGCAGGAATGGCCCATCATCGCGCAGCCGCCCTCGGTGCCGGCCTTGGCCGCGGCGACGATCCAGGTGCCGTTCTGGTAGGCGGCCGACTGCATCGGCAGCAGGTGGTGCAGCTTGCGCAGCGCGTTCTGCGCCGGGTTGTCGGGCAGCTGTGCCGGCGAGTTGTAGCCGAGCGCGACCATCTCGGCGCCCTGCAGCCCGAGCATCCGCCAGGCCTCGGGCCAGCGCCGGTCGTTGCAGATCAGCAGGCCGACCCGGCCGCCCAGCGCCTCGGCGACCGGGAAGCCGAGGTCGCCGGGCAGGAAGTACCAGGGCTCCAGGTGCTGCAGCTTGAGCGTCGGGTCGTAGCGGGCGTTGCCCGGCAGGTGGACCTTGCGGTAGCGGGCGGCAACGCGGCCGTCCGGAGCGACCAGGATCGCCGCGTTGTATCCGAGGTGGTCGGCGCCGCCGCGCTCCGGATGGCGCTCGCAGTAGCCGAGATAGAAGCCGATGCCGTAGCGCCGGGCCCGCTCGAACAGCGGGGCCGTTTCGGGACCGGGCAGGGCGCTCTCGAAGTAGCCGGCGACCTCCGCCGGGTCCTCGATCAGCCAGCGCGGGAAGAAGGTGGTCAGCGCCATCTCGGGGAAGACGACGAAGCGGCAGTCGGCGGCCCGGGCTTCGTCCAGCAGGGCGAGCAGGCGGGCGACCACCGAGCGGCGGCTCTCGCCCCGCTCGATCGGCCCGAGCTGGGCGGCGGCGGCGACGAAGCGGCGGGACATGGGGCGGTCCTCCTGCGGGCGCCGTGCCCAGGATCTGGTTCGAGCTTATCCGGCTTGGGCTGTTGAACCCGGACCGGCTGGCGGTCGAGACTGCGGCTTGCCCGCCCGAAATGTAAAGGCGGTCGAGCAGGAAGGCGATTTCCATGACCCGGTCCCCTGCGGAGAGCGAGCCCGGCAGCGCCATCGAGCGCGCCTACCGGGCGCGCACGCCCGGCTCGGCCGCCCTGGCCGAGCGCGCCCGCCGTCGGCTGCCCAGCGGCGTCGTCCACGATTCCCGCCATATCCTGCCCTACGGCCTCTATGCCGCGCGCGCCGAGGGCGCCAGCAAGTGGGACGTCGACGGCAACCGCTACCTCGACTATTTCGGCGGACACGGCGCCCTGCTGCTCGGCCACAATCACCCTGCGGTCGGCGACGCGGTCGCCCGGCAGCTGGCGCTCGGCACGCATTTCGCGGCCAACCACGAGCCCGAGGTGCTGTGGGCCGAGACGATCTGCAGCCTGGTGCCCTCGGCGGAGCGGGTGCGCTTCCACGCCTCCGGCACCGAGGCGACGCAGATGGCGGTGCGCCTGGCGCGCGCCTTCACCGGCCGCAGCAAGCTGCTGCGCTTCCACGGCCACTATCACGGCTGGCAGGACGACATGACCGTCGGCTACGCCTCGCACTTCGACGGCGGCGTGCCGATCGGCGTGCCGCCGGCCGTGGCCGGCGCGACGCTGGCGCTCGATCCCTACGACGCGGAGGCCGTCGAGCGCTGCCTGTCGGACGACGGCGACATCGCGGCGGTGATCGTCGAGCCGTTGGGGGCGGCGACCGGCAAGGTGCCGCTCGACCCCGGCTTCCTCGCGGCGCTGCGGCGCTGGACCGCGCGCCACGGCGTGGTGCTGATCTTCGACGAGGTGATCACCGGATTCCGGGTCGATCCCGGCGGCGTGCAGGCGACCAGCGGAGTCCGCCCGGACCTGACGACCCTGGCCAAGATCCTCGCCGGCGGCCTGCCGGGCGGTGCCGTGGCGGGCCGCGCGGCGATCCTCGAAGGGCTGGACTTCGAGGCCAGCGCGCGCGCCGGCCGCGAGAAGATCTATCACCCCGGTACCTTCAACGCCTCGCCGCTCTCTGCCGCGGCCGGCACGGCGGCGCTCCGCGCGATCCGTGAGGAGGACGCCTGCGCCCGGGCGAGCGCCCTGGGCGCGCAGCTGCGCGAACGCCTGAATGCGGTGCTGGAGCGCGCCGAGGTGCCCTGGCACGTCTACGGCGAAGCCTCGGCCTTCCATGTCTTCATGGGCGACCTGGACGCGGCCGGCGGGCGCCGCGACTTCCGGCCCCGGCGGCTCGGGCGGGCCGAGCTGCAGGCCCAGCCCCCCGGCCTGGCGCGCCTGCTCCGGCTGGCGCTGAACCTGCACGGCGTCGATTTCTCGGGCTGGCCCGGCGGCCTCGTCTCCGCCGCCCACCGCGAGGCCGACCTCGAAGCCACCGCCGAGGCCTTCGCGGCCAGCCTCGGGCTGCTGCGCCGCGAAGGTGCGATCTGAGACGACCGTACCGCATTCTTAAGTCCAGATTGGTACAGCGCATGGTATAACGAGGCGGCTTTCAGCATAATCGTACCAGTCCAGAAGGCGGATCATGGGTCGTTCCAGGACGGAGGAGATCGTCGAAGCGATGGCGCGGCGGGTCGAGGCCGGGCAGTGGCCGGCCGGCAGCCAGACGCCGTCGCTGCGGGCCGCCGCCGCCGAGCACGGCGTGGCCAAGAACACCATGGTCGAGGTCTACCGGCGGCTGGTCGAGAGCGGCCACCTGGTGGCGCGGCGCGGTTCGGGCTTCTTCGTGGCCGAGCGGCGCGCGCGGCCGGACCGGCTGCTGTCGGAGGCCGCAGGCGCCGCCGTCCCCCTCCGCGGCGGCCCGCCGAAGACGCCCTGGCAGCTGCCCGGCGGCGACGAGGCCCCGGCCGACTGGCTCGCCGACGCCGCGCTCGACCGCCACCTGGCCTCCTTGTCCGTCGAGCGCTGGTACAGTGGGGGACCGGCCGGCTGTCCGGTGCTGCGGGAGCGGATCGCCGAGCGTCTGGCCGCGCGCGCGATCCGCGCCGGCGCGCCGCAAATCCTGACCACGGCCGGATTCGACCACGGCCTCGACCTCATCGTCCGGCGCTACGTGGCACCCGGCGACAGCGTCCTGGTCGACAGCCCGGGCCACGCCCCGCTGTTCCAGGCCCTGCGGCTGGCCCGTGCCGGCGTCGTCGGCGTGCGTCGCGGGCCGCAGGGGCCGGACCTCGACGACCTCGCGGCCAAGCTGGCGGCGCTCGGCCCGCGCCTTTTCTTCACCCAGACTCTGGCCCACGATCCGCTGGGCAGTTCGGCGACGCCGGAGACCCAGCATCGCCTGCTCGGGCTCGCCGAGCGCCACGGCCTGACCCTGGTCGAGCTCGACCCCCTCGCCGAGATCCTGGCGCCCGAGAGCCCGCGTCTCGCCGCCTTCGACCAGCTCGAGCGGGTGATCCAGCTCGGCAGCTTCGCGCCGACGCTTGGGGCCGGCTTCGGCCTCGGCTACCTCACCGGGCGGGCGGAGGTGGTCGAGGAACTGGCTGCCCTGAAGGGCGTGACGCTCGGCGCCGGCGCCGGCTACCTGGAAGCGCTGGTGGCCGGAACGCTCTGCAGCGAGGCCTACCGCGCCCATTGCAGCCGCCTCGCCGGGCGTGTCGCCGAGGCCGCCAAGGCGAGCGTTCGGGCGTTGCGGCAGCTCGGTTTCACGGCCCTGGTCGAGCCGGCTGGCGGCTTTCACCTCTGGTGCCCGTTGCCGGACGGCCTGGAGGAGTCGACGGTCGTCCGCTCCGCTGCGGCCGAGGCCATCCCGGTCGCGCCGGGCTCGGCCTTCACGGTGCCCGGCGACTATCGCACCGGACCGGCGCTGCGGATCAACCTCGGCCATGCCGAGGCGCCGGGCTTTCTCGACTTCATGGGCCGGCTGCTGCGCGGGGAGCTCGAGCCGGCGACCTGAGGCGCCGGAGTCAGGCGGACGGCTCGACCGCGGCCAGCAAGAGCTCGCGCAGAGGCGCGAGGTCGCCCTGTTCTTCGAGGCCGAGCACGGCGCTGCGGATCGCCGCCCGGCGCTCGGCCGGCAACGCGGCCGCCAGCGTCTCGAACTTGGCCTCGATCTCGGGCTGTCCCAGCGGAGCGCCCTGGTGGCCGCGCGGCTCGGTCGGGCCCGAGCGCAGACGGCGGCCGTCCTTGAGAGTGAGTTCGACCTCGCAGAAGCGGCGGTTCGGGAAGGCGGCGTCGAAATCGGCGCGCTCGACCAGCTCCAGGGCCTCGGCGAGCGCCAGCACGGCCGGATCGTCCAGGCCCGGCCCGTCGATCTCTTCGAGGCCCAGGCGTCCATGCAGGGCCGCGGCGGCGGTCGGGAAGGGCAGGGAGTACTGGGCGTGGTCGCTGGTCGCCGGGCGCCGCTCGGCCAGCCGGGTCGCGGCGTGGAAGGTCTCGACCCGGATGCCGGCGATCTCCGGTCCCTCCAGATCGTGCTGCCGGCGCAGCGCCAGGACCGCGGTCACCGGTCCCTGCGCCCAGAAGCAGACCGGGTGCAGCTTGACGTAGACCTCCGGCAGCAGCCAGCGCACGCCGAGGTCCTGCCAGACCTCCCGCTGTGCCTCGGCCTCGACGGTGACGGCGGGGGCGCCGGTGAAGCCCTCGGCGGCGAGCAGCGCCGCGCTGACCCCGACGAGCGCGCCCCAGCCGGAGCCGTCCTTGAGCATCGAGGGGCTGTCGATGACCCGCATCATCTGGCTGCGCGGCCCCCAGTACTCGGCGATGCCCAGGGCCTCGCGGATCCCGGCGGCGCCGAGGCCGAGCCGGCGCGCGCCCAGGGCCGCGACCGCCAGGGCGTTCCACGCGCCGGAAGTGTGGTAATCGGGGACGCTGCCGTGCAGCGCCACGGCGGCGCGGTGCGCGAGCTCGTAGCCGAGCACGTAGCTGGTCAGGAAGCCGCGGCCGTCGAGACCGTCGGGCGCGGTCTCGGCGAAGGCCAGCAGCCCGGGCAGCAGCGCCACGCCGGCGTGGCCCTTGCTCGGCTGGTGGCCGTCGTGGGCATCGACCGAGTCGATCGCCGTCGCGCCGACGAAGGCGGCACCGGCCGGCGACAGCGGCCGGCCGGAGAACAGCGCCCGCGCCGGCTCCGGGCCGGCCGGAAACAGCCGGGCGGCGGCGCGCAGGGCAATGGCCCCGGGCTCGCTGCGCACGCCGACGGCGGCCACGCCGATGGTGTCGAGCAGCAGCAGCTTGCCGCGCTCGACGATCGCCGGCGGCAGGTCGTCGTAGGCCAGGCGCTCGACGATCTCGGCGGTGGTCGCCATGGCGGCTGCGCCGTCGGCTCAGCCGCGGTGCACGGCGAGCGGGCCGAAGGCCTGGGCCACCGGCATCATCTCGATGCGGTTGATGTTGAGGTGGCGGGGCAGGGTGGTGACCCAGAAGATCGCCTCGGCGATGTCGTCCGGCGTCATCGCCCGGACGTTCTCGTAGACCTTGGCGGCCTTGTCGCTGGCGCCCTTGAAGCGGACCTCGGAGAACTCGGTCTCGGCGAGGCCGGGCTCGACCGAGGTGACGCGCACCTGCTTGCCGAGCAGATCGGCGCGCAGGTTCAGCGAGAACTGCGTCACGAAGGCCTTGGTGGCGCCGTAGACGTTGCCGCCGGGGTAGGGATAGCTGCCGGCTATCGAGCTCAGGTTGACGACGTGGCCGCGGTCGCGCTCGACCATGCCCGGCAGCAGCGCGTGGGTGCAGTGCAGCAGGCCCTTGATATTGGTGTCGACCATCGTGTCCCAGTCGTCGAAGTCGACCTCGTGGGCCGGCTCCAGGCCGAGCGCCAGGCCGGCGTTGTTGACCAGCACGTCGATTGCCTCGAGGCCGCCGGAGAGGCCCTGGATCGCCTGCTTGACCGCGTCGTTGTCTCGCACGTCGAGCGGCAGCGGGTGGAAGCGGTCGCCGAGCTCCTGCTTCAGCTCGTCGAGCCGCTCGGCGCGCCGGCCGGTGCCGACGACCGTGGCGCCGGCGCCGACGTAGCGCCGGGCCAGCGCCTTGCCGAAGCCCGAGGTGACTCCGGTCACGAAGGCGGTCAGGCCGGCGGGGTCGAGGGTCTGGATCATCAAGTCGGTCCCTTCTGTTTCAGTCTTTCCGGTCGCTGTCTCGGGCATCGCGCCGCTCGCGGCGCTTCGCGGTCTGCCAGGCGGCTTCCATCTCGTCGAGGCTCGACGAGGCCGGCATCTTGCCTTGTTCGTCAAGGATCTGCTCGACGGCCTGGAAGCGTCGCTCGAACTTCGTGTTGGTGTGGCGCAGGGCCGCTTCCGGGTCGACCTTGAGGTGGCGCGCGAGATTCACCACGGCGAACAGCAGGTCGCCCAGCTCGTCCTGCAGGCGGGCCGGATCGGCGCCCTCGGGCGAGGCGCCGGCAGCGATTTCCTGGCGCAGCTCGCCCAGCTCCTCCTCGATCTTGGCGACGACCGGTGCCGTCTCGGCCCAGTCGAAGCCGACCCGCGCCGCGCGCTTCTGCAGCTTGACCGCGCGCAGCAGGGCGGGCAGGCCGCGCGCCACGCCGGCGAGCGCGCCGGTTTCGCCCTTCGCCGCCCGCTCGGCCGCCTTGCGTGCCTCCCAGTCGGCCTTCTGCGCGGCCTCGTCCTCGAAAGCGTCGTCGCCGAAGACGTGAGGGTGGCGGCTGACCATCTTGTCGGAGATGGCGGCGGCGACCGCCTCGAAATCGAACAGCCGGGCCTCCTCGGCCATGCGCGAATGGAACACGACCTGGAGCAGCAGGTCGCCGAGCTCGTCGCGCAGGCCCGCCATGTCGCCGCGCTCGATGGCGTCGGCGACCTCGTAGGCCTCCTCGATGGTGTAGGGCGCGATGGTCCCGAAGTCCTGGGCGACGTCCCAGGGGCAGCCGCGCTCGGGATCGCGCAGCCGCGCCATGATCGCCAGCAGGCGGTCGATGTCGCGCTCGGGGGGCGGTGGCGCCGGTCGGTCCATGGCGACGCAGTCTAGAGGCGAGCCCCGGCGGGTCAACGCCCGCGCCCGCAATCGGGGCTCAGGCGACCTGGCGCTTGACCAGCGCGGCGAAGGCGCCCTGCCTGGCCATCAGCTCGTCGTAGCCGCCGGATTCGACGAGGCGGCCGCCGTCGATCACGAAGATCCGGTCGGCCTGGCGGATCGTCGAGAGGCGGTGGGCGATGGCGATGCGCGTGCAGCGCAGCTCGTCGACGCCGTGGCTGACGATCGACTGGGTCTCGTTGTCGAGCGCGCTGGTCGCCTCGTCGAAGATCAGGATGCGCGGCTTGCGGACCAGCGCGCGGGCGATCATCAGGCGCTGGCGCTGGCCGCCGGAGATCGTCGTCGCGGCGTCGTTCAGGTAGGTGTCGATGCCCATCGGCATCGACTCGATGTCCTTGTCGAAGCCGGCGCGCCGGGCCGCGTCCCAGGCCTCGTCGCGGGTCGCGTCCGAGCCGGCCGCGATGTTGTCGAAGATCGTGCCGCTGAGCAGCTTGGCGTCCTGCAGCACGACTCCGAGGTTCTGGCGCAGCAGCCGGCTGTTCAGCGTGGCCAGGTCGGCGCCGTCGATCAGCACCGAGCCGGCCTCCGGCCGCTCGAAGCCGAGCAGCAGCCGGATCACCGTCGACTTGCCGCTGCCCGAGGGGCCGACGAAGGCGACGAACTCGCCAGGCTCGACGGTCAGCGAGAGGTCGTTGAGCACCAGCGGCGTGCCGGGCGCGTAGCGGAAGCTGACGTTGCGCAGCTCGATGCCGCCCTTGATCTCGCCGGGGTCCTTCTTGCCGCTGTCGTTCTCCTCCTCGGCCTGCAGGATCGGCGTGACGCGCTCGAGCAGCGGGCGCACCAGGGTCAGCTGGACGGCGACGCCGACCAGGCCGATGACCGCCGTGGTGAACTGCACGTAGGCCGTGATGAAGGCGCTGAAGTCGCCCGGCGACATGATCTCCGAGAAGCCGGCGGCCTCGATCTCCTGCCAGCTGCGCGGCAGGTCGAAGAAGGCGTCGAGCTGGCCGGCCTGCAGGCCGATCACGGTCAGCACGATGATCACGGCGACGAAGGGGAAGACGCCGTTGAGCACCTTGACCAGGTTCGTCCAGCCGTTCTGCTTGTTGGTGAAGCGGGCATAGCTCAGGAAGTCGCGCTGCCAGAGGCCGAAGGCGGCGCTCTCGCTGCCGGTCACCCGCAGCTTCTCGATGGCGCCGAGCAGCTGGTAGAGCAGGCCCTGGACCTTGCCGTCCAGGTACATGCGCTTGCGGTTGAGCGCCACGATCGTCCGGCCGATCAGGTAGCCGACGAAGGCGTAGGCGATGCTGACGACGCCGACCAGCAGGCCGAGCATCCAGTCGTAGACGATCATCAGGCCGAGGCTGAACAGCCCCATGATCCCGGAGATCGAGGAGTTGATGACCGAGCCGGTGATCAGCTGGCGGATCTGGCTGATCGACTGCGCGCGGTTGGCCAGGTCGCCGACCGTGTAGTCGCGGAAGAAGGGCGCGCGCAGCTTCAGCAGGCGGTCCCAGACCGCAGCCTCGATGCGCTGGTCGAGGCGGCCCTCGATGCGCAGCATGGCGATCGACTGGACGAAGTTGAAGGCGGCCGCGGCGAGCAGCGAGGCGAGCACCGCCAGAGCCATGACGACCAGCTGGTCGATCTCGGCGCTCGGGATGATCGTGCTGACGATGTAGCCGGTGGCGACCGGGGTCACGATCGAGGTGATGCCGGCCAGGATCACCATGCCGACGATCATCAGGAAGTCGCGCAGGTTGCCCGGGCTGCTGAAGCTGGCCAGGCGGCGGCCGTCGATCTTGCCCTCGGGCAGCGGCTTGTAGAGCAGGTAGACGACCGGGTCGATCTGGCGCGCCAGCGCCGGCGTCACCTCCTCGTCGATGCCGGCGGCCGGATCGACCAGCCGGTAGCGCCCGAGCGCCGTCGGCAGCAGCGCACAGGGCCGCTTGGCCTGGCCGTAGCGCCCGATCAGCGGGCCGTAGTCGTCGTGACGCCAGTCCTTGGGCAGGGCGACGCGCCGGCACTGCACGGCCGAGCGGGCGCAGAGATAGAGCACGGGGTCCTGGTCCGACGGTACCGCGGCGAGGCCGCCGCCCGGCAGCGCCAGGGTCACCTCGAGGGCATCGGCGGCAGCCTGCAGCACGGCGATCAGCGGGTCGTGCGAGGTCGCGCCGACGACCGGCCGGCGCTGCTCGATGACCGCGGTCAGGCTGCGCACGCTGGCCGAGAGCCGCTCGCGCTCGTCGGCCTCGCGCCGGGTCAGACGCGCCACCGCTTCGCGCTCGCGGCGCGCCAGCTGGCCGACGAAGCGCCGCAGCACGAAGGCGCCGTAGGCGGCGAGATCCTGCGCGACGCTGCCCCGGGCCAGCCAGTCCGCGGTGGTCAGGCTGTCGAGCGTCGCGGCGGTCTCGACCGACAGCCAGGCCGCGCCGGCCAGCGGCAGGTGGCGGCCGTCGGCGGGCGAGGCCTCCGGCTCGTCGCCCGCGTCGCCGCCGTCGCCTCCGGTGCCGCTACCCGGCGCGGCGTAGGCGACGCCCCCGGGCGGCCCGGCGATCCAGGCCGGCGTCTCGCCGGCGGCGACCGCCGAGCCGGCCGCGGCCTCGAGCGACTGCCCGGCCTCCAGGGTCGCCGCGTCGGTCGGCGGCGGCGGCAGCTCCAGCGCGGCGGTCAGAATCCCGACCCAGCCGTCGACCAGCGGTGCCACCCGCGCCGAGCGCGCTTCCTCGCCCTCGGCGCCGGCCAACTGCGCCAGGCTGCCGGCGGCGACCCGGCCGTTGCTCGTCGGCACCGCGGTCAGTGTCGGCGCACCGGCAGGGCCGGCGGCGCGCGCTGCCGTCAGGCCGGTCAGCAGGCCGCCGGCCTCGACGCGCAGCAGGTGGTGCCGGGCGCCAGGCCGGCCGTCGGGGCGGGGCAGGACGGCGAAGAGGTCGACGGCGCCCTCGACGACCAGCCAGGCGCGGCTCTCGTCGCCGGCGTCGAAGGCGGCATCGCGGCCGAGCGGAGCGGACGTGCCGGTCTTGAACCCGAGCGCCGTGGCCAGCGCCTCGGGCGTCCCGGCGTCGGTGTTGCTCTCGCTCGGGGCGGCAGGGGCGTCGCTCATGCCATCGACACCAGCTCGGCATAGCGGCCCTTGCGGGCGACCAGCTCGTCGTGGCGGCCGCGCTCGACGACCTTGCCGCGGTCCAGGACGACGATCTCGTCGGCGTCGCGGATCGTGCTCAGGCGGTGGGCGATGATCACGCAGGTGCAGCCGCGCCGGCGCAGGTTGTCGTCGATCATCCGCTCGGTCTCGGAGTCGAGCGCCGCCGTCGCCTCGTCGAGCACGACCAGCCGCGGGTTGCGCGCCAGGGCGCGGGCGATCTCGATGCGCTGGCGCTGGCCGCCCGAGAAGTTGGCGCCGCTCTCGGCGACCCGCGAATCGTAGCCGCCCGGCCTGGCGACGATGATGTCGTCGATGCAGGCGTCGACCGCCGCGCGGCGCACGTCGGCCGCCGGGATCGAGCTGTCCCACATGGTGATGTTCTCGCGCACGCTGCCGTCGAACAGGAAGATGTCCTGGTCGACGTAGCCGACCGAGCCGAGAAACAGCGGCCGCGGGATCTGCTCCAGCGGGCGGCCGTCGAGCAGCACCTGCCCGGCGGTCGGGTGGTAGAGCCCGACGATCAGCTTGCCCAGGGTCGACTTGCCGCTGCCGGAGCCGCCGACCAGCGCGACCCGGGCGCCGGGCGCGAGCTCCAGGTCGAAGTGCTGGATCAGCGGCTCGCTGACCGGGCTGAAGGAGAAGCTGACGTCCTTCAGCGTCAGCGCGCCCGACTGCCGCGTCTCGCCCGCGCCCGCGTCACCCTGTGCGGCCCCGAGGCTCGGCCCGTCCGCGGCCCGCTCGGCGCCGCCGTCGAGCAGGCGGTCGCCCGGATAGTCGAGCACGTCGTCGAGCTTGCGCAGGTTGCTCTGCAGCAGCTGCAGGCTCTGGGTCACGTTGACCAGCTGCTGCATCGGCGTCGAGAAGCGCTTGAGCAGCCACTGGAAGGCGATCAGGTCGCCGACCGACATGGCCCCCTGGATGACGAAGATCGCGCCGAAGCCGAGCACGCCGGCGACCGTCAGGGCGTTGAGGGCCGCCGGCACGACGTCGAGCGTCAGCGAGAGCCGCCCGACATCCTGCCGGGCGTCGACCACGGCCGAGTTGGTCGCCGCCCAGCTGCGGAAGAAGTAGGGCTCGCAGCCCATGGCCTTCAGCGTCTCGATGGCGCGCAGCCCGCTCATGCCGGTCGCCGAGAGCTTGAACTCCTCGTTGAGCTGCTGGCTGTTGATCTGCTTGCGCTTCTCGCCGACCAGCTTGACCCCGGCGACGTTGAGCAGCGTCAGCACCACCGCGAAGGCGGCGAGCTCGACGTTGAACAGGAACAGCAGCGGCCCGAAGAAGCAGACCATCACGAGGTTCAGCAGGTTGGTGCTGACGCTCTCGGCGAGCAGGTCGCTGACCTGCATGCTCGAGCGGTAGCGCGCGATGATGCTGCCGACGGTGCGCAGCCCGAAGAACTGCACCGGCAGGCGCAGGACGTGCCAGAGGAAACGCCCGGCGAGGCTGATCGCGACGCTGATCTGCAGCCGCTTGAGGTACCACTGCTGGACCGTCAGCAGCAGGCCTTCGAGGATCGCCGAGAGCAGCAGGCCGACGATCAGCGGCAGCAGCCAGCTGGCCAGGTCCTTGATCAGCACCTCGTCGATGAAGACCTTGAGCAGCCCGGGCAGCAGCAGCCCGGGCACGACCAGCAGCACCGTGACCAGCAGCACGATCTGGACCGCGCCGCGGGCCCCGGCGAGGTGGCGCGACAGCGAGCCGACCAGGCTCGGGGCGCGGCCCTCGCGGCGGAACCCCGAGCCCGGCTGCAGCACCACGGCCTCGCCGGCGAAGTGCTGGGCGAAGGCCGCCGGAGTCATCGAGCGCGGACCGCTCGCCGGGTCGTTGACCCAGACCTTGCCGGCGCGCGCGCCTTCCAGCACGACGAAGCCGCTGTCGAGCTGCACCAGGGCCGGGGTCGGCAGCGCGAGCGCCGCCTCGCCGGCGGCCTGGCGCTGCTCGGCGGTCATGCCGAGGTTGCGTGCCGCGGCGGCGAGGTTGTCGGCCCGGCTGCCGTCGCGCACGATGGCGGCCTCTTCGCAGAGCCGCTCCAGCGGCAGCCACTTGCCGTAGTGGGCCAGCACCATGGCGAGCGCGGCCGCGCCGCTCTCGCGCGCCTCGCTCTGCAGCACCGTCGGCACGCGCACCCGCCCCGAGCGGCGCCCTCCCGCCGCCGGCCCCGGCCGTGACGCCGCGCCGGGCGCCGCCGTCGGCGTGGCCGCGGCCTCGGTCACTCGCCGCTCCCGCCCAGCCAGGTCCCGAAGATCGGGATGATGTAGGCGATCGGCGGGTCCTCCTGGACCGCGACCTGGGCGGCCGCGGTGGTGCCCGGCCCGACCCGGTAGGGCGGGCCGACCGAGGAGGTCCAGGCCAGGCCGCTGGCGGTCTTGGGGTCCGAGTTCAGTGCGATCACCACCTGGATCGGCGCGCCGCCCTTGAGAAGCTGCTGGACCAGCGTCTCGTTGCTGATCTCGTTGCGCAGCTCGGCTTCGGTCGCGGGCTGCTCGCCGACCGAGACGACGGTGCCGACGATGGTGCCGTAGATCTCGGGTTCGACGGTGCCCGGCGAGACCTGTGCCGGCATGCCCGGCGTCACCCGCTTGCCGTCGCCCGGCCGGAAGTAGCCGAAGAGCTGCAGGCTGTCGGTCTCGCTCTCGATCTCGGCGATCGGATCGCCGGCGGCGAGCTCCTCGTCCGCTCGCGCCTCCAGGGCGACGATCACCCCGGCGCGCGGCGCGACGATGCGCGAGGTCTCGGAGACCAGCGCCTGTAGCTGGTCGACCTTGTTCTGCTGCTCGATGAGCTGGTTCTCGAGCTGGTCCAGCGAGCTCTGCTGGCTGGCGACGAACTCGTCGAGCTGCGAGCGGGCGTTCTGGATGTCGCTGCGCGTCGTCGCCAGGTTGACCCGGGCGTCGTTGAGGTCGCTGCGCACGCCCTCGACACGCTGGCGCAGCACCAGGCCCTGATCCATCTCCCGCTCGAGCGCGGCGAGATAGGGGCCGTAGTCGGCGATGCGCTCCTCCAGCACCGAGGCCTTCTCCTCGAGGCTGGCGATCGTCGCCTCGGTGGTTTCGCGCCGCCGCTCGATGACCTGCTGGACCTGCTGCCGGCGGCGCTCCCGCTCCGACTGCAGGTCCGTCAGCAGCCGCTTGGCGCCCGCCAGCTCCTCGGCGTTCGTGCCGACCTGCACGGTCGCGATCAGGTCGCCCTGGGCGACGCGGTCGCCGACCGACACGGCGACCTGCTCGACCCGGCCGGCGGCCGGCGCGTCGAGCTGCTGCAGCACGCCCTCCTTGTACTCGATGATGCCGAGGCCGCTGACGTCGACCCGGATCTCGCCGAGCAGGCCCCAGAGAATCCCGCCCAGCGTCACGATCGCCAGGGTCAGGGCGACGACCCAGCCGCGCGGCGAGGTCAGCCGCGCCAGCCGCCCGATGTCCTGCGGCGTCGCCTGCTGGGCGCCCGGCGCCGGCTCCGGCGCGGCCGGCTGCTTGCGCCCGTCGCCGCCGGTCGCGGCGGCCTTGCGACGTCCGATCATCTCTGCCCCCCAAAGACCGCGGCGTTCCGGCCCGCTGTCCGGGCCTGCGCCGGCCTTTGCAGACCATTCGACGTGGATTTGGCGCCGATTTCAAGGGCGTGCGTGGAGACGGCAGGACTCGGCCCGCTCCGGGAGCGGTCTCCCGGGAGGCGATTATCGCGAGGCCCCAGGCCGTCGGCGCCGGTCTGCCGCACAAAAGCAACCCAGCCGCGATAAACGGCCCGCACGCACCCGGCGCAAAGGCCCCTCACCATGACGGGTTGTTAACTTGACCGACATCTCGGGGCGGTGCGACACTTCCGCTACATCAACGGCTTGGTGCCAAAGTGACGCGACAGGCCTGCTGGTTCAGCGTCCGGTTGAAGAGACTCGGTGCCGGGCGCTGGGGTGGCAGGCCGACGTACAACTTTAGAGCGTTATTCATCCACCCACTCTTGCAGGAGAAAAGGCGATGAAGGGGCAGGCTTCGCTCATGGTCGTGCACTACGACCGCAAAGATCCGCATTTCAAGGACTTCGTGACCAAGGCGGTGGAGTCGACGAAGGAGCACAAGAAGGGCCAGCGGTTCTTCACCTACGTGCCGCTGCACGGTCCGTCGGACGTCGCTTACGTCTGGTTCCCGCACAAGTCACACAGCGAGCTTCACGGCGACAAGCAGACCTCGGCGATGGCGCAGAAGCACGGCGACGCCAAGACCGCGGCGGCCGCGCAGAAGGCCAAGGGCGGCGTCAAGGGGCTCGGCTCCGAGCTGATGCACACCGTGGCGGAGGCCGGCAAGGCGAACGGCCCGAAGCCCTATGTGATGGCCTACGGCATCAAGGTCGACGCCGAGAAGAACGAATCCTTCCGCGGCGCCGCCAAGGAGTTCATGGAGGCCAACCGCAAGTCGAAGAACCCGATGCGCATCACCGTGCATCGCCCGGCGAGCGGCCAGCTGAACAACTACCTGGTGCTGATCGGCGCGGACGATCTCGCCGAGTTCGATCCCGACGGCAAGCACAACGATTCGCGGCTCGCCGCCGCCATCGGCCCGGAGAATGCCGCGGATGTCGCCCGCAACCTGAAGGAGGGCGCCGCCTTCGTCTGGCGCCAGCCGCTGCGCTACGTCGCGGCCTACAGCAACCCCTGAGGTCCAGGACCGGGGCCGCGCATCGCCCGTCGAGAGCGGCCCCTGCGTGACGGATGAGGCACGGCCGGTCCGGACTGCCAGGTTCGGGCCGGCCGTTTCCATTCGTACCTGATGGATCCGTGTGCAACGACCCCGCGGGCCCGGCCGGCGATGCCGCGTGGCCGGCCCCAGGCGAGGATCGAGCAGGGAGGAACCCGCATGTCGGTGAGCCAAGAAGGCCAGGCCGCACGGCAGGAGCGCCGGGGCGAGCGGACAGGGCGGGGCATCGCCATCGTCGGTCTCGCGGCGCTGATGCCCGAGGCCGCCGGCCTCGACGCCTACTGGTCGAACATCCTGCACGGCGTCGACTGCATCCGCGACCTGCCCGAGGGCCGCTGGCGGCCCGACCTCTACCTCGCCGAGGATCCCGGCGCGCCGGACCGGGCCTATGCGGCGCGCGGCGGCTTCCTGCCGCCGGTGCCGTTCGATCCCCTGGCCTTCGGGCTGCCGCCAAAGGCGCTCGCGTCGCTCGACTCGAGCCAGCTGCTCGGTCTGGTCGCGGCCAAGGCGGCGCTCGAGGACGCCGGCTGCCCGCCGGGCACGGTCGACCATGCCCGTACCGGCGTCGTGCTCGGACTCGCCGGCACCACCATGAAGTCGCTGCACGACCTGCGCGGCGGGCTCGAGACCACGCTGTGGGAGCGGGTGCTGCGCGACCAGGGGCTCGACTCGGAGCGCGTCGCCGAGATCGCGGCGGCGGTGCGCCGCCACTATCCCGACTGGGAGGAGAATTCCTTTCCCGGCTTCCTGGCCAACGTCGTCGCCGGACGCATCGCCAACCGCTTCGACCTCGGCGGGCCGGCCTTCGCCGTCGATGCCGCCTGCGCCAGCAGTCTCTGCGCCGTCGGCCTGGCGATGGACGCGCTGGCCGCCGGTCGCGCCGACCTCATGCTGACCGGCGGTCTCGACACGGACAACGGGCTGACCGCCTTCCTCAGCTTCTCCAAGACGCCGGCCCTGTCGCCGAGCGGGGCGGTGCGCGCCTTCGACGCCGCGGCTGACGGCACCCTGATCTCCGAGGGCGTCGGCCTGCTGGTGCTCAAGCGCCTGGCCGACGCCGAGCGCGACGGCGACCGGATCTACGCCGTGCTCGGCGGCTACGGCGCGACCAGCGACGGGCGCTCGAAGAGCATCTACGCCCCGCGCGCCGAGGGCCAGGTCCGCGCGGTCCGCGACGCGCTCGAGGCGGCCGGCGTGACGGCCGCCGAGATCGGCCTGGTCGAGGCGCACGCCACCGGCACGGCAGTCGGCGATGCCGTCGAGTTCGAGGCGCTGGAGACCGTCTTCTCCGCCGCCGGCGCGCCGGCGCGCGGCACCGCGCTCGGCAGCGTGAAGTCGCAGATCGGCCACACCAAGGCGGCCGCCGGTGCGGCCAGCCTGATCAAGGCCGCGCTCGCGCTGCACTACAAGGCGCTGCCGCCGACTCTCAACGTGACGCGGCCGAACCCGCGGCTGGAGCCGGAGGGGTCGCCGCTCTACCTCAACACGCGCACGCGCCCCTGGGCCGCGCGAGCCGACCGGCCGAGGCGGGCCGGCGTCAGCGCCTTCGGCTTCGGCGGGGCCAACCTGCACGTCGTCCTGGAAGAGGCGCCCCAGGCCGTCGAGCCGCTGCCCCTGGCGGCCAGCCCGGTCGGCGTGATTGTCGAGGCGGCGAGCCCGGAGGCCCTGGCCGAGCGCTGCCGCGATCTCGCCGCGCGCCTGGCGGGCGGCGAGGGCCGCGCGCTTCTCGCCGAGCTCGTCGCGGCGCCGACGCCGGCGCCCGAGCGGCCGCGCCTCGGCTTCGTCGCCGCCGATCCGGCCGAGGCGGCGCGCGTCCTCGACCTGGCTGCGGAGACGCTGGCGAACCGGGGCGGGCAGGCGGACTGGTCGCTGCCGGCCGGGGTCCACTATCGCCCGGCGGCGCTGCCGGAAGCGGCGGAGGGGGCCCTGGTCGCGCTGTTTCCGGGACAGGGCTCGCAGTACGTCGGGATGGGCGGCGAACTGACCATCGCCTTTCCGCAGGTGCGCACGGCCTTCGAGCGACTCGATCGGCGCTATGAGTCGGCCGGCCTGACGCCGCTGTCTTCCGTCGTCTTCCCGCCGCCCGACGCCGATCCGGAAGCGGCCGGCGCGCAGGACTCGGCGCTGCGCCGCACGCTCTACGCCCAGGGCGCGGTCGGTGCGTTGTCGCTCGGGCTGCTTCGGGTCCTGGAGAGCAGCGGCTTTCGCGCCGACTTCGCGGCCGGGCACAGCTTCGGCGAGCTGACTGCGCTGCACGCCGCCGGCGCTCTCGGCGAAGACGGCTTCCTCGACCTCGTGCTGGCGCGCGGCCAGGCGCTGACGCCGCCCGAGGACCTCTCGGACGCGGGCACGTTGCTGGCCGTCGAGGCGGACCGCGCGACCGTCGAGACGGAGCTCGCGGCGCTGGGCGATCTGGCGGGGCTGCGCCTGGCCAACGCCAACGCGCCGGGACAGACGGTGATCGGCGGCCCGCTCGATACGGTCGAGGCCGCTGCCGAGCGCCTTGCCGGACGCGGCCACTCGGTGGTCCGCCTGCCGGTCGCGGCGGCCTTCCATACGCCCTGCGTCGGCTACGCCGAACAGCCCTGGCGCCGGGCCCTGGCCGGAGCGACCTTCGCGGCACCGCGCTGCCGGGTCGCCTCGAACCGCAGCGGCGGCTTCCACGACGGGGAGTCGGGGGCGCTGTGCGAGGGTCTCGCCGCGCAGCCCTTCGAGCCGGTGCTGTTCCAGGACGATATCGAGGCGATCTACCAGGCCGGTGGACGCGTCTTCGTCGAGGTCGGGCCGCGGGCCGTGCTGACCGGCCTTGTCGGAGCGACGCTCGGCGAGCGGCCGCATCTGGCCCTGGCGCTCGATCCAGGCCGCGGCGCCGACGCCGAGCGCCGGCTGCGCGGCGCGATCCTGCAGCTGCGGGTCGCCGGCCTGGCACTGCGCGAGCCGCGGCCGGTCAAGCTGCCGAGTGCGCCGGCGCCGCTGCCCGAGCACGGTGCGCTGGTCTGGATCGACGGCGAATCGGTCGGCGCCGTCGAGCGCCGCCGCGACGCCGAGCAGGCCCTCGCGGAGCTGGCACGGCGGCGTCCGCTGCAGGCCCGGCCGACGCCTGACGAGACGCCGCCGCCGGCGCACCGGCCCGAGGAGCCTGCCGTGGATCGGACCGCGAACCCGGCCGCCGGCCCGGCGCTGCTCGACCCGTCGCTGCTCGACCGGGCGCTCGACCTGGAAGAGGCGACGCTCGCCGCGCACCGCGACTTCCTCGCCCTGCAGGGCGACCAGGCCCGGCTGCTTGCGGAGTTGCAGGCCAAGGGCGCCGACGGGCGCCTGGTCGAGCGGCTCGCCGCCCAGCAGGCGGAGGTCACGCGCCTGCACGCCGATTTCCTGGCCGGCCAGCGCGGCCACGCCCGGCGCCTGCTGGGCGGCGGCGAGTCGCCCGCGGCGGCGCCGGCCCCGGTTGCGCCCCCCCTTGCGACCCGGATTGCGGCCGGGGTCCCGGCCCGAACCGCAGTCGAAGCCGGCGCTCCGGCGCCGGCCGCCGCTGCCGGTGCAGCGGCCCCGGCGGATTCGCCGGAACACGATGCCGCCGCTTCCGGGCCGTCGGGCATGACGGCCGAGGCGATCCTGCCGCGCCTGCTCGAGATCGTCGGCGAGGCAACCGGCTATCCCGCCGACTTCCTCGACCCGGCGATGGACCTGGAGGCCGATCTCGGAATCGATTCGATCAAGCGCGTCGAGATCCTTGCGGCCCTGCGGGACGCCCTGGGCGAGCCCGGTCGCCGGGCCGGACCGCTGCCGAAGTCGGCGCTCGGCGGCGCCGTCAGCCTGCAGGGGCTGGCCGAGCTCCTGGCGCGCCACGTCGCCTCGGCCAGCGAGCCGGCGAGCGCCGCGCCCGCCGAGCCGGGCGCAACGGCCCAGCCCGCGACGCCGGCCGCGCCTGCGGCGCGGCCTGAAGCCGCGACGGAACGCACCGGCCTGACGCAGCTGAGCCGGCTGCTTGCCGGGATCGTCGCCGACAAGACCGGCTATCCGGAAGACATGCTCGGCCCGGACCTCGACATCGAGGCCGACCTCGGCATCGACTCGATCAAGCGGGTGGAGATCCTCTCGGCGCTGCGCGACGCCCTGGGCGACGCCGTGCCGGCCTGGCCGGACCGGCTCGACCTCGCCGGCGCCCGGACCCTGGGTGCGGTCGCCCGGCTGCTGGCCGGCGCCGCGGCCGGCGTCGCCAGCGACGCTGCGACCGCAGGCGCCCTGCCGGCCAACCAGAACGAGCGGCGGGAGGCGCAGCGGGAGGGACCCGCCGAGGGGCGGGCTGCCGGAACGGCGACCGGCACGCTGGCCTGGCACGCGCTGCCGGCGGCCCCGGCGGAGCCGGTGCGGCTCGCAGGGGCGGTCGCGATCCTCGGCGAGTGCGACGCTGTCACGGTGGCGATCGCCGAGCGTTTGGAGGCGGCGGGAGCGACGCCGGTCGTGCTCCAGGTGCCGCCCGCGCCCGCAACCGAGACCGTCGAGCCGCCGGAGACGCTGCATTGCCTGCCGCTTGCCGATGCCGGTCGCGCGACGCTGGATGCCGCGCTGACCCGCGTCGAGCGCCTGTTCGGGCCGCTTGGCGGCGCCCTGTTCCGCTGGCCGGCAACGGGGCCGGCGGCGGGGCCGGCCGCGGCCGGCGAGCGCGGCGGCTCGGCGTTCGGAGACACGGCGCTGCTGGCGGCGGCGCTGGACCTCGCGTCGCTGCTCGACGCCCGGCTGCCGGACGCGGCCGGGGCCGCCTTCCTGAGCCTGGTGCCGGCCGGCGCCGCGCCGGCCGCCGCGGGGCTGCGCGGCCTCGTGCGGTGCCTGGCCGCCGAATGGCCGAGCGTCGGCTGCCGCGCCCTCGAGCTCGACGGCGCGCTGCCGCCGGCCGAGATCGCCAAGGCCGTCCTCGACGAGCTGGGCCGCCGCGACGAGGCGCCGGTCGTGCGCCTCGACGGGAAGCGCCGGCAGGCGCTCGGCTTCGAGCCGCTCGTCCTGCCGCCGGACGGCCCGCTGCCGATCGGTCCCGGGGACCTGGTGCTGGTCAGCGGCGGCGGCCGCGGCATCACGGCCGACTGCGCCGAGGCCCTGGCGCGCGCCAGCGGCTGCTGCCTGCTGCTGCTCGGCCGCACCGCGCTCGACGCGCGCGAACCCGCCTGGGCCGAGGGCGTCGCCGATGGCGAGCTGCGCGGCGCCGCCATCGCCGCCCTGTCGGCCGAGGCCAGGCCGACGCCGCGCCAGGTCGAGGAGGTGCTTGCGCCGCTCGTCGCCGCGCGGGCCGTGCGCAGCCGCCTGGCCGCCTTGCGCGAGAAGGGCATCGAGGCCGACTACCGGGCGGTGGACGTCGCCGATGCCGCGGCCGTGGCGGCGCTGGTCGCGGAGAGCGGGCCGGTCGCCGGCCTGGTCCACGGCGCCGGGGCGCTCGCCGACCGACGGATCGGCGACAAGCGGGCGGAGGATTTCGATCGCGTCTTCAGGCCCAAGGTCGAGGGACTGCGCGCGCTGCTCGACGCCCTCGACCCGGGCCGGCTCAAGCTGCTGGCGCTGTTCTCCTCGACCGCGGCGGCCTTCGGCAACGCCGGGCAGAGCGACTACGCCATGGCCAACGCGCTGCTCGACGAGACGGCGGCGCGCCTGGCGCAAGACCGGCCTGCCTGCCGGGTCGTCTCCCTGGCCTGGGGGCCCTGGGCCGGCGGCATGGTGACGCCGGAGCTGGCGCGCCGCTTCGCCGAGCGCGGCATCCGGCCGATCGAGACCGCCGAGGGCCAGGCGCTGTTCCTGGCCGCCCTGCGGCAGCGCGGCACCGCGCACCTGGTGATCGGCGACGACCTCTCCGGCGGCGCGGCAGCGGCCGGGGCCACGCGGCGCTTCAGCCTCGCCGACACGCCGGAGCTGGCCGACCACGTGATCGACGGGCGTCCGGTGCTGCCGGCCGCCTGGCCGCTGGCCTGGATGCTGGCGGCCGCCGAGGCCCGCGGCCTCGAGGTCGGCGCGGTCGAGGACTTCCGCGTGCTCAAGGGGGTGATCCTGGAGGACGGCGAGAGCGCGCCGCTGACCCTGTCGCTGTCGGAACTCGACGGCGCCTGGCAGGCGAGCGTCGCCGACGCGGCCGGCGAGGAGCCGGCGAACGCCCACTACCGTGCCCGGTTGATTCCCGGCTCGCCGCAGGCCGGCGCGCGGTCGGGGCGGCTGGAGACGACGGCGCCCGGCGAGAGCCAGGGGATCGACGCTCAGGCCTACCTCGAGGGACCGATCGCCTATGGGCCGGCCTTCCGCGGCGTCCTGGCGGTCGAGCGGCTCGACGGCGAAGGCGTGCGTCTCGCCGTGAGGCTGCCCGCCAGCCCGGCCGAGGGCGCGCGCAATCCGCTGGCCTACGACATCGCGACCCACGCCCTGCTGGTCTGGCTCCAGGCCGAGCGCGGCGCCGGCTGCCTGCCGAGCCGGGTCGCCCGCATCGTCTGGCAGGCCGGTCCGGCGGAGGGAGCGCTGACCGTCGAGGCCAGGATCCGCTCGCTCGACGCCGAGCGGCTGGTCGCCGACCTCGCGCTGTTCGACGGCGACGGTGCGGCGCTGCTCCGGATCGAGGGCTTCGAGGGCGTCGTCGTCGACCGCGAGCACCCGCTGTTCCAGCGCGCCGCGGCGCGCCGCAGCGCCTGAGCGGGGCGACCGTGCGGGACAGCGACGACAGGGCCGAGGGGGCCGCGCCGGGGGATGCCGGGCGCGAGCCGCTGGCGATCGTCGGCGTCGCGGCGCTGCTGCCCGGCGCCGCCGACCCGCAGGCCTTCTGGCAGCGGCTGCTCGAGGGCTGGGACGCGATCGGCCCGGCGACCCGCGAGGACTTCGGCCTCGATCCGGCGCGTCTCTTCTCGGCGGAGCGCGGCGTGCCCGACCGCCTGTGCAGCCTGCAGGGCGCGTGGCTGCGCGACGCCGAGCCGTCCTGCGAGGGCTACGCCATCCCCGCCGCGGAGCTCGCCCGGCACGGGCGCCTGGTGCGCTGGCCGTTGGCCCTGGCCCGTGCCGCGCTCGAGGAGGCCGAAGCCAGCGGCGCCCTGGACCGGACGCGCTGCGGCCTGCTGCTCGGCGCCTATTCCTGGGGCACGACGCAGAAGTCGACGGCGCTGTTCCGCGAGCTCTACGACCCGCTGATCGAGCCGGCGGTGGCCGCGGCGCTGGGCCGCGAGGGCTTCCGCTTCGCCGACGGCCGCGAGCCGCCGGACCCAGCCGACGGCCTGATCGCCGGCCAGGTGCCCGGCGTGCTGGCGCGCGCGCTGTCGCTCGGCGGTCCGCGCTACGCGCTGGACGCCGCCTGCGCGACCTCGCTCTACGCACTCAAGCTGGCGGCCCTGCATCTCTGGGCCGGCCAGGCCGATTCCATGGTGGTGACCGCGGCCAGCACCATCGACCCGCTCTACGCCAGTCTCGGCTTCGCCGCGCTGCACGCGCTGCCGGCCGGCGGGCGCAGCCGGCCGCTCGACGCCGGCTCGGACGGCTTGGCGCTCGGCCAGGGCGGCGTCGCCTTCCTGGTCCGCCGCCTGTCCGACGCCCGGGCCGACGGGCAGCGCGTGCGCGCGGTGATCCGCGGCATCGGCCTGGCCAGCGACGGCCGCGGCCAGCACATCATCACGCCCAACGCCCGCGGCCAGCGTCTGGCCTGCCGGCGCGCCTACGAGGAGGCCGGCCTGACACCGGCGGCCATCGACTACGTCGAGTGCCACGCGACGGGCACGCGGGTCGGCGACCGCAGCGAGCTCAACGTGCTCAGCGAGGTCTTCGGCGATGCCGCGGGGGGCGGGGTGCCGCCGCTCGGCGGCGTCAAGTCGAACCTCGGCCATCTGCTGACCGCCGCCGGCGGCGTCGGCACGCTCAAGACGCTGCTGGCGATGGAGCGGGGCCGGATCCCACCGACCGTCGGCGTCGAGACCCCGCTCGCCTCGGACGACGGCCGGGTCGGCGCGGCCCAGATCGTGCGCGAGACGCGCGACTGGGGCGAGCGGACGCCGGGCCGGCGTCGCGCGGCGGTCAACGCCTTCGGCTTCGGCGGCACCAACGCGCACCTGATCCTGGAGGATGGCGGAGCGGCGGAGGAGCCGCTGCCCTCGGGCCCCCCGCTGTCGGCCCGCGAGCCGCTGGCCATCGTCGGCATGGCCGCGCAGGCCGGCTCGGCGGCGGACCTCGCGGCCTGGCGCCGCCGCCTGGCCGAGG